>JAGQGU010000090.1 GCA_020432165.1 Thermomicrobiales bacterium
TCGTCGGTGTAGTCGAACTGTGCGATCGATGCGTCTGGAATCGTCACGGTGGTGACGTTTCCGTTGACGTCGAGGATCTGGATGAGAGTGTCGTCGCCGGTTATGGTCGAGAGTACCAAGTACTTTCCGTCGAATACGTAGCTGCTCGTTAAATTGGCGGGTACGACAACCGGTGTCGACTGGGTATCGCTGGTCAGCTCGAAAACGCTGTAAGATTGCGGTTCGTCCGGCACATTGTTGTCAAGGATGAACATGCGATGCGGGTCGTTGGTTCCCCAGCCGAATCCGCGCACCAGATACGTGGCGGAGCCGTCGGCGGAGACCCGGTACATGTCGGTGGTACTTCTGCCTGTGAAATCCGACGTCGCAGCGTAGAGGGTGCCGTCAACAAAAGTGACCGCGAAGACGGCTTTGTTCCCGGTAGCGACGACAATGGTGTCGATTTCGGTCAGTTGCGGGTCGATGACGTGGATCTTGGCGTTGCCTGCGACCGGATCGGGTGAACCCTCGACAGTGGTCCACGAGAAGGTGGTGAAGTAGAAGTTTCCGTCCGCATCGAACGGGGAATACCCTATTAATTCGTACGGAAATGGCGTGGGCAGCGTGCCGTCTATTTCGCTGGAGGTAGGGTTGGCCGGGTCACCGAAATCGTATCGGGTGACCAGAGTTGTGACCCCGTCAGTGGAGGTGTAGACGAACGCCCGGGAGCGAATAGCATCGACGACCCCACCCGCACCCCGCCACCAGTCAGGAACGTCGATGCTGGACGACGCGTCAGGAACGTCGATGCTGGATAGAGATCCGGTAGCCAGATTGAGAACCTCAATCGACGTCCATGCTCCTCCGGTACCTCCGACTTCGCTGTTGGTGTAGGCGAATTGGCCGTCGGGTGTGAGTCGCCATGGGGTGGTGAAGTCGTAGTCGGATGGGGAGTGGTTGAGGATGGTGGCGTCGGTGGTGGAGATGGTGGTGATGGTGGAGCCGTCGCGGATGAGTGCGATGGTGGTGCCGGGGACGAATCCTGCTTGGGGGAGGTCCGGGTTGGTGGGGTTGTCCAGGGGTGTGCCGGTGGAGATGAGGGTGTGGGTGCCGGTGGTTGTATCGCCGAGGTAGATGTCGTAGGTGTCGTCGGCTTGTCGGGCGATGATGATGGCTTGGGTGCCGTCGACGGTGATGCGGAAGTCGGTGCCGGTGATGTCGCCGGTGTCGAAGGA
>JAGQGU010000091.1 GCA_020432165.1 Thermomicrobiales bacterium
CCCGACGGCACCGCCTACCAAACCACCGGCACCAATTTTGCCAACGCCGGCAACAACACGACCCACGTCACCGCGATTTCGCCCGCCGGAACCACGGACACTGTGCTCTCAGGCTTCCCTCTTGGCAGTGTTTTGTTCGGGCCCGACGGCGCCATCTACCAAACGACTGCCGTTATCGACTCTGGCAGTATCACCACGCACGTATTTATGATCGGCCCCACTGGCGCCACGGAGACCACAATTCCAGGCATACCGACCGTCTACACCCTGATCAGCCCTACTGGAACGGCGTACCAAAACACCGCCGCTTACGACTCCACAACCGGTGACACCGCCTACTTCATCACCGCCATCAGCCCCGGGGGAACCGTAACCGCCACACAGCTCCCCGGCGCTCCGTACGGCGACTCTTTCGGCCAGCCCCAGAGCACCCAGTTCGCAGCAGACGGCACCGTCTACCAAGTCACCTCCACCGGTGACACCACCACCGGCTACAGCTTTCACGTCACCGTTATCACCCCCGGAGGTGCCAACACCGCACAACTGCCGGGCACACCGTCCGGCGCGATCCAGGTCGGACCCGACGGCACAGCCTACCAACTCATCGACATCCACGATTCCGTCACCGACGACCACTCCTACGCCGTCACAACGATCACCGCCGGCGGCGCCACAACCATTCCACTTCCCGGATACCCCCGCAGCACAGTACTGTTCGGACCCGACAACATCGTCTATGTAACCACTTCCTCCGATGATCCCACTGATTTCTCGACCCAAGTCACCGCAATCACCCCAACCGGATACACGACCACGCCCCTCACCGGCTATGCCACCGGTGGCGTACGAATCTCACCCGACGGCACTGTCTATCAACTCACAGCCACAATCGACTCCAGCGGAATCACCAACTACGTCACGACCTTCACACCGAACGGACACACCACAACCGAACTGCCCGGCGCATTTCTCTATAGCTGGGATCAGCTTGTATTCGACGCCGACGGCACCGCTTACAAGACCACCTTCACCGGCGACGCCACCATCGGCTACACCACCCACGTAACGGCGTTCACAGCCACCGGACACACAACGACCTCGTTCGCGGGTCACCCCGCCGACCACATCAAAATCCTTCCGGACGGAACCGTTCTCCAATCGGTAGATCTGGGCGACGATGTCACCCGATTCGTGCTCATCAGGAGCGCCGACATCACACCCGCAGTATGATCGGTCAGTCGCCCCCCAATTCAGGCCGGGGCGGTGTTACGTATAAGGTAAAGAAATCATGTCAAACGAAGACGAGAATAAGACAGCCGACGACAATGCGGCACTTCCGTACTACGTCGCAGGAATTGGTATCGCATTCCTTCTGGTAGTTTCTGGCACTGCAATCTCGGGATGTCACGATGCCCCCGACTCAATAGTCCTGAGCACAGGAGTATCAGCATTTGCCCTACTTTACGCCGCCACCCAGAGTATTGAGCGGGTAGTCGAGCTCACGATAGAAGTCGTGAACGCAAGCACCAAGCTGTTGAGTTCCGGGCGGCTAGGTATCAAGCGGGAGAATATTAAATTTGCCGAGAATCAGAAGAGGGAATCCATCACAAAACTCCAGGCCGCGCGGTTTGAGTTAAGGCTCGCGATGAATGCCGGGGTCGACGAACCTCCGGCACCCACGGGGCCAGGTACGCCGAGCACACCCGTCGCAAATCCGCCAGCACCTGATGCACCAGAAGACGACGTGCGGAAGCCGACGAGTCAGATTGATACCGCAAAGGCCGAAGTTGCCAATGCGCAAGCAGAATTAAAGAAATCACGAAGCGAGCTTGCAGTCTTGTCTGCGTGGTGGAGCTTTGGCTTATCATTCCTGGCGCTCTCCTGGCTCGAAGTAGGAATATTTGAACTCTTGCTCGTCAAGAACGAATCCAACCCCGTCGTACCCGGATGGCTCGATTGGTTGCTAACTGCAGCAGTAATGTCGGGCGGGGCTAAGGGTCTTCACGACCTCATTTCGAAGATTGAGAAGTCGAAGTCGAAAGATGAATCCTCATAGGCAGACACGTCCCCTGACTGGGTGGTTGTCGCTGGGGGTCAACCCCCGATCGCCTGGGCAGCGCCGGGTCGTACCCAATCGATTCGATACCAGCTGATCGCTCTTTCCGCATACAATGGCCAGATCCTGGCGACCAGCAACTGGAGCGGGTGGCAGACGGTTCGGGGCAACACTGCGGCACGATGGAGCGGCGCAGGCTACGTGAACGTGCACTGGCGTTCCAATGCGAAGATCGCATTCAATATCGAGTTCTATCGGCCGGGCGGTGGATTCCAAGGCCGTGTTACCGCCACTCCGAACAGCTACCTGTACTACGACCAGCGCATCGGCCCGTTCGGACCGATTGCCACCTGTTACAAATGGCGCTGAGGCATTATCGGGGATCTTCACAAGCATGTCGGACAAATCGAGCGAAAAGGCGGCTACGGCTGCACGGTGTGGACTCGCACGGGTATCGTGCGGCGAGTTTGCGGTCGAGCGTCGCCAGACCGGCGACCGCAACCCGCTGATCCCGGAATCCGGAACCAGCGGCAAGGTTGTACGGCGCCTTCCTTCGACGCTAACGGCAATGCCGCGCAGTTGGGGCTGGGGTGCGGTTGTCAACCGTCGAGGATTTCGATGGTGATGGCGGTGTTGGTGTGGTTGGTGCGGTCGATGTTGCCTTTGGCGTGGTGTTTGGAGATGGCACGTTTGACCACGCGTGGGGATGAACGTGGTCGTCGTGCTGGTAGTGGGTGGTCGGGCGAGGACGGCTTGGCCGATGAGGTCGATGAGGTCGATGGTGGTTTCGGTGATGGCGGTGGCAGCGTGGATGAGTTGGTCTCGGGCGGTGTGCAGGGCGATCGTGAAGCTGAGCCGATCTGGTGGGGTGTGGCCGTGGGCCAGTGCGGTGTCGGCGATGGCGGTTCGCAGGGCTTGGTAGGTGATCAGCAGTGCCCAGATTTCTTGGGTGATCCCGGCTGGGGTGCCGGCGCGGAGGACACGTCCGCCCCGATGGTTGATTTCAGTTCCATGTAGCTGGTTTCGATCTCCCATCTCTGATGGTAGAGATCGACCAGTTCGTGTGCTGGGTACTGTGTTTCGTCGGTGAGTGTGGTGATCAGTCGGTAGTGCCCGAGATGGGTGGCCCCGCTGCTGCGACGCACGCTGATGCGGGCATCGATGACGCGCACCGTGCTCGATCCGATGCGTGTGAGCCATGTTCGGTCCGGCAGGTCCTTGATGGGAGGAAGTATGCGGCCGTCTTTGCAGCGGGTGAGCAGATCGGTGCCGGTGGTGGTGATCTGCTCGATGAGGGTGGCGGCGGCGAAGTTGCGGTCTGCCAACAGCAGCATGCCTGGTGTCAGTGACCGCAACAGCTGTCGGGCGTAGGTGGTTTCACCGACGTGGTAGGAGCCGAACACCGCATCGATGACGGTGCGGGTGCCGCAGGCCACGACGGTCAGCAGCCGCACCATCGGATATCCCGATGCGGCCTCGGGCCGTCCGCTCTGGCGGCCGAATGCGGCGGCGTTACCAGCACTGTTGGGCACGTACATGCAGGTACCATCAATCGCGCAGACCAGCAGCCCACGCCGGCGCGCGGCACCGGGCGTCGGGCCTGACAGCAGGGTGAACAACTCACGCAACGGAGCCGGACCCACACGCCGCAGTGCCTGTGAGAGGGCCGAGGAACCCGGTGTGGCGGTGTTCGGGTCCAGGCCGGCCACCAACCGTGCCCAGACCTGCTGGTACCCGATTTCGGCGAACAGGGCGCCGGCCAGCAACAGATACACCACCACCCGCGAGGGCAGTAGCCGGACCCGGCGCTGGGTTGCGCCGGCGATCTCCAGCGCGGCATCCACGAGATCGGCGGACACGATTCGGGTCAACTCGCCCAGATGACCAGGGACGAAAGGGCCCTGACCACCACTATGAACGGGATAGGTGACAGACTGGACAGACAGCGGAACTCCCCGGGTGCGATGGGTGTCTTTGGACGGACAATCCATCGATACAGGGAGTTCCGCTGCACTTTGAGCACCTCACACGGCGTGTCGCTCTTGACTTGCCAGCCACAGCCTTAACTGCGCGGCATTGACGCTAACGGTCGAAGACGTCGTCGAGGGTCGCAGC
>JAGQGU010000025.1 GCA_020432165.1 Thermomicrobiales bacterium
CACCTCAGAGTGCCAAACTTAAGCGTAGCCCGGGGCCAACCCCGGGCTACGCTTTATGTCCTCCCCCTAAGAGTTTCGGCGGCGATTCTACACCTGGACAGCGTCGGTGTTACGTGCTGCCCGTTCTTCGGCTTCGATCTGCTTCACGAACTCGATATTGATCTGCATGCGCTCCTCCAGCTTGGTTTGCGTGGAAAAGTCCTCGAAGCTGATCCAGCCGTCGTACCCTACCTCCATAAGTGCCCGCATCAGTGCGCGGACATCCGCCACCCCCTGATGCACCGGCCATGCTTTGCGTCGCCACTCCACGGTTTTGTCTGCCCGCGTGGCGAAGGGGTAAACGGTCGTATTCTTCACATGCACCAGACTGAGGTATTCGCCGAGCATTTCCAGGCCCATACGGTAGGCCTCATACCCCTCGTAGGCCATGTTGCCGAGATCATGGATGACGCCGATGTGCTTCGGATCCCGCCCATCAACCATCATGCGAGCGCTGCTCGCACTCGGACAGATGGTGCCGTGGTGTGTCTCGATCAGCGCTTTCACACCTTTCTTCGCCGCCAGCTCCTCAATCCGTTTGAAGTCCTCACGTGCCTGATTCCAGATCGGCATATATGCCTTCTCGGGCGAGTATTCGGGCACATTGATGCGCAGACTTGGGGCGCCAATCGCGACTGCGTTGGCGACGGCCTGCTCGATCTCCTCCCACGGGGAATCGCTGCGCACATATGTACCGAGGTTGATCAACTCCAGACTGTTGGCAGACTGCAACATCTTGAGGCGCTCAACATTCGCCGCGAAGTTAGTAGCCGGAATCGTGCATCTATTGCCGTGCCAGAAATCCATTCCGCGTGGATTCGGCGGTTCGTCCGTTACTCGCAATTCCCAGCCATCGTAGCCAAGCTCGTGCAGTTGTGGTGCGAGTTCTTCCAGGGTGATTGTCGGCGAAGAGACGGTAAAGAGCGCGTATTTCATTCATCCTCCAACGGTGGTCGGTTGCTGTCCCTGGTCACGTCGGGGCGAATCCTTAAGGATATCCGCCTGCAGCGACTCAGATCCCATCTGTGGAGATTGTAGTAGAGGGAATCTCGATGCGCATGATTGGTAGTACCCTGCCGGGCACCGATGTCGATACGTACTCCCCAACTATCCGCGCACCCATGTGTTCATAGAATCCGACCGCATGCGGCTCCGCCTCGAACTCAGCCCGCGTGCAACCGTGTGAGTCAGCGACACCCAGCAGGTGCTCGAGCAGCATTCGTCCCAGACCCATCTTCATGAACGGAGGATCGATCCAGAGATCATCGAGTCGGGCGGTCTCACCATGGCATTCGATCTCGCCAAAGCCCGCGATAACGCCATCGACTGTTACCAGCCAGATGGATTGATCGTCACACTGCGCCGGATCAACGGTGAGATCATCTGTCCACAGTTCCAGTAGCTCATCTGCATATCCCCAGTGAGCTTTACTGCGGATCGCGATGGCGGTGAGTTCGTCAGCCTCTCTGGTGTGTGCAGCTCGAATCTCGATCTCAGCCATTCGCATCCTGATAGATACGAAGGATGACATCGACCGCCGCCCGCGCTTCTCCACCCGCAACGTACGGCTGTTCGTTGTTCTCTATCGCATCGAAAATCGCGCGGAGTTGTCGCTGGTGACCCATCACCCAGGGCTCATCTGCTCGCCAGTCGTCCACCAGCGCATGATCATGCTCGGTGAGGGCAATATCATCATGTGAACAATCGCTGACCCATTCGGTGATGATGTTGGCACGCAAGGTTACTCGACCCGTGGTACCGATGATTTCGATCCGTGGTCCCTGATCGTCCAGCGAGCAGGTGGTAGCAGCCAATGTGCCCAGGGCACCGTTTGAGAAGATAAATGCGGCAGCAGCGACATCCTCGGTTTCAATCTCGTGATTGAGCGTGCCGGTGAAGGCTTTGATTTCCTGGACACCTCCCATAAGCCACTGGAGTTGGTCGATTGTATGAATCGCCTGGTTCATCAGCGCGCCACCGCCATCCAGTGCCCAGGTGCCGCGCCAACCACCGTTAGCGTCGTAGTACTCCTGCGTTCGATGCCAGTACATGGTGCCATTCGCCAGGATCGGTTTACCGAATGCGCCTTGCTCCAGGGCTCGCTTGACGCGAACCACATCCGTACTCAGACGGTTCTGGAAAATCACCGCGAGTTTGACACCGGCATCATCGACAGCCTGGATCATGTGATCCAGGCCTTCTTTGGTGATCGCCATCGGTTTCTCGGTAATGACGTGTTTGCCATGTTGCGCCGCCAGAATCACCTGATCGGGATGCAGTCCGCTTGGTGTGGCGACCACGACGAGATCGATATCTGCCTTTGCCAGCATATCCGGGTAACTCGTGTAGTGAGTGCCACCCCACTTCTCCACGAATGCTTTGCCCGCCGCTTCCCGAGGCTCGGCCACCGCGACCAACCTCACGTTATCAAGATGGGAGAGTGCTTCTGCATGTGTGGCGCCGATAACACCGGCACCACTGATGCCAACCTTGAACAGACGCGCCATGTGGCGGACTCCTTGTGTGCGTGGAATGATTCAGCTGGGCATCGTTGACCTTCTCTAGCATAGAACAGAACCGAAAAATCATGTAGAGGAAAACACGTCGAACCGGGTGTACCGCGTATGCTGCGTGTGGTAGCATGTATACGATGTAATCGATTGCAAGACACGGCGCGTGAATCTCCTACAGTTACGGATGATATGCAATCGATTTCAGCATGCGTGGTGGGCGATCGGCGCGGAAACCGCATCGCCATGAGATACAAGGAGCGAGTCGTGGTCAATTCTCGAGAACATCAGATCAGCCGACGCAACCTCGTCGGAGCCTCCGCGGCCGGTTCGGCTGCGCTCATGGTCGGCCTGCCCGGATCGGTCAGCAAGGTTGCTGCGCAGGATGCGAACCTGCCCACTCCGCGTGAGGAGACCCTGGTCATCGAGCAATCCGGTACCAATATCTGGGATAGCTTCAACCCGTTCATCGCCAATGGTGAGGCCTATGACTATGGTCTTGTTTCCACCTGCCGGGAAATGCTCTTCTATGTGAACTACCTCACCGGTGAGACCACGCCGTGGTTGGGCAAGGAGTGGAAGTACAACGACGACTACACCGCCTGCACGCTCACCATTCAGGAAGGTGTCACCTGGAACGACGGTGAACCATTCACCACAGACGATATTCTCTTCACCCAGCAAATGCTCACCGATAATCCCACACTGAATGGTGCGGCCGGGATGGAGAACTTCCTTTCGATCACGGCCGATGATGAGCACAACATCACCTGGACCTGGGCAGAGCCAGATACCCGCTTCCACTATCGTTTCCTGGCTGGAACCATTTCGGATGGTTTGCGGATCATGCCGCGCCACATTTGGGAAGGCGAGGATCCCACCACTTTCAAGAGCAACCCACCGGTACAGACAGGCCCATACACGCTGAAAGAAGCCAGCTCCACCAAGATGTACTATCTGTGGGAGAAGAACCCGAACTATTGGAACAAGGCCAACTTCGATCCCGCACCGCAGTACGTGCTCTATCGCACATGGTCGGAGATCGATACGGCTGTGCAGGAGTTCCTGGCCGGGAATATCGACGATTCCCACCGCATCTCGCAGAACTACCTTAGCCAAATGAGCATCATGGGACAGACCGACAAGTACTCGGGATTCCTGTTCAATGATCCCTGCCCGCGTGGATTCTTTGTCAACTGCGAGTCTCCGAGTGGTCTCTTTGCCACCAAGGAAGGTCGCTGGGCGATTCAGCGCCTAATCGATCGCGACTTGATCGCGAATACCATTTACCAGCCAGCCACAGTACCCGCCTCCTACCCGTGGGCAAGCTACGGCGGATGGGCTCCCTGGGCACCCGATGAGGTGATGGACAAGTTCGATACGACCCATAGCCTGGATGCCGCGAATGCACTCCTGGATGGCATTGGTGCCACCGAGCGTGATGGCGATGGTATTCGCATGCTGGATGGCAAGGCGCTCAAGCTCACCATGATCTGCCCGATGGAGACCTCAGCCCCTGAGTACCAGGCAGGTATGGTGTTGGTCGATTCGGCAAAGGAAGCCGGTCTCGATATTGAACTGAAATCCATGCCGGGTTCCGCCCACTGGGATGCGTTCGATGCGGGTGAGTACGACATCAGTGTCCACTGGATTTGCGGTATGCAGTTTGATCCGGTCCAGTTCTTCAACTGGTTCCACGGCGAGAACTACTTCCCGGTTGGTGAGCGCACCAATCGTGGCAATGCCGTGCGGTTCAAGAATTCGGAGTTCGATGCACAGGTGGATGAACTGCGCGCAGCTGATCCAACACTGGAGGAGAATCGGCAGAAGTTCTACGACACTCTGGAGACATTCATGGACGAATCTCCGGCCATGGCCTCCGTGCAGCAGATCTTCCCGGTATTCTTCAGCACAGCGGTGTGGGAAGGCTGGCCGACGGTCGAGGATCCGTATGCGATCCCCGGTAGCTGGTGGGGACACTACATGTTTACCATTGGCGGTCTGCGCCGGGCTGGCTCATAGATATCATCTCAACTGCTGAGTGCTAACGGTGGTGAGCGTACCCAACCGGGTACGCTCACTGCTCCGGAGGATCTCATGGACGTAGGCGTGGAGAAGCTGGCCGTGCTGGAAGAGGGACGGCTACCTGCATCTCCCGATAAACACAGCCGGAAGCGGCGATTGTCGCCAACCGCGTCATACATTCTCAGACGTATTGGTCTCTTTCTTATCACCCTTTGGGGATCGCTCACGGCAGCCTTCTTTTTCTTTCGGCTGTTGCCAGGTGATCCCATTCGTGCGTATGTTGGACAGCTCCAGCAGCGCGGCACGACCACGACATTTGAGACCAACGAGGCCATGCTTGCTTACTACCAAAAGGAGTTTGGCCTGGATGGATCGCTGCTCCATCAGTATTTCTCCTATTTCCGCCGACTCCTGATCGATTTTGATCTGGGCCCGTCGGTACTAAGCTATCCGACCCCCGCCATCGATCTGATCATGCGGGCACTCCCGTGGACGATCGGATTGATTGGTGTTGCTACATTGCTGGGATGGATTCTGGGAATGATCCTGGGCACGCTGACCGGCTGGAACCGGAATCGTACCTGGGCGGAAGTTGTTACCAACGGAGCTCTGGGATTCTCGCACCTTCCAGCCTATTTTGTCGCGTTGTTTCTGATCATCTTCCTTTCCTATAGATGGAAGCTGTTACCGCCAAATGGTGCCTTCAATACGGCTCTCGACCCTGAATGGTCGATGGAGTTCGTGCTGAGTGTGATTAAGTACGGCACCTTGCCCGTGCTGGCGACAGTGATTGTGGCCGTGGCGAACTGGATGTTGAGCACGCGTGCTCTCGTCGTCAGCATCCTCGGTGAGGATTACCTCACCTTTGCCGGAGCAAAGGGATTGCCGGCGCGTCGTATTCTCTCTGCCTATGTCTTGCGGAATGCGTGGTTGCCCCAGATCGCGGCACTGGGTATGGCATTAGGTGGTGTGGTGAGCGGCAATGTTCTTATCGAGCGCCTCTTCCGGTATCCCGGTGTCGGCAGTCTGCTTATCGATGCGGTTCTGATTAAGGATGTCAACACCGCGATGGCTATCGTTTCTATCCTGATCATTCTGGTTTTGACCATCAATCTGATCATCGATCTGACACTTCCATTGATCGATCCGCGAGTCAAGCTCACGGGCGCGGGAGGTTGATGCGATGAGCATTCTTGGCAGACTGGTCCGCGAAAGCGGCAAGTTCAAGGTCGGCATGGTCATCACGTTGATTTTGATCATCCTGGCGCTCTTGAGCGATTGGCTGGTGCGGTGGCGCATTGGTGATGCCGATCCGATCAAGGCGGGCACATATGCGATCTTCGTTGATCCGAACAGTGAGAACTGGCTTGGAACCGATCGTTACGGTCGTGATGTATTGGCATTGGTCTTCGCGGCATTGCCCGTCTCGCTCACGGTGGCATTCCTGGCCGGACTCCTTAGCACCGCAATGGGCGTTATTGTTGGGTTCGTTTCCGGCTACAAGGGTGGGCGCACCGATGCCTTCCTTCGCACAGTCACCGATATGCTCATCGTGATCCCGACCCTGCCGTTGGTCATCATTCTGGCGGCGAATACCCGCAGTCTGGGATCGGTGAAGTTGGCTCTGGTGCTGGCAGTGTTCAGTTGGCCATTCGCCGCGCGCGTTATTCGCACGCAAGTCATGAGTCTGCGGGAGCGACCCTATATCGAGCTCGCGCGCATCTCGGATGTGAGTGATCGTTCTATCATCTTCGGCGAGATTCTCCCCAATATGGCACCCTTTGTGGCCATCGGTTTCGCCCAGGCCTCCGTCGGCTCGGCCTTTGCCCTGGTGGGTTTGACCGTGATTGGTCTTGGACCCAGCAGTCAGATGGATCTTGGTCGCTTAATCAGCGAGGCGCTCGGTTATGGTGTGATTAGCATGGGGAAAGAGTGGATCTTTATCGCCCCGGTCTTCTGTCTGATCATGCTCTTTTATGGACTCGCGCTCATGAGCCAGGGGATGGAAGAGTTCTTCAATCCTCGCTTGCGTAGCGGCGCCTGAGGTGGGAACGATGACAGATACACAGGTACAATCAGCGTTCCGGCCGACTACCTCGGATGAGCCACTCCTTGAAGTGAAAGATCTGGACGTCCACTTTCGTCTGAAGAACGGTGGTCTCGCTCGCGTAGTTGACGGTGCCAATCTCACCATCAGACGGAACGAGATTATCGGTATCGCCGGCGAATCGGGTTCAGGGAAAACCACGCTGGTGGAAGCTATTCTCGGCATTAATCGCTTCTCGAATCGGCAACTCGGCGGCCAGGTGCTTTATCACGCCCGCAATGGCGAGGTGATGGATCTCGCTGCCCTGTCTCCTCACCAAATGGCGCGCGTGCGTCTGAGCGAGATCGGCTACGTCCCGCAGGGCAGCATGAATTCGCTTAGCCCAACCATGCGTGTGGCTGATCAGATCGTCGATGGCATGGTCAGCCACGGCATGAGCAAGAGCAAAGCGCGGGCAAAGGTGCCTGAGCTGCTGGAAAAGGTGGGCCTGGACAAGCGGGTCATGCGTCTCTATCCGCACGAGCTTTCTGGCGGTATGAAGCAGCGTGTCATTATCGCCATCGGTATCAGTATGGAGCCAAGCATCATCATTGCCGATGAGCCCACCACCGCGCTCGATGTCAACGTGCAGCGGCGTATCCTCGCGACATTGATGCGTTTGCGCGACGAGATGGGTGTGAGCATCATTATGGTGAGCCACGATGTCGCGGTTCACGCCGAGTTGGTTGATCGCCTGGCTATCATGTATGCCGGTCAGGTCGTCGAGACCGGCGGAGTCCGACCGATGTTGAAGGCTCCACTGCATCCGTACACAAAAGGGCTCACCGATGCGATTCCGACAATTACGGCTACGCGCCAGCGTATCGACGGCATTCGCGGAGTTACTCCCAGCCCGGACAACTGGCCGAAGGGATGTCGCTTCCATAACCGTTGTCAATATGCCATGCCACAGTGTGCCGAGATACCACCACAGTTAGTCTCATTGTCTGATGAGCGAGTGAAGGCGTTGAACCAGGTAGAGACATCGACCGAGGATCGGATGGTTTCTTGCCATCTCTATGGAAGCGGGGCGGATCGTGACTGAGAACATTCTCGAGCTACGGAACGTCACCACGGTCTTCGGTAGTGGTGTGATGGAGAACGTAGCGAACAAGGATATCAATCTCCAACTGGCCGCGGAACCTGCCCGCATCATCAGTATTGTGGGGGAGAGTGGCTCAGGCAAAACCACGGTGGCCAGAACACTTCTTGGTTTGCAGCATCCCACTTATGGAGAGGCACTTTGGCGCGGTAAGGATATTGCCAAACTGGGCAAGCATGAACGCAGCCAATACCGCAAGGAAGTGCAGGCTGTCTTTCAGGATCCCTACGGTATCTTCAATCCGTTCTACAAGATCAATCACGTTTTCGATATGATCCTCAGTCGCTTCAAACTCGCCAATGGCAAGAACGAGCAACGGGAGAAGGTTGAAGCGAGTTTGCAGGCAGTGGGGTTGCGGCCGGCCGATGTGCTGGGACGCTATCCGCATCAGCTTAGTGGTGGCGAGCGCCAGCGTGTGATGTTGGCCCGTGCACACCTGATCCGTCCGAAAGTGATCATTGCCGATGAAGCCATCTCGATGTTGGATGTCGCTATTCGCGCCACAGTGATGAATATTTTGCTCGATTTCCGTGACAACGATGGCATCAGCACCCTCTTTATCACGCACGATCTTAGCGCGGCCCACTATCTGGGTGGCGATATCATGGTCATGCGCAAGGGTGAGGTTGTGGAGACGGGGAACGTTGACGATGTGCTGCATAATCCGCAGCACGCCTATACGCAACTCTTGCTCTCATCCCTGCCGAATCCGGATCCGGATGAACGCTGGCAAACTGATATCAGCCAGCTTGCGGAACTGGAACGCGCGGCCGGTGTATCGGACAGATGAGAGGAGGGGAGCAGGCTCGCTCCCCTCACTCCGTTTGTCGTCTCAAGGTGAAAGAGGCTAACACGATCGCCAGCACGACATAGGCGCAGACAATGATGAGCCTGCGCGCCACATCGCTCCAGTCATCGCCACGGGCTACAGCTTTCACCGCATCCACAGCGTGGCTCAGCGGTAACCAGTCTGAGATGGCGGAGAGTAGGGGCGGCATATTGTCCCGCGACATAAAGAATCCGCCGAGCAGGATCTGCGGGAAGGTGATGGCGGGCATCAGCTGCGCCGCCTGAAACTCTGTGCGTGCAAAGGCACTGGCGAGCAGTCCCAACGCCGTTCCCAGGAGAGCATCGACGACGGCGACGATTCCGAGCCACCACACGGGACCGGCAACCTTCAGGCCACACACCCAGACAGCGAAGGTCACCGTGATAATCGCCTGCAGACACGCCATCAGTCCGAAGGCGATTCCGTATCCAGCAATGAAATCACCTTTGCCCAACGGTGTGGTCATCAGGCGTTCCAGCGTGCCAGTGCGTCGCTCTCGTAACGTGGTCACGCTCGTAACAACGAACATCAGAATAAATGGGAAGAGCACCAGCACGGGTGGTCCGAATGCCTGGAAGAGCGTTGGCTGATCCACGGCGATCCAGGCGAAGAGGCCGATGAGTGCGCTTGGCATCACCAGAAGCAGGAGGATGGAGCGATGATCGCGGGCGAGTTGTCGTAGCACGCGGTCGGCCGTTGCCAGCGTTCGTGTGATCGTCATGCTTCCTCCCGGCGAATGAGGGTGAGAAATGCCGCTTCCGGATTGTCCTGACCCGTGTCGGCGAGAAGTGCATCTGGCGTTGTATCCGCGATGATCTCGCCCTCGCGCACGAGTAGCAAACGATCGCAACGCATGGCCTCATCCATAACATGGCTACTGATAATGAGGGTTGTCCCATTGGCAGCCAGAGAGCGGAAGAGATCCCATAAATCGGCCCGCAATACGGGATCAAGTCCCACTGTGGGTTCATCCAGCACCAAAACAGACGGATTTCCAAGCATCGCGATCGCTAACGAAACGCGACTTCGTTGTCCGCCACTCAGCGATTCCACGCCTTGATGTGTCTGCGCGCGGAGATCGACGAGATCGATCACCCGGTTCACTTCATCCGCAGAGACACCAAGGACTCGCGCGAAGTAGCGCAGATTCTGTTCAACCGTGAGATCACGATACACCGATGCTTCCTGTGTGGCGTAACCCACACGGTGCCGAATCGTGGCGCTGCCAGCGCGTTCGCCCAGCACGGTCACCGTGCCGCCCTGTATCCGTTGCACACCGACAATGGCGCGTAGCAGCGTCGTCTTGCCGCCACCCGAGGGACCGAGCACCCCGGTGATCTCTCCTCGAGGAATGGAGAGGGAAAGGTTGGAGAAGACCGTCGCTTTGCCTCGTCTGACGGTGAGACCATCGACAACGACAGCAGCCTCAGTGAGTATGGTTTCCGAGAGTGGACCGTTCATGGCAACATCCTGTGTCGTGCCCATAGTACTCCCGAAAGCTCGAAATCGATGCTATCGTTCCCTCTATCTGCTCTATATATGGGTTGTACAGCGGCAGGTAATCGGCTATTATTCATAGCCGTGGTCACCTTGCGAGGTGGCCGCATCGTTTGATGATGCCCATCAGCCGAGAGAGTTGCCAAGGCTACAAAGCATCTATCGTTTACCAGCATCGTGTCTGGTGAGATCGCAGCAGGGGATGTCCCCCTGAGCACGATGTCATTCAACACGGTCAGGAGCTTTTCGTGCCGACGATCAATCAGTTGGTTCGCAAGGGCCGCAAGAGCGTCAAGAAGAAGACCAAGAGCCCAGCCCTGCGCTTTACTAACAGCAGCATGGGCCGCTACAGTGGCACACTCCGCAGCGCGACCTATGCGCCGCAGAAGCGTGGTGTGTGCACCCAGGTCAAAACCATGACGCCGAAGAAGCCCAATTCGGCACTGCGCAAGATCGCCCGCGTTCGCTTGTCGAGCGGCGTCGAAGTTACGGCGTACATTCCGGGTGAAGGACACAATCTTCAGGAGCACAGTGTGGTGCTGATTCGCGGTGGCCGTGTGAAGGATCTTCCAGGCGTCCGCTATCACATCGTTCGTGGTGCACTTGATGCTCGCGGTGTTGAAAACCGCAAGCAGGCGCGGTCGAAGTACGGAGCCAAGGCGCCCAAGGCCTAGCACCAGTGAGGTGCAGTCAATGGGAGCTGCCGCCAGTAGTGGCGGCGCTGAGTGAGCTGAGATAACGAAGAGCGGAAAGGGAACCGAGTTCCGGTTGCCTCCGCTTTTTCGTGTGTCTGGATGCTCTTGCAGCTTGCGAACCTGAGAAGAAACGTAGTTTGTTGCTTTGTCCGCCTTCTGTCGCTTTTGACAGCAGGCATAGTGAAAACAATCCAGCCAGGTGGCCTTATGCAGGGTCCGCTTGATGGCTGGTATGACAACCGAACGCATTAGGGATTCGAAGGCATACAGCACCCGGATCCGACGAGCGATCGGAGTATTGAGGCAGGAGTACACATGCCCAGACGAGCGAAAGTCGAACGTCGCGTACCCACCCCGGATGCCCGCTATAACAGCGAGCTGGTGGCGCGATTCATCAACAAGGTCATGCAGCGCGGCAAGAAGGGTCTTGCCGAGAAGATCGTGTATGACGCACTGCAGAGCATTCAGGAGCGCACCGGTCGCGATGCACTCGAAGTCTTCGAGCAGGCGATCCAGAACGCGACTCCGCTGCTGGAAGTCAAGCCACGCCGTGTGGGTGGTGCTACCTATCAGGTGCCAGTACAGATCGAAGGACAGCGTCGCACCAGCCTCGCTTTCCGCTGGCTTCTGATGTCGGCCAAGGCTCGCCCGGGCAAGAGCATGAGCGAGAAGCTCGCCAACGAGCTGCTCGATGCCTTCAATGGCACCGGTGCCACGATCAAGCGTCGTGAGGATACTCACCGCATGGCTGAGGCAAACCGCGCCTTCTCGCACTTCCGCGTGTAGAACCTCTCCGGAGGTTTGCTCCTCTGGCGGCAGCCCGGGATATGGGCGGATTCCGCCCGCATGTATCATCGCGCTCCGGCGCCCGATGAGCTTTCTGTGAGCATTGCTCACATTGCACGAACCGAACGAAGGTGTTCGATTCACAGGAAATGGCACATATCTGTGCCTCGCGAGGATTAGGATTGATGAGTTTTCCGAATGGGGCCACGCCCGAGGAGGCCCTCAAGAACACACGCAATATCGGTATCATTGCCCACATTGATGCGGGTAAAACAACGACTACCGAGCGCATCCTGTTCTATACCGGGCGTGTGCGTAAAGCCGGCGAAACCCACGAAGGTGCCGCCGTTATGGACTGGATGGAGCAGGAGCGTGAGCGTGGTATCACCATCACCTCCGCCGCTACTACCTGCTTCTGGGAAAAAGATGGCGTCAACACGCGTATCAATATCATCGATACCCCAGGTCACATCGACTTCACCGTTGAGGTAGAGCGCTCCATGCGCGTGCTCGATGGTGGCGTGGTGGTCTTCGATGCCGTTGCTGGTGTGGAGCCGCAGTCCGAGACCGTGTGGCGTCAGGCCGACAAGTACGGCGTGCCGCGCATTTGTTTCGTGAACAAGATGGACCGCACCGGTGCCAATTTCGAGCGCACCGTGCAGATGATCGTTGATCGCCTCAAGGCGAAGCCGGCTCCTGTGCAGATTCCGATCGGTGCCGAGAACGACTTCCAGGGCGTGATCGATCTCATCAGCATGCAGTCCATCATCTATACCAATGATGTTGGCACCGACATTCTGGTTGGCGAGATTCCGGAGCATCTTAAGGATGCTGCCGACGCTGCCCGCCAGAACCTGATCGAGAATGTCGCGGAAACCGACGAAGACCTGATGATGTCTTACCTCGAGGGTGAGGAGATCACCAACGAGCAGCTCGTCGCAGGTATTCGTAAGGCCACACTGGCCAGCGAGATCGTGCCGATTCTCTGCGGTACCGCGCTGCGCAACAAGGGTGTTCAGCCGATGCTGGACGCCATCGTCGCCTATCTGCCGAGCCCGCTCGATCTGCCGCCGACCGCTGGTCTCGATCCGAAGACGGAAGAAGAGATCACGCGCGAAGTGAGCGTCGATGCGCCGTTGGCCGCGCTCGCCTTCAAGATCGCAACCGATCCGCATGTTGGTTCGCTGACCTTCACCCGCGTCTACTCCGGTACGCTCAAGAGCGGTTCCTACGTGCTGAACAGCACCAAGGACAACCGCGAGCGCATCGGTCGATTGCTGCTCATGCATGCCAATCACCGCGAGGAAGTGCAGGAAGTCTCCGCTGGTAATCTTTGCGCCGTCATCGGTCTGAAGAACACCACCACCGGTGATACCCTCTGCGATCCGGCCGCGCCGATTGTGCTCGAGACCATCAATGTGCCGGAACCGGTGATCTCCATCTCCGTTGAGCCGAAGACCCGCAGCGATCAGGACAAGATGTCCGCAGCGCTCGGCCGACTCGCGCAGGAGGATCCGACCTTCCGTGTTCGCACCGACGAGGAGACGGGTCAGACCGTGCTCAGCGGCATGGGCGAGCTGCACCTTGAGATCATGGTCGATCGCATGATGCGCGAGTTCCGCGTGGAAGCCAACGTTGGTCGCCCGCAGGTTGCCTACCGCGAAACCATCACCACTCCGGTGAAGGTGGTTGGTCTGCACAAGCGCCAGACCGGTGGTTCGGGTCAGTACGGTCACGCCGTAGTGGAGTTCGAGCCGCAGGAGCGTGGTGCTGGCTACGAGTTTGTTGATGCGATTGTGGGTGGATCGATTCCGCGCGAATTCATCAACCCGATCAATCAGGGTATTCAGGAATCCCTCCAGAGCGGCGGTAAGGCTGGCTTCCCGATCGTGGATGTCAAGGCTCGCCTCGTGGATGGTTCCTACCACGATGTGGACTCCTCGGAAATGGCCTTCAAGATCGCTGGCCGTCTCTGCGTACGCGAGATGGTGCAGAAGGGTCGGATGGATATTCTCGAGCCAATGATGAAGGTCGAAATCACCACACCCGATGACTTCATGGGTGATGTGATTGGCGATATCAATGCTCGCCGCGGCCAGATCTCCGGTATGGAAGAGCGCGCTGGCGCCCAGGTGATCAACGCATTCGTGCCGCTGAGCAGCATGTTCGGCTACACCACGGATCTGCGCAGCATGACCCAGGGGCGCGCGATGAGCTCCATGGAGTTCGATCATTACGCACCACTTCCGCAGAGCCTGGCCAACGAGTTCGTTGCCAAGGCAAATCGGGACTAATGCGGTATAATGGGCTGTTGTGCCCGCTGACCGATCAGCGGGCTACTTGTATGAGCAACGTTTGCTCAGGAGAACCAATCAATGGGTAAGGCAAAGTTTGAGCGGACAAAGCCGCACGTAAACGTGGGGACGATTGGTCACGTGGACCATGGCAAGACCAGCACGACGGCGGCGATCAGCAAGGTATTGTCCATGAAGGGACAGGCCAAGGTACGCGACTTCAACAGCATTGACAACGCCCCGGAAGAGCGGGAGCGTGGTATCACCATCGCCACCTCGCACATTGAGTACGAGACCGATGCCCGTCACTACGCGCACGTGGACTGCCCGGGTCACGCTGACTACATCAAGAACATGAT
>JAGQGU010000092.1 GCA_020432165.1 Thermomicrobiales bacterium
TGCTGACTGACTGGGGCGAAGGCACAACGGAAGAGGCATACGACATAGGGGGAGCATCCTTCAATGTCCCCATGCTGCATATGTTCCAGGCAATGCTAGGGCCGGAGTGGGATATTCACCCGGATAGCGAAGCCGACTTCGTGAAGCAGGAGCGAGAGCAAATGCTCCGACGGCTCCCCATGCTCCCGACTATTCCCCAGAGTGCCCGCGATGAGATAGGGAGCCTGGAGCCCCCGCTAACGAGTAAAGACTTCAAACGAGATGAGAAGCGAACGGAAGAGCTCCGGGAGAAATACTACAAAACTCGCTTCGAGCCACCTCTTATGCTTGACGCCGCCCACGCCCATGCTTCAGAGCGAGCCCGTCTCAATGGAATTATCGAGGCCCTGGAGATAATCCAGCGAGATGAGTTCTATGGAGAAGACCCAGTATGGCCCGAAATACGCGCCATTATCGAAAGCACCCAGGAAGAAGCGGAGCGCTTCACTGCATTGTGGGAGCAAGCTAACGAAGACTGGGAGCTCCGTCAAGCCTTCTATAAACTCCAGGGGCTAGAGCATCCGGAAATCAATGTGCTTACTAACCTGGAAGAAATAGAGCCCGCGCCAATGCCGACGGAAGCTCCCACAACGGAAGACGAGCTTCAGCTTATCCGCGGCTGGGGGAGTTGATGATGGCGAGCCGTACCCCCGTTACCAAGTCACCTAAGCAAGCGCCCAAGCGTCGCCTAAGCGACGCTCCCCCGTTGCCCCAGCAAGAGCAACTCATTACACCCCGCCCAGGAGCCGCTCCGGGGCTTCCAGAGCCTATCGAGCAAGCGGAGTCTACGTATCTATCAACGGGAGCACCGGCGATGCTATACGGGCTCCGCTCCAGCATGAACCCGGAAGCCTTCCAGTATCACGAAGGGAACGTCTTCCCGCTCGCTACCATTGACGAGAGCGACGCGAAGGGCTTCGTAGAAATGAAGCCCCAGGGAAACGCCATCTTCCCCGCTGACGAGATGGAGAGTATCGCTCGCCAAATGCATCAGCAAACGAAAGAACTCTCCCAGCTTGATGCTGACATGCTCGATGCCTTGTGCATCTTATGGATGCAAAACGCTAGGCATCCGGAAGACTTCATAACCATAGACCTTGATACCTTCCCCCAACTCCGCGGGCTCAAACCCAAGAAGGGCGGCTCCGGTCGACGCGGAGGCTATGAGCCAGAGCAACGCCAAGAGCACGCCGATTCTCTCCGCCGCGTCTCTCACTTGCATCTGCATATGCACGAACTCTCGTTCTATCGTGATAACGGAAGCAAGACGAAACCGGGGCGACGTGAGACGCGCCGGGGCGTGGAAGGGCCCGCCTTTTTTCTCACTTTGATGGGCCAGAGCCGACTCGATGGCTCGCTTGATGTAGACCGTATCCGCCTTCTCCCAGGGCCCGCGTTTATGCTCTATCTCTGGGGGCCTGGGCGACAAACCGCACTCATTGACGCAAAAATCTTGCGCTATAACCACCATCGTCAAGAGCCGGAGAAGCTCCTGGGGCGGTATCTCTCCTGGCAATGGAAAATCCGCTCTACGAAGGGCACCTATAGCAAGCCCTATCGCGTCTCCACTCTCCTGAAGGAAGCGAGATTAGAACTCGATACGACGAGACCGGGACGTACCCAGCAACGATTAGGGAAGCTCCTAGACACGCTCAAGCGAGATGGCGTTATCCGTTCCTGGCACTATCAGAACTGGAGCCTAGACAATGCCCCTGCCCGCGGCTGGGGCGAGCCCTGGCTTCGCGAGCTCGTCATTATCGAGCCCCCCGAGTCTATCGTCGCCTATTACATGGGGAATCTCCGCGGAGCGCTCCCCGACGGAAAGCCCGCTCCACTTGATGAAA
>JAGQGU010000026.1 GCA_020432165.1 Thermomicrobiales bacterium
CGCATCATCCCGAATATGGTGGTGATGGCACCCAAAGACGAAACCGAGCTGCGGAACATGCTCGCCACTGCAGTGACGTATGAGCAGGGTCCGATAGCCGTACGTTATCCACGCGGTGCCGGAGTTGGTGCCGATTGCGATCAACCAATGACCACGCTGCCAATTGGCAAGGCCGAAGTGCTGCGCGAAGGCAAGGATGTTTCCCTGATCGCGGTCGGAGCAATGGTGCCAGCAGCTGTGCAAGCGGCAAATCGCCTGCACGAGCTTGGTTACGATGCCACCGTTGTGAACGCTCGTTTTGTGAAGCCATTGGATGAGGAACTGATCCTCCAGCTGGCAGATACGACGGGCGGCATTATCACGATCGAGGAGAACGTTATCGCTGGCGGTTTTGGCAGTGCCATCCTTGAGCTTTTGAGCGCTCATGACAAGCGCTGCCCGGTGAAAACGCTGGGAGTGCCCGACAAGTTCTTTGATCAGGCCAGTCAGGGACGACTCCGTGAGATGGCTGGGTTGAGCGTGGATGCAATTGTTGAAAACGCAACGATCCTGGTTCAGGCCAACCGCTCCGTGGCACCTCACATCGTCGGGCAGGCCGCCAATAGCTGATGGAATCGACTGAGTTGACACCCACCATGCAGAAGATGGCAGCCCGGAGCGCGGCGGAGTTTGCCGAGATTGTGGCACCGCTCAATCTGGATTTCACCAGCGAGCAGATCGACCAACTGCTGCGCTATCGCGATCTCTTGCTGGAGCGGAATCGCCATGTGAATCTCACAGCCGTGCGCGATTGCGATGGTATCGAACGCCGATTGATCCTTGAGAGCTTGCGACTCGTGCCCTTCGTCCAGCAGCACGCGGGCAGTGGCAACATCATGGATCTCGGGAGCGGTGGCGGTATTCCCGGCATGATTTTGGCCATCGCCATGCCGGAACTGAGCTTTACGCTTTTGGACGCGACTGGCAAGAAGGTTATCTTCCAGCGCGATGTGATTGAAGCCATTGGACTAGAGAATGTGCGCGCAGTACAGGGACGTGCCGAGGAACTCGGTCACGATATCAACTGGCGCAATAGCTATGATCTGGTGACCGCGCGAGCGGTCACATCACTCTCCGCCCTGATGGAGTTGGGATTACCCTTCGTCTCCATGAAGGGATGGCTGGTACTGCCCAAGGGCAACGATATCGAGGAAGAACTCGGGATCGCCCGCAAAGCCGCCGGGAAACTGGGCGGGACGATCGTCTCTTACGATGAGTTGGAGCAGGTCGGATCCGATGTCAGCACCCGTCTTGTGCTGGTCCGCAAGGATCAGGCAACACCAGGCACCTACCCTCGGCGAGTAGGCTTGCCCGCGAAATCCCCGCTCGGAAGCCCGCAGGATCTGGCAGAGAAGCGTCCAAGAAAGCGGGCACGAGCATGACCGCAAAGCCCCATTTCGATACATTTGGCACCCGGCTCTATTACCGCAAGGAGAAGCTGCGAGGTGCCAGCTGGGAATATGAGATCAACGGCGGCTGGTTCACCGTTTCGGTGGATGGCGTCGAGCGTCGTATTCTCCGCCATGGCTTCCGCTTCTTCCGCCCCCGCGAAGCTACCATCGTTACCGCTGCCGGACAAGATATCGTGCAGCGACGTTTCGCCGAGCAATGGTTCTTCCCGGACAGGTGGTTTTCGTTACTGCGGTTCGTGGCCGACGACAATCGCACCATCGGCTACTACGTTAACTTCTCGAAACCGCTGGAGGAGATCCGCAGCAACTACTACGCCGATATCGATCTCGAGCTGGATCTCTGGATTGATCTCAATGGCACCGTTACCGAGCTTGATCGCGACGAGTACGAGGCAGAGCTTGAATCCGGTCGACTCGATCCAGTCTGGAGCGCGCACGTAGAAGATGCTGCCAGGCAGATTCAGCAAACCGTGCACGAGCTAGTCGCGAAGTACGGACCCGATATCGAGCAGCGCAAGGATCCAGTCTACGGCATCCCGGAATTCATTCTGCTGACCTAAAGCGGTCTTTGTGGGTATTGAGCCAGTGTCTTCTCCATCGGTAGTGGTGGCGTTCATGGCCACCGGGTGGCGGAGGATCAACACCCAACGTGTCTGCCCGGGCGTGCACGAGGCACGCCACTACCGGCAAAGACGCAAATAACCCCAGATATCTTGAGAGCGACGATCAACTTCTGTAAAAACTGTGGTCTACACATCTCCGGGGCGAAGGGCTTCGACATACCGCACGATACCAAGCGAGGCATCGTATTGGCGGCGGCGAGTTTCATCCAGCAGCAAATCCCGGGCCTCCAGAATCTCGCGCATGCGCATGGCCGCGGCCGGATCTTCAGACGTATCCGGGTGGTACTTGATCGCCAATCGCCGAAACGCAGCCTCGATCACATCGCGTTCGGCTTCCTGATCGACCTGCAGAATCTGGTAATAGGTACGCGCGCGCGGTGGCTGCCGCGGTGGTTGCATGGCAGCGATCTGGGCACGTAACATGCGCTGGGTTACTTGCTCCTGCGTCATGATATTCGCGAAAACAGCCTGCTTCTCGTTATCGGGGATACCCCAACGATTGTGGCAGGCAGTGCACTCCATCACCGCCTGACTGCGCACATTCATGGTCGGCACGAAGTAAAGCGTGAGCTTTCGTTTTGTTTCGTAGATACTGAAGACGCGTTCGCGTTGACACTGCGGACAATCGAAGAGCACATATCCGAGGGGTTCGATATAGTCGCGGGCGCCGATGATCGGTAGCACAGATGATTCTCCACTTTCTCTGGAGAAACTGTAGCACCTGCGGCGAAACGTAACGATACTATTCTCACAACCGAACCTCCAGCACGACCACGGAGCAGACATGCCGGACGCGCGAACCACCGCTTTTGATATCGATCTCTATCACATAGACGCAGCGTATCTCGCCTGGAAAAGCGGTTACAACGCTCCCAGCGCCTTCGAACTCTTCACGCGCGGCACACCATTCCGCGGCGGCTATATGTTGACCGCCGGCCTCGAACCCGCTGCCGAATTCATTGGGAACTTCCGCTTCACACGCGAACAACTGGCGTGGCTGCGCACTATCAAACCGTATGAAGACGAATTCTTCGAGATGCTGGGCGCGTTCAGATTCACCGGCGATGTCTACGCCATGGCCGAGGGAGAGATAGCGTTCGCGCATCAACCACTGCTACGCGTCGAGGCGTCATTTGTGCAGGGGATGCTGCTGGAAGCCGGACTTTTACGCGCCCTGGGTATCGGTACCCTCATCGCGACCAAGTCGGCGCGGATTCGCACGACGGTCGGTAACTGCAGCTATGCCGATTTCGGATTCCGGCGGGCACATGAGCCAATATGGGCAACACGCTCCGCCTATATCGGTGGCACGGATTCAACCAGCTACGTCGAGGCCGCCCACCGATTCAACATTCCCAGCAGCGGCACCATTCCCCACGCGATTGTGCAGGCTTATCCGGACGAGTTGACCGCCTTCCGCGAAATTGCCAGGCTCATGCCCAAGTACATGTTGCTATTGGACACGTACGATGTTGATCAGGGTATCGATAACGCGATCACAGCCGCCAAAGAAGAGGCCGCAAACGGTTCTGGTCATACGCTGATGGCCGTGCGCATCGATTCCGGCGACCTGGCTGCATGGGCAAGGCTGGTGAAGTCCCGACTGGTGACCGCGGGCATGGGTGACGTAAAGGTTCTGGTCAGCGGCGATCTCGATGAGTTCAAGGCGCAAGATCTGCTCGCGACCGGTGCACCCATCGACGGCTTTGGTGTCGGCGGGAATCTTGCCGTTGGACTTGGATCGATCGAAAGCGACTATATCGGTGGTGTGATCGGTGCCGTCTACAAGCTCAGCTGGATCGATCTGCCCGGCGATGACGATGACCGCATGAAGATCGCCGGCAGCAAAAGCACCTGGCCCGGCAAGAAGGCGGTTTATCGCTTTGGCGACTTCGATCACGATCTGGTGACGCTGGATCATGAACTCGCCCCGGATGGTGGCCGACCGCTGCTGCATCCCTGGATGAAGGAGGGAACCCTCCTCCATTCGCATCCTTCGTTAACTGAAATTCGGGAGCGGGCGATGTCCAATCTGGCAGCTATGCCCACATGGCTGAAGGCCCTCGCACCCGAACAGGACTACGATGTGCGCTTCAGCGATGAACTGGTCGCGTTAAGGGATCGGATCGTCGCAGAACACAAATAAGGCCCCGTCGTTCAAAGACACTGCCAAACCTGTGAACTCTCACAGGTATCTTCTCACGCGTCCCCTGCTAGTTTGAAGTTACGCACTGGATATAGGTATCGGCTTCCCGAACATCAGTGAGGCCAAAAATGTTTGCAGTGCCTGATCAATAGCCACCGCTGGGGTGGTGGTTGTCGTGCCCGGAACACGAAGGCGTCATAGGCACGGGATCAACCCGACCTGCTGCCGATAGATACCGGGACGATAGAGGAGAGGACGACAATGACACGACATCTGCGCGTATTCGTAACGGTCGCTGCAATGCTGGTGGCCGCTCTGCTGTCGCTGACAGCGACTGTGTCTGCACAAGGCACGACGGTGGTACCGGTCATGCCGACGGTCAATGGCCAGGTTTGCGATCGTAACACCGGTAACGTAAGTGCCCCGAATGTTGTCTTTGTTGATAGTGGGTCAGGTATTGAGTACTACGATATCTCGGTCTCCGGCATTCAGTCGGTCTATGAGTCGATGCAAGTCACCGCATATGCGAAGCTGCCTGCGGGCAAGTCTTGGGGTGATCTTCCTACCGGAGAAACCCAAATAGCCACGAATAACGGATATCTCGTTGGCAAATGGAGCAACCCATGGGGTGGCGATCCTCAAGGCGAATATCTCACCTTCTCCGGTAAGCTCTATCAGGACTTCTGCCGTATCCAGCTCATCCTCGTGCCTGACCTGCCCACAGTGGTGGATTACACCTGTAAGAATGGCTTCCTGGCCCCAGTAGTGAAACTTCCGGATAACAGCGAGTATATCGACTACGAGATGGGAGACCCATTTGGATCCGCGAACTTCCAGGTCGTAGCGCGAAAGAGTGATGCTGCGTATGCACTGCCGCCGCTCAAATACGACATTATCTGGCAACTACCCCAGGGAAATGAGTGGGGCGAATGGATGCAGTTCGACCCGAACTCAAATCCTTTCTTCGATGGCTCCACTCAACGAACACCCTGCGACAGCGGCGATCCGACCGTCCCACCGCACGGACTGTACATATGCACGCTGAGGTTTGATCAATCGATTCACGATTGGCGTGTGGCTTCGGTCTCCCCCTCATATGCCTACGTCATGGGATGGATTGGCTGGTCAGACGAACTTAACGACTATGTCCTGCCCGGTAATACCGACAAATACTCATGGTGCGACAAGGTACCGGATGGTTGGGTCGGCGATGAAACACCGATCGTCACCACCGAGACTCCAGGAGCAACACAGAGCCCTGTCGTCACCGAGACACCTTCTGTTACCCAAACACCCGTACCGAACGCGTTCACGCTTACATCGACAGCACGATCCTGTGACGATCAAAGCTTCAGCGCCACCTGGACCGGTGCCAATATCGCTAGCATTGAGTTTGCCCTGAGCAATACCTCCGATAACTGGACTTCCGGTTGGCTAACAGCAGACCCCGCCAAGGGCTCCTTCTCCACGGCTGTTGATCACCATGGATATGACAAAGTGGCTGCTCTCGTGACCTTCACTGACGGCAGCACGCAAACCGCAATGGACGATGTCGGCACCTGTACGGAAGCACCAACAATACCGGAGAAACCAACGACGCCGTCCAATGCTGGAGGGAGCGTCACATCGTTACCATCAACTGGTGCGGGAGATGACGCAAGCATTTCCTACGCCGGATTGATCGCTGCCACAACGATATTGGTGGCCGCAATCGGTGGAGTGGGCGTTCGCCGCCAACACCGGTAAGCGCATAGTCAAAAGTTTTGAC
>JAGQGU010000093.1:0-718 GCA_020432165.1 Thermomicrobiales bacterium
GAATTGCGGGAAGTTTAGCATGACACGGCTATTGACCTGGACACTATCAATCCTGTGGAATGGCTCCACATACAACCAGACTACCACCGATAGCGCACGGCTGATTTCCGCCAGTGGCAACTACTCATTGACGCCTCCTGGAATCTCTTCGTTTGGCGGGCGTGGCATGGTGTCGTCAGCTACGTTCACGCTGGCGAACCACGACGGGCGTTACTCAGCAGATGGCGACGGCGCAATGGCCGCATACATGGCCAACAACGGCACGTATCAAATGCCGATTTCGTTGGTGGCAAGCATCGGGGACGGCACCAGCGTGCAGCTATTTAGCGGCGTCATTAAGACTGTGCGAGAGCAGTCACCGACGCCGACGCAAACAGGCATTGTCACAATTGACGCTCGAACGATGGAGGACATGTATCTTAATCGGCGCCAGAGCACGACGGTGACGGCATTCGCCGAGATGCATGACGAGAGCTATACCGAGGCCGACATTATGGCACGGTGGCTGGACGACGCCGGATTGACTGACGGGCAATATACGATTGACCCCGGCCTGTTCCGCATCCCCTACGCATGGCTGGACGACGAATCGCTTGTCGAGGAATGCTGGCTTCTGGCTGCTGCCTGCGGTGGCAGATTCTACGGCGACGCCAACGGCGATTTGGTGTACGAGAACGCTACTCACTGGCTGAAGACGCCGCACACGACAGTCAGCACG
>JAGQGU010000093.1:780-1141 GCA_020432165.1 Thermomicrobiales bacterium
CCGACCTGTACAAAAACGTGACGGTTGAGTACAGCGGGCGTGCGCAGGACGCACCCGATAGCGTGTGGGAGCCGGAAGAGGACATCACCGTGCCGGCCGACGACAGTGTGAGCGTGACCGCAACATTCCGCCAGCCTGCATATAGCATTAGCGGCATCAGCTACACGGCTGCGACCGTCGGCGGCATCGACATAACGTCAGATGTCACGGCTACCTTTGCAACGCAAAACGCACAGCGGGCAGAGGTGACATTTACCAACGCCAACACCACGTATGCCGCACGGCTGCACGATGTGACCATCAGCGGCGTGCCGATTACAGGCGGGCCGGATGGCGAAGTAACAGCCACCAGCAGCGACAC
>JAGQGU010000093.1:1198-1646 GCA_020432165.1 Thermomicrobiales bacterium
CATGCCGCCATGATTGCCGCTATGCTGGCTGACGTGCAAGGCAAGCCCCGCCGCATGTACAAATTGTCTGGCGTGCCGGGAGACCCACGCCGCAAGGTGGGCGACCGCATCAGCATCACCGATGCGCAGACTAGCACAAGTGTTCGATACGGCTATATTGTTGAGCTTGGATGGTCGTTGAGCGGTGGACTGTTCACCAACGAAATTACGGCCATTGACGCCAACTCATTGTATGAATACGCCGATAATGAGATTGGCTATTTCATTATCGGCACCAATGAGCTAGGTGCAACTGTGTCGTATCCAAGCCGAGGGAGATTGTTCTACTAATGGCATGGTCAACACCGCCCACCTTCGCCGACGGCGACGACACAACGCTTGCGGCGAATCTTAATACCGTTGTTGCAAATAATGAGTTCTTGCACGGGATTCAGGCTGGCAATGATTT
>JAGQGU010000027.1 GCA_020432165.1 Thermomicrobiales bacterium
GTGGTTCGAACGCTACAACACCGGCAGGCATGATCGTCCCCGATCAACGGTTGAGCCGGCCGCGAACGGTCGGTCATCGGGTTGCAGCACATCACGGCGATGTTCCTGGTTCCGGTGCTCACCAGGTTCTGCCGTCGCCTCGGCGCGGCCGACTACTCATCGTCAATCTGGGTAATCAGTTCGTGCGCATCGGGTGATGCCAGCAGGATTAGCCGGGTGGTGTCGCTATCGCTGCGGCGTGCATATTCGGCGGCGAATTTTGGATCGGCAGCTATTTTGAATACGTCGACGGGGTTCATCGTTCGTGCCAGCATGATGATGGCGGCATGCTGGATGAAAACTGGTTTGTGACCGTGGTTCGCGAGAAGGTCGAGTGTGCGTGGCTCTGACAGTATTTCGGGGTGTTGACGTGTGAACTCATAGGATTCTGTCCATGTAGGTGTGTCAATCCACTCTCGTACCAGGCTCGCATGGTTGAACGTACCTGTTAACCGCTGGAACTCTTCGGCGTGTTCGGGATTTGCGGTGACGAGTTGTGATAGACACTTTTGTCCCTTGTTGCGTTCGACGGCCGTACCATTCAATGCTAGTCCAGTGAGTACTTCAGCGGATTCTATGCTGATATCCCCGGCGAGGACACCCAGTGTCGCGATTACAAACCTGCCGGTGAAGGGAGTCTGAACGAGGGCGGGGGAGAGTGTCGCCAGCAGGATGGCAGTCTCAGTATCACCGTTAAGAAGTGAGGCCAGTGCGCGATCTGCCGCGAACTCGGGGTCCTCGATCGCATCGTAGACCTCACTAATCTCCCAAGTCAGGCCGAGTTGGACAATTGCTTGGTGCTGCCGCAGGATGTTTGATTGTTGCCTTGCTCCCTCGAGGAGTTGGAGGGTCTGCTCCGAAATGGCCTCGGGGTGTTTTCGTGCGAATTCCAGCGATGCTGCCCACGTCGGAGTATCAAGCCACTCACCGACGAGCCCGGCATGTCGTTCCGCAGATCTATGTTCGTCGTAGACAACTGCGGCCGAGCGGCCGGCGATGTCATCGAGAGTTTCCGACAGCATGTCGAGGCCGGTAACATTGGGGTACACAAATCGGGCCAGATCCAGATGGGCGCGGAACTTGGAGTCCTGGGGGTCGATTCGGTCGAGGACTTCCTCGTGAGCGGCCCATCGATCGGCCGATAGCCACGCCTGCATGATCGTCATCGCATTGTCCGGTAAGGGGGCACTGGGCCATCCGCTGCCGGCTGCATCCGTGAACTGCGGATGCTCGGTGACGACCGATCGAACAGCCCCACGTGCTGAGGCCGCAAGGGTCGTATCGTGTTCTTGTTCGGCCAGTTCGCGGGCAGAGCGGATGTCCTGCTCGGCCTCGTGCACGCGCCCTTCCCAGGCATGCCACCGGGTTCGGTGCACAAGCAGTACTGCACCGGGCCCCGGTGAGATCATGCTGATAGCTCGATCGTATTCGTCGTTCACGCGCCGCCAGCCATCCTTGACGTCTGACTGAAGTGCGGCGAGGTTGTTCAACGACCCGGCGAGGTCGGGGCGGTAGGCGGCGGGGGCAGTCTTGGCTAGCTCCCGCCGGATGTTGACTGCTTCCTGTGCCGGGGCCAGCGCGCCCTTGCGATCGCCCACCTCCGCCAACCGAACGGCGAGGTTGTTCAATGACATGGCGAGGTCGGGGCGGTAGGCGGC
>JAGQGU010000094.1 GCA_020432165.1 Thermomicrobiales bacterium
CACGCATGTGAGGATGAACCGGCCGCCCGTGGGCAGCAGCTTGGCATCGGTGAGTGGTCCCCACGCATGTGAGGATGAACCGACCTCGGCCCCGCCGAACACACCAATCGCGCGGTGGTCCCCACGCATGTGAGGATGAACCGACCATGGCCACGATTCGATTGCCCACCGATATGTGGTCCCCACGCATGTGAGGATGAACCGAAAATCAGGACCTAAAACCCTATGGAATCAAGGTGGTCCCCACGCATGTGAGGATGAACCGGTGGGTGAAGCGATTCTGCAGGCCGAACGCCCGTGGTCCCCACGCATGTGAGGATGAACCGGCTGCGTTCTACCAGCAAATCCGCAATATGACGTGGTCCCCACGCATGTGAGGATGAACCGTTCAGTCAGCGCCCACACACAGGCATCGAGGCGTGGTCCCCACGCATGTGAGGATGAACCGCGATCGACTTATAGATATCACTCATAGGCGTGGTGGTCCCCACGCATGTGAGGATGAACCGGAATCCAGTGAATCCTTCGGCTGCGATCAGCGGTGGTCCCCACGCATGTGAGGATGAACCGCGAACTGCGGGGAGACAATGCGGCAATCGCCGGTGGTCCCCACGCATGTGAGGATGAACCGGTGACTGCGCCTGGTATTGAGCGCGCTTACGGGTGGTCCCCACGCATGTGAGGATGAACCGCTCATCGCCGAACTCGACGAGCTCGACCAAGAGTGGTCCCCACGCATGTGAGGATGAACCGACTTCTGCGACGTTCCTAGTTATGCTGACCGCGTGGTCCCCACGCATGTGAGGATGAACCGTCCTCCTCCATTTCGCCCGACCACATCTGGTGGTGGTCCCCACGCATGTGAGGATGAACCGGAGAAAGTATAGCAGATGGACAAGCAATCCGAGTGGTCCCCACGCATGTGAGGATGAACCGCAAGTCTCGCCATGCTGGCTTCATTGGGGTTTGTGGTCCCCACGCATGTGAGGATGAACCGGCTGCGTCGTTTTCATTGTGGGGGTGCTTCTCGTGGTCCCCACGCATGTGAGGATGAACCGTCCGTCATCGGTCGTGACCATCGGAATATCGCGTGGTCCCCACGCATGTGAGGATGAACCGAAGGTGAATGCCAGCTTCGCCAGGTCTTTCATGTGGTCCCCACGCATGTGAGGATGAACCGGTGATGGGCTCGGTATGGCAGTGCAGCAGTTCGTGGTCCCCACGCATGTGAGGATGAACCGTGTTTGGAGTGCTGCTCTAGTCTCCACGATACGTGGTCCCCACGCATGTGAGGATGAACCGGAAGGCGGTGCCGAGATCATGTAGCGCCTGACGTGGTCCCCACGCATGTGAGGATGAACCGCCTCACCGGCCTTCAATCCGCGAATGAGGTCGCGTGGTCCCCACGCATGTGAGGATGAACCGAAGCAATTGATATTCCGATCGACTGTGGCGCAGTGGTCCCCACGCATGTGAGGATGAACCGACGACCGGATACGCCACTACATCGCCGACGCGGTGGTCCCCACGCATGTGAGGATGAACCGGATCTGGTACTCGAGATCGACAAGACCATGGCGTGGTCCCCACGCATGTGAGGATGAACCGCATCGCTTCCCCGCCACGTGTGTTCTCATGCCGTGGTCCCCACGCATGTGAGGATGAACCGTTGAGGATGAGCCTCATGTGTTCGCCTTGGCAGTGGTCCCCACGCATGTGAGGATGAACCGGTGTGCAGGACGGTATCCTGCACCCAGCCGGTGTGGTCCCCACGCATGTGAGGATGAACCGACTGAAATGATGAATCTGGATAAATTGTTCGCGTGGTCCCCACGCATGTGAGGATGAACCGTCAATTGGTAGGATACTATCTCACTTGACAACGTGGTCCCCACGCATGTGAGGATGAACCGTAGGGAAGTGCGGTAATGAGATGAGATACTAAGTGGTCCCCACGCATGTGAGGATGAACCGCGCTGGAAGGATGAAGTTGCGTACCTTGCGTCGTGGTCCCCACGCATGTGAGGATGAACCGATGAGATAAAGTATCTCGAAACCACGCAAATTGTGGTCCCCACGCATGTGAGGATGAACCGTCTTTTTTTGCTATTGTGTATAATAGCCATTAGTGGTCCCCACGCATGTGAGGATGAACCGTATCAGCGGACAGTTTCAAGTGTATGTTCTGCGTGGTCCCCACGCATGTGAGGATGAACCGTAGGTATCAGTAGGGAAGTGCGGTAATGAGATGTGGTCCCCACGCATGTGAGGATGAACCGGAAACTATAGATACTTGTGCACGTTCACTGCAGTGGTCCCCACGCATGTGAGGATGAACCGCGCTGGAATGATGAAGTTGCGTACCTTGCGTCGTGGTCCCCACGCATGTGAGGATGAACCGCGCTGGAAAGATGAAGTTGCGTACCTTGCGTCGTGGTCCCCACGCATGTGAGGATGAACCGGATAGCACGCTAGGGTAGACAAGGGTAGGCAAGTGGTCCCCACGCATGTGAGGATGAACCGCCACGTTCGGAATACCAGATAGGATATGCCGAGTGGTCCCCACGCATGTGAGGATGAACCGGATGCCCCACAACGAACGATACCCACAACGTAGTGGTCCCCACGCATGTGAGGATGAACCGGACACCTTTTGGTGTCGAATCCTAACGAGCAAGTGGTCCCCACGCATGTGAGGATGAACCGGGTTCTAAACTGAAAAGGCGTTCCGATTATTAGTGGTCCCCACGCATGTGAGGATGAACCGTATTGTGCGCTAACGCGAAACCCTGGCCAATTGTGGTCCCCACGCATGTGAGGATGAACCGTGGGTAATTTTGTATCAATTCTGATTGTTGGAGTGGTCCCCACGCATGTGAGGATGAACCGCCAGCGGGGAATCTCCTAGAGGCTTTGGCATAGTGGTCCCCACGCATGTGAGGATGAACCGGCGGCTTCAAAACCGGCTCCCGGCAGCGTGAAGTGGTCCCCACGCATGTGAGGATGAACCGTAGGTCTTCCATCGCGAGACTGGCACCAATCAGTGGTCCCCACGCATGTGAGGATGAACCGCAACCCGATCAAATACCGCCAGCGTCGCGCGAGTGGTCCCCACGCATGTGAGGATGAACCGTATGATAGAGCCAACGGTCGCCACGCACGTGGGTGGTCCCCACGCATGTGAGGATGAACCGGTAACTAATGGGTGCCAAGAATATCCCCAACGGTGGTCCCCACGCATGTGAGGATGAACCGCGCCGTCGCCACCGAACGTGCCGGATGGCGTCGTGGTCCCCACGCATGTGAGGATGAACCGAGGTCGATGCTGTTGGGCTTTGATACAGACGAGTGGTCCCCACGCATGTGAGGATGAACCGCTACGTTGTTTGATCTGCGGTAGAAGCAACCAGTGGTCCCCACGCATGTGAGGATGAACCGATGGATTACCGTGATTGATTCTCCAGAAGGTGGTGGTCCCCACGCATGTGAGGATGAACCGCGCGTTGCACAGGCGCTGGCTGTGCACAATGCGTGGTCCCCACGCATGTGAGGATGAACCGTATGGACAGCGTCGTGATCCTGCCACGTCCGAGTGGTCCCCACGCATGTGAGGATGAACCGCGTTTCAAGGTGACACCAGACGTGTGGAGCCAGTGGTCCCCACGCATGTGAGGATGAACCGACCAGCGTCAATCCCCCAGACGCGGTAGCTCCGTGGTCCCCACGCATGTGAGGATGAACCGTGTGCCGAACTTACCCATGATCATTTCCCTCCCGTGGTCCCCACGCATGTGAGGATGAACCGGGGGACAACAGTGCCAGCTCCTGATACGTCAGGTGGTCCCCACGCATGTGAGGATGAACCGGTCGAGCGTGCGATTGATTATCTGACGCGCGCGTGGTCCCCACGCATGTGAGGATGAACCGGATGATCTGGTGCAGCTACTGGAAGAGAGGGGGTGGTCCCCACGCATGTGAGGATGAACCGCCACATACGGACGTTCGGCCTGCAGAATCGCTGTGGTCCCCACGCATGTGAGGATGAACCGGCGCATTTGCCAAAACCATCAGCGAGCGCGGCGTGGTCCCCACGCATGTGAGGATGAACCGTGAGCTTACGACTTGCACGTACAGGAACGGCGGTGGTCCCCACGCATGTGAGGATGAACCGCCAGATGATCGGCTGACCAGCCCTCACGAATAGTGGTCCCCACGCATGTGAGGATGAACCGACAGCGTGCAGTGGCACGTTGTCGGCGATGCAGTGGTCCCCACGCATGTGAGGATGAACCGCTTGATGAATGGGGCGCTGCCGACGCCAGCAAGTGGTCCCCACGCATGTGAGGATGAACCGTTCCTACTACAGTTGGCAAGAACATCAACCCGGTGGTCCCCACGCATGTGAGGATGAACCGCTTGAGGCATACCAGCGGAATCAGGGGCTACGGTGGTCCCCACGCATGTGAGGATGAACCGTCCCAATGGCACCGTGTTTGACGGTGCCACCCGTGGTCCCCACGCATGTGAGGATGAACCGAGATAGCAATGCTCCGCAAGAAGCTGGCAGATGTGGTCCCCACGCATGTGAGGATGAACCGACCGACCTCGTCAGCCAGATAGGCCATGTACTGTGGTCCCCACGCATGTGAGGATGAACCGGGCACGAAGAATATCCTGGTCGTTGGTGGGCCGTGGTCCCCACGCATGTGAGGATGAACCGTCGACGCCAACGCTTCGCAGAAACCATTAGCGGTGGTCCCCACGCATGTGAGGATGAACCGAAATCCTTCCCAATGCTAGAGAGGATGAAATCGTGGTCCCCACGCATGTGAGGATGAACCGGTGTTCGGCTGGGTCAGGGGTGGGACTTGTGGGTGGTCCCCACGCATGTGAGGATGAACCGACGATTACAACCAGCATCCTGCCGACGGGATCGTGGTCCCCACGCATGTGAGGATGAACCGCATTGAGGTGGAGTCGCAGAGGATCGAGAACCGTGGTCCCCACGCATGTGAGGATGAACCGTTAGCGATGTATCAGCTGCCTTGCGCTGGCTCGTGGTCCCCACGCATGTGAGGATGAACCGACAGGCAACTTGCTGGTATTGAACGGATCCCGGTGGTCCCCACGCATGTGAGGATGAACCAGACGCCGAGCATGCATGAACGGATTTCCTGTAGTGGTCCCCACGCATGTGAGGATGAACCGTGTCCTCGAAGACCTGGCAACTGACGATCGGCGTGGTCCCCACGCATGTGAGGATGAACCGGCGATGAGCCGCCCGTCTCTCGACGTGAAGTAGTGGTCCCCACGCATGTGAGGATGAACCGACGCAGCTGCACAACGCATCACGAAGCTGGGCGTGGTCCCCACGCATGTGAGGATGAACCGATGAGCTCCTGGCGCAGCTGATCGTTTACCTAGTGGTCCCCACGCATGTGAGGATGAACCGGTGGCATCCGTCATTGCCACTGTTGCGGTTGCGTGGTCCCCACGCATGTGAGGATGAACCGGTGGATTTTCCGGGAGTACCCTCCAGAATGTCGTGGTCCCCACGCATGTGAGGATGAACCGGACGACCGACAATCGCCACACCGACCACGTCGTGGTCCCCACGCATGTGAGGATGAACCGCGGCTTCGCTACAGATTGTCACTGGCACCACAGTGGTCCCCACGCATGTGAGGATGAACCGATGCAGACAATCTCGGCTGTTGACCCGGACATGTGGTCCCCACGCATGTGAGGATGAACCGGTGTACCACGGCGCACGTTCGCTGAAACTCACGTGGTCCCCACGCATGTGAGGATGAACCGGAATGATGGGGAGAAGAATCAGCACCATCTATGTGGTCCCCACGCATGTGAGGATGAACCGCTCGAGCCGACCGACAATCTCGCCCAGCGCGAGTGGTCCCCACGCATGTGAGGATGAACCGAGCGCAAAAGTAGCATGGCCGTCATTGAGGTGGTGGTCCCCACGCATGTGAGGATGAACCGAATCGTGTCGATTTGGTGCGCGCCGGGATGGAGTGGTCCCCACGCATGTGAGGATGAACCGAGCACCGGCAATTGGCAGACTCGGCGGCGCTGGTGGTCCCCACGCATGTGAGGATGAACCGCATGACCATCTACACCTACACCCCTGCCGATCGTGGTCCCCACGCATGTGAGGATGAACCGATCGTAGGGATGATCTCGGTATACCCGCCGCTGTGGTCCCCACGCATGTGAGGATGAACCGACATCCACGGTGGCGACGTTGCGGGTGCGATCGTGGTCCCCACGCATGTGAGGATGAACCGGCAACTGCAAACGTTGTCACCATCGCTCACTGGTGGTCCCCACGCATGTGAGGATGAACCGCTTGCATGCGATCCCAGACGGCGGCGTATCGAGTGGTCCCCACGCATGTGAGGATGAACCGATGGTGGTGTGACATGGCGAGCAGTGGCAGCAGTGGTCCCCACGCATGTGAGGATGAACCGGTCCAGTTGGTGGCCTAATGGCAAACCAGCACGTGGTCCCCACGCATGTGAGGATGAACCGCGATCATAAGGTCCACCGCGCTAATACCAACCGTGGTCCCCACGCATGTGAGGATGAACCGATCGTCTTCGATGGTATGGGCTTCAGCCTGGAGTGGTCCCCACGCATGTGAGGATGAACCGGCTTCACCGTCATCAGCGGACTGCCAGCCGCAGTGGTCCCCACGCATGTGAGGATGAACCGCCTTGCGGCCGGTCAGCAGCGCAGCCTCCAGCGTGGTCCCCACGCATGTGAGGATGAACCGCGCATCCATCGCGTGATCGTTCTGTTTGATCGGTGGTCCCCACGCATGTGAGGATGAACCGGCGAAAACGCAAAAAAGCGCGGAGCCTTGGTTGTGGTCCCCACGCATGTGAGGATGAACCGGATTAGCAGGTCGCATGAATCGGCGGTGAGCTGTGGTCCCCACGCATGTGAGGATGAACCGAGATTGATACCGCAATACAAACAGATCGACGAGTGGTCCCCACGCATGTGAGGATGAACCGGCCGCCCGTGGGCAGCAGCTTGGCATCGGTGAGTGGTCCCCACGCATGTGAGGATGAACCGAGGCCGACGCATTCCGCGAGCGGATCGTCGGAGTGGTCCCCACGCATGTGAGGATGAACCGCTGTGCGGTCGGAGCCCCACCCATCGATCGGGGTGGTCCCCACGCATGTGAGGATGAACCGATATTGTCCGAGGCCGATGATGTCTCGAGATCGTGGTCCCCACGCCCGTGGGGATGAACCGGAAGAATAGAGGGAAGTGAGCAATGCAACGCAGGTGGTCCCCACGCCCGTGGGGATGAACCGTGGGAGCCGACGAGGTGAACGGTTATGACCTTGTGGTCCCCACGCCCGTGGGGATGAACCGTTCCGCCAACTCGCAGATTTCCGCCTGATGGTGTGGTCCCCACGCCCGTGGGGATGAACCGGGCGCAGCGCCGACGAGGAAACTCGACTAGACGTGGTCCCCACGCCCGTGGGGATGAACCGTTGGCGCGGGCACGCCCCACGGAGCGAATCTTGTGGTCCCCACGCCCGTGGGGATGAACCGGCAAATCGGCTGGTATCGACGACATGGAAGGGGTGGTCCCCACGCCCGTGGGGATGAACCGATGTTGCGAGCCTGACCGATTTTGGGATCGGGGTGGTCCCCACGCCCGTGGGGATGAACCGTGGTCGCGCATTGACTCTTCAATCCAGCCCGTGTGGTCCCCACGCCCGTGGGGATGAACCGCCAACACCCCAGACCTAGATACACGAGCGCCCGTGGTCCCCACGCCCGTGGGGATGAACCGGAACGCTGTCGACGAATCTCTGTCTAGGTTCTGTGGTCCCCACGCCCGTGGGGATGAACCGCGATTCGAGCTGAAGGGTACTGCGGGGAATCCGTGGTCCCCACGCCCGTGGGGATGAACCGAAGTGGCAAAAGTTCTGGAGCAGGTATGAATAGTGGTCCCCACGCCCGTGGGGATGAACCGTCAACACCGGGCGGGTAGTGTCCGCCGATCCAGTGGTCCCCACGCCCGTGGGGATGAACCGGCGGGTGGACATGCTGGATTACTCCTTGGCGTGTGGTCCCCACGCCCGTGGGGATGAACCGGTCTGCGTACTACCCCACTCGGACGGGCCAATGTGGTCCCCACGCCCGTGGGGATGAACCGTGCGTCCGACGTCACCATCGAGGAGGTGGCGGGTGGTCCCCACGCCCGTGGGGATGAACCGATTTGCGGGTATCGTTGGCGATCGAGGGTTGGGTGGTCCCCACGCCCGTGGGGATGAACCGGACCACGCCACGCGGCGTGGTGGGATGCCGGGTGGTCCCCACGCCCGTGGGGATGAACCGGGATACATCCAGTCGTGAGTTCCCGTACCGGCGTGGTCCCCACGCCCGTGGGGATGAACCGATACTGAGCGTGCGGCGCTGCCAACGCCCTGAGTGGTCCCCACGCCCGTGGGGATGAACCGCGCCGGTACCACGCAGGAGGTCCATTCAATGGGTGGTCCCCACGCCCGTGGGGATGAACCGCCAGTTTCAGGAAGGCTTGGCCACCTCGCGTGGTGGTCCCCACGCCCGTGGGGATGAACCGTTCGTATCTTTCGACGGACTTGTGTATGAAGGGTGGTCCCCACGCCCGTGGGGATGAACCGCGCGCCTTCGATTTGCCGGATAAACACTGTATGTGGTCCCCACGCCCGTGGGGATGAACCGGGATGGCGACCGCGCGAAGAATGGCCTTCCACGTGGTCCCCACGCCCGTGGGGATGAACCGAGGATGTGATTGTTTACACCCATTCGCCGAGCGTGGTCCCCACGCCCGTGGGGATGAACCGTGCTGCTACCTCGGACGTCTCGAAGACGATGTGTGGTCCCCACGCCCGTGGGGATGAACCGACCGATTTGGTGTCCCGCATCACCCCACATCTGTGGTCCCCACGCCCGTGGGGATGAACCGGCCATCCACTCGCTGAGCTCACGACTGCTCATGTGGTCCCCACGCCCGTGGGGATGAACCGATTGATCGCCCGAGCACGGACGCGCTGCAAGAGTGGTCCCCACGCCCGTGGGGAT
>JAGQGU010000007.1:0-89084 GCA_020432165.1 Thermomicrobiales bacterium
CCCTTGACACAAGACAGTTACTACCCCGTCGCTGCGGCATCGCTATCCATTTCTCGGTACAGATGGGATAAACCGCGGGGTTGGAGATGGGATTCAACGTATCTGGCCATTGGCGTGATTACCAATCGTTCGGTTGATTCCTCGCCTGCGGCGTTCGGAATGACGTTGTCATCTCGCGTTAACGCAATAGACCGCCTGCATCATCGCACGTTACAGGTCGGTCTACGCTCCATTTACTCGATTGTTTGCCACGTACTCAGATTTCTGTGGCGATCCACCGAGATCGCTTGGGGCGATGCGGTGGCAGTAAAGCCATTCGAGGGCGTCTATACGCATACCCTCCTTCTTACAAATGCTGCCAATTCCGAACTACTTCTTTCTTCCGTGCGTTTCCGTTTGTGAGATTCAGCATCTTGGTGAGTGACAGTTCACGCATGCGCTGTTGCTCCGATTACGCGATCTATGGAATCAGCACCATCTCCTGAATGAACGCGATCTGCGTTCCGCAATCTTCCCGTCGGAATCCGGATGAGGCTGGTGCCAACTGCGTGGCGAAAGTTCCGGGGTGGTTTGACGCGGTACTATCAGAGTCTTCGTCGTGTTGCCCGTGCTCTTGAGGCTTGTGTCTCGCATCGCCATCTCTGTGGCGAATCGTTCCTGGCCGGGTAACCGCTTGATCGCTCTGCGATTTCTGTAGTTCACGATAGTTTCCTAGACCGATCGTGCAGAAATCTGATAGTGCTGCCGCGATGGAACATTCGTTGCGGCTGGCATCGCCGGGCATCTGACCCCCGACGCGCCGAATTGGTGAGTGTTCACCATCCTGAAGAATGCTTTACCGATACCTGGCGTTATTCCTAATAGCTCGTGCTATTTCCCGAATTTCTGGTGCCCTTCCCGGGCGGTGCAGGTTCGGTTCCGTTCTTCGTAGCCCCATAGTAGGCAAGGCGGCGGGTCTTGTCAATAGGTTTTTCGGCAATGTGTGCACAATCGACTGCATGGGATTTGTGCAATTGGCTCGATTGGGAATTGGGTGGTTACCTGGCTGCCGATCGTTCCGAGTAAGTGGCCATAAGAGGTTGCACGGCTAAGAGTAAACCTGTCCCTCGCCAGCGGCGGGACGTCGCGGCGACCCTGCGATCTCGATCGGAGCCGCAGGGGGGCGGGTTCAAGTAGTCGTCCAACGCGAAATTCAGGAACAGGTGGCGGAGTTGACCGCATTCGCCGGGTATAAAACCCGGCGCTACCAACCCGGGCAACTCGCGCCGCTTCGCTTGCGCGGGGCCCAGGTCTACGTTCCGGAGCATCACCATCGATTTTCTCAGTGCCGCTGGGGGACAGCCCCTGGGGCTATGTCCGAGAGAAGCAATACTACTCGGCGGTGAGCTGATCCCAGATCCAGCGGCTGGCGCGGGCAAGACGATCGGTGGTTTCGGCGGAATCATCCTGGCCAACACTCATCATGGCGATGATGTAGTTCACCTGCGGTGAGTAGACGATACCGACATCATTGGCGACACCACGGATCGAACCGGTCTTGTGCGCGACTTCAATGTCCTGGTCAACCGGCAAACGCGCCGGGATGCGGGTATTGAAGTTCTGATCCTTCAGAATCTTGAGCACCCCTTCCCTGCCCTCGGCGCTCAGACCATGGCATTCATGAATCAGACGCATGAGGCGACCCATATCGGCAGGCGTGCTGACATCGTTGCGACTATCGCAGGCGAAGGCAACATTGTCTTCCGTGGCCGTTCGATGCTTGAGCACATCCTTCAGGAACTGGTAATCAACGGATGGATCCGTTGGATCGACCTCAGCCATAGCGCTGAACATCTCACGAATGGTGAGCGGAATGAAGGTGTTGTTCAGCCCCAGCTCCTGCATTGTGGCGGCCAGGGGCTCTTTACCGATGATGTCGTAGAGCAGATCGGTCGCCCAGTTATCAGACACGATGATCATCAACTCGGCGAGGTCGCGGATGGTTGGCTGCAAGCCATCATCGAGATCCTGCAGGATACCGCTGCCCGGCACACGATTACTGTGCGAGAGCGTCATGCGATCACTCAGGTTCACCTCGCCGGCATCGGCCTGACGATAGAGTTCGTAAAGCACCGGCACCTTCAGCGTGGAAGCGGTGGGATACATTTGATCGGCGTTGTAGCTGAGGACAAGATCGGTATCCAACGAATCGACGTAGACCCCGACTGGTCCGCCGAGGCCGCCGAAGAAGTCCGCCATTGTGGCGGCAAAGCCTTGTTGCGTGAGTGTCATGGAATCTCTTGCTTTCTACTTGGTCAATCGTGGATCGAGCACATCGCGCAATCCATCTCCGAGCATATTCACACCCAGAACGAAAATGGCAATAGCCAAACCGGGAAAGATGGTTATCCAGGGAGCCTGGTACATGTACATGCGGCCGGTACTCAGAATGGCTCCCCACTCCGGTGTTGGCGGTTGCGCCCCGAGGCCGATAAAACTGAGGCCAGCGCCGGTGAGCAGGGCGCTGCCAAACCGCAAACTGCTGAGAATGATGAGCGGTGCCACGACATTCGGGAGAATGTGACGTGTCATCACTCGGCCATTCCCCACGCCAACGGAATGAGCCGCCTCGACATAGAGCTCGCGCCGGGCCGAGAGCACGGACCCACGCACGATACGGGCGTAGGCCGGAATCGACTGGAATCCGAGCGCCAGGATGACGGTCTGCAGACTTGGCCCCAGCATCGCGACCACAGCGATCACGAAGAGGATATCCGGGAAACTGAGCCAGATCTCCAGGATACGGCTCAGGATCGTATCCACAAATCCGCCGTAGTAGCCACTGATAAGCCCCAGCACGATACCGCCAAGAAAGGCGACAACGACGGAGACGAGGCCGATCTGCACTGCCAGCCGACCACCGTAGAGGATGCGGCTGAAGATATCGCGACCAAACTCATCGGTGCCAAACCAGTTTGTGCTATTGGGTGGAGAAAACCTCGCCGGAGTGTCCACCAAAATCGGATCGTACGGGGCAAGCATGCGGCCGAATATGGCGATGAACAGCAGCAGGATCACGAGAAACGTACCCACGATACACATGGGATTCTTCCGGAACCGCCGCCAGTACATTTGGCGTGGCGAACGTGCGCCGCGCATGAGTCCGTTGGATGCAATAGCCGCGCTCATGAGTAACGAATCCTTGGATCAACCCACGCATAGGCGATATCCACCAGCAAGTTGGAGAAGACAAAGGCCACGGTAACCAGAAGCACCGTGCCCTGCACCACCGGAAAATCGCGGAAGAGGATACTACTCACGGCAAGTTGCCCCACACCAGGCCAGCTGAAGATCGTTTCGGTGATAAAGGCCCCACCCAGTAATCCGCCAAACTGCAGACCGATGATGGTGATGACCGGCAACAGGGCGTTCCGCAATGCATGCCTGATAACCACCCGCCTCTCCGATAGGCCCTTGGCACGGCTGGTGCGAATATAGTCCTGACCAAGCACTTCCAGCATGGAGCTACGGGTGAGTCTGCTCTTGGTCGCGATAGCGCCCAGCGAGAGCGTGATGATGGGCATGACTGCGTGTTTCCATGAACCAGAACCCGTTACCGGTAACCAGTGCAGCTTCACGGCAAAGAGCCAGATCATCAGCAATGCCACCCAGAAACTGGGCACACTGAGACCAATGGTGGTACCGACCAACACCGCGATATCAGTTGGTTTGCCACGCCTGACGGATGCCAGTACCCCGCTGGCTATGCCAATAGTCGAGCTGACCAGAACGGCACCGAGGGTAAGGATGAGCGTATTCGGAAAGCGTTCTCCGATTTCCGTGAGAACTTCGCGGTTGGTACGAATGCTCTTGCCGAGGCTACCTTCCGTGACAAGCCGTTCCACAAAACGCCAGTACTGGACGTAGAAGGGATCGTTCAGTCCCAGATCTTCTCGTAATGCCTCCAGTGCTTCGGGTGAGGCATTATCACCGAGAATCATTTTGGCAGGATCGCCCGGTACAAATTGCGTCATCGCGGCAACGGCGATCGAGACACCGATGAGCACGATAAACGACTGCAGGATACGCCTGATGATATAGGCAAGCATGGCTATCCCCAGTGGCAGAAAAGCCGGAGGGCGTGCTGCCCTCCGGCCAACGAGTGGTTATTCCTCTACCCAGGCATCGTTCTTGAGGAAGCGCCCGGTCGGGAAGGTCTTCATGCCCTGAATCCGCTTGTTGACGGCGGTCTTGGTGATGGGCATATAGAGAGGCACCCACGGCAGATCATGAATAATGATCTCCTGCGCCTTGTAGTAGACCTCCATGCGCGCATCCCAATCGAGCGTCTGCTGACCTTCGACCAACAACGCATCCAGATCGGGATTGGAGTAATGAACACGGTTGGAGGACTCCATGCGGGTGGAGCTAAGGAAGATGTAGAGCACGTTCGGATCACTCCAACCCCAGCTGTACATCAGCATGTCATGCTCACCCTTGGGAGTGAAGTCCTGCAGCGCGGCCTGTTCGATCTGGTTGATGACCACATCAACACCGATCTTGCGGAGTTGCGCCTGAATCAACGTTGCGGCCTGACCATACGTCGCGGAGGTGGTGGTATAGAGTTGCGGCTGCATCATTACACCATCTTTCTCCCGGATACCGTCGCCGCCTTCAACCCAACCAGCATCGTCCAGCAGCTTCTTGGCTGCATCCAGATCGAAGGCGGGGGTGGTGGCTTCCAGCTCGGCATTGTAGCCAGGAATCGATGGTGGCAATGGTGTTGATACCGGCTCGGCCAAACCACCCGTGAAGATCGTGTCCACAATCTCCTGGCGATCGATGGCATGGGCAATGGCTGTGCGGACGTTGACATCCTCCATCAACGGGCGCGTGCGGGTGAGTCCAAGATATCCAAGCGAGGTGTTACGGGCCTCGAAGATCTCGAAGCGATCATCGTTCTCGAAGCGCGGCAGATCGGTCGCGGAAAGATCGACGGCATCGATTTCGCCGGTCTCCAGCGAGGCGATCTGGGCAAATGGCTCCGCGATGATCTTCCACCCGAGCTCGTCAAGATATGGCCGGCCCTTGTTATCGAAGTAGGCTTCGGTGGTGGTGAAGTTATCGAACGCTGACAGGGTGACGGAGTTTCCTGTGTTCCACTCCTTGAACATGAACGCCGCACTACCAACCGGCTTGCGACCAAACTCGTCCCCGGCAGCCTCTACAGAGGACTGATTCATCATGCCGGCATAGCCATCGGCGAAGGCATTGAAGAAGGTGGCATCTGGCGTTTCAAAGGTGAAGGTAACGGTTTTCGGATCGATCACATCCACGGTGATTGTCTGCACCGGATCGTAGATCGGGCTCTTGGTCCCGACTTCCCGCAGACGATCGATGGTGTACTTCACCGAATCGGCATTGAACTCACTGCCGTCGTGGAAGGTGACGCCTTCACGGAGCGTAAAGGTGATCGTCAGGCTATCCTCGCTGGTCTCCCAGCTTTCGGCGAGGAGCCCCTTGTAGGTGAAATCGATGTCCTGATACATGAGCGGACTGAAGATTTCGTTGAAAACGTTCCAGGCGGTACCGTCCGATGTCAGATGCGGATCGAGTGTCTGAGGATCCTGTGTCAGAACCTCAGTGAAACTGCCGCCCTGAGTCTGCGCAGCTGCTGCCAGGCCCACGGGCACAGCGACACCAGCAGCACCCAGCACCATGGCCATAGCCCGGGGTGTGAGCCCGAGTGCGATGCCGCGCTGAATGAAGGAACGACGATCGATACTACGCGCCTGCACATCATCCAGTAATGAGCGCAACGAATCCTGCTGAGACATGATCATTTCTCCTGAATCACTACGGTTCAGATGTCCCCAAGTGGGTACATGCCATTCGTCACTGCATTGTGAGATGCCATGATGCTAGCAGGATGGAGAAATATACGGAAGACCTGGATCGGAAATAGAACTGGTCCTGGGTGCTTTCCGGAGGCGGTGTCATATTGCGGAAAATCGACGATACACGCCTCATCCTGCCGACTCCGCTGGTGAATGGCGAAAGGCTATCTATTCTTACGAGTTAATGTGGATAAACGGAATCAGCTCGGGCTCAAATGCCGCGATATTGCGCTCGCCAAGAACATTGAGCTGGGTGATGCAATTGCGGGTTTCGCGCACGAGACGGGCAGTATCGATGCCAAGTGCCGTTGGCACAAAGTGCGCGACCTTGTCTGTACCATCCGTCAGCAGGGCGATCGCACCCTTGAAGTTGCCATTCAGGGCGTGATGAAACCCGACACCGATCTGGATGATGCCCTGATAGAGGGTACGAATGGTGGTGCGCTCGGCATGCCATTCCGCTTCGATCACCTCATGCTGCTCATAGAAGCGGCGTTGGTTAAAGAGCCGAATTCCCTCCAACACACCGGGCGGAAGTTTGGTTGGTGCTGCCACCACACCCTTGCCTGTTGGCGAGAAGCTGAAGACGGCGCGAATAAGCGGCTCCATCGTGGTGCGAACACGGGCAGCAACCTCGCCATCGGCATCGAGACCGCCCTCAATCATCAAGGGACCTTCGAATCCGCTACCAGCAATAGCGCGGGTGATGGCTGGCCAGGGCAGATCGCCATCGCCGGGCGGAAGGTGTCGCTGTGTCTTGTCCGCCTCGACCCAGTCGCTGACATGAACATTGACCACACGATTCCCCATGGCCGCCAACATCATGAAGGGATTGGCGCCAGCCTCAGCAGCCTGGAAAGGATCGAAGACGAAGCCGATGGAGTCATCCTCGAACTCCGCCAATCGGCGAGCAAAGGCAGTGACATCACGCACATGGCCGAGCGCGCATCGTCCTACATTCTCCAGCGCCAGCGTGATTCCCTGGGACTTGCACTGGGTGGCGATTTCCTGGGTTTCTTCAATAAAGCGATCCCATCCCTCGCGGGTGGAGACATCGCGACGACTCGGACCATGCCAAACCAGGATAGAAGCTCCCATAATGCTGGCGCACTCAATGGCGCGGTACATCATCTCCCGCCCCTCTTCGGCCCGACGTTCATAGGGAGAGAGCACCTGATGCAATTGCTCCATCGTGTGGACAGAGCGAATGGTGATACCGGCATTGCGGGCATTGGCGGCTACCAACTGCGCGAATGATGGATCGTATTCGCCGATCGTCTGCAGCATGATCTCCATCTCGGTGAAGCCGAGTGCGGCAGCGAGCGCAGGGGTATCCTCCGTGACGGTGTGCGGGAAGAATGCACCAGACGAAACTCCGAGCGTGAGCGTGTGGAGATGATCGATACCCTCAAATTCCCCCTCGATCGGAGGCATGGCGGCATCGATACGCACAAGGCGATCGACCGATGCATCGTTAAGGAGAAGATCGGAGCGCTGCACACGATCATCCGCTATGTGATGTTCAGCACGACGTCGCTGCAGGTGCGGACCGAACGGGATCACACGGGCATCGGGTTGATCAGGTGTCCGGGTCACGCGCGCTCCTTCCTGTCGCTATCACCGAACGATTCGTGCGCTCGGAACGTCATCACCAAGTCCAAGAAGAGCGAGATACGCTCATGGCGTATCTCGCCATCCATTACGTCATCGTGTGCGGCGAGAACGATCGCATCCAGCAGATGCTTCTCGCTGGTTCAGCCATGCGCATTGATCTCGCACTCTCTGCACACGATCACGTACTCCCCGACTCCTCCGGGTATGCGAACCCCCTCAGTGGTTCATACCGATGCTACCACTCGCGCTACCATATGCGCAGATGTTCCAGAAGGTCACAGGGTTACGATATCTTCGTTTCGCAGCAGAGGGTACGAACAGTGTATCCTGATTACCTGCAACCATCGGGAATTTCCCCGCTGGAGGTTACGGTTTTTCCGTCGCGCAGTCTGCAAAATGCTGGACGCGCCTAACGTACAAAGAACACTGATTACGCTCATGACAGAGGCTCAGCAAACGCCATCGCCCAAGCTCACCCGGCTGGAAATGCACGGGTTTAAGAGCTTTGCCACCAAAACTACGCTGGTTTTCGAAACCGGTATCACGGCGGTGGTGGGTCCGAATGGATCGGGCAAGAGCAATATTGCCGATGCCATCCGCTGGGTTCTGGGCGAAACCAGCCCCTCCACGATCCGCAGCAAGAAGACAGAGGATGTCATCTTTGCGGGCGGCAAGGGTCGATCTGCGAGCGGCATGGCAGAGGTCACCGTCACCTTCAACAATGAAGAGCGCTGGCTGCCAAGCGAATTCACCGAAGTCACCGTTACCCGCCGTGCTTTCCGCGGCGGTGGGGGCGAATACCTGATCAATGGCCGCAAGGTTCGGCTAAAGGATGTGCAGCGACTTTGCGCCTCGCTGGGCCAAAGCTATACCGTGGTCGGTCAGGGACTGGTTGATGCCGCCCTGAGCCAACGCGCGGAGGAACGGCGCGGACTCTTCGAACACGCCGCCGATCTGACCGGATTACGACTGCGCGTCGTCGAGGGCGAGCGTAATCTCGCTGAAACCGATACGAATGTCACCCGTTTGAGCGATTTGCTCAGCCAGATTGAGCCGAATCTGAAGCGACTCGAACGTGCTGCGCGCCAGCAAAAAGAATGGAAGGATCTGCGGGATCGTCAGCTTTATTTGCAACGCGGTCATTACCGCCGCCTACTGCTGGCGGCATCGCTTCGTCTGACGGAAGCGGAGACGGGTGTTGCCTACCAGCAAAACGCGCTCAGCGCTGCGCAGCGTTCGCTGGATAACCTGATCTCGCAGCGACCAGCGCTGGAAGCGCGTTTGCAGGAAGCGACACATGCGCTGGAACTCCACGATGCCAGATTGAGCGATTTGCGACAGCAACTCAGCGAGACCATGCATCGTAAGGAATTGGTGGCGGAGCGGCTGGGGGCACTGGATCGGCGTGCCCAGGATGCATTGGCCACGAAATCCGGTCTGCAAGAGCAAATCGGCACGACCCAGGAGCGACTCGATGCCAGCCTGGCTGCGCTGAACCAGATCGACACCGAGTTGACGGTGGCCCGCGATGCGGCGCAACAGCATCAGCAGTTGGCCACACTCGCCCGGAGTGATCGGCAGAAGGCCGAAGGTGAATTGGCGGCAGTCGGCCGAGACGCATTGCAACAGGAGCGTCGCATCGCTGATTTGCAGCAACAACGTGCATTGATCGTGCAACGGCAGGAGACTTCGGCCACCGATGCCGCCCGGCTCCAGGCCGAGGATACGGCCAGAACAGAACGTCTCACTGAACTTCAAACCGAGCTTACAGATCATGAGCAAACAGATAGTAAGGTTGCTCAACAGATTGTTGATCTGGCGAACCAGCTGATAACCGCGCAATCGAATCTGGATACCATCACTGCATCCATTCGCGATGCGGCCGCTACACGTGTTGATCTGGAGAAGCAGCGGAATCAGGCGCAGTATAGGTTCGATGCCTTGCAGCGCATGCATGAATCCGGCGAGGGACTCTATCAGGGTCCACGTCAGGTTATGCAGTGGCATCGCGCGGGGAAACTGACCGGTGTGCTGGGCACACTCGCCGAACTGATCAAGGTTGACAAGCAGTACGATACGGCGCTGGAAATCGCGCTGGGCGGACATTTGCAGGATATCGTTGTGCGGGAATGGCGCGATGCCGAAGCTGCCATCGGCATGCTCAAGCAATCTCGCGCGGGCCGCGCCACCTTCCAACCGATCGAAACAGTGCGTCGGCGCAACGGTAATCAACAGCGACCGCGCGACATCATCGGCCAGGCCGGTGTGCACGGTATTGCCAGCGATCTGGTGCAGAGCGATAGCGATGTCGCCGAAGTCGTCCAGGCACTCCTCGGCCGGATCGTGGTTGTTGAGGATTTGCCGACGAGCCGGCGGCTGATGGATTCGTTGCCCGGTGGCTGGAGCACAGTCACGCTGGCAGGTGAGATCGCTCGTAGTGGTGGCTCGGTTACTGGTGGTTCGCAGGGCCGCGATAGTGGCGTGCTCAGCCGGGAACGCGAGCTGCGGGATCTGCCCCAGATGATTGCCGCTCTGGACAGGAAGCTCGCCGAGGCAAGTGGTGCCTCCAGCGATCTGGAAGCAAAGATCCAGCAAGCACAATCAACGCGACAGCAACTCCAGACGGAACGAGCCGACCTCCTGGCTCAGCAGAAGGCGAACGCACCACAGAAACAACGATTGCAGCAATGGATCGCCGATATTGCGAAGCAGGAAGAGCGCGCGACCCAGCATCGAGACGCAGCAGTGATCACCGCTGGCGAACGCGAGGAGAAGCTCAACCGCCTCGCTGCCGAGATCGAAGCCGCTACGACGACGCTCTCGGAACTGCGCGATCGCGAAGCGCTGGTGGCATCCTCCCTCTCGACCCAGCGCGATGGTACGGCTGATGTCGATGCCGCGTTGACCATCGCCAATGCCACCCTCGCGGCTCTGGAAGAGCGGAAGCGAGCGGAAGAACGTCTGCAGAATCAGCTGGTAAGCCAACTGCGTGTGCAGAAGACCGAGATCGCCAGCCGGGAAAACGACGAAGCCGAGATGGAGGGTCGGAAGCTGGCACTCCAGGAAGAGTTGGGGCGACTTGAAAGCGATTCCGAGCAGCTTACAAGCTCCGTCACTGCGGGCGATGAGGCCCGGGTGCCGCTGGCGGAGGCACTGACCGCGACGGCGGAAAAGACGCGCACCCATCATACTGAAATCGAGACAGCACGCCAGCAAACAATGGAAATCGAGCGGGCACACGGTGCCGCTACGCTCACGCTGGAGCGGGCACGGGCCGAGACGGGAGGAATTCAGCAACGGATCATTGATGATCTGAATCTGGAGATTCCCAACGATCTACTGGCTGACACTGAAGAAATCGACTTCACCGAACTGCCGGACGATTACGAGGAGACGGAGCGCGAAATAGCGCGCTTGCGCAATCGGTTGCATCGCGTTGGCTATGTCAGTGACAACGTGGTGGAGGAATACGAGCAGGAAGCCGAGCGCTTCGCCTTCCTCACCGAGCAACTTGCCGATGTGCAGCAGGCTTCCGCGCGGTTACGAGCGATGCTGGCCGAGTTGCACGAGACGATGCAACAGCGCTTCGAGGAAACCTTCGAGCAGGTGAGTATCGCCTTCAGCCAAGCCTTCACCGTGCTCTTCGGTGGTGGCTCGGCCCGGCTGGTACTGGCACCGGACGATGATGGCGCGCCTGGCGGTATCGATATCGTGGCGCAGCCACCGGGCAAGCGCCTGCAGGGGTTGGCACTGCTAAGCGGCGGTGAGCGCAGCCTGACCGCCGTGGCATTGCTCTTCGCGATTCTGCGCGTGAACCCCTCCCCCTTCGTTCTGCTCGATGAAGTCGATGCCGCGCTGGATGAGGCGAATGTGGTGCGCTTCCGCGATGAACTGCGCACGCTGGCCGATCAGACGCAAGCGATTGTGATCACACACAATCGAGGCACAGTGGAAAGCGCGGATACGCTCTATGGCATCACCATGGGCGGCGATGGTGTCAGCCAAACGCTGAGCCTGCGCCTGAGCGATCTGCCTCTGGATGAAGATTTCGATGTGCGCGATCTCGCCGCGGTGCAGGCGGGGATACCGGTGCGGTAATTTTGCCGTCCGTCGTGCCCTGTCATTCCGAAGCCGCAGGCGAGAAATCAGCCGAACGATCGGTAGCTTGGGATATGGCGGAATACTGGCCCGAACCCCGGGTCTAAAACCCGGGGCTACGAGGGAGATCGGTATTCCGCGTCATTCCGAAGCCGCAGGCGAGAAATCAGCCCAACGATTGCTGGTTTGGGATATTGCGAAACAGGGACGATGAGGCGGTGCCTCATCGTGGTCGAGCACAAGGCTCGACACTACCGAATGCCCATGGTACATCGCTACAGCCAGCGTAGGGGTCGATCCTGAAAGGTATCGACCCGAATCTCCGGCTTGACCAGCTATCGCTGCCCGAGATGCTTGGCGTTGCTCAGCATGACGGTGGTCGCCAGAGTTACCGATGCGCTTTCCATGCGCGGGTGGTATCCGCGTGGTGGCGATAGTGGTTCAGGGATGCCTCCCGCACCCAGCCACGCACGAAATCGTTCCAGGATGAATCTGGCATGTATCGCATCGCGCGCACAATCGCTTCATGCGCGCTGTGATAACGCTGCCACGCTGCCTCCAGCGTGATATCGGCATCAATCTCTGCCCAAACCAGATTGAGCGCTTCGTATTCATCGTATTCGTTCACGCCGGGGAGAACACCGAAATGATTGCGCAGAATCATCTCTGTCGTTACTTCATCCCAACGCGCGATATGCACGAGCGTCACCCGACCATTCCAGTCGCCAGTCATACCTGGCTCCTCCAGGTCAGCAGCGGTTAGTCCGGCCAGCTCAGTATCAAGTTCAGCCCGGCTTTGGCGCCATTCGGCGAAGAATGTCTCGCGGTCAGCGGTGAGCGCATCGAAAACTGGTGGAGTCATATCGAAATAATTCCTACACGATCAATCGGTTTTTCGCGGAAAATCCTGCTATCGGACTCAGGATTCCGTTTGCTACCGTATGCATCAGGCAATCGAGTCGAGTCGGTCGGCCCGATCAGCGGTAGAGGAGAAAACTATGTCTATCATACGAATTCCCGCGACAGTTGTTCTGCCCGAGCGCACAGATCGCCGCTCGTTGCTGCGCGGTGCAGCTGGTGTGGGTCTGGGTATTGGCGCGGCCAGTATGATCTATGGAGGATCCGCGCATCAGGATATGACCAGCACACCCGAGGCTGGCGGTAGCTATATCGGCTCCGATGGCGATGCCACTGGTACCGGTGATGCCACTCCGGGTCCAGGTGCCGAAGTCGCGGAGTTCCAGCGCTACGATCCCTATCTGCCGACGGTTGAGCCGGGTGACAAGTCTGTGGAGATCACCTTTGCGGATCGCACAGTCTGGATCAGCAAGGATGTACAGTACGCTGCCTGGACAATGAATGGCACGGTTCCGGGGCCGGCACTGCGAGCGGTGCAGGGCGATACACTCCATGTGACCATCAAGAACGATGCCCCGATGGCGCACTCGGTGGACTTCCACGCCGCCCGTGTCTCGCCGGAGCGCGGCTATGCGTTGGTGCAACCGGGAGAAACCTTCGAGTGGGATATGAAGCTGGATTACCCCGGTGCCTATATGGTGCACTGCGGTACAGCACCGGTGCTCATGCATATCGCGACCGGTATGTATCTGCCGCTGATCGTTGATCCGGCCGAGGGCGGATTTGAGCCGGCGACGGAAATCGTGCTCTCCCAGTCCGAGTTCTACACGATGGACGGTGGCGATGGTATCCATGTGACCGATGCCGAGCGCCTCTTCGAGCTGACCTCCGCCCCGAACATCACCTGCTTCAACGGCCATGCCAGCCAGTATGTGGATGAGCCGATCGAGATTCCGGTGGGCGAGTTGGTGCGCATCTACATGGTCAACCATGGACCGAATGTGTGGAGCGCGTTCCACGTGGTGGGTGCCATCTTCTCCCATGTCTACTTCAACGCCAATCCGAACAACAAGCTGGAAGGTTTGCAGACCATCAGTGTCGGCCCTGGCGATGGTGTGGCATGCGAGTTCATGGTGGACGAACCGGGTCATTATGTGGCGGTGAACCACAGCTTCGGTCACGCAGCCCATGGTGCCATTGCGGTGCTGAAGGCAGTATAATTCCGCAACCACAGAGAGTATTTCGCGGGCGGATGGTTTTCGAATCATCCGTCCGCTTTTCTTTGCCAACCCCACCTGCACCTTCATGGCTTGCGGCTAACGTCGTGATGGTGGCGTGGCAACGATGAGACGAGCGATGCCGAGCCGACGGCGATGCTCTATCTCGATTTCGTAGCCACAATCGCGCAGTGTCTGCACGGTTTCGCGATCGACATGGCAACCGATCTGGCGAATCTGAATCGGTGCCCACCAGCGCATAATCCGCGCGACCATCGGGTTTGTGGAGAGCATATGCTCCAGCAATACGATCCGTCCGCCAGGTTTGCAGACGCGGGCGAACTCGGCCAATGCTTTAGGGACATCGGCCACGGTACACAGCAACATGCTCGCGGTGACGGTATCGAAGGCCGCATCCGCAAACTGGCTCAAATCTTCGGCATTGCCGACCAGCAGCGTTGTCGGGAACCTGGTGCCAACCTTCCTAGCCTCCGTCACCATACCGGGGCTGAGATCTAGTCCGGTATAGGCAGTGACATCGTGCGGCAATTGGCTGAGACGAATGAGCGTATCTCCCGCACCGATGCCGAGTTCCAACACATCGCCATGAAGATAAGTGATCAGTTCATTGCGCAGATCGCCTGCCAGCCAGGTCTCTCCCCTGCCCGGTCCACGCAGCCAGTTCGGGGCCAGACCATCGTAAACCTGGCGAATTCCGTCGGAATCGGGTGGTGTGCGATCGGTAAAATAGCGACGCATGCGATAGGCTCCACTAGATAGGTGCGGTTTGCATCATGATAGCGGAGCTCAGGATGTCCAGATACAGCAATAGTCGGATTGAACGCGCAGAACTTGATGCGTTACGTGGCGAGGAACAGATCGCCAGGGCTATCGAACTGATGCGAAAGTCCATTGATCTCGATCTTACGCGCCATGCAATTGGGATTCTGGGCAGAGCAGAATCGGCATCGCTCCATGATGTTTTGGTAGAAAAATACCAGTGGTGCGATGAGCAGCCGCATCGGCGCGATGGCGGAGCGTATATCCGCTCTGCGATTGTGCGAGCCATACGACCGATTAGCGGTCCGGCGGATGTGTCTCTCCTTCTCCATGCCATGCAGACCTATGAACACGATGCTGCCTGGGAGGTCTGCTCCGATCTCCGCGCAGCTGCGATGATGACGATGAATGACATCAATCCGGAGATTACCGCGGATTTCGCGGTGAGATTCATGCATGAGCCAGAGGCCACGCTCTCAGATGAGCCGGCCCTCTCGGCGATTCGATTGCTGGCAAGCCATGGTAACCTGGCGCCTATTTTCGGTACGGTAAGTTGGGGGCATGGTCGCACCGAGGTGGTCGCCGAAGGATTGCGGAATTTAGTGGAATTGCCGGATGAACTCGTGCCGATTCTGGTGGATCAGTTTATCGAGAATGAGAATGAACAGATCATTTTGGGTTTGTTCGATCTTTTGTTGGCGCACCAGACACGAGATAGCTGGGCCAATACCATCGAAGGCTGGTTCCGCATGACTACTGTGATGGATCTCTACGGGATTATCGCCATGCAGATCGTAGCTTCACGATCAGACGTATTGATAGGCATGTTACGTGATATTCGTAGCGAGGAGGTTGATTCCCTCCGCCGAGGGTTGCTGGATCAGGCATTGGAACTGGCGTAACGGTATAATCGTATCTTCGGGATTTACAGTACCACCAAGGGCTGGGTAGCCAACGCGGACCCCGGGGATCAACCCCGGGGCTACGCCGCCGATGCAGGGCTACGTGCTTTCCAGACGTGCGGTTCACGTAGGGGAGGATCCTGAGCGGAGCGATGGTATCCTCCCGCGTCGACGCCTATGGCGCCGACCATCGTCGTACATGTTATCGGCGGCTATGCCGCCGATGCGGGTCGATACCTTTCAGCCCTGCGGCTCTTGCAGATCGCAGGGCGACCCCATACTTTCCAGGGTTCGGGTTACTTCCGACCCAAAATCGCTGGCAGTTCCGCCAGTGATTCGATGACCAGCCATGGCTGGCGATCATCCGGCGCAGGCCGACCCATGCTGATCCAGACGCCACGAATCCCGAGTTCCTGCGGACCAATAGCATCCCGACGCCAGTTATCGCCGACCATGATCGCCTCTTCCGGAGCAATACCCATCTGCTCCATCACCCAACCATAGATCTTTGGATCCGGCTTGCCGTAGCCAACCTCACCACTGACCGCGATCACATCGAACATTGGCGCGATACCGGTGGCGCGAATCTTGTGCCACTGCACATCCGGGATACCGTTGGTGACCATACCGAGTCGGTAGTTATCAGCCAGTTCGGCCAGGGCTGCCTCGGCCCCGTCACAATACGGATTCGCTTCCCCACGCTCACGCTCAAACGAGGCATCGAGTTGGGCAGCGAGATCATCGTCCCCTACTCCACTCGCCGCCAACGCCTGCTGCCAGGTGCGCAATCGATAGCCTGGTCCCCACTCCCGCATGATGGCCCAATTGGGATGATCGCCCTCAAAGCGTGCTCGCAGGAGCTCCAGTGGACCGGTACCGATCTCGATCAACCACTCCGGAAACGGACTTTCCAGAAAACCACGATTGGCAGCGTCTTTGGCGGCGGTGATGAGCTGATGCTCATCAAGATGCGGCACGAGCGCGGCGGTCTTCGCAAAGGCGATCTCGCTGGCGGGATCGTCGGTGAGAATCGTGTCGTCCAGATCAAGCAGAATAGTTGTGATCACAGAGGTCTCCGTTTCGCGAGTTTGTGCGCGGCCGCATCCAGCGCGGATGCGAACGCCGAGCGTTGGTTCTTGTTGTATGCGGGCGGACCACCGGTGATCTCGCCCATCTGTCGCAGCATCGCATTGATCTCGCGACTGGCCAATGCCTCGCCAATGCGATTTGGATTGTAGTGGTTACCGCGGAAATCGAGACATGGTGCACCGATTTCGATGATACGGGCGGCTAACGGGATATCCGCAGTGAGCACGAGGTCGGTTGGCGTTGCGTGCTCGGCAATCCAGTCATCGGCGGCATCCGGCGAGCCGGGCACGACGATGGCGCGGGCAAGCTGATCGGCATCGGAAGGAATGTGAATGGGCGTATTCGCGACCACCATCAGCGGCAGGGTGTAACGCACGGCCGTGCGGAAAACGAGGTCCTTCACGGGGCAGGCATCGGCATCGAGATAGATCGTCGGCATATTACTCATGGGGAAAGCGTAGTCGATATCGGGTGATCACAGGTGCCTCATTCTGTCCAGATCACTGGTTCAGAAGGAATATTCCCAGTGCTCAACGCTGCAATCAATTCGGCTAGCCCCAGGGGGTAGACGGGTTCGGCACTGGTGATGATGTCTTCGACAGATAGCCAGCCCTGTTGCGTGTAGTCCGCAAGCTCATAGTCGAACATGTTCCTGGTCGAGGGTTGCTGGGACTGCATCCTCACCAGAAAGTAGCGTTCATCAGAGAGGTACGGAGTACCGTTGTGAACGGCCTCTCGTGTGCGAGTGGCTACCATCGGACCAATTTCTGCATCGTCGATGGCACACTCCTCCCAGAGCTCACGCAGAGCAGCGTCCTGCCAGGATTCACCGTCTTCCAGGCCACCACCGGGGAGTATCCACCGAGGTCTCACGGGATCCTCGATCCTAAGCATCCACACACGATACCCTTCATCGAGAGGAATCAGACGTGAACTCTTGCGCACCCACAGACTCACGCCTCGTTCCCCTGCTCCGCCAGTAGCTGATTCACATTGTGGAGGTGCATACCCCAGGCCAAACCTTCAGAACGAGGATCGTCCAGCTCTACCAACAATGCCCGGGCGATCTCTTCGCCGCTCTCCCCTGCTCTCGCCGCGACAAATGGTCCGATCGCCTCGAGATAGCGTCGATCGGCATCCAGTCGCCGCTGAGCTTCGGCGCGATCGGCGGGCGCGCCATGACCGGGAACAATCCAGTCGGCCCGATCGATAATCAGCTGCAGGGTATCCATCGTCTTAAGGTAGTCCTCAACGCTCTCGCTACCTTCGTAGAATGCTGGCGTCTCGATATCGCTCAGCGTATCCGCGACAAACGCGACCTTATCCTCCGGCAATACCAACGCTGCCTGGCCGGATTCGTGGCCCGGAATCGGCACGACTATCGTCGCGATACCCGCGATATTGGCACTGCTATCGGAGAGTGGTTGCTCCTGAAAGAGGAGATCCGTATTCATGGCGGCATCGACGCCCCAAAGCTCGGCACTATTCGTGATGTTCCGGATTATCCGATCCCGGTTTTGCCGCATATTGATAACGGTCTCCGAATAGGCAAATCGGGGCACGTTGGTACCGAAGCGTTCGTGCCAGAGCACATGATCCCAATGCGCGTGCGTGCAAAAACCGGCCGCTACCGGTGTAGCGACATCCGCAATGCGCTCCAGTTCATCCGGCAATACCCCCGGATCAATCAGCAACGACCCTACCGGACCGCTGACGATGCTGCTATTTGTGGCCCAGAATGCGGATTGCAGAACAGTGATGCGGTCGGTAAGTTGAGTCATTTGAGCAATTCTCCTGTGCGATACTGACACCGAATCTCGTGGAAAGGACAGCGCATGCCGATTATATCCGCCCATCATCTGGTGAAGGATTTCGTGCGGCCGAAGCGACATAGCGGTCGTTTCGCGGCGCTTCGAACGCTCCTTACCAGTGAATCGGTAACGACGCGCGCTGTGGACGATATCACGCTCAGTATCGACGAAGGTGAGATTGTCGGCTATCTCGGACCGAACGGTGCCGGCAAAAGCACCACGATCAAAATGCTGAGCGGGATTCTCACACCAACGAGCGGCGAGGTGGAGGTTTGTGGCGTGGTGCCGTGGGAGCAGCGCACCACAAACGCGCTCAATATCGGTGTGGTCTTTGGGCAGCGAAGTCAACTCTGGTGGGATCTGCCGTTGACAGAGAGTCTGGCGCTCATCGGCAAGATGTATCGCATGGAGGAGGGGAAGTACCGGGCCAATCTGGACATGCTGGTCGAACTCCTGGAGATGCAGAGCTTCCTCGGGACGCCGGTGCGACAGCTGAGCCTGGGGCAACGTATGCGTGGCGATCTGGCGGCGGCAGTGCTCTATGAGCCACCGGTGCTGTTTCTGGACGAGCCCACCGTGGGCCTGGATGTGGTCGCCAAGGAACGCATCCGCAGCTTTATCGAGCAGATCAATGCCGAGCGCCGCACCACAGTGCTGCTGACGACCCACGATCTGGGCGATGTGGAACGGCTCTGCCAGCGCCTGATCATCATTGATCATGGCAGGCTGCTTTTCGATGGTGCGACCAATGATCTGAAGCGACGCTATGCCCCGCATCGATTGCTGGATATCGTGACGGCGCCAGACGGGGAGGGGAGCCTGGGTGCATTTATCGATGCGCTCCCTGCGGATTTCGCCCTGGAGCATCACGATGGCATGGGAGCGACCTTCGCGGTGAATCCGGATGTGATTGCATTACCGGATGCGATCGCGATCATTTCCAGCCGTGTGCCGATTATCGATCTGGGTGTGCGTGAGCCCGCACTGGAAGGAATTATCCGCGAGATCTATGAGACCCGGGAGGTTATGGCATGACCATATCTCCATCTCTACCAGCACTCAAAGCCTGCACTGGCATGGCGCTACAGCGTACCTGGGCGTATCGTAGCCGCATGGCGTTATGGATTCTCCGTAACATGCTGATGCTCTTCTCGATGCGCATGATCTGGACCGCCGTCTACGGAGATCGCACCGTGATGAACGGCATCCATTTGGATATGATGATTCTCTATGTCACCATCGGTATGCTACAGGCCTATCTCCTTGAGCCCATCGCCAGTGGCGAGATAGCACGGCGCATTCAACGAGGAACCATCGCGAGCGATCTGGTGCGCCCGGTAGGCTTTCTGCCGCAAATGCTCGCCTACGATATCGGCTTTCTCATCGGCAGAATCCCGCTAATCGCCATCGTATTGCCCTTTGCCGCCATTGTGGGATCGCTCCAGGCGCCACCAACGCTTGAGACTGCCGTGGGGTATGCCGTTAGTCTTATCCTGGCCTATGTCCTCTCCGTATTGGTGTGGTTGCCGATCGGGATGATTGGGTTCTGGACCATCAATACCACTGGTATCAATTTCCTGGCGTATTCGGTCCTGGCATTTGTCAGTGGACAAATGGTGCCGCTCTGGTTTCTGCCCGATGCTCTGCGGACCACGTTGCGATGGCTACCCTTTCAGGGAATGAGCTATGCGCCACTCTCGATCTATGTCGGTGAAACAACCGGATACGATATCCTCATAACCATCGCAACACAGGCTATCTGGATCGTGCTGCTGGCTGCTCTTGTCTGGTGGATCTGGCAACGCGCCCGCTATGCTGTGCAGATTCAGGGAGGGTGAAATGAAGCACACCCTAACCCTCTGCGGGCAGATGGCCCTGGCCAGCATCCGTGGTCAAATGCAGTATCGCTTCAGTTTCATCATCGGGGTGTTGGGCGGCATGTTCTTCCAGGGGCTCGGTATCGTGATGATCTGGGCGATTTTGGAAACCTTTACCTCATTGGGTAGCTGGGGACTGGCCGAGATCGCCTTACTCTATGGCTTGCGATTGACGGCACATGGCCTCTATCTAGTCTTCTTCAGCTCCCTCTATGCCATTGATGATTTCGTACGGGAAGGGCAGTATGATCGACTGCTGGTCCGACCGGTGCACCCACTCCTGCAACTCATGTTCACCGATTTCCGCATCACCGTGCTCGGTGATCTGATTGGCGGCATCGCGATTCTGGTGGCGGCGTTGAGTCGGATTGATATCGAATGGAGCGCTGCCCATGTGATGCTGATCACCGGCGCAATCCTCGGAGGAGCGATGCTCGATGGCGCTTTCCAGATTCTGCCGGCCTCACTGACATTTCGGTTTGTGGAGTCATGGCCAGCGCGAGTGGTGTTCGATGATGTCTTTTCTCGCTATGGCAACTATCCAACCGATATCTTTGGCGGGATCGGGAGTAGGGTGCTGACCTTTCTGGTACCCGTGGCCTTTGTGGCATGGCTACCTGCAGCGATTCTGCTCCAGAAGGAGACTTTTCTGCCGAGTTGGACAGGGTGGCTGACATTGCCGGTCGGTATCGTGTGCATGTCAGTTGCGATCACCGTGTTTATGCGGGCATCGCGGGGGTATCAGAGCAGCGGGAGCTAGGGGCGTTGTCTCGTTGGCCGGTGATCCCGATAGTTACTGTATTCAAGGCTATCGATTGTTCGGTTGATTCCTCGACGCTGCGCGCTCGGAATGACAGAGCGTTCGTCACCGCTACGGGCTTTCAACCGCAGGCGTAGATTCCATCTCGCCTTCACCGTGGCGTTGTTCAGTGTTGTATTGCTCCAGAGTCCAGCTATCGCCGGCGGGATCCCACGCGTCATCACCCAGGATTATGATAATATCGTATCCAAAATAACCATCGCTTGACGCAAGCGAACTGGCATCGTCGCCATAGATAATCGCATCCTGCCCAACGCTAATCAGCTCACTCACCAGAGCACTGGTACCGAGATTACCCTCGACATCAATGATTTTGCTGGTCTCGTGCGTATCGATATCCTCAGCGGTGTCCACCGAAATCTGCCAGAAACCGTTGTATTCCAACACCGTGCCGATGCGTCCGGCCAATCCCTCGTTGCGCGTGCCATTGATGACGAGGATGCGCGCACCGTAATCCGGATCCATATAGGCCGCGCCAGGTGCAGAGACATCGTAGCCCACAAGCTCACTGAGGATGTCTTCCATCACCAGCCAGTCGACACGTAAATAGAAGATACCGTTATCACCATAGTCATCATGAACGGCACCGGTAACAGTAAGTTGTTCGATATTCTCATTGGGTATCTCGAGAGCCAACTGGGCCAGCTTGATAGCATCGGTGATGGAGATATCGGTACGCACGGTACCGCCGAAATCGGTAATTAGCTGAGGCAACTGGGTAATCAGATCGGCACTCAGATGCTGATCCCGCAATGCGAGCAGCACCTGCTGCTGTCGCGCCGAGCGGCTGGTATCTCCGTCCTGATGACGCGTGCGAGCGTAGATGAGCGCCTCTTGACCATCCATGTGTTGCCAACCGGCAGGAAAGTGGATGCGTTGATAGTTGAAGTTTTCAGCGGGGTATTGCGAGTCCAGAATCGGGTAGGGGACATCAACGTAAATACCGCCCACGGTATCGACCATTTGCACAAAGCCGTTGAAATCGATCTGCACAAAGGCATGGATAGGAATGCCGAAGTTTGCCTCGATCGTGCGAATCATGAGTCCGGCACCGCCTCCCTGCACATTGTTGTAATCACCGAGGGCAAAGGCGGCATTGATTTTGTCGATACCGTAGCCAGGAATCACCACCTTCACATCGCGTGGGATGGAGAGGATGCGTGCCGATTTGGTTTGGGGATCGATATTCACGATCATGATCGTATCAGTACGACTGGAGCCATCCACAGCAGAGAGATCGGCACCGAGCAGGAGGATGTTGATCCGATCCTGCCCATTCCAATTGGAAACAGCAACCTCAGTGGGGCGCTCCACCAATTCGGGAGTACCGGCATCATTCAACTGGGCAATTACGGCAGAATCGGCGTGCTCGACATCTTCAACCGTCACATTTCGCCAGGCCCGGAGCGAGGAGTAGAGCACCGGCGAAAGGATGAGTGCCAACACAAGCATCAACGTACCGGGGATACCAACAAGTGGCCAGAACCATTTCCGTCGGGTAAAGCGCTTCCAGCGGCTGGTTGTACCCAGGTTGCGCGCCTGAGCCGCCCGTGCCCGCCGCAGATCCTGTGCAAACTGGGGATTCGGCACGTGCGCCGATACGGTTGGTGATGCTTCAGTCTGCTCAGAAGCATTGCCACCTAATTGACTATAGCGAGTCGCCCGGTCCCTGTGAGCAGGTTCCTGGGGATCAGAGGCGCTCGACTGGGCCCGTCGCACACGACGCTGCACATAGTCATTGTTGGATTGGCCAGGATCGTGATCGGTCATATGGTTGGTGGTGGAGTAGTGGGGCGACCGGACATCTGCAGGTCAGTCTACCATCTTCGCGAAAACGCCCGGGGAATCGGCCTGACGATGGTACAATGCAGGCGACATTCGCGCGGACAGAGCGGTTCGCACTATCCACATTTCGGAGAAGAAAATCATGGCAAGTATCGAGCGTTCGCTGGTGATCGTGAAGCCAGATGCAGTGCAGCGCGGTCTCATCGGTGAGATCGTGGCGCGATATGAGAAGCGCGGCCTCAAGATCGTGGCGATGAAGTTCGAGCAGGTTTCGGAAGAGACCGCCGGCAAGCACTATGGCGAGCACAAGGGCAAGCCGTTCTACGATGGCCTGGTGAGCTACATCACCAGCAGCCCAAGCGTATTGATGGTGGTTGAGGGTCCGGATGCGGTCAGCATCGTGCGCACCACCAATGGTGCCACCAAGCCGGGCGAAGCCGCTCCGGGTACCATCCGTGCCGATTTCGGTGTGACGATTGGTCGTAATCTGGTGCACGCATCGGATTCGGTCGAGAGCGCTGCCCGCGAGGTCGGTATCTTCTTCGGTGATGGTGGCATTGTCGAATACGAGCGCGCGATTGATGCCTGGATCGTTGAGGACTAGGTTTCTCTTCACCTGAGATGACAGCGGCCAGTGTTTCACATGAAACATTGGCCGCTTTATTTTTCGTGGGGCATGTTTCACATGAAACATGCCCGTAGCATCGTCCATAAGGGCATCCTTTTCGAGGAAATGGACAACCATGGGGCAGCGGAAGCGTAGACCTGGGCCTCGCAAGGCGCTTGCGCCTGCGAGTTGCCCGGGTTGGTAGCGTCGGGTTTTATACCCGGCGAATATGGTCAACTCCGCCACCTGTTCCAGGATTGCTCGCTGGCGGCTACTTGAACCCGCCCAACTCGCCGCGACGTTCCGCCGCTGGCGAGGGACGGGACTACATCTTGCGAGTCCAATGTCCTCTGAATCACTTTCTCGGTACCAAAGCTCTTGTGAGCGATGCCACCGTGGCCTTCTCCCACCGGGCGCAAGGCCCGGTGCCACAACCAACACATCGCAATCGACATCTGCGGTAAACTAGCCGTGAATCCGTGCCAACTGCGGATCTTTTGTGTTGTGTTCAACTGGAAGCGAGCTTCTCCCGCATGGTGTTATCCGATCGCGATATTCTCGCTGCCCTGGAATCGGGCCGCATCAAAATCACTCCTGCACCCGATTTGGAGAAACAGCTGGGTTCGGTTTCCGTCGATTTCCGACTGGGGAACACCTTCATGGTCTTCGAACACAGTCGCTTTAGCCATATTGATCCGCGTAATCCGGTCTCGATCGGAGAGGCCATGCGCACGATTGTGGTGGAAGATGACGAGCAGTTCATGATGCAGCCGGGCGATTTCGCGCTGGCCAGCACCAAGGAGAGCCTGGAACTGCCGAACGATCTGCTGGGTCGGTTGGAAGGCCGCAGCAGTATCGCGCGCCTGGGTATCACAGTGCACAGCACGGCGGCAGTCTTCGAACCAGGGTGGATCGGCACTGCCACGATGGAATTGAGCAATCTGGGGCGCATGCCAGTGGCGCTCTATCCGGGGATGCGCATCTGCGCCTTCTCGTTCGAGACGCTCAGCAGCCCGGTGATGACACAGTACCGCGATAAGGTTGGCAACAAATACGCCGGGCAAATCGATCCTCGCCCGAGTCAGCTTTCCGAAGAGAATCAGGCCGGAAATCCGTAGAGAAGGGGAGTAGCATGAGCAATCTGACAGAGATCCGTAATCGTTTCATCCCGATTCTGGGAGTCGTGGTCGATCAGTATAGTGGTCGTGTCCCCGCGGGTTATCCGAATGTGGTGGACGATGTTGATGGCGGTATGGTGGGGATCGAACTTGACCCCAACTTTGCTGTCTTCGTTACGGAAGATAGCACCGGACTCTTCGCTGAGGTCTACAAGCGCGATCCCCGTATCGATGCGCGCGCAACCGCCGGTCGGCAGAAGTATGCCGGTACACCGGTCTACGATCGCCGTCCCCTTGATGAGACACCGAGCGATCAGCACCTGCGTAATCTGGTAGGCGAGTTGAAGTCCGCCTTCAACACCCAACCGGGATTGATCTACATCACGGAAGACTAGATCTCACACCCACGCAACAGAACGGTGAATCCCGGTCGTGTTCGTGCGATCGGGATTCGTCGTAATTCTTGAAAGGAATCTCCTCATGTATTCACTCCGCCCTGCTACCAGCGATGATCATGAACGTCTACGGCTGATACATGATGCTGGCTTTCACGATGTTGTGGACCAGGTGTGGGGCTGGGACGACGACTATCAGATCCAGCGATGGGCCAACTACATGGCCGCTGTCGTAATAGATGTTATCGAGGTCGATAGCGAGATCGCTGGTTTTATTGATCTCACGAAGAACGACGATCATTGGTATGTCACAAATATCGTCATTGCTCCCGAGCAGCAGCGGAAAGGCATCGGATCGGCGGTACTTCGGGATGTGATCGCGCAAGCACAGTCGGCGGGGATGCCGCTGCGGCTGCAGGTGATGAAGCTTAATCCCGAAGCTCACGCCCTTTATGAACGCCTCGGGTTTGTGGTGAATGGTGAAATCGAAACGCACTTCAAGATGGAGTACGTCGGTCAGTAACCGATGATCGTTCGATCAGGTCAGCCTCACGGTAGCGTTCATCCAGACTTCACCGCCGGCACCCTCGAGACTACCGCGTCATTCCACAAGATCCGTTGAACGTGGTGGCATGAACGAGATGTGTTCAATCCACGGTGATGGATCGGTGCTCCAATCCAGAGCACGGATTTGCGCGAGCGATCGCCTACCGGTCACCACACGATTTGTCTCAAATGGCGAGATTCGGAGTTCACCCGCTGGTTCACCTTCGCCGAGCACCAAAGACTCGTCACCGAAATTCAGGCGTAATGCGGGCACATTGTGGGCAGCGAATCCTCTGCCCACAATTGGACAGAAGAACTGGGCGGCGGCGATCAACGCGGGCGTATCCCGGTTATCGGTATTGCCCAAGGCACCGCGGACATCGAACTCATGGGTGACGATGTCCGGGAGGAGAAAGGCTCCGTATTTCTGTGCTTTCTCGCCAGCGGCAGCGATGAGTTCGTCCCAGGTTTGTTTGATTGTGGCAAGATCACTGGAAGCATGACGGGCAACCTGAGCAGCGGTCCACTGTGGCTGACCAAGCTCGGCAGTGTTGCCATCGCGCAAGTCCTCAAACTCACCGACAAAATGGCCGAGGATATCGCGCAATGTCCAATCCGGACAGGCGGGGATAACGGTGAACTGATTCTCTGCGGTGATCAGCGATGTGACCGTATCTTTGAAGACGAAATAGTGAGCCGATGCATCGAAATCTGACATGCTCTTCCTCCTGATCTCAACGATGTTCTGACGTCAGTGTGAATCGCGCAAAGAAGGTCAGCATCTTGGATCTTGCTATCCGAGATTCGGTCCTTCCACCACGTCTTCGGCGGCATCGTCGATCACATCGGCATCAGCGGATGATTCCGAGGATTCTTCGGCCATCGCGGCCGCATCGTCCGCAGCGGCGAGATCATTTCCACTGGTGTTATTGATCGTTACGGCATTACCGTTATCAGAAGTGATGGTTTCAGTAGAATCTTCATTAGCATCGAGATTGTTGATGTTCACATCACCTGCCATGTCATCCTCCTGCTTGCGAGCGCGGGCAGCCTTGCGTTCTGCAACCTCTTCCGGGGTCAGCGCTGCTTGCCTTTTCACGCCAATCTGGGCATCCTTACGATTTGCCCGTTTCCGCTTGTTCGCCTGATCGATCGTCCAGAGTGTGACGACCACGGCCACAATTAGCGGCACGACAATCACCACGACAATCAAGAGAAACCATTCGAATGTTGTCATCGAGTGTAGAAACCTCTGGCTAAGCGAACGATAGTCTGGGCGAACCAGCATGGATCAATGATAGCGTCTCGGGTGGGCGAAGATGGGTCCCAGGAATGCACGATCGTTATTCCATTTTTCGACCAGAAATTGGAATAACGAACCAAGATTCCTCTCGCTATTCTAGTTAAGTGAAATAACGAGGTCTCCGGACGAGCGCTATTTCATTTTTCGTCTGAAAAATGAAATAGCGAACCAAAACCGCACGCGCTATTCCACTGCAGTGGAATAGCGTGACCAAGCCCGGGGGATAAGGGCAGCAAGCTACCGCATTCGGCACCCCCGGCCTACGTATTGGGTTCAAGGATGTAAAAAAGCCCGCCTGGAACGACATTGTTCCAGGCGGGCGGCAGAAATCAGGTTATAAGAAGATGTTACCCGACTGCGAGCAGGACCGGGTTCTCCAGGTACTGGCGGACTGTCTGCAGGAAGGATGCGACCTCAGCACCATCCAGCGCGCGGTGATCGGCGCTGAGGGTGATAGTCATCTTGTGGCCGATCTTGACCTTGCCATCACGCACCACCGGCACTTCGGCCACCGAGCCAACCGCCAGAATGGCGACCTGTGGCGGATTGATGACGGCAATGAACTCATCGACATTGAACATACCAAGATTGCTGATGGTGAAGGTACCGCCCTGATACTCCTCCAGCTTCAGACCGCCCTCGCGGGCGCGCTTGCCGAGATCCTTGGCCATCTTGCTGATGGTGCCCAGGCTCTTCTCGTTCGCGGACGGAATGAAGGGGGCGATCAAGCCACCGTCCATAGCAATGGCGATGTTGATATCGATCGATTCCTGCTGATAGAGCTCGCCATCCACATAGCTGCGGTTGACATTCGGATGCTCTTCCAGCGCCTTGGCGGCGGCCTTTACGATAAGATCGTTGACGCTCACCTTAATGCCAGCGCTCTCCAGCTGAGCATTCACATCCTTACGGAAGTCGAGCGCAGCACTCATATCGATGCTGGCGCTGACATAGTAGTGCGGAATGAACGATTTGCTCTCGGTCATGCGGTCGCCAGTGACACGCTTGATCTTTGGCATGTCCACCCTGGTACCGGTGACGGCATAGGTCGGAGCAGCAATGCGCGTTACGGCCTCGGTCCCTGTGGTCGAAGGAGCAGCCGCAGATGCAGCAGCAGTCGGCAGGGCCTTCGAGCCGTCCAGATAGGGTTGAATATCCTTCTTGACGATACGACCATCCGGGCCAGAGCCACTTACGAGGCCAAGATCGAGTCCGGCATCCTCAGCGAGTCGTTTCACCAGCGGACTGGCGCGGAATTTCTCGTTACGCTCCACCGCTTCGGCGGCGGGTGTTTCACCGGCAACCACAGCGGCGGCCTCATCGGCTTCTTCGATCGGTTCACCCGAGACCAACTCAGCCACGACCTCTGCAGAAGCAGCGGCGGAAGCAGGCTTCTCGCCCTTGCCGATCTCATCCTGTGGACCAATAGTGGCCACAGCCTCACCGATCGGAACAACAGCCCCTTCATCGGCGAAGATGTTAGTGAGGAAGCCGCTCTCCTGCGCCTCCATCTCCAGCGTGATCTTGTCGGTTTCAATCTCAGCCAGGGCGTCGCCTTCAGCAACTTCATCACCAACGGCCTTCAGCCATTTGATGAGAGTACCTTCCTCCATCGCGTCGCCCATTTTCGGCATGATAACTACAGCCATGGCGCTACTTCTCCAGATACAGCACGCGACGTGCGGCGCTTACGACGTGATCGATCGTCGGGAATCCGGCGATCTCCAGATTGCGGGCGTATGGTGCCGGCACTTCCGCACCGGAAACGCGCTCAACTGGCGCATCGAGATAATCGAAGGCTTCGTGCTGCAGCACGGCACAGACTTCGGACGCGACGCTGAAGTAGCGCCACTGTTCCTGCACCACCACTGCTCGATTGGTCTTCTTCACGGATTCGACAAAGGTCTCGGTATCAAGCGGGCGAATCGAGCGGAGATCGATAACCTCGGCGGAGATATCCTGCTCGGCAAGCTTGTCAGCCACTCTTAGCAGCAACGGTACCTGCCGACCGTAGGCAATGAGGGTAACATCGGTGCCCTCGCGCGCCACGCGCGCCTTGCCGAACGGCACAACCTCGTCGCCTTCCGGTACCTCACCCTTGGTGCCGTAGAGAGCGCCGGCTTCGAGGAAGATGACCGGATTAGGATTACGGATCGCCTCCAGCATCATGCCCTTCACATCGGCGGGCGTAGCCGGGCTGACAACCTTGAGGCCGGGGAAGTGACCGTAAAAGCCTTCCAGGCTATGCGTATGCTGGGCGGAAAGCTGAACACCACCACCATTGGGGCCACGCACCACCAGCGGCACATTGACCTGACCGCCACTGAAATAGTGCAGCTTGGCGGCGGTTTGAATAATCTGATCGGCGGCCAGGAACGAGAAGTTCCAGGTCATCATTTCGACGATCGGCTTGAGGCCAGACATCGCCATACCGATAGCGGCACCGGTGAAGCCGCCCTCGGCGATGGGTGTATCGATAACACGCTTGGGACCGAATTGATCGATGAGGCCGTTCGTCACCAGGTGAGTACCACCGTAGAGACCGATATCCTCACCCAGCAGCACGATCGATTCGTCGCGCTCCATCTCTTCAGCCATCGCACTGCGCAATGCATCACGATAGGTCATGACGGGCATGAGCTGAAATCCTTTCCTACAACACGGTGGCCTGTGGCCACACGCTGACTTGCCAGGTGATTAACCGGCCGGCTCCACATAGGTGTCGTCGGCATAGACATCCGTCAACAACTCGGACAAATCGGGATCCGGGCTTTCCTCGGCGAACTTGACTGCCTCGTCGGCCTTGGCCTTGGCCTCGGCGCGAATGGCCTCGAGGCGATCCTCGGCGATACCCATTTCGATCAACTGACCGTGGAGCAACGGAATCGGATCCTTCTCACGCCACTTGGCCACTTCTTCCTTGGAGCGATACTGCTCCAGGAAATCGGCGGCACCGTGCGGCACGATGCGATAGCCAAAGGCCTCAATCGCATAAGGCTTGCCGGTTTCGCGAACGCGCTCCTGCACCTGCTCGGCCACAGCGAGTGTGGCCTGCACATCCATGCCATCCACACGTTCCCATTCGATACCGTAGCTCTCGAACTTGCGTCCGAGCTCGGTCATGGCGGTGGCGCGCTCGACCGAGGTGCCCATACCGTACTGATTGTTCTCAAGAATGAAGAGGGTGGGGCACATACCGGACTTGCCCCAGAGGCCGGCAAGATTGGCGGCTTCGTGGAAGGCACCATTATGGATGGAACCATCACCCAGGTAGGACTGCACCACGCCGTCCTTCCCCTGATAGCGCAAGCCGTAGGCATAGCCCGGAGCGAGCGGAATGTGACCGCCCACGATACCGTAGCCACCCAGCATGCCACCTTCCGCATGGAAGAGGTGCATGGAACCACCCTTACCCTTCACGATACCGGTGCCCTTGCCATAGAGCTCGGCCATAACATTGTTCGGGTGTGCTCCAAGCAGAAGCGCGTGAGCGTGAATGCGATAGGCAGCGATGGCAACATCGCCCTTCTCTGGCTTCATCGCGCCCAGGAATGCAGTACCGGTTGCCTCCTGGCCGCTATAAACGTGGAGGTAACCTCCGATTTTGCCCTGTCGAAATGCCTTGGTGGTGGCATCTTCAAACAGACGGATCTCCACCATTTTCTGGTAGTACCCGACGAGGGCTTCTGCGTCGTACGCCACGTGCGCTTGCCTTTCCGTTTGCGAATCGACGGGTGAGGGCGAATCCATTTCCGCCGCCTGCCGATCATCAGTGCTCGTATCGGGAACGCTCGCCCGGGAGACCACAGCTTCCTCTATGGTTCCAAACGAGTGTGGTGCCGCCCCTGAAACAGAAGCTTCCCCGTGAGGCACCAGGCTCATATGGCTGATTGTACCGTATGGGACGCTCTTAACTCTCGTAGCCCTTCGTGCCACTTTCACAAGAATAATGAATACAACTGGGAGTAACAGGTACTGAAGCAGCATGGAAAGACCCTTTCTTTACTTATGTAGCCAATGTGACGTATGAGGCAAGAAAACGTGCCATGTTGCAAACGCGAAACAGATTGATGACTGTCATGATTATGCCGGAATTCCCCGACGATTGCCGGGGTAATCACGAAATTTCTCCCACGACCTTCCAAAAAGAAGATACTGACATTGAATCTGGATGCATCGTATCAGTAATCGCCTGGTTGACCAGGTCACTCGTCATAACGCACCATTAGAGGGACGTGACAGCATCACGTGTATGACTATCGAGGAGGTGTCACCATGGCATCATCACCATCTGCATATTGGTCGCAAAGCAATAGCCGTTCCTGGGTTCTGCGCATTATCTGGTTTGTGCTGGTTGGCTGGTGGCTATCCGGCATCTTCATGGTGATCGGCTTGGTGGGGTTGGCCAGCATCGTCTTTGCGCCTATCGGATTCTGGTTCATCAATCGGGTGCCGTGGGCGCAAACATTACGGCAACGCAGCACGCAATTCAGCTACGTGGAGTACAACGGCAGCTTCGTTGTCCAAGAGCACAAGGCGCAGCAGTATCCGTGGATCATCCGATTGATCTATCTGCCATTTGGGCTTGTGTTGGGTGTCATTTGGTTGAGCATCGCGTGGTCTATTAGCCTGCCGATCATCGGATTACCGATTTCGGTGTGGATGGTTGATCGCGCCCCTACGATCATCACGCTGGAGCGGTTCTAGCATATCGACGCCGAGCACTTCGGCTCGGCGCTACGTTGGTTCCACGGCGACATAGATGGCGCAGAGGCTGTCGCTGACATCCGGACCGAAATCGTAGAGTTCCACATCGCCGGTGTAGGTGCGTCGCCAGGGTAACGAGCCATCGGCGAAGAGGTTGATCAACCAGCTCCAGGCAGCCGGGATGGTGGCGTGAAACGGCCCCGGCACCATCAGGCGGAGGAACTGTCCCGGTGGAATCTCCACAATACCGATATCCTCAGGCATCTCTACCGGGCTCTCAATCCGTACACCCATGGTGTAGCGATAGAGCGGATCGGAAGAATCCAGATTGATGAAGTTCGTATAGGCACTGGCCATCTGCCCGGCCGGATGCGCATTCATGGCAGTGAGATCGAGCGGCCGATCCATCATCTGATGAATCACCTTTGCGATGGGGCTGGTACCCGGCTCGGCGTTGTATTCGATGCTGTTGCTCGTATCCGCCTGATATCCCGCCACGAAGATGGAGACCGGAATATCGACGGGCGTGAGATCGTCTATATGGAAGATGGGTGCATTTCCGTTGGGTTGCATGGTCTCCTCCGGAGAATTGCAACCGGCCCGACGGATATCCATCGGGCCGGCGGACATTGATATCGATTACTCGGCGGTCTCTGTCGATTCAGCAGCAGCGGCCAATGCCGCGAGTTGCTCACTGAGCCGAAGTCCGCTCACACTGAGCGCATAACCAGCGGTCGGGCGCGCGGGTTTGCGTACCCATGGATGCGCCTTGCGAATCTCTTCGTAGCTCGGCAGTGCCTGGATGAAGCGATCGGGGTCAAGCACATCCTTGCCGGTAGCATCCCACACGTGCAGGATCTCTTCCGATGTCTTGTACTGCGTTGCGGGACGTGATGCACCCTCTGCCGGAATCTGTACCGGCAACTCACCCTTGCCCGGAATCAATGAGACATCCGGCAACTGACCTGGCTGCTGCGGGCTCTGGATTGCGCCCGGTGCCATCGGTGCGAAGCGACGACCTTCTGTGATGTGTTCGCCTGTTTGTGCGTATTTGCGGAATACGAAACCCATTGTGCCGATCTCTCCCTGACCACGCGGCTTTCCGTACGGACATTGTAGCATCGCGCGGTGAAGCACCGCAGCATGACGGTGGTTTTCAAATAGCCACGATTGCCGCAGGATGATCTTTTGCGGACGAAGGATGTCCGGCGGACCGGTTAATGTGTCAACTATGTCTCCGGTACGGCGATAGTGACCTGAGGCCAGGGTTCAGAATTCGGGCACCGTACATAAAAAAATGCGATGCGACAGAGGATATCTTGGAAACAACCGCTGCGGACGAGCAAAAGACAACGATAATCGCTCCCGAAAACCCATCCGGTTTCGCGGCGATGCGCGATTCCTTTTTCTCCAAATACATTGCAGCGGTGGCGCTTTCTACCACCGGAATGATGGTGCGCATCACCGCGATGGGTTACCTCGTCTACGACCTCACTGGCGATCCGTTCAAGTTAGGTCTCATGAGTTTCGCGCAGGTAGCACCGGAGATCGTCTTCGGTCCGATTGCCGCCGCATTGCTGGATCGGCTGGACCGACGCAAGCTGCTGATTGGAATCCAGCTCACCTACGTGCTCGGAATGCTGGGCATCATGGCGTTGATGGCATCGGATCGCATCCAGTTCTGGCATCTGCTCTGCATCGGGCTGGTAATGGGCACAGCGGCTGCTTTCGATTGGCCGACGCGAATGGCACTGGTGCCCACATTGGTAGACCGACCGTTGCTCTCCAGTGCGGTCGCGATCAATGCCGCATCGTTCAACGGTGCCCGCGTCATCGGACCTTCCCTCGGCGGCTGGCTGATCGGCATCATTGGTGTCATGTGGTGCTTCGGTGTCTACGCCGGCACCATCCTGCCCTATGTAGCGATCCTCCTGGTGATGCCGCGTAATCGGCGACCATCGGCCCGTCACTCCGGGGCATCGCCGTGGAGCGATCTGCGGGAAGGGTATCGCTATATATGGGAGCACAAGCCCATCCGCGCGATGCTCACGGTGGATATCGTGCCGATCATGTTGGGTATGAGCTACGTCACCATGGCCCCGGCCTTCGCTCGCGAGGTTTTGCACATGGGAAGCGATGGTCTGGGATTTTTGCTCAGCGGTAATGGTATCGGTTCGCTCCTGGGCACCTTGCTGGTGGCGAGGATGAGCGGTATGCGCCGTCGTGGTCTGGTCGTCGCCATTGGTGTTGGCTGCTTTGGCGTAGCACTGATCGCGTTCGGACTGACATCCGCATTCTGGGCATCATTTGGACTGATCATCGTGGTCGGCTTGATCTACGGCACCTATAGCACCATGAACGACACCCTGATCCAATCAACCGTGGATGACGAGTATCGCGGTCGCGTTTCGGCAACCTATTCGATGCTGTGGGGCCTCTCACCAGTTGGCGGACTCATTGCTGGCGCGATGGCACGGGTAGTTGGTGTGCAATGGGCGATCGCGATCTGCGGCGTGCTCGTGCTCTGCTACACACCCTACCTCTGGTTCAGGACACCGTTGCGCAAGGTGGAGTAGCGAGATGCACCTGCAGACGAATCAACTCGCAACCGTCCCCATGAAAGACAATCGTTCTCTTATTTCCTATTGACAACAGAATATCGTTCACATATCATCCATGTACACAGCATGATCATCTGTTCGATACCAGAATCTGTATCAGGAGGTTTGCCGCTCAATGACACTGGATGCAACGGATACCGTGATTCTCTCCATGCTTCAGGAGAATGCGCGGACCAGCAATGCCGAGATTGCGCGCGCCCTCGGTATTGCTCCCAGCGCGGTACTGGAAAGAATACGGAAGCTCGAACAGCGAGGAGTGATTCGGGGATACCACGCCGATATCGATCCAACTGCACTTGGGTACGGGCTCACGGCATTTGTGAACATGCGTACCGGTTTCGGTCAGGATCATCCGCGAGCTGTGGAGGCTCTATCCCGAATCCCCGAGATTCTGGAGATTCATGAAACAGCGGGGGAGGACTGCCTGATTGTGAAAGTCCGCTGTCAGGATATCCAGGCCTACCACGCGCTGCTCAATGAGAAGATTCGATTCATTGAAGGTGTGCACAGCACACGCACAACGATCGTAATCGGCACCGCGAAAGAAACGCGTGAGCTTCCGTTGGACACGACCACCTAGCATCCGGGGTACATATGGCAGATCCTCTGCGGAGACCATGCCATGGACCTCATCGCCATCGTTCTATTTGTCGTCATCCTCGCGCTACTTGCTGCGGCAAGTCTCCTTTGGGGATACGATAGTCGCACAAACGACGACACCATTCGCAACTGGAAATGATCGTTCGCGTATACCTGCTCTCGTTATCTCGATTGGGGTAACGAGAGTAGGGCCACCTGGTAGATGAGTGCCCCAATGAACCCAACGACAAGCAAGGTACCGATATTCCGTAACCTGCATTATGCATGGGTGATGTTCGGGGTCGTCTTCCTGATCCTGTTGGGTGCATCCGGATTCCGGTCCGCACCAGGCGTGCTGATGGTGCCGCTACAGGACGCCTTCGGGTGGGATCGTGGCACCATCAGCTTTGCCGTGAGCATCAATCTCATCCTGTACGGCTTCATGGGTCCCTTCGCTGCGGCACTCATGGAACGTTTCCCAATGCGCACGGTTGTCTCGCTGGCGCTCATCACCATTGCCAGCGGTGCCTTGCTGACGCTGTTCATGACCAAACCGATCCACCTCTATCTCACCTGGGGTGTGATGGTTGGATTGGGATCGGGCTCAATGGCGACAGTCCTTGCCGCAACCGTCGTGAATCGCTGGTTCGTGGCCAAACGCGGTCTGGCGATGGGTGCACTCACAGCCGCCACCGCGACTGGCCAGCTCATCTTTCTGCCATTCATCGCACGGCAAGCAACGAATCATGGCTGGCAGGCGGTCTCGATCACGATCGCGATCATGGCGTTTGCCGTCGTCCCGATCGCGTTCTTCTTCCTGAAAGATCGTCCGGCTGATCTTGGTCTGACCCGGCTCGGTGCGCCAGAAGGCGATGCTGTACCACGGTTGCAGGAGAATCCGGTAAAGGTGGCCACGCGAACATTGGCCGAGGCCAGCCGTACCGTCGACTTCTGGATTTTGGCTATCACCTTCTTTGTCTGCGGAGCCACCACCAATGGACTGATCGGTACCCATCTAATTCCAGCCGGACATGACCATGGGATGAGCGAGGTAGCGGCGGCAAATCTGCTTGCCATCATCGGTATCTTCGATGTGATCGGCACAATCGGCTCCGGCTGGCTCACGGACCGTATCGATCCGCGCAAGCTGCTCTTTGGCTACTATGCACTGCGTGGATTGAGCCTGATGGCGCTCACGCATGTGCTGGGCAATATCAATTTCGGATTGATCGCCTTTATCGTCTTTTACGGACTCGACTGGGTCGCAACCGTGCCGCCAACCGTGCAGCTCTGCCAGCAGATCTTTGGACCAGGAAAGGGATCGGTGGTCTATGGCTGGGTATTCAGCGCGCATCAGCTGGGAGCAGCACTGATCGCCTGGCTAGCGGGAGTTAGTCGCACGGTTACGGGCGATTACGTGATGGCGTTTTACACCGCCGGGACCATGGCGATTATTGCGGCATTCATGATCATGATTATTCGCGTGCCATCGGCGGAGGACCCAGTCCTAGTCGCGACTGTTCCCGCTGGAGATTGATCTCGATCATCGATTTGTCGAATTCGGGCCATTCCGTTCGTCAGTATCATGAACAGCAAACGTGCTGTGTCACGGTACATCAGAAAGGAACCGAGATGAAGTACATGATCCTGCTTTTTGGCGACGAGTCCACCTATAGCACCTACACCCAGGAGCAGATGGCGGCTGATATGCAGCGCCACATCGATTTCGGCACGTGGTGTATGGAAAACGGAGTCACCATTCTCGGTGGCGAAGAACTGCACCTTTCATCAACCGCCAAGACATTCCACGCCAATGGCACGGAGATGGATGGCCCCTTCCTGGAACTCAAGGAGCAACTCGGCGGCTATTACGCTATCGAGACTGATTCGCTAGAACGTGCCGAAGATGCGGCCCGGCATGCACCCACATATGGCGCGGTCGAGCTTCGGCAGATCGTGGAACGTGAGGAAGCGTAGATCAGATCGAAAGGTCGTGCCATGCACTACATCATTCTGCTGTATGGTCCGGAAGATGGCCCTGGCTATGAGGAGCTCTCGCCCGAGGCATTCGCCGAGGCTATGCAGACGCACATCGATTTCACAAACTGGTGTGCCGACAACGGCGTTACGATTGACGATTCGCTGGCATTGGTTGAATCGAAGAACGAGTATGTCGTGTCTGCGGACGGTTCCACGACAGATGGACCATACCTGGAGCTGAAAGAGCAACTCGGCGGTTATTACGCGATCACAACGGATTCGCCCGAACTAGCCAGAGAAGCCACCAAACGATGCCCGAATTATGGTGTGAACGTACTTCGTCCCGCCGCTTCACGAGACTAGCTTGTGACCCCAGAGACCACTACCGTCATCGAAGCGATCTATCGCGACGATTGGGCGCGGATTCTGGCTACACTGGTGCGGCAGACCCGCAACCTGGATGCCGCAGAAGATGCCCTGCAGGAGGCGATTGCGCGTGCGGTCGTCTCCTGGCCGTGCGATGGAGTACCACAGAACCCGGCAGGATGGGTCAGCACCACGGCCCAACGGATTGCCATTGATGCTGGCCGCCGGGCGACATCGCTCCAACAGAAACTCCCGCTGCTTCCTTTACCGGATGACGAATCTCCGCATGATATCGATCTGGCATTCGGCGATGATCGCTTGCGCCTCATCTTCACCTGCTGTCATCCCATTCTGACGACGGATTCACGTCTTGCGCTGACGCTGCGACTGATCTGCGGACTAACAACCAGTGATATCGCGGCTCTCTTCCTGGTACCGGAACCAACCATGGCCGCACGTATCACCCGCGCCAAAAAGAAGATCGCGGCAAGCAAGGTGCCGTATGAGATTCCCGCTCCCGGTCAGCTGGAGAGTCGGCTGCAGGATGTCCTTCAGGTCATCTATCTGGTCGCAACTGCTGGCCATACCCCTGCGCAAGGAGAGTTCCTCCACGATGCCAGCACCATGCAGCTGGCACTTGATCTCACGCGAGTACTCGGAGAACTCATACCGCAACATCCCGAGGTCCTGGGGCTCCGCGCGTTGGTGCTTTTTGCCGAGGCGAGGAAGGAAACACGCCTGGACGATGAAGGCGATGCCCTGGCTCTGGAACATATGGACCGGAGCCTGTGGGATCATGATCTCATACGACAGGGCATCCAGCTTACGGAGTCATCGTTGCGACTATCTAAGCCAGATACGGTTGGACCATATGCCCTCCAGGCGGCCATAGCGGCCTGTCACGGAGAGGCTGCGAGCTATGAGGCGACCGATTGGGCCCAGATTGCGGCGCTCTATGCAGTGCTGGATCGTCGTCATCCCAGCGCCATCTGTCGTCTCGGGTTCTGCGTAGCTGTGAGCATGCGCGATGGCCCGGAGGCCGGGCTGGTAATGGTTGACAGGTCTATGCTGGATGATGCATTGGAGAACTACGCCATGCTCCCAGCTGCGCGGGCAGACATGTACCGCCGCCAGGGTGATTGGGAGAAGGCGGTCGCACACTATCGCACAGCAGCCGATCTCACCGGCAATCTGGCACTACGAAGATGGTTTCTTACGCAAGCAGAACAGACAGGTGAACGATAGCACTCACTGGTATTCTGGACCGGTTACGCCGGGGGATTCTGTGCTACGCACAGAAGGGGGATGCCAATGCCTGAGGCATCGGCATCCCGGAGGGGAGGGGAGTTGGCGCGTTGGGCGGTCGGTTGGCTGAACCCGGGGAATCCGCTCGCGCTTTCCTCTATCTGTAGTTTGCACTGTATAGCACCATAGTCTGCGACGAAATTGTCACAAATTGTGCATCTCTTTGTCTCTCTGCAACGTTTAACTATGCAGAAGAGTGATTCTCGCCCGTAGCGAGGAGTTGCTTACGTATGGTATGTTATCTACTGTACGGATAGGCGTGACATCCGCGCTTTGGTGTGCATGAAGAAGTGGAGTTTCTTCGCAAAATGGCAGAAAAAAACGTTGGGTCCGAAAATCAACCGACCAACCCCCGGCCCGATGCCTACACCCGAGTGTCCCAAGCATTTCAGGTAGAAGACCGCGACTGGAATACCGTGAATCGGCGCGTTGCCACCAGGTTACTGGCTGGCACGGGTGCTGCATTCGCCTTGCTCGCCAGCGGTGTGGCTGGCTTCCGGGCGGTGTATGCGAGCAAAATCTATCCGAATGTGCGCATTGGCGATGTGAACGTGGGCGGAATGAGCCGCGAGGAAGCCATGGCGGCGGTGCAGGCGCGCGTGAATCAGCTCAATATCAGCAGCATCAGCTATAGCTATCAGTCCCACACATGGGAACCGACGCTTGCCGAGATCGGAGTGTCAGTCGATATTCCGGCGCTGGTGGACGAAGCGCTGGCGCTGGGTCGTGACGATAAGGCGACCGACCGACTGGTATCGACCAGCGAACTGATACAGAAGACCAAGGTGGTGCCGTTGCGCTTCGGCCTCCAGCTTTCCACCTTAAATGGCTGGCTCGATCAGGTCGATGCCGATATCGACGATCCGGCCATCGATGCGACCTTTACCGCCAGCGGTGCCCAACTGATCATTACCGACGATTCCACCGGTACCGCCGCCGATCGCAAGGCGGTGACAGACCAGATCAACGAGACCCTGGCGACGCTGGCTCCGACTAAAGGAAACCTGCCGACCGCTGTTGCTGAACCGCGCATCACCAAGGCGGATCTCAAGGCCAACGAATCCGCGGTGCTGAACATTCTCAGCAACTCCGTCACGGTTCGTTTCGAGAGCCAGAAGTGGGAAGTGGAACCGGAGGAGGTTAGCCAGTTCATGGCCTTCACCTCCAGTGTAGCCACCGGAACATTGGAAACCAGCGTTGATTTCGATCGCGCTGCCCTGGGCAAGTATCTGAACGAGCGCTTTGCGGAATCGGTTAATCGGGTACCCATCAACTCGCTGGTGCAGTTCTATAGCGGTCAACTCTCGGCCACCACCAGCTCGCAAGATGGCAAGACGATGAAAGTCACCGAGTTCGCGAGCCTGGTTGCAGAGAGCTTCCTCGGCGATCACGAGCGGGTGGATATCCCGGTTGTGACAACCAAGGCCGATGTCCGCGAGGATAACCTCGATACGCTCGGGATCCATGAGCGACTGTCTCGGGGCGATTCGAACTTCGGTAACAGTAGCGATGCCCGTGCGACCAATATCCTCACCGGCATCCGGCTGATCAACAACACCATCATTGCCCCGGGCGATGAATTCAGCTTCAACCAGGCGGTGGGGCCGATTGATGGCAACCCGGAATTTGTCGGTGGCCAGGGAATTGTGGCAGGCGTGATTCAGGATGAGTTCGGGGGCGGAATCTGCCAGGTGGTCACCACCACCTTCCGTGCCGCTATCCTCGCCGGATTGCCTATCACACAATGGCACGCCCACACCTATCGCCTCAGTGGCTACGAACTGGATGGTTGGGGACCAGGCTTTGATGCCTCCATCCTTCAACCGGAATATGAACCTGATTGGACGAAGTGGGCGGATCTTCGCTTCCAGAACAACACCGAAAACTTCATTCTCATTTCCAGTTGGGCGGATGGCGGCTATCACATCGTCGAAATCTACGGCACCAACGATGGTCGCAATGTGGATATCTCCGGAACCAGTGTCTGGGATGGAACACCCTCGGACGATAACAAGTGGAATGTGGACTACGATCTCTCATCCGGCACCAACTACATCAGCGCCTATCCGCTGGTCGGTTCTGGTGCCAGTTTCACCCGCACGGTAACCAATGTACCGAACGAAGAGGACTACGAACGCACCTTCACCAGCGATTATGCATCGCGCGGGTACCAATGCACCTGTAGCGCCGATATGGAAGGTACTCCTTGCTGGTAAAGGCAGGTTACGTAGATACGGTTTGATCATAACCCGGACCAGACGGTCCGGGTTATTTTTGTTCCTCGCCAACGTCCTAATACCCAATGCGCACCCCGCGGATCAACCGCGGGGCTACGTGTCTAACTTCGTCGTTCTTATGCCGCAGACGAGGAATCAGCCGAATGATCGGTAATATCGCCAGGGGCCTAATACCCAATGCGAACTCCGGGACTTAATCCCGGGGCCACATGTGAGGAATGGCTTCCGGGTTGTGACGAAATCGTAAATATTCCCATCCGCCTGACGGATTACAATCTTCGGAAGAATGCGTTTTCTTCCGGAGGATTCCCATGGCGCACATCATTGTGGTTGAAGACGAGCAGGAGCTCGCCCGCCTCATCTCGAGCACATTCCAGAGCGATGGTCATACCACCGAGGTCTTCCGCGATGGTCGCTTCGCCCTTGATCGCATCGATGACCGCACTCGCCCGGAACCCGATCTCTACATCCTCGATCTCGGTCTCCCCCGCGTCGATGGCCTCGCCCTCTGCAAGCGCATCCGGCAGGATCGCATCACGCCCATTGTCATGCTCACCGCCAAAACATCGGAACTCGACAAGGTGCTGGGTCTGGAACTTGGTGCCGATGATTACATCACCAAGCCCTTTAGCCTGCGCGAACTGCAGGCACGGGTGAGCGCCATCCTCCGCCGCGTAGAGATGATGAGTCGCGAAAACCTTCCCGATACGACGATCGATTCCAAAGTAATCGAGCAGGACGGGTTACGTATCGACCCGGTTGGACGTGAAGTACACGCCCAATCCACCAGTATCAGTCTCACCGCCAAGGAGTTCGATCTCCTCTACCTTCTGGCGAGTAATCCCGGGCGGGTCTTTAGCCGCGCCTATTTGCTGGACACACTCTGGGGTGATACCTATGGCGGCTTCGAGCGCACAGTAGATACGCACATCCAACGCCTGCGCCGCAAGCTCGCAGAGGCTGATAACGCCGATGAGCGCATCGTGACACTCTGGGGCGTGGGATACCGCTACGACAAGCGCGGTTCGCGGCCAGCATGAAGAGTTGGCTGACACGTATGCGCGATGCGCTCTTCTGGCCACTCAGGGCCTGGCGCGATCGCATTAGCGTGCAGATGATCCTCAGCTATCTGGCGATGGTCTTGCTGGTGCTGATTCTCTTCGAGGCGACGGTTCTCGGCAGTATTCTTCTCAATCCTGGGGATCGCTTTTTCAGCACCACACAGGTTACGATCGATCCGTATCTTGGCGAGCGTTCTTCGGCATATGTCCAGTGGCTCGATCCCGATCGTATCGAGGATACGATTACCGGATTCCCACTGGATGCAACCGATCTGGCGACATTGAACAATGATCTCCGCACGATTGTCAGCGGGAATGTCCCGGGTTTCCAAACGCTCTCACCAATGGAAGATGGCAGCATACCACTGATCGTCATCCTGGATACACGTGGGCGCATCATCGCCTCATCGGATGCCCGCTTGACCCCCCTTATCTCTCTGGACAAGCTCGGTACTGTCACGACAGAGACTATTGCCCGTAATCGGGCACTGGCAGGTGCCATCGACCCCAGCTGGAATGCGCTCTACAGCCTGGCGCTGGATGGCAATCGCACCGTGGTTGCCTATCCAATTATCAACAGCGAGGGTAAAGTCGTTGGCACCTTCGTGCTGGAGGGTGGCTCGGTCAGCTTCAGTCTCGGCCAAACCCGGGGCGAGTTCTTCCGCCAAATCTCAGTCGTCTTTCTACAAAGCCTGTGGATCTTCGCCATCCCGGCGCTGATCGTCGCCATTCCGTTCGGTATCTGGCGAGCGGGGACGATCAGCCGTCGTCTGGAGCGGGTGGCCGATGCCGCCGAGCGCATGGCCGAAGGCGAACTTAACACACGGGTGCGGGTGCGCAAGCACGATGAAATCGGCCGCCTGGGCGAAAGTTTCAATGCCATGGCCGAGCAGCTGGACGCGAACGACAGGGCACGCAAGGCGCTGATTTCCAACGTCTCGCATGAGCTGCGAACGCCGGTCAGCATCATTCTCGGTAATGTTGAGCAGCTCCAACAACTGCCTGAGGCGAATACCGAGGCGATCCAGCAACCTCTGCAAACGATTCAGAACGAAGGCACCATGCTGGTGCGCCTCGTGGACGATCTCTTCACCTCAGCGCGCCTGCAGGAAAGTAATCTGCCCCTGAAACCGGCAGCGATTGAGCTGGCGGAGCAGGTTACCCAGGTATTGGCAGGTATCCAGCGCAGCGCCTGGCAGGACAGGAAGGTGAGTGTGGAAAGCCTGGTGCGACCTCACCTGCCTCTGATCATGGCCGATCCCCAGCGCCTGCAACAAATCCTCAGCAATCTGGTCTATAACGCGCTGCGTCACACCCCGCAGGGTGGATTGGTGGTAATTGAGGCAACACCCGGCGAAGAGATCATGACAGTCAGCGTTTCCGATACCGGGATGGGCATGGATGCGGAAACGGCCGCCAATGCTTTCGATCGCTATTTCCAAAGCGAGCGCAACCAACGCCATGGCGATGGTACCGGATTGGGATTGAACATCGTTAAACAATTGGTAGAAGCACACGGGGGGGAGATATCTGTACGAAGCGCACCTGGCAGTGGCACCACCTTCACCTTTACGTTACCGCTGGCAAAATAGTGCGAATATAGCGGCGATGACGTATGCTGACCGCAGCGATTTCGCGCCCACAGGAGAGATTCTTTTGACTGTTACCATTCGTATCGAAACCGAATTCGGCGCCATTCGTGCCGAGCTGAACGCCACCGAAGCCCCCATTACCGTCACAAACTTCCTGCACTACGTTGATGAGGGTATGTATGATCACGGGCGCTTCCACCGCACCGTGACTGCCGATAACAATGACAATGCCAACCTGGGCCGTTCGGATGACTCTCAACACAGCCGCGCACTGCCCAACGATTCCATCAAGATTCAGGTCATTCAGGGTAGCATCAGTAGCGAACGCGAGGGAGATCTGGATGGTCCGATTCCGCTGGAGCGCACCAGCGAGACGGGTTTGAAGCATCTCGATGGCACGCTGAGCATGGCTCGCAGCACACCGGATTCCGCGGTTAGCGATTTCTTCATTTGCATCAATGATCAACCCGATCTCGATTTCGGTGGCATGCGCAATCCGGATGGTCAGGGCTTTGGCGCCTTTGGCCAGGTGACTGAGGGGATGGACGTCGTGCGCACCATTCAGATGCAGCCAGCCAAGGGCCAGGTGCTTGATCCCGCGATCCCGATCCTGCGCATCGTCCGCGAGTCGTGACCCAGCCGAATCAACCGTAGCCCCGGGTTTTATACCCGGGGAACGTCTCCTAAAAGCGAAACCACCTCTCATGAGTAACTACTACCAACCGGATACGCCTCCACCTCCACCAACTGGCAGTGCCACGCTCAGGCAGATTCTGGGGATGTTCGTCTTTGGGAGTATGGGTTCGATCTTCGTGATTAGAGCCATCAAGTCGCAGGAAGGCAATAGCCTGCGCGTCGGCTCGATTCTCATCGTCTGCGCCTTCATCTTCTTCGCCGGTTTGATCAGTAAGAACGATGTGGTTGAGATGATCTCGAGCGCACTGCTTCTGCTCGGATCCGGTATCCTGATAGCGATAACCATCAATACGCATGAATGGTTGTGGGGGTTGGGTGCGGTCTTTTTCGCGCTCTGTGTGGTCGTGATCCAGCTGAAGGATCGCTTTATCGATCAGGCACATTCGCCGGACGATGGGCCACGCAATCCCTATAGCTAACCCCGGAGGCGCCGTATGTGTGGTCGCTACCCACTGGATGCTCAGGCACTGAGTAAACTCCTCGAGGAATTTCCCTTTAGGGACGAGTCTGATTTCCAGCCCAACTACAATGCCGCTCCCACCCAGCAATTACCGGTGATTATCAATACCGATGGCTCATTCGAGATTCGTCTGATGCATTGGGGACTCATACCAGGATGGCTCAAGCCGGGAGAGAAGCCGAAGGTGACACCCTTCAACGCCCGTAGCGAGACACTTACCGAGAAGCCCATGTTCCGCAAACTGGTGAGAAATCATCGCTGCATCGTGCCGGCCAGTGGCTTCTACGAGTGGAAGCGTACCGGTGCACAAAAGCAACCCTACTACATTCATCTTGCTGATCAGCCAATCATGCTGATGGCCGGCCTCTTCGATTTCGGTCGTGATGACGAAGGTGAATCGCAGGGGAGCTATACGATCCTGACAACGACACCAAACGATGTGATGGCAGAAGTGCATGATCGCATGCCGGTGATACTGCATCCCGACGATGTGCCGCTGTGGATGGACGAAGATATCACCGAGATCGGGCCGTTGGAGTCACTCCTGCAACCGATAGCGGGCGCGGAGCTCGAGATGTATCCGGTGAGTATGGCCGTCAACAACGCCAGGAATAACGGTCCAGAGTTGCTCAAACCCGTAGTGGTGCAAGAGAAGTTGTTGTAGCGCCCGAGCGCATCATTCCCCGGCCAATAGCGCCAGTTCCTCATCGACATACCTGTCGGCATCACCCTGGTCACACAGCTCCTCAAGAATTGCACGCGCCTCATCGGTGTGTCCGCAGCGTCGCAGCATGTGCGCCACACTCCAACGAGCAATACGCAGTTGTTCAGATGTGCCATGTTCACCGAACCACATCTCGGCATCCCGGAACGCCGCAAGAGCGTCCTCCTCGCGACCGGCATCAGCCAGATTCCAGGCTTGATTGTTCCGCAGACTCCCCTCCCAGCGTTGCACGCGGGGATCGCTGCTCTCCGCCACAATCGCTATGCCCTCGGTGTACCAGGTGTCGAGCTCGGGCTCGACAATCGCGAGCATATGCAGCGCATCGACCGTGAGGAAGGGATCGGCTGCAAGCTGCCGAGCCTCCAGAAAGTACCCCCTGGCAGCAGTCGGATCACCGGCAGAGTTGAAGAGGCGACCGCGTTCCAGAGCGATGCGTTGCCGCACGACCGCATCCGTGGAGCTAATCCCGTCGAGCACCGTGTGTCCCTCGGCAAACTGGCCCTGCAAACCCAGTGCGCGGGCGATCTGCGTCCGCAACTCATCGGCGGCCGGTGAGGACGAGGACAGGGAGCACAACGCCTCCCGAAAACGTATTTCGGACGTGGTCGGATCGGAGAAATCCCAGAGAGAGTCAAGTGTATTGCCATCCAGATGGACCATGGGGACTATCCTTGTGAGAGATGCGTACGATGATCGCATTGTACCGGGTGGGTGTGCGGGGACCATACAGAACGAAGATGATCAAATACCTTGGCTCCAAGCGGAAGATCGTGCCACATATTCTCATGCAGATCCAACAGCTGCCAGTGAGAAGCGTCTGCGATCTCTTCACCGGCACCACGCGCGTGGCGCAGGCGTGCAAACGCGGTGGTATGTATGTGGTCGCGAATGATCTCGCCGGCTACAGTGCGGTGCTGGCGCAAGCGTTCATCGCGACTAACGCCGAGTGTATTGATCGCGAGAGGCTTCAGGCGCATATCGATCATCTCAATGCGCTTCCGGGTGTGCCAGGCTACTTCACTCGAACATTCTGTGAGGAAGCACGCTATGTACATCCTCACAATGGCGCCCGCATTGATGCGATCCGGGCAGAGATTGAACGGCTCTCGCTGACAGAGAACGAGCATGCTGTTCTGCTCGCGGCCTTGCTTCTGGCTGCGGACAAGGTCGATTCCACGACCGGCGTGCAGATGGCGTATCTGAAACAGTGGGCACCACGTGCCCTCAAGAATATGGAGCTCACATTACCGGAGCTGATCTCCGGAGAGGGTGTCGCCAGCCAGGAGGATGCTATTGCTTTCGCCCGCGCTGGTGGCACACGCGATCTCGATCTCACCTATATCGATCCTCCCTATAACCAGCATAGTTACGCTGGCAACTACCATGTCTGGGAGACATTGGTGCGCAACGATGCCCCCGAGGCATATGGTGTCGCCCGTAAACGAGCCGATATACGGGGTGTTCGTAATCCATGGAACAGCAAGCCCCGCTTCCGCGCCACGTTGATGGAGCTCCTGACCGCAGTCGAGAGTCGATACATTCTGCTGAGCTTCAGCAATGAGGGCTTCGTGCCCAGCGCGGAAATGGAACTGATGTTGGGTGAGTTTGGCAATGTCTCCCGTACAGATATCGACTTCCGCCGCTATATTGGCGCACAAATCGGTGTTCACAATCCCGCGGGGGAGAAGGTCGGCACCGTCTCCCATACCCGCAATGTGGAACATCTCTTTTTGGTTGATCGGGGATAAACACCCCGCGCAGGTTAGGAGAAATTACTATGTCCACCACGCTCATTCGTGATGTGCGGCCGCTGCATGCGGCTACAACCAATGTACTCATCACCGATGGCATGATCACACAGATCGCCACTGACATCTCAGCCCCCGACGGTGCAGAGATCATTGATGGCAAGGGGTCTCTGCTTTTCCAGGGACTGATCGATGGCCACACCCACATGGATAAGGCCCTGATCGGTCTACCGTGGCATAGCACCAAACCGACGAGCACCATCACTGAGGTGATTGCGAATGAGCGGCAGCTGCGCCGCGAAGAGCATATTGATGCCCATCAGCAAAGCACGCGCCACGCATTGGCTGCCATCGCCAGTGGCACGACACATATCCGCAGCTTTGCCGATATCGATACCGAGTGGGGTTTGAACGGTATTCGTGGTCTCATGCAGACCAAGGCCGACTTGCGCGACAAGGTCGATATTCAGACAGTCGCATTCCCACAGAGTGGCATGCTGATCCGGCCGGGCACGGTGGAATTGCTGGATCAGGCATTGAGCGAAGGCGCGGATGTGATCGGCGGGCTCGATCCTTCCGCGATCGATCGCGATCCCAAGGGTCACCTCGATACGATCTTTGGCCTGGCGGAAAAGCACGATGTCGATATCGATATCCATCTGCACGAACCCGGTGAGTTAGGTGCATTCAGCTTTGATCTGATCATCGAACGCACGCGGGTGTTGGGGTGGAAAGGTCGAGTAACCATCAGCCATGCCTTCGCCCTGGGTGGGGTGGATCACGTGCGCCTCGGCTCCCTGATTGAGGATCTGCTCGATCAGCAGATCGCGATTATGAGTCACGGTCCCAGCGGCGGCAGACCAGCACCACCCGTGGAACAGTTGCGGCGGGCAGGTGTGCGGATGCTGAGTGGTAACGATGGCATTCAGGATAGCTGGGGACCACTGAACCGACCGGAGATGCTGAAGCGTGCCTATCTGGTCTGCTATCGCAACAACTTCCGCCGCGATGACCAGATCGAGGATGTGATCGATATCATCACCAATGCTTCAGCAGAGGTTCTGGGTGTGGACGATTATGGTTTTGCCGTAGGCAAAGCCGCTGATCTGGTCTTGGTGGAGGAAGAGAATCACGCTGCAGCGGTTGTGCGCAGTGGCGAACCATGGCTGGTGATGAAGCGTGGTGTTATCACCGCGCGGGATGGCGTGGTCGCCTAGTAGACGGATCCGACGAAGATAGACACGTAGTCCCGCGGTCTACCCGCGGGGTGCGCGTCGGGTATTTGGCCGTGGCGAGACTAGCAATCGTTCGGCTGATTCCTCGCCTGAGTGCTCGGAATGACGTCGGTGATGCGCTATCGACGATTGCGAGTGCTGATCTGGGCCAAAACCTCGTTGACCTCGGCCTGGCTGGGCACGACACCGGCACCGACCTCGCGCAGGCTCAACGCCGCCACAACATTGGCGTACATCCCTGCTTCCAGGGCAGAGCTATCGCGCTCGGCGGCTTTCATGAAGAAGGCTGCCGCGAAAACATCGCCTGCACCGGTCAGACTCTTGATCTTGACCGGAACACCGGGAATATCGACGGCCTGATAGGCCTTCTGCCCCGGAGCCAGCTCATCGGCATTCGGTTTGCGATGATAGATGGTGGCACCTTCTGGCCCACGCGTGATCACACTCATGCGGCGTTCGCCGACACGCTCGATAAACTCGCGCGCCTGGAAGATCTCCTCATCCGAGACGATAGCGGAATCGATGCGATTAACCAGATCGACCGGGAGCCGCAATGGCACCAGCTTGACTGTGCCACCGCTCTCCTTCGGCCACTGTCGCATCCACCCCTGTGGTGTCGCACCGAGGAAGTTGGTGGTAAGGCCGGTAATACGGCGGGGATCGATTTCGTCTGCTACCGGTCCGAGATGCACGATCTTGGCATTACCCCAGTGCGTGGGCATGCCACGCATATCGATCGGGCCGGCCCAATGCTTGATCTGCTGGGTGCGACGGGTACCAATGTAATGGTTCGTGAATGTTGTGGGGACGTCAGCATCCTGCACGATGATCTGGAGCTTGTCGGCATACTGCTCCAGCCCCGGCACCTGCATACCCTTGATCTCGCCACCGAATTTGCCGCGCGTGAGAATCGCCACACGCGCACCCATATTCGCTGCAGCCAGGCCGCTATAAAGCACCGTACCACCAAGGTTAACGGTGCCATCATCCTCCAGGTCGGCCGTGATATGACCGATCAGGAGATAGTCTGGCGCCTTGGTGCTTTGGAGGCTGGACTTGGCGTATTGGTTTCGGAATGGCGTGCGCTCGTCACGCTGGCTCTTACTCATGCGGGCTCCACGGTGATGCGCCGGGCACTACCCTCGCCGTCGCTGTGCGTGGCGACATCCGGATGCTGCTTCAGGGTGAGGTGGATGATACGACGCTCGTTGGCTGGCATCGGCTCCAGCACGATGCTGCGACCACTGCGCGAAACCTGTCGCGCCACACGCTCTGCCAGACCGACCAGCGATTCCTCGCGGCGGGCACGATAGCCCTCGACATCGACAATGACACGGGTCCAATCCTCCAACTGCCGATTCACCAGCGTGTTGACGAGGAACTGGATCTGGCTCAGGTGATCGCCACGGCGACCAATGAGCATACCAAGATCACGACCATTCACATCCAGGAAGATGGTGGTCGGATCATCGCCGCTCAGCGGCACCGCACTAGGGTTATCCGTGGCCACGACATCAGCAGTCACACCCATCTGATCGAAAAGCTGCTGCAGGATATCCTTGGCGATCTGCTCGTGCTCGGCATCGGCGCGTTCCCGCGGTTCACCGTTATCGACCGGCGGCTTACCGCGGCGGCTCGGGCGATCGCCCGGTGTGCGGCCGCTCAACCAATCGCGGTTACCATTGCTGTTGCCGCTTCCACCACGACCGCGGCGACGATTGCGATTGCCACGCGCTTCCGTCTGCTGATGTTGACCCGGTATTGGCTGGCTGGCCATACCCTTTGCGGTCACGCGCACAAGCGCCTCGGCATCCTCGTCCGGACCTTCTTCGCTGAGGATTTCGATATCGACATCCGCTTCGGTGAGCTCCAGCTGCTCCAGAGCCAGTCGTACGGCGTCTTCCACCGTTACTGCCTGGATTTCGACACTGGTCCTCTTCGCCATGGTTGCACCGCCTTAACAATCTGGTTGCGAGTTCTCTGAATGGAAGCTAGTCTAGCGCTTTTTCTTTTTCTGCGATGTTTTCGTGGTCGCTGCCGGTTCGACCTCGACATCGATAATCTCGGTCTCATCGGTCTTGGCGTATTTGGTGGCAGCGTCCACCCGGCTCTGGTAATCGCTACGCTTGGCCGACTTCGCTGGTCCCTGCGGACTGGTCGTGCGCGTCGATTTGGCGGCAGCTGCGGCCTCATCGCGCTGACGTTGCGCTTCGGCTTGCTTCTGTTGTGCAGCTTCGGACTGCTTGGCCATCCATTCCTGGAACTTGCCCCTCTTCGGAGGCTCACCAGAAATGACCATCATCTCCTCGGCAGAGCGTGGGGCCACATAGCCGAGCCGACGATGCTCCGGCAACTCCGGCAGCCATGGGAACCAGCTACCGAAGGCACCCCAGCCGGTGATCAACCACTGCTGCACCACCGAATAGACTGCCTGTGCCACCCAGTACAGCACCGGACCAGCAGCGAACCCCCACCCGAACAGCACCACCGAGAGTGGCATGAAGTTCATCATGGTGTTCATCATTTTTTGCTGCGGATCTGTGACCTGCTGATCTGCTGGTCGCATCATGCGGGCCTGGATGAACTGGAACAAGCCAGCCAACAGAGGCAGAATGTGCCATGGGTCAGCTTCACCGAGATTCGGGATCCAGAGGAATGCATCCGCCCAGTGGCCGGTGCCACTCTCGCTGAGCGGCCGGATAGCATGATAGACACCAAAAAAGATCGGCATCTGAATCAGCATCGGCAAACATCCAGCCATCGGGTTGATACCGTATTGCTGGTAAAGCGCCATCTGCGCCTGTGATGCTGCCTGACGATCGTTCCCGTGCTTCTTCTGGATTTCCTTCAGTTTCGGTTGCAGTTCCTGCATCGCCTTGGACGAGCGGATCGATTTGATCGTGAGCGGCAGCATCAATGTCTTGATGATGATGGTGAAGACAATAATGGCGATACCACCGCTGTGGAACACATTCGCCAAGGCTTCCAGAAACCACTTAAGGAAATCGACGTACTGACTCCAGATGATGATACCGGGAACCATGGTGCCCAGACTCGAGGTGATATCAAGCACGAACCGTGTACTCCTGTTGAAGTGCAGATGGCGCCACATTGCGCCGGATCAGGATGTGAGCGACAAGACGCGCAGCGATGCTCGCCTGCGTTTGGCCGATGGGAACCGACCACGATAACGACATAACACGAGCCAGAATCACGGTACCGGATCCCAGCCACTACCGCCGAACGGATTGCAGCGCAGGATGCGCCAGACCGCCAGACGTCCGCCTTTAAAGATACCGTACTTCTCGACCGCCTCGTAGGCATATTCCGAGCAGGTTGGTTGATATCGGCAAGCCGGGGGCAAGCCCGGGGATATTCGCTGTTTGTAGAAGCGCAGTAGCGCGAGGATGGGGCGTTTCATGGCTGATCGTCTCGCCAGGAGGTGGTAACAGGTCCGGCGGGTGAGGCGAGCTCCGTATCAGGCCGGACCAGATCGGTACGCTGGAGGATGTTGATCAGATACGCCTGTGCTGTCTGGAGATCGGGCATCTCATCGAGACCGCCGCGGCAGATCACCGCGATATCGTGACCAGGCTTGAGGGCGGGATGATAGCCGCGCAATGCCTCACGCACGATGCGCTTCAGGCGATTCCGCTGCACGGAGTTGCCGCATTTCTTGCCAGCGATAACGGTGTAGCGATTCTGGGCTGGTTCGAGAGCATTGGGTATATAGCGCAGGACGATGGCGCGATGAGCCACGGAGCGACCGCGTGAGCGCACGCGTTTCACCTCGTGTTCCTCTCGCAATCGATACTTGCGCTCGACCATGGTGACTCCATGCAAACAGTGAACGCCGAGCCATACAGCCCGGCGTTCATCGAAAAGGCAATCGACTCTCCCGGGCGTACAACCTGGGACTACCGCGTAACTCGCCGGACGAATCCGGAACAGGTTAGCGGTTCTGGGTGAATTTGCGCTCTTCGGCCACCGTCAGGGCGTGACGTCCCTTGCGGCGACGAGCGGCGAGCACATTACGGCCACCCTTGGTGGACATGCGCGAAAGGAAGCCAAATTTGCGGATACGCTTGATGCGCTTTGGCTGATAAGTACGCTTGGTGGACACGCGAGTTCTCCTCTATCGACTCAATGACATCCCGTCATACCAGGGTCATATTACTTGGTGGGCAGCCGATTGCGGCCGGTGAAAGGCGGGGAGCGGAACATCGCGATTGCGTCACACACGCCTCACCACCGGGCGTATTTGCCCGGCGCATACGAGAGGTGAGTATAGGCGGTGGGGAGGGATCGCGTCAATGTCGGGTGGAGCGTACATTGGCATTCGTTCGCGGCGAACCGGCATCGAGGATGCATCATAAATTTCCATCCTCGTCTTGTCAGCCTCAGTCTTGAAACTTGCATTACGAAGAGCACTTGTCATTACCAGTTGAGCTGGTCGTCCAAGTGCAGCGGCAAGCTCATCTTCATAATCCTGATAGCGAGAGAGAAAGAATCCGAACTCATATCCATCTGGGTAGTGGACGATAAAATCGACATCCGAGCGCGCGGGATCGAACGCCTCGGTCATTGCTGATCCGAATATCTCCAGCTTCTCAATGCCGTATTTCTCGCTAATCTCCCGAATCTCTTCGAGATGCATAGCCACCAAGTGATGGAGTGCCATATCGTCTCCTGTTCAACTCCGTGATCCCAGTATACCGATCCTGTAGCCAGGCGAGGATCTGGTTCAAAAGCCGTCAGCTTCAGACTCGCGTTGCAGCCCGTGGATGAATCACGGGCTACGTATGTTGTGCTTCCACCCACTCGGCTTCGCGAGTGATCATATCCGGAATCGCGCCAGCATCTTCCACTACCGCCCAATTCGCTGACCGCAATTCGACCAACCCCGTTTCCACCCCGCGTGCCGCTATCTCTCGCAACCAGGAGGCTGTTACCGGCCGGGTTGAGCGCAGCAAATCATACCTGTCTGCCAGCACCGGAGCATGGGTATGTATTCGCCAGGTCTGCCCTATGGCGGTATCGATAGCGGCAATTGCATCCGGCAGATCTTCGAACTGCTCACCAGTCTTGCTAACAACCTGCTGGGAGAGCGTCGGACTCACCAGCGCGCGCAACACCTCGGTGAGAACGGCTCGCTCCCGATCGTCAAGGGGAATATCACACTCCAGAGCCGCTGAGACCTGTAATCGGCCAATCTTTACACCGGCATCCAGAAATCGTTGTAGTGAGGTTGCCGGATCATCCCACACTACAGCCGCGTGCGCGGTATCCAGTGCCAGCCGCACATGTCGCAGCACTGTCTCAGCAGCAGTACCATCGGTAATCGACATACGATCGCTGAGCATGGCCGCGCCCCGTACGACTAACCATTGCTCCCAGAAGCGGACAATATCATCGGTATTGCGCAGGAGGCTTCCTGGCTCCGCCTCGAGATCGAGATGGATGGTGAGCCCGGTCTTCTCCCGAATCGTGACCAGATGCTGCACCACACGCATCACGTTCAGCGTTAGTGCTGCCCAGTTGCCCGGCATGGAGGCATCCACCCATCGCCGATGACTAAGCGCACTGGTGGTGATGGAGAACTCGTCCGTGGTGGCCAGTTCCACCGCCAGATTCGCTGCCGCGAACATGGCACTGAGCCGCTCCTCGCTACGCCAATCGGGATGATGAACCTGCTCCTTGGTACCACCCATGAGACTTACCGCGCTAAACCCGACCAGATCGAGATCGTATTCACCCAGAATCGCCTTGAGATTGCGGGCAGTAAAGTGCGGATCGCCCAACGCCACCTGTGACACTCGTAAACTGACGCTATGGAGCCTGTCACCAGATATCGCGAGATTCCAGGGTGCGATCGAATCGCGAATTGTTGCCTGCATGTCAGCAAACGACATCACTGGCTTCATTTGACCCACATGAGCAATCTGCATCATTTCCCCTGCTTTCATCGTGTTATCGGTCTCACTTCAGACAATGCACTATCGTTCATGGATGTGCCTGGGCGTTGACCTTTGCTGACTGGTTCATCAACGTAAATTCCGACAGTTTCCTGTCTTCTCACTGACCAGTTGTCACCGTCAGTAGAGGTATTGTGGATAGTTCCCCACCAGGTGGTGCATAACCATGGCATTTTGGGGATAACTTCCCGTCGATTGTGAGGATTTCATTAACCGGCAGGGAATGGTTGTCAACAATCCATCTTCGTCATTCGGGATTGTCACACCTGCCGAAACTTCCGTCAGTGGAGCTCCGGGACAACCTGGAGGTTTATCCACACCGGAATTCTGGCCGCCATTTCGGCAAGATCGCCAGCTATCCACACTATCCACACTGACTATTACATACGACGATATACATATCCAAATGAAAAGAATTAGGCCACAGAGGGGTCCACCCAGTCACGGTCTGGCAAACAGCACAATCTCTCCGATCTGGTAGCCGGCAATCTCGAATGAGGACGATTCCTGTCCCCACACCTCTCCACACTACTCCTGACACCACTATTGGCAAATGCGTGTGTGAAGGAGGCAAGTATGTTCAAAGGACTAACCACGATTCGCTATCACGCTGCTGATCTGGATGCTGCCAAGGAGTGGTATACCGAGGTGCTTGGTATCGAGCCGTATTTTCAGGTGCCAGGGTATATCGAGTTTCGGATCGGACCTTTGCAGTCCGAGCTTGGGATCATGCAGCATCCAACGCCCGTCCCAGAAGGTGTGGTGATGTACTGGGCGGTGGATGATTTGGAGCAGAGCGTTGCTCGCCTTGAGGAGCTGGGAGCAACGGTGAAAGAACCAATTCGGAATTTTGGTGATAATGGTTTCCGGGCCGCTACGATGATAGATCCATTCGGGAATCTGGTGGGTGTGATGGAGAATCCTCACTACGAAGGTATCCTCGAGGCTGTCGGAGATCAGATCGTCGGCTGAACCCCGGACTTCCCTCGGCTCGCTTCGTAGCGGGCACGCAGTTGACCGCAGGCGGCATCAATCTCAACACCGCGACTGTAACGAACGGTCGTCGGCACACCGTGGCTCTGCACAATGGCAGCAAAGCGATCGATCATCTCCACCGTTGGTCGTTCGAAATCCAGTACTTCCACCGGATTGAAGGGAATGACATTGACGTGGCAAAGGCGGCCACGCAGAAGCGTTCCCAGTTCGTGGGCGGTCTCATCGCTATTGTTGATGCCATTCATAAGCGCGTACTCGAAGCTGATGCGCCGACCGGTCTTGGCAATATAGCGATCGCAGGCAGCGAGAAGCTCCTCGACCGGCCACCGACCATTTACCGGCACGAGCTGGCCACGCAGATCGTTGTTGGGTGCGTGCAGGCTAACGGCGAGATTGAGTTGGAGTGGTTCCTCGGCGAGGGCGTCGATGCGAGGCACGATACCCGATGTGCTCACCGTGATGCGGCGGGCACCAAAGTTGAGGCCGCGAGGATCGTGGATGATATTGATGAACTTCATCGTCTCGGCGTAGTTCTGCAGCGGTTCGCCCATACCCATCATCACGAGGTTGGTGAGATTACGTCCGAGGCGCTTTGCCTGGCGAGCGGCATCGACCGTCTGTTGGACGATTTCCCCAGCGCTGAGGCTACGGGTGAGTCCGCCTAACCCGGTTGCGCAAAAAGCACAGCCGACCGCACACCCAACCTGGCAGCTGACACAGACCGTGGCGCGATCCGGATAGAGCATCAGCACGGTTTCGACGACCTGGCCATCAAAGGTCTCATAGAGCAGCTTGTAGGTATCACCATCGTCCGTCACCTTGCTATCGACCATGGTCATGGTGCGAAAGGGAAGATGCTCCTCCAACTGATCCTGCAATGCTGCCGGCAGATTCTTCATCTCGGCGTAGGATTCCACGAAGTGTTCGTAACCCCAGTTGTACATCTGCTTCGCGCGGAACGCGGGTGCGCCGATCTCCTGAAGCTTTGCGGCAAGCTCTTCTATGGAAAGATCGTAGAAGCCGACCAATCGTTTGCGGCGGGAGACAGGCATGATGGGAAGCGTAGGTGTGGAATCGGACATTGGGTACTCGTGGACGAAAACGGGGCAAGGTGTCGACGGTGCGACGGCCTCATTTTACCATTGCCGCAATATCACGATGGAGTTTGGGCATGAGGATCGATATCAATAGCGATATGGGCGAGGGATTTGGTGCCTGGTCGATGGGCGATGATGCTGCGCTCCTCAAAAGCGTGAGCAGCGCCAATATCGCTTGTGGCTTCCATGCTGGCGATCCTCGGGTGATGTTTCGCACCGTCCAGGCGTGTGCGGAAGCCGGGGTTGCCATCGGTGCGCATCCAGGCTTCCCGGATCTGGTTGGATTCGGGCGGCGACCCATGCAATGCTCTGCGGATGAGCTCCGGACAGATGTGATCTACCAGATCGGGGCGCTGCAGGCGATGTGTACTGCGGTCGGTGTGGAACTTCACCATGTCAAGCCTCATGGCGCGATGTACAACATGGCAGCAGCCGATTACGAGATGTCCGTAGCGATCATCGATGCCGTTGCCACAACGATGAGCAGTCCGCTGATCTATGCGCAGGCAGGCTCCGAGACTGCTCGCGCTGCCGGGATTGCCGGGGTACAGGTCGCCTGCGAAGTCTTCGCTGATCGCGCATATCTGGGGAACGGGCAACTGGCACCGCGGTCCTTGTCTGGTGCGCTGCTTCACGATGTGGAGGCGATCACGGCTCGTGCGATTCGCATGGTACACGGGCAACCGATCCCGACGATCGATAGGGGAGAGATTGTGCTGAACTGCGACACCATTTGCGTACATGGTGACACCGAAGAGGCAGTTGAGATCGCAAAGACGCTGCGAGAATCACTGGAATCCGCGGGATTTACCGTTTCCCCGCTATGAACAGTTATCCCCACCATATCGACATCTGTGCTGGTGCGATGCTCTTTGTCGTCAGCGATTCTATGGATGTCGATATTACCCGCAGAATGGCGGAACTCGTCCGCCGCCTGGATACATATACGGACGATGCCATCATCGAGATTATCCCGTCCTATGGCTCCGTTTTAGTCATCTACGATGAATCCGTAACGACACCATCTATACTGTCAACCCGCCTTTATGCTGAATGGAACCAATGCCTATTACCCACGGTAAGCACAGAGGGAGATATCGTCACTGTCGATGTCGTTTACGGGGATAGCTATGGGGATGATTTGGCGAACGTATCGGCAGTTACCGGGAAGTCCGTTGACGAAGTCATAACACTTCATGTCAGTACGAGCTATACCGTGGGCGCGGTGGGATTCTCTCCAGGATTTACGTACCTTATCGGTTTGCCTCCCGAGTTGACGACACCACGCCGCACAAAACCACGGTTGCGAGTACCCGCCGGAAGTGTCGGTATCGGTGGTGCGCAAACTGGAATCTACGCATTGCCATCGTCCGGCGGTTGGAATCTGATTGGCCGCACAAATACCACGCTTTTCGATCCTGCCGCTGATCCACCAGTGCGCCTGAAGCTGGGCGATAGTATCCGTTTCCATTCAGTGGATTCGCTTGAGTTCGCTGAGCCGGAGAGGTCTCATCCCGAAGGTGATGGTCCTGTCGAGGTGCTGTCGCCTGGAATGCAGACAACTGTTCAAGATATGGGACGTTACGGTTTTGCCAGAAGTGGTTTTGCCACTGATGGCGCGGCGGATCGGGCGAGCCTGGCAGCTGCGAATCGTCTGGTTGGAAACCTTGCTCACACTGCCGCACTGGAATGCACATACGTCGGGCCTCATCTGCGTTTTCATAGACGACTGGCGCTCGCTCTCTACGGTGCCGATCTCGGTGCGAGGCTGAATAGTCGTGATCTTCACAGCGGTCGCCGCTTCGAGGTGATGCCGGGTGACGAGCTCACTTTTGCACCTGTGGCTGGAGCGGTGGGCGCCCGCGCCTATCTGGCGGTGAGGGGTGGTTACGATGTGCCCCTCGTGCTTGGAAGTGCGAGTACAAATCTGATAGCGGGTATCGGTGGCTGGCATGGTCGGGCACTGTTGACTGGTGATCGACTCGGTGTGGGGCAGCGAGCGCTGCCGTCGCGACCGTTTATGCCCGGAATAGGAGAGGCCTCTCACAATCTTGCTTTGCCCTTTCGGGTGCAACCGGGTCCGCAGCGGGAGAGATTTGGTGACGATATCTGGCAACGACTGCTTGAAAGCACATTCACCGTCAGCCAGGATGCCAACCGCGTGGGTTTACGACTGGATGGTCTGCCGCTTCCTCCGCTTACCGGCGCCGATATCCTCAGCGAGGGGATTACGACCGGGAGTATCCAGATTACGGGTGAAGGACAACCGATTGTGATGCTGCCTGGGCATGCAACGATCGGTGGCTATACCAAGATCGCCACGGTGATCCCGCAGGATTGGGATCGGTTGGGTCAGCTTTCGCCGGGCGACGAGGTGAGATTCGTCTCTGTCTGAAGCAGTTTCGGTAGTCGATAACCACTGGTAGCACCGCATTTCATATGCGGTGTCTGCATTTCACATGAGGTGACAGAATTTTATCTGCGGTGACCTGATTTCGACATCCATTTCCCATCGCTGGGATGTACAGTAAATCCAACCAATTACTGACGAAGGAGCCATCCATGACCCTGCGCATCTATCGACTTCCCGCCGGACCCATCGAAACCAATGCCTATCTCGTTGTCGATACGGTATCGGGCGATGCCATGCTGGTGGATACTCCGCCGGAAGTAGCACCGATAGCTGCACATGCCGCCGAGGAGGCGGGCGCGAGCGTGCAGTACATCGTCATTACCCACGGGCACTGGGATCACATTATCGGTGCTGCAGCCACCAAGGCGATGTGGGATGTACCGATTGTCGGCCACGAACTTGTCCGGGATCGGTTGGCGGATCCAGCGCTCTCGGCGCGATCACCTTACCCGATGGAGCCGGTTGTGCTTGATCTAGCCGTGACAGAGGGCGACGAACTCACGATTGGCGGTCACACCTTCACGATTATGCATATGCCGGGACACGATCCGGCACACATCACCCTCTATAGCGAGGTGGATGGCGTGATGCTTGGTGGTGATGTGCTCTTCCGGGACGGGCACGGTCGCACGGATCTCCCCGGATCCGATCAGGCGGTGATGAACACGACGCTGAAGCGCTTCCTTACCCTGCCAACGGAAACGCGAGTGCTGCCGGGTCACGGTGATGAGACGACGGTCGGCCGAGAGTCTCGCTGGATTGTTCAGATACCATAATTCCATAACCTCACGAGGAGGTGAATCATGACCTGTGAACTCGTGCTGCGCGCGGCACATCAATCTCTTGGCAAGCTGGTCAAGGAGTATCTGGAAGCACTCGATGGTATTTCGGATGAGGATCTGAATACCTGGTTACCAGGGGCCGTCAGCAATGGTGGCGGTGAGATGAACACATTTGCCGCCATGAGTGTGCATGTGATCGGTGCTGGTAGTTGGATGCTCTTTCATCAGGTCTTTGGTGAGGAGGTTGCGCGTGATCGCGAAGCCGAATTTCACGCTACGGCTACCCGGCAGGAGATAGACGATCTCTTCGCCACGATGCTTTCGCGTTTGGCGGACCATATCGAGAGTGATGCCGATCTCGATCTTTACTCGCTACCTCCGACGATTCGCGAAACCGTACCCGACTGGACCCGCGCAGCCTGGCTCTTCCATGCCATCGATCACACCGCCCTGCATCTGGGACACGCGCAGATTCAACGACAACTCTGGCTTGCCGAGCGGAATATGGGCCAACGGTGAATTTTGATGAGACCGTAGCCGATCCACTGGAGATACGTCGTAGCTGTCTGGCGGTCGTGGAGACTGCCAGACATGTGCGTATTGATGGCGATGCCGTATCACGCCTCGCACAAGAACTTATCGATCAGGATGCCCAGCCGGAATGGGATAGCAATCTGCACTATCGTGCCGATGACGATGAACACACCGCCATGTGGATATTGGTGCTGGATACGCTCAATTTCTGTTTCTGGGCGGACGATCCTGCGCAGCGCTGGAAAGTGCGCTGGCGCGGTGAGTTGGTCGATGGTTATATCGCACTGGTGGCAGCACTAACCAATGCGGTGGGGAGCGGCTATCCGTTGCACGATCCGCAATGGTTGGCCAATGCTTCCGAGACCGATGTGGCAGATATCCTGGCTCCTGCAGAAGGATATACGGTTATTCCGTTATTTGGTCATCGAGTAGACAACTTACGGGAACTTGGTAGAACTATGTTGGTGTATGGAGATCATCCGGCCACCAACTTTATCCACTCCGCCCGGGGATCAGCGATCGCGTTGGTGCAGCAGGTGGTGCGGGAGATTCCGAGCTTCAACGATAGCGCGCACTGGCCACATACCGATACCGGGTTACCAGGTGGTGAGGTGCGTTTCTACAAGCGTGCCCAAATATTGGCTGGGGATCTTGCTGGTGGATTGACTGGGTCACCGTTGGGTGTCTTTCACGATCTCGGTCAGCTCACGGCGTTTGCGGACTACAAGGTGCCGCAAATTCGGCGTGAGCTCGATGTATTGATCTACGACGACCAACTGGCGAAGATTGTCGATGCTCGCCAGCGAATATCTGCCGGGAGCGAGTTGGAAGTGGAGATTCGCGCAGCGACCGTCATCGCCTGCGATCATATAGCCGCTGATATGCGGGCATCTGGTCGGGACATCAGCTCTGCAGAACTCGATTGGTTGCTTTGGTCGCGTAGTCAGGGCATGCCTGCCGGATCACGACCCTATCACCTCACCGAGACGATCTACTATTAGGGGTATTCGTGGAAGGGACAATGATGACGCGCTTCTCACTCCTCAATATCATCTACACCAACGCTATGACTGCCTCAGTCGCCTTCTATGAGGCGCTCGGCCTGGATCGTAAGATCGCAGGCGAGGTCGATCCCTGGTGGAACGAGTTCACGCTCGATCATGCAGCGCTGGCGTTGCACTGGAATGAGGGACGTGAGTTTCCCACTACCTCGAATCCAGAGTTGCATCTCCAGGTCGCTGCGGACGAGTTCGATGCTGTATACGATGCAGTGGCATCGATACAACCATCGGGGATGCAGGAACTGGAAGGTTTGGGTCGTTATTTTGTGCTCACCGATCCGAACGGTGTGCGCGTGCAGATCAATGAGGTGAACTAGATGAGCGATCTCTCTTTGCATGACATCATTCGCAAACGCCGCATGACACGGAACTTCACGGAAGAACCATTGGCATGGGAGGTTATCGAGCGTATCGTCGATAACGCGCGTCGCGGGCCAACCGCTGGCTACAGTCAGGGTGTTGCCTTCGTGGCGGTGACGGATGCCGCTACCCGCGCACGCATCGCCGAGATCGCGGGCGAGGAATGGTACGTGAAGAGTGGTCATGAACCGTTCATGAGTCGGGCACCGCTGGCACTTATCATCACGACCAGTGAGGAAATCTATCACCAGCGCTACAACGAGCCGGACAAGAAGGCCAAGGGTCAGGAAGAGATCGGTTGGCCGATTCCCTATTGGCACACCGATGCTGGTGCTGCAATGATGCTGGCGCTGCTTTCGGCGGTGGATGAAGGCCTGGGCTCGGCATTTGTCGGTGTTTACGATCCATCCGAACTTCAGCGTGCGCTGGGTATCCCGGAAGAGCATCTGCCGATCGGCATCGCCTTCATTGGCCATGCGGCACCGGATGTGCCGAGCGGCTCGCTCAAGCGTGGACGTCGCCCTCTGGAAACCGTGCTGCATCGGGAGAAGTGGTAGCGATAGCTACTTCGGGAGTTCACTTAGTATGTGCGCGGTGTAGTTCAGTACATTGCTGCCGCATTGACTGCCTTGGGCATCGATAGCTGTTCCTTCTCCCAACTCCGTCACGGAGATCTCCAGCGTGATCTTGCCTCGGCTTAACAGAAGATGCACCAGCGCCAACCATACGGAGAGGCAGCCGAGGGCAACCGTGGTACCTAGATGCGCATCGCGATCGGTCTGCATGATGAGGGTGGAATCATCCCGGAAGCCGAGCGTCCATTGATCGCGTGCGAGCTGCGTCTGCAGGGTATCAAGCGTGAGCGCAGGTGAAAGCGCTGCATATGCTGTGATTCTGAACGGTTTTGCGTTCTGATAGTTGAGATAGCTGATGAAGATGGCAAGTAGAACGAGCACAATGATAATGATCCAGCCGCTCATGCCAATGCCGGTACTTGCCTGAACCTGGTTCATTTGTTTGCTCCTCTCACTGTAACCTCAGAGTAACAGGCATCGGTCGACATCAAACCCATTGGCATAGGTGTCTGCGGCAACACATCAGGAGATTGCGAGAACATGGCAGAACCACCGCGAAGTGAATCTCAGGGTCTCCCGGGCTCGATTATTGTGCTCGGGGCGCTCTCGGTGTTGATCCTGCTGCTGGCGCTTGCGGTCGGACTGATCGGCTTCGGTATCGTCGATATCGATGGCGAGGATACGCCTACCCCAATTGCTGTTGCCACGGGTGAGGAGTTGCAGTTCAGCGGATTCACGGTGCGGGAATCTCGGCAGGTGGAGAATCGCCGCGAGATGGATGTTGATGTCTCCGTTACCAATACTGGTGGGGAGACACTGGCAAATACCACGCTGATCGTGCAGTGCCTGGATGGTGGAAATGTTAGTGATAGCCAGTTGATTCCCAGCATTGCGCCGGGCGAGACGATTACCTATTCCCTGATGCTTACCGGCACCGGCGAACCGGGCTGTACCTCGCCGGTGGTCGATTTCGATACGCCTTAGGCACGGATTGCCCCATCGTCTCGCCATATTCCAGGCTGCCAATCCTTCGGCCCCCGGGGCTACGTCTGAGATAGGCCGAGGGTTACTTCCCGATGCAGAACGTGGAGAAAATCTCCAGCAGGACCGCTTCATCCACGTTCTCACCAGTGACCTCGCCGACGGCATGCAAGGCGGCCCGGACGGAGGTTGCCAGCAGATCCTGGGGCACGCCGCTGGCATGAGCGGCCATTGCATCGGTGACATGTGCATACGCGCGATCCAGTGCCGATCGTTGCCGGGCATTGACCAGACTCGGCTGCACACCCGCACCGGCTCTCAAGACTCCATGAAACACAGCCTCTACGTCGCTGATACCATCGCCCGTGCCAGCGCTGACATGAGCAATCGGTATATCCGGGAGAAGTACGGTTAACTCCTCCTGCGATACCTGGGCCAGATCGTGCTTGTTGATCACGATCACCACCGGAGCACGCTGATCCGGCGGGCGATTCGCCAGCACCTGCCCGATCTCCAGGTCATCCGGTGTCGGAGCTACCGAGCCATCAACCACCAATGCCACCAACGCGGCGGTGGCAAGTGCCTGGCGGCTGCGTTCCACCCCGATTTGCTCGACCGGATCCTCGGTCTCCACAATGCCTGCGGTATCGAGGAGCGTGGCTGCGATGCCACCGAGATTCATCGATTCCCGAATCACATCACGGGTGGTGCCAGCGATGGGCGTGACGATCGAGCGGTCACTACGCAGCAGTGCGTTGAGCAGACTACTCTTGCCAACGTTTGGTCGCCCCACCAGCGCAATTGTGGCGCCATCGCGGTAGAGCATGCCGCTGTTGGCACCAGCAATGACCGCCGCCAGCGCCGCTTCCGCCTGTTGCAAACCATCGTCGATATCCGATGTTTCGATTTCGTCATCCGGGAAATCGGCACTGGCATCGAGATAGGCAAGGAGCTTCACCAGAGCTGTGCTGGCTGGGGCAAGCCGTTGCGAGAGTTCGCCTGCGAGATCATTCACCGCCAGCCGCAAACTCTCCGGTGTTTGCGCGCCGATGACATTGAGCACGGCTTCGGCCTGGGCGAGATCGAGCCGACCGTGTAGAAATGCTCGCAATGTAAACTCGCCCCGCTCCGCAGGTCGCGCTCCGGCCGCCAGAGCAACACGCAGGGTTTCCCGGAGTGGAAGTGGACCACCGTGACAACTGATCTCGACGGTATCCTCGCGGGTATATGTGTGTGGCCCCTTCATCCATGCCAACAAGACGTCATCGATGACATCGTTGCCATCTACGATATTGCCGTAATGAAGGGTGTGAGAATCGGTCGAGGCAAGATCGATTGATCTACCGTTGGGTTTACGGAATATCCGTTGTGCAATCGCGGAGGCATCCTCACCGCTGATACGCACAACACCGATACCGCCTTCGCCCACCGGTGTTGCGATCGCTGCGATCGTGCCGGTATCAATCATCGGAATTGAACATCTGAACGAGATCTCGCCATCGGGAGAGCGCAATGGTTGCGATCACAGCAATAAAGGCGACGGCTCCGTTGAAGGATCCGAACACGAGCTGAATGAGCACAATAAACCAGAGAGCGACGACAAGAAAGATGAGAAGACTAACGATGTAGGTTGCCGTTTTGCTGATCTTTCGCTGATTGCGCGAAGATCGGCTCTTTCTGGCAGATCGCTCTCGTATCTCTCTGGCAGCAACCCGGTCTGCAGGGGCGGGGCGCTCAGACGTCACGGATGGTGCGGTTTCGACAGGTTGCGAACGTTTCTTGCCTGATGGTTTGTAGCCGGTTTGCTTGTGGAGTTTGCGCAAATAGTCGTCGGTCTGGCCAACGGATGAGTTCCCGGTATCGTCCGGTTGCAGCACATCGCTGCGTCGGCTCGCAGGGGTCTGCTTTACCGGAGCTACTTCGTTTAGGGCCTGGCTGACGGGCAAGGGTGTATCCGCGGGTGGCCTGGCATAGTTCGGTACAGCAAATGCAGGCGCGGCAGTGACGACGACCTCGGGGTCGGTGATCGTCACCACATCTTCGTCATGGTCGCTATCGGCCGCTTCGGCGAGTTCCTGGGCGGTGACATCGAGATCAAAGAGCGGCCGGGGAGCGGTTGAAATGTGATCGACTTCTTCGCCAGGCGTCGGCACGCTGGCAGGGATATCAATCTCTGCCGGTTCGGGAATAGTCAGATCGACTGGTTGGGGAGCATAGGTGGGAGCAACTGTTGCGCTGCCTGCCGGCGAAGCGTAGGCTGCCAGTAGAGCACCACAATGCGGGCAGAGCACATCGGCGGTCTTTACTGCGCCACCACAATTTCCACATGCTGGTCCGTTTGCCGTCATTGTCCGCTACTCCGATTCTCGTTCTGACACATGGTCATCGCGTTCGGGTCTATGATACGGGAGACGAACGTGCAGAAGTCGGGGTTCCCCGGCAGGAGGTTGGTGTGGATACCCTGGGTGTATTGGAAGGTCGGCAGGATTACAGTCTGCATGGGCAGCTTTATGCGAAGCTCTTTTTCCATATCGACGGTGATACGGAGACGATCATCCAGTGCCAACTTCCCGGCGATGCCTTCGATACCGATCTGCAGGTGGGTGATCGCATTCGTATCACCATGCTGCTGCGCACCGTGATGGAAATCCGGAAGGCATAGCATGATCGCGCGTATGCGCCGCGGGGCGCTTTCCGCCCTGCTCACACTCGCCGCCGGAGTGACGTTGGTGCTAATGATGCAGGTCGATACGATCCAGTTTGCGGAGCAACGACCACTCTACGGCATCGCTGCGGCCAATCTGCTTATCGCGTGTATTGGCCCACTCTTCGATACTCTCAGTCTGATCGGGCAGGCGCTGCTGTGGACCGGTGTTGGCTGGACCGTGGCCCTCTCCCTCTTCGGGCTGGAGTCGGTCGGCGCGCTACCACTCTGGCCACTGATGTTGGCGGCTCTGGCACTTACCTTTTGGCCGCGAACACCGGAGACCACGCTCTCGCCGCTCGCCATCGGTATTGCGCTCATTGGCGGGTTTTGCATCTGTTGGCTTGGCTGGAACGATGTTCGGCTACCGGACTGGTTGGTGTAGCCATGAGCGATGACGAGCTCGTCCTGCGTTGGCCACACCAGAAATCGCTATCGCCAACATCACTGAAGACCTATTCCCAATGCGCCTATCGCATTCGCCTGCAGTATGTGGATGAGATTCCCCGCCCCGATATCTTCGTGCCGTTCTTCGCCATCGGGAATGCTACGCATTCCGCGCTCGGCACCATCGCCCAACAGATGAAGCTGGGTGTACCCACGATCGGCGAGAAAGAGATTCGCATGCTCTGCTCATTTCACATGCCCATGCACCACTATCCGAGCGAGGAGGCGTGGGAGGCCGAAGTGCAGAAGGTGCTGCGGTGGGTAGATACCGGAAAACGCTATTTGCAACGCCTGCAGGTAGAGGAGTGGTTGCTGATCGAGCACTGGGAGGCGCGTGAGATTCCATTGCTACCAACGAAAGCTCGCTACAAACTCGGAGCGAAGCCAGATCTGGTGGTGAGAAGGCGGGATGAAGAGGGTGAGCCGCTGATTCACATCATCGACTACAAGACTGGGCAGGTGCGGGAGGAGCCGGATGTACCGGTGATTCAGCGTTTTGCCCTGCGGCCGCTTTTGCAGGAGTGGACCGGCGATGCATCTGCCGCCAATGTGCGCTTTACGTGGATCTGGTTGGACGAGAATTATCCCCGGGATGTGGATGTGAGTGTGGAACACTGTAACCATGCCTGGCCGGAGATCATGGCACAAATGGAGTCATTGGTATCGGAAGCGATCTTTGCGCCGACACCGGGTTGGTATTGCAGATATTGCCCCTATTATCAGAACTACTGCACGGAGGAGATTCCGCCGCAGTTGGATTGAAAGGAGACGGTGATTATGGCCGAGGTCGTTATCGCCAGCGTGGATGAGGCGTTGGAATCTATCCGTAAGACTCGCCAGGTGCGCCTGTATGTCGAGGGCGATGTAACTGAGGAACAGTTGCATCAGTTGCTGGAGATCGCCCGCTGGACTGGCTCCAGTCGCAATACCCAGCCCTGGCGCTTTGTGGTGATACAGAACAAGGAAACGCTGGCGCAACTGGCAAGCCTGCGGGAGAACATCACCTGGGTTGCGGATGCCGCCCTGGCTATCGGATTGGTGAGTCCGGGTGTTAATCCGCCGCACGAAGCCTACGATGAAGGTCGCGTGACCGAGCGGCTGCTGATCGCGGCACGGATGCTGGGTCTTGGTGCAGGCACCGCCTGGTTCGGCGAGCCGGAGCGCGAGGCGCAGGCCAAAGCGCTGCTCAACGTGCCGGAGGAGAAGACGCTGCGCTGCATCGTCGCGATCGGACCCTATGTCACCAGCAAGGATCCGCGTCCGACTGGTCCGAAACCGGGCCGCCTCTCGCTGGATGAGCTGGTTTATTGGGAGAAGATGTAGCGTTATGAGTGACACCCTCAAGACACTGAAATCGTTGCGGCAATCGCGGCAGTTTGATGGACATTCGATTCCCGTAGAGGATGTGCAAACGATACTGGAGATCGCGCGGTGGACCGGGAGTGCGCGCAATATCCAGCCGTGGCAGCTGATTGTGGTGCAGGAGAAGGCAGCGCTTCAGGCGCTGGCCGAGGTTCGTGACCTCAATAGTTGGGTTGCGGATGCCGGGTGCGTGATTGCGATCGCATTGCCGAGCGCAGGTGGACTCGGTGCTGAGTACGACGAGGGGCGCCTAAGTGAGCGCATTATGCTTGCCGCCACCACACTTGGGCTGGGATCGGGTACTGCCTGGTTTGTGGACGATGAGCAGCGAGCCCAGGCGCGGGACCTTCTCGACTTGCCGGAAGACCTGAGCGTGAAATCGCTGGTCGTTTTGGGTTATGTCGACCAGCCGTCGTTGGCAGGATCAGCGAAGATTCGCGGACGCAAACCGCTGGACGAGATCGTGAGCTGGGAGCGATACGGGAACCGGTAGCGCCGCACTTTATGTGCGGTGACCTGGTTATCGGCGATTGAGGCCCTTGCTGGTCGGTTGAAAACGACGATGGTAGCTGCGATCCGGTAATTCCTCTTCTTCTGGAGCGTAAACCGGTATCTCGATATCGCGCATGGTGCTGTCGCTCGTCACCTGCGGTTGCTCACCAAGCACCTGCACTACTAACTGATGCTCCATGTTCAGTTCGGTGGTAACCAGCTCCTGCCCCTGACCATTGATCGTCTGCCGCTTGGTGAGTACGCCCTTGCGCAGGAACTCCATCACCTTCGCTTCAATGTGTTCGCTGGGAAGCAGAGCGCGATCGAGGAATCGCCACAGCGTGCGACTCATATGGCTTTGTGTCGGCACAAAACCCTCATGGAGCTGCTTGATATACGTATCGATCGCCACAATCACGGCGGCATCGACATCGGCACTCGGCTCCATCTCGATCAACATCTCTTCGCCGGCCGCTGCGACGAGCTCGGGGCTGACCGATCCTGGTACGCCAGCGATGATCACGCGCTTACCGAGACGATTTCGGAGTGTGGTGACGAGCCGTATGAAATCCTTGTCACCACTGAAAATGATGAAGGTGGCGATATCCGGCCGCACGAGCGCGGTATTGATGATATCGACCGCCATATTCAGATCAGAACGACTGGTAAAGCGTTCGCGTCCCGAGGCATCGGTGACACGTTTTGCGGGATAGTGAAAAGCTTCAAATCCGGCCACGTCCAGGCGAGTACGCACCGCATCCGGATGCTGATCGAAGTCTGCATATGATCGCGCCACCCCCATCAGTCCATACTCGAGTGCCATATCGCGCCATTGCAATGGATTTGGCTCTCGGCCATAGGAGTTGATGGTGGAGTATCGGATATTCTCAAAATCGACAAAAACCGCTACTTCGTCATTCTCGCCGGACGCCACACGTCCGTTTGTCATCTCATTCACACACGAACCCTCATAGAACCAACTAATACCGGCAACGCCGGTTGGCCGGGTAGGTACATCATTATCCACACGACCACACACTATGCGTGTGTAGTGTACCTGAAATGAAAACGCAGTCGTGTACACTGAATGACGGAGAGAAACAGACGTGATGCCTCCCGCTGGCACTCACACCACCTGCAGGACACTTCCTCATGCCCCACATTCACGATCACACCCCGCATGTTTCAACCGCGAATCGCCGTCAGATTATTCAGGGAGCAGCCGCACTCGGTGTCGCCATGGCTGCCGGGTTTGGCTCGATAGCCGAGCGTCATCAGAGCCACAAGGTAGCGGCCCAGGAGGTCGATGGTACCCGTGCCCGCAGTTGGGATGAGGCGGAAAGCATCGATACCAGCATCAAGCTGGAAGGCGAAGGCTGGGTCACACTCCAAACCGAATTCCCATACTACGCGCTCGGTTTTGCATGGGATAGTGCTACCGGCATCTGGCCAGCGGTGCAGTTTGCTGTCAGCTTCGATGGTGTGCTTTGGGATGAAGGCTATGCCATGGGTGCCCATGATGATGGTGGTCCGGCACCGGCGGATGATCGGATTCATACGGATCTCTTCTTTGGCGATGGCCAGCAATATGTGCGCTATCGCACGGTCGATGGAGAGGGCAACCTCGTTATCCTGCCGCGCTTTCAGGTGACCTATATCGATCCTACCGATGGACCATGGGAACCGGATCGCGCTTCCACATTGATGCGCACCACGGCCGTGAATACGGATACCGATGTCCCGCCGACTATCATCACGCGCGCGCAGTGGGGAGCCAACGAGAACCTGCGCTACGACTCGCTCGGCGAGATTTGGCCACCCGAGTACCAGACGGTGGAGCATGCGATTGTGCACCACGCTGCTGTTAACTACGGCTCCGATGGCTACAACGCAGTGCGATCGATCTACTACTACCATGCAGTCACGCAGGGCTGGGGCGATATTGGCTACAATTATGTGGTCGATGTGCGTGGAAATATCTTTGAAGGACGTGTTGGTGGCGCCAATGTCATTGGTGGTCATGCCTTTCAATATGCCAATGGTTCCAGTGGTATCTGCGTGATGGGTGATTTCACCAGCGCCGATGCACCACAGGCAGCCAAATCGGCGTTGGCGAATATTGTGGCTTACACCGTGCGCGATCTGAATCCAACCGGCACCAGAACCTTCCATGAAATCCTCAATCTGCCCACTATTTGCGCGCATCGCGATGTGATCCAGAGCGACTGCCCCGGCAACGGCTTGTACGATGACATGGCCTGGATTCGCTCAACAGCCAAATCGATCATCGATACCGGCAAGCTGGATAGCCAGATGCCGGGCGGAATCGTTCCCGGCGATTGGGTGAAGGTGCAGACCGACGATGGCGCTGCCCTGCCACTGCGTGCCCAACCGGGCAAGAGCCAGTTGGTGATCGCATCGATTCCGAACGGTACGCGCCTCGAGATCGAACGTGGACCGGTGGCGGATGCTACCAATAATTGGTATCTCACCTCCTACAGCAGCAAAGAAGGTTGGATTCCGGCCGACTATCTGCTGGTGAGTCCGCCGACAGATGATCCGATGGAGGGATACTCCTTCGGTCAGAATATTCAGTTGAAGTCGGGCATTCCTATTAAGAGATCGCCGAGTGTTAATGCTGGCACTGTCGGTACGGAGAGCAGCACCTGGGCATTCTTGTTGGCTGGTCCGTATACCGCCGGTGGCACCAAATGGTTCCAGATTCTTACCCAGAACGGTCGCACCGGCTGGATCACCATTGACCAGTTCACGATCGCCAAAGTGACCGCGCCTGCGAATGCGTATGGCATTGGGAAGACCGTGCAGACCACGGTATCCAGCAGGATTCTGGTGAGGCCAGGTGTCGGCCAAACCGCGCAGGCATCGGTGGGTGCTGGCACCCGATTGACCATCTCGGTCGATCCGGTGGGTGTCACGGGTAAAACCTGGTATGGCGTTTATGGCGGCACCGGTATCGGTGGTGGCTGGATCGATTCAGCCAATATCGCGGTAGCCCCACAAGCCGTCAGCAAGGTTGGCGAGACCTACAAGGTCACGGAATCGATGAATCTGCGCTCCGGTGCGGGAACCGGCTATAGCATCGTTATGACAATGTCGGCGGGTTCTACCGGTACGGTTATCGGTGGCCCCAAGAGCGCGAATGGGTATACCTGGTGGCAGCTGCGTACCAGTGGTGGCACCACCGGTTGGGCGGTGGGCAACTGGTTGGTGGCCACCGGCACATCAAGCACCGTTCCGGATCCAGATCCGACTCCTTCACCCACGCCATCGCCGACCCCAACGACGGGCAAGTTCGCGACTGGTGACAGTGTGCGTGTGACCGAAAGTTTGAACATGCGCAGCTCCGCCAGCACCAGTGGCAGCATGGTAGCGGTGCTGGCTTCTGGCACCACGGGCAAGGTTATCGGTGGACCCACCACCGCCAATGGCTATACGTGGTGGAGAATCCAGACCACTGCGGGTACCGGCTGGTGCGTGGAGAACTGGCTCACCAAAACCAGTAGCTCTGGCGACGGCAATACCGATCCTCCGGCCACGGGCGGTTTGGCCAAGGGCAATACGATTCGGGTGACATCGAGCGTAAATCTGCGCACTGATTCCAGTACAAGCGCTGGCATCATTGCGATTCTGCCTGCTGGTACCACCGGGACCATCGTTGGTGGATATCGCACCAGCAATGGGTATACCTGGTGGAAGATCACCACCAGCGCGGGGACCGGCTGGGTGGTCGCGGACTGGCTCGTGAAGACGAGCGGCTCATCGTCCTCTGGCTCCGGCACAGGTACAACCACCGGCAAGTTCTCGAGTGGTCAGGCGGTGAAGGTGACGGAGGCATTGAACATGCGCAGTGCTGCTGGCACCGGCAATAGCCTGGTGGCCGTGCTACCGGCTGGCACCACAGGTACAATTGCCGGAGGGCCAAGCACCGCCAACGGCTACACCTGGTGGAAGATCACCACCAGCAAGGGTACCGGCTGGTGTGTACAGGATTGGCTCACCGGCGCCTAGTATGTATTCCCCGTGGATGCGGGCAAGGACTTGTTCATGACGCTTTCCCGCATCTACTTCTCCGCCAGCGAGGAGTTTCTCAGCACCGCCGCCGATGAGTTGCGTCCCCATTTTCCTGATGCCTGGATGGAACCATTGGGTTCGGATATCGCCGTCTTCGAGGACGAGGGTGTCAGCATCGCCACACTGGCGGAGACGATTCGAGAGAAGCAACTCATCTTCCCGCGCCATCTGATGCGAGGTGTTGCCGAGATACCGCACGATGAAACTGCGGATCTGGGTGAATTTGGGGAGATTGCGGTTGAGGCGTGGCAACAACTTCCATTGCCTCCAAAGGTGGCCCTGCAGGTCTGGCAGAGTGGTGATGTCCAGCTGCCGTATCGCAACGATCAACTTTGGCATCGGTTGGCTGCAGCTCTTTCCGATATTGATGTGCAGGTTGTCCGCGGTGGCGCGAACCATGTGCTGGGTGCGTGCGCAGTATCGGAAGGGATCATTCTCGGTTCCAATGGCGTTGCGAATGCGCTCTCGGATTGGCCGGGTGGTCGCGTGCAGTTGGCGAAACCCAAAGGGCAGATCAGTCGTAGCGAGTTCAAGCTGGAAGAAATCATCCGTACAAATCTTGCCGAACTCCCGACAGAAGGTACTGCCCTCGATCTTGGTGCCTCACCGGGTGGCTGGACACGGATTCTGCTGAATCGTGGTCTGGATGTCTGGGCTGTCGATCCTGGAAAGCTGGATTCGCGGCTGGACGGCAAATACGGACTTACGTATGTTCCGATGCTGGCAGGGCCATTTCTCACCCAGAATGTACAGCAATTCGATCTGGTGGTGAATGATATGCGCATGACACCCTCGCTGAGTGCGAAGGTGATGAACGATGCTGCGCAGCATGTACCGACAGGTGGTATGGGTGTGATGAGTATTAAGCTCCCGCCGGGTCATCCGCTTCGAATCATTGAGGACACGGTTGCACAGCTTTCACGTGAGTGGGATGTGGAAATGGTGAAACAACTCTTCCACAATCGCCACGAGGTGACGGCTATTCTGCGGCGGCGCTAGGCTGCCAAACCGGACCATCGTAGACCGATAGCAGTCGTTTATCGAACGTTGCCAGTTCGGCGCCATACGCTTCCGCGCGGGCCGCGATAACGGCATCCGAGAACTCAATCCTGGGATGGAGTTCCAGGATGTCGAGTGCTCGAAAGTAGACAGTCTGATCCTGATTGAGCATCCGCCAACCCGGAAAATCCAGAATTGATGAGAAGGCGATACAGAATTGCTCGGCACTAATGATCTTCAAACGCATCACAAGGACATAGAAGCATTCGTGGAGTGCGACTTCTGGCACGATCGCCTCAATATCTCCCGTTTCCACCTGATGGATCAGGTTCCAAATAGTTTCAAGTCGGATGACATCACGTTCATCCTTTGGTATCACAAATAGGTCAATTAGGATATTCGAATCTATCACGATCATGGGTACATCTCGCCGTTTCGATAGCGTTCACGTACGGCTCCGAATCTCCTCGCATCGCTCAGAATCTCTTCGAGATCTTCTCCCTCTGTCAGAGGTTTTGCCATCTCCATAATCTCATTGAGAGTAAGTCTTCGGGACTGCTTGATACGAACTTCTCCTCCTGCATCACGGGTGATTGTGACCACGTCCCCGCTTTCTACTCCAAGATCTCGCCGAATCTCTGCAGGAAGGGTTATCTGCCCGGATTTGCTCACTCGTACATCTATTCTCAATATCGGTTTGGCTGGATTTACTACCATCAGTCTCTCCTCACTTTCTGGGATGAAGATTGTTGTGGATACTCCTTCTTCCAGGCTCTCCTGTCGTCACTCTTTGAGAGCACCATCATATCATTAACGGCGGAAAGAATTAATGGGATATGGTCACAGTTAATGTCTTCCATTGATTTGCATTAATCTACTCGGCGCCCACCAATCGAGTGGTCGGGACGAGGAACGTATGTGGTTACACGCTACAGCCTGGTGACATTACCAAGGCAGACGGCTCGGCTGGCACCAGTCGCACCGGGGACATTCGTGGGATAGCCGGCCACAGCATCATGTGCCATCAACGCGAAGCAGACTGCTTCCTTGCTATCCGCGTTGACTCCGAGATCATCAGTCGCGCGCACCGGGATTCCGTCTAGTGCATCGGCCAACATCTGCATCAGCAGCGGATTCCGGGCACCGCCGCCATTGATATACACCTCATCGGGTAATTCCGGCAGCCAACGACGATAGGCATCGGCAATCGAGTGGGCCGTGAAGGCGGTGACTGTGGCGATCAGATTCGCATCCAGTGGGTGCGCCGCCAGGATTTGTTCAACAAATGCCGAACCATAGTATTCACGGCCGGTCGTTTTCGGTGGTGCCATATCCAGATAGGGATCCTGCAGCAGACTATTCAGCAACTCATAATTCACTGTGCCATTACGACCGATGGCACCATCACGATCGTAGCTATGTTCGCCGTGGCTAATGCGTGTGACGAGGGCATCGATGAGCATATTGCCGGGTCCGGTATCGAAGGCGATGACATCGTTCACGGATCCTGCGGCTGGCAGCCAGGTAACGTTGCCGATACCACCAATGTTCTGCACACAGCGGTTCAGATTGGCATCGCTGAAGACCGCCCAATCCATGTAGGGTGCCAGTGGTGCACCAGTCCCACCGACCGCCATATCGGCCACCCGAAAATCGCTGACCACCGGACAATTGAGCGCGGCAGCGATGCGACTGCCATCGCCGATCTGTAGTGTGCTGGCAACCAGTAACGCGTTCTCTGCTTCTGGCTGATGCCACACGGTTTGGCCATGGCTTCCCGCCAGCACCACATCGTCGGCACTGAAGCCATTGGCAGCCAAGACCTTCAAGGCAGCCTGTGCAAATGCTTCGCCCACCACAACATTCATGCTGCAGATACGGGCAAGGGCATTGGCGGAATCCTCATAGAGATTGAAGAGCTCGGCACGGACCTCGGGAGAGTAGGGCACGGTATCGAACCCAAGAAGCTCGATACGAGCCTGCTGCGCATGTCCTTCGATATGACAGATGGCAACATCAATGCCATCCAGTGAAGTGCCAGAGATCATCCCGATCGTGAGCGGTGTGGGCATGTGATGAATCCTCCATAAAGCGGATAGCTATGACAGAATCGTCGCCTATCCTGGCAGGATTGTCATCTGGAGATATGGAATAGCTGTCCGTTACCGTCCTGCCGTAAAGAGCTCGGCGAGTTGGGCGCTAATAGCGGCACGGGTGTAGTTCCAGTTATCTTGCACGACCGGATGCACGCGATTGGTGAGCAGGATGGTGATGAGTTGCCGATCCGGGTCGATCCACAAACTCGTGCCGGTGAAACCGGTGTGGCCATAGGCATGCTCGCTCAGACCCCGTCCGCTGGCCATCTTCTCGGGTGTCTCCGGGTACGGCACCATCTGCCAACCTAATCCCCGGCGCTCATTCGGGGATGCGAGGTGGGCATGCTCCTGCGTGGCTTCGCGAACAAGCTCCTCGGGGAGGATGCGTACGCCCTCCAACTCGCCACCGTTCAGCCACATACGGGCGTAACGCAGCAGATCATCGGCGGTGCCGAACAATCCCGCATTGCCACTGATGCCACCCAGGCCATACCAGGCATTGCCATCGTGCACCTCACCACGAATCAGGTAGTCGCGAAATCCACCGGCCGGGCTACCATTGGCCATCTCGACCTCATAGGGATTCCCAACTTCCGTCGCCGCGATACGGGGCAGCAGTTCAGGAGCAGGCACATAGCTAGTGTCCCGCATACCCAGTGGATGGAAAACATGATCATGTGCGTATTCGGCAATCGTTTGACCGGTCAAACGATGCACCACCTCACCAAGGGTGATGAAACCGAGGCAGCTATAAGCCACCACACTATTCGGTTCAGCTTCTGGTTGGGTACGGGCGATATAGTCGATATAGGCATCGATGCCCTCAGCCTCGGTATAGATACCTGCCCAGCTAACAATGCCACTGCTGTGGGTGAGCAGATTGCGGATGGTGATCTCCCGCTTTGCCCCCTCGGTGCCGAACTCGGGAATGTAGCTTCCCACCGGTTCATCGAGCGCCAGTTTGCCCTGCGCTACCAGCTGCAACACCGCGGGCGTGGTCGCAACCACCTTGGTGAGCGAAGCGAGATCGAAGATCGTATCGAGCTCCATCGCGGTGCGCTCGCTGGCGGGTTCACGTACTGCCCAGCCTGCGGTGTTATGCAGCACCACATCGCCATCGTGCCAGACCAGTGCAACAGCGCCTCCGATATGGTGCTGAGTTACTTCGTCTTCAATCTGTTGCCAAATACCGGAGATGGATGTCAATGGAATTGTTCCTTTACGCGTCCCTATCCTATCTCATGGTTGCGCGTCCGGGAATATCCCTAGACGTGATGCCCTATGCGCCGACTCATGAAATAAAGGCCCACACTGGCGAGCGCGCACCAGATGGCTGGCAATATGAAGACAGTCGGCAGTCCCAGGGTCGAGGCGCCGATACCGCCCAGGAATCCGCCATATGCCGAGCCGATGGCACCGGTGTTGAGATAGATACCGGATGCGGTGGCAACCGCCATGGGCAGGAGGCGCTGCGCGATGATGATACCGAGCCCAGCCATGATCCCCCAGACCACACCCATGCAAGCCTGACCAGCGATGGCACCGAAAGCACCATCAGCAAAGACGAAAATCAGATTCCCCAAAGCCGCAATCAGGGCGGCCGCAGCCGCCATGCGCATGGAACCTACCTTGTGGGAGAGAGCGAATGCCACCGGAATCAGTGGTAATTCCACAAATGGCTGCATGCCGATCGCGATACCCTGTAACGATGCCGAGAGATGCAATTCATCGGTCATGAAAATCGGAAGAAAGGCATATTTCACCGTTTCGCTCGCGTTAATGTTGAGACAGAGTGCGGTGAAGATCAGCACCGGTGTGAGCTGGCTCCATGTCACTTTGGTTGGTACCTGCACAGAGAGACCCGTCTGGGTCGGGAGGGGTACCTGTGGTGATGTCCTGACGGCGGTCAGCGGGAGAATCTGCAGTAGTGCGCAGACAGATGTGAAAACCGCTACCCACCGTGTGCTGGTAGCTGCCGCGATGGTGGTGCCGATGACTGGTCCGATCATCCAGCCTGCGGTCATGGCCATGCGGATATAGGCGATCACACCATCGCCAACCGAAGAGGGGTGGGCGGCAACGTGATCGCGAATCGCCGCAAAGAGTTGACCCATGGCGGCACCAGCGACGGCCAGAATGGTGGCGCTGATAACAAAGGGCATCCACAACGCCGGGGCATAGGCAAATGCCAGCCAACCCAGGAATCCCAGGAACGAGCAGATCCGGAAGAAGACGAGCCGTTGACCAGTGCGATCGGAGCGAGTCCCCACCATATATCCGGCGATCGGTGCCGTCAGACTAGTGAGGTAATACATACCGGCCACGCTGAGCGACGCGCCCATCTCATTCACCAAAAAGGAAGAGATCTGGGGTGTGATCGCTGCCCCACCGATGCCGCTGATGAAGAGACTGACCACCGCACCACGGTAGAGCGGAGTGTGCAGAATCAGCCGGAGCGCATTCTCATGGGCTGGAGGCAGGGGAATATCGGTAGTGATATCGAGCGTATGCTGCTGGGCGTCCACGAATTTGTCCGATGCATAGGGAACGATCGCGGTGCATCTCACAGCCGATCAGAGGGAATAATGGAGCCGTCGCGCCGATTCGTCGAGAGGGAATACGAGCGCAGGTGCACGATGCCGAGATCGGCTACTCATGCCACGATGTGCTTCCGAATCCGGGCAAGGCACCTCTATACTATGAAGTAGCTACTGAAATGATAGTAATGGAGAACGGCAATGCAAACACCAACATACGGATTCGTGGTCACGCTCGATAAACCCATCTCTGCGGCGAGAACAGACGTAGAAGCGGCATTGAAGGAAGAAGGCTTTGGTGTGCTTACCGAGATCGATGTTCAGGCGACGCTGAAGAAGAAACTGGATGTCGATTTCGCCGCCTATCAGATTCTCGGTGCCTGTAATCCGAAGCTCGCCTATCGCGCCCTCAGTGCGCAGCCGAATATCGGACTCCTGCTCCCATGCAATGTGACGTTGCACGAAATCGATGGAGAAACACGTGTCAGCATCGTCGATCCGCTGCAGATGCTGGGGCTGGAAGCCGATAATCCGGAGCTCCTTGCCATCGCAGGTGAGGCAGAAGCCGCACTCCGCCTGGTAGAGCAGCGGCTCGCGAGAGCCTAAACGCAATCCAGGCCCATACGCAGAAGGTCGCCCCCGAAAGCAAAACCTCCGGGGACGACCATCTGAACCAGGGAGTGGAGAAGCGTCGGTTACTTCTTCAGCCAGCCGGTCCACGCGGGATTGATAGACATTTCCTCCGCACGATCGCGGAAGGCATCCATCAACTTGTTGGCTGCAGTATCGTAGGCATCCTTGTCCGCCCAGCTATCGCGCGGATTGAGCACGCCAGCCTTCACACCCGGTGCTGATGTCGGGATGGCCAGATTGAAGACCGGATGCGTCTCGGTTGGGACATCGTCCAAGGCATCGGTCGTGATAGCGGTGATAATGGCGCGCGTATCCTTGATGCTAATGCGCTTGCCAGTCACATAATCGCCACCGCCCCAGCCGGTGTTGACCAGCCACAGTGTTGGGGCATGCTCATCGATCTTTTGCCCGAGCAGTTCGGCATAGCGCTCCGGATGCAGGGGCAGGAACGGGCTGCCAAAGCAGGGGCTGAAGGTACGCTGGGGCTCGGTCACGCCGCGCTCGGTACCAGCAACCTTGCTGGTGAAGCCCAGCAAGTACATGCTTAGCGCCTGTTCTCGCGTCAGCTTGCTCACTGGTGGCAATACACCACTGGCATCCGCCGTGAGGAAGACGATGCGCTTCGCATGACCGCCCATACCATCGTTATCAACATTCGGTACCTGCTCCACACTGAAAGCCGAGCGGGTGTTTTCGGTGAGGCTGTTGTCATCGTAATCCGGTACCTTGGTTTCCGGATCCAGTGGCACATTCTCCAGCACCGTGTTGGTCATATTGGTGGCGGCCCAAATGGTGGGCTCGGCGGTCTTGCTCAGGTGAATGGTCTTGGCATAGCAGCCGCCCTCGAAGTTGAAGACGCCATTGCTACTCCAGCCATGCTCGTCGTCGCCGATAAGGGTCGCGGCCGGGTCGTTGCTCAGGGTGGTCTTGCCGGTACCGCTGAGGCCAAAGAAAATGGTCGTTTCGCTCTCTTCGGCACCGTAGTTAGCGGAGCAGTGCATGGTGGCGACATCGCGATTCGGCAGCAGGTACTGCATCATCGTGAAGACACCCTTCTTCATCTCACCGCTGTAGAGTGTGCCCGCGATCACGATTTCCTGATTCGTCGGGTGCAGCATGATCGCTGTTTCGGTCTTGCAGCCGTGTCGCTTCGGATCAGCCTTGTAGCCGGGGGCATGCAGGATAGTGATCGGCTTGCTCTCCAGATTACGCTCGCCGGTAATGAAGAGGTGGCGGCAGAAGAGGGCAGCATACGAACTCTCGGTGGTCAGATTCACCGGATAGGCATACTCCGGATCGGCACCGATGCTCAGATTCTGGGTAAAGAGCACATCCTTGCTGTCCAGATAGTTGATGACATCGGTTTTGAAAACGTCGTATTTATCGGCTTCCACCGGCTGATTGACGGCGCCCCACCAGATCTTGTCCTCGCTGGCGGGCTCGCGGACAACGAACTTGTCCTTCGGTGAGCGACCGGTGAACTTACCGGTACGCACAGCCAGTGCACCGGTGGAGGCAACTTCGCCCTCACCACGCTCGACTGCCTTTACGACCAGTTCGTCGTTGTTCAGATTGCTATACACACGAGGGGTTGTGAACACGGTGCTCATGACTTACCGTTTCCTTTCTTGCGCCAGGACTTCCTTGCCTGACTCATGATCGGACGCCTTTGCCCGATCACCGACCGCCCGATGCTCTACGTGCGAGCGGATCGACCGACACCCACATAGTGAAATGTTTCACGAATGAATACAAGAGGGTATCGGGGGTTGTTGCGAATATGATATACCCTCATTTTCCGCGGCAGTCCGGGAAATCCTGACCGATGATTGACAGATGTAAGGCGTTCGGTATTATGTAGACAATAGTATCCAATATAGAAAATCAGGAACGAGGATTAGCCATGAGTGACCCCATCGCCGATCTCGACATTATGTTCCCAGCGCAGGATCCGGTACCGGTGACTGCTGAACCGATCTCTCAAGCGCCATCCAGTAAGACTGGAGGTAAGGCGGAAGCGACGAATCCTCCTGATGATACGGCGGAAGAGGAAAAAACTACCCCCGATGCGATATCGAAGGCGGGGCGATTGGGGGCAAAGTTGTCTCCTTCGTTGGCGAATATTTGGGACGCGAAGACTGTCGTCTCCTCTCCTACTGATGAGAAACCAATGCCCGAGGGTACGGCGAATACCCGTGCAAAGTTGGAGCCACCTCCCATCCCATGTTCGCCCACAGAGGAACGCCCTCCGAATATGGTCGATCTAGGTGTGCTCTTTGTGCATGGCATGGGTTCCCAAAGCGCTGGCGATATGTTGGCAGAGTATATGAATCCAGCATTGGAATGGATGAAGCGAGTCGTATCAGACGATCACCATTCCTATCACGCCAATGACTTTGATCAAAACCTGCTGGAAGGCGTCCATATTCTTGTACGCAAGAGGGGTATTCGACTTGGGGAGGAAGCGGCTAATCAGGACGATAGTTGGGTCGATATCACATCGATTGGTCAAGGTTTATTGCAGAGTACGAGTACGTTACCGGATACCTTCCAACCTCCATTCGTTGACGTAACGCTCCGACGGTCTGTCTATAGGGCAAATTCTTCTGGCGATGAGTCGGCGACACACGATGATTGCCAGCCTAAACGCATGCTGGCTGTGGAGGCGTGGTGGAGCAAGGAGTTTGACGCTCCTGGATTCAAGGAGGTAGCTGCCTGGGGGCTCGGGATGCTCCCAACACTTATTCTGCGCCACATTGCATTGATGTGGGAGCAAGGTAATGTCAAAGATGCTGCGGATTTTAGGCTCGATTATACAGAGGTACAGCCACCGGCCACTCCTGCAGACGTATCGGGAGCAAGCATCTTCCAGATCGCAAGGAGAATCGTTGCTACACCCCTGATTGGTTTGGTCGCTATCGTCGCACAGTGGCTTGTCTGCCTTCTGATGATATGGAGTCCAATTCCCTTTCTGCGGAAGTACATTGCCAAACTCATCCTGTGGCTTACATCATCACTTGGCGATGTACTGGTTTATGTGCACGATGGGGTGAAGTCTGCAGCGATCCGCACGACGGTGTTACGTGCTGCCCAATGGCTCTATACCCACTACAAAGTGAAGCGGCTGATGGTCGTGGCCCATTCGTTGGGTACGGTGGTCACCTATGACATTCTGAGTACCAGAGATCTGAAACCAAACTACCCGGAGTCTGATAAGGACAAAGGAGTAACCTTTGTTACCTTCGGCTCGCCGCTGAAGAAGGTAAACGTCATTCTCGATCTGAATCGTGATGAGCAACGAATATCGCTGGGGATGCTCTTCGCGACGCTCTCGTTCTTTGGCGCGATTATGGCACTCATCGTACGTACCAACGAAGAGTGGTTCCCGAAAGATAATGCCACTCCATGGGTATGGGCAGAACATCGACGACTGTTGCTGTGGATTATTGCCGTCGCTGCGACGTTTGGTGTCTATCTAGTGGGTATTGGCGCACACGCCAAACCCACCAAGCGTTTCTCATTATCGCGGTGGGAACTCCTGGGTATTGGATGCATTGTTGCAAGTTGCATAGCGGCAATGCTAATCGTATCTAGTAGTTTATCGCACATCGGTCAGATAACCGAACTCATGACGATTGCTTTTTCGGGTGCAATCGTCATCAGATGTGCTGATATCGCGAGTGAAACCAGACGCGAGTATGGCCATCGTCCTGATCGTATGTCGTTAACATTGGCCGTCGGATTCGCTATGATCGTGCTCATGACTCTTCTGGCCTCTCTTGGAATGATGCCATTGTGGGCGACCTTTCTGGTGATCTCCATCATTTTCTCGGTTCTGTCTGCCTCTAATCCTCTCGAAGAGTTCAAACGGGTCGGTGATACGTACGAGCGGCAGTTACCGCGGTTCATGTTCAGCACCCCAATTAAGCGCTGGGTTGATTTCTGGGGAACTAAGGATCCGGTGCCGGAGTTTGGTCTGCGCAATATGAGCTACCAGGTTGGTAAGAATGGACCGATCGGAAAGGTAAACTCTCGACAGGTAACCAATCAGAGTTCTGTGTTCCTGGATCACACGACGTACAAACGCAATACGGAGCAATTTGTGGCTCCGCTAACGAGAATGTTCCTTGAAGAGCTTGGTTATAGCGAGGAGTTGACGCCGTCAACAGGAGTCAACAATCGATGGAGTTGGTTGGGTATCACGCGTTGGGAGCCATTACCAATCGACGTGAATGAGAACTCTGAGAATTCAGTGCCTCCTCATGTGGCACGTCGACAGCAATATGCCAACAACATCGCGAACGTGATGCATTCGCGCGCTCCGCGGTTCCGCCTGCTTAATGGCTTCAGCGCGCTTCTTCTTGCGTCATTTCTCCTCCTAAGCCCGAGTATCGCCCGATCTATCGGTGAGTTCATCGTCTATTCCACACCGGAGATAGGGGCTGAAGCCGCTTCAACTCCGCCAGAGACGAATGCGCACGATGCACTGGTAGACACTGATACAAGTCCAAGTGCTGTCGTTGCTTGTGTTGTTAATGGTGAGGAACGAGATGCTGGCGCCAACGAGGTCTGTGCTCCCAAATGGTTTACCGCGTTCTACAATCAGGAACCCATCTCATGTACCAAGCCATGTGTGGTGCGCACTCCACCTCTGGTCCCAGCCGATATGGTTCATAGGGTTATGGACAACTCCGTCATGAGCAGTATCACTGTGCACACGCTTGGCTACCTGGTGCTCTTTGGAATTGCCAGTCTCCTCCGCATTGCGTTCTTGCAGACACCCTGGCGATCATGGGAACTTGGACTGCTCGATCGGGTGACGCAGACCAACGCCGTAACAGGAGATGTGGCCACCTTTGGTTGGCTCTCAGGTTGGACCTCGTTCCGCAAGAAAATCGGCCTCAACAGTGTCATCCGCGGATTGGTGTTTGGAGCGGCATGTGCTGGAGTTATCCTGATCTTTGCTGCCTTCCATGGTTTGTTCGGTGACACGAAATTCTTGGCGAGTGCCCAACTTGGACCGTGGTGGACGCTCCAGACTTGGTGTCATGGTATCTGGAGTATCGGCCACCATGGTTACCCCAGCAACGCTGCGGCGGATATGGCCAGGGTTGTGCAGAACTTTCTCCCTGATCAGTTGAAGCCATAAAGGCAAAAACCGGGAGCATCATGCTCCCGGTCATCGTGTCTCTGGAGGCGCCAGTCGGATTCGAACCGACGATCAGGGTTTTGCAAACCCGTGCCTTGCCGCTTGGCTATGGCGCCACGGTCGAGATTTCCCCGCCAGTACCGATGGATTATACCATTCCATCTCACCACTGCCGATATCGATACCTGGCCTCCCCGGTACCGCTCCGTTACGCCAGGTGCCATCACCCTGTCGGTGGCCCGTCACGCCGCTCTTCACAGGCGCGGTACACTCTTTGGCAACGACGGAGGAGCAGAGATGGATCTCAATTCGGTCGCATTGCGCACGGTTGTCCGCGGTGGACGTCTGGTGACGATGGATGGTGAAATCACCGCAGACCTCGTTATTGATGATCATCAGATTGTAGCCATGCTGGCGGATTCCGCTGGTGTCGATGGCGATACCGATATCGATGCTCATGATCTCCTGATTCTGCCGGGCATGGTGGATACCTGGTTTCCCGCACCCTGGCTACACGATGTGGATGCCGGTGAAACGGCACATCGAATACAGGTCGCCGCGCTCGCGGGCGGGCTCACCACGATTGCCGCCGAGCCGGGAAAAGCACCGACAGATGTCGGTATCCCCAGTCATCTCAGCCTGGATGCCGCCATGTGGCTTCCGGTGCACGCCGATTCAATCCCCACCAGTCAGCAAATTGCGCGCATGAAAAGTGTTGGTATGATCGGCGCGTCCGTCACCCTTCTGGGCGATCGTGGTCTTACCGATGCCGAGCTCTATCAGCTCATGCAGGTGTTGGTGCAACACGATCTTCCATTAACAGTGCAACCATTGCACCACGAGATCAGTTTGCGTGATCCGGTTGCTGAAGTACTGGCCACCACCACGCTCATGGTGTTGGCGGAAGAGACCGGTGCCTGGGTCCATCTCCACGGTATGACCACCGCGGCGGCCGTGCGTACGGCGGTGCGGGCACGCGAGCGTGGTGTGAATGTCACCATCAGTGTTTCGGCGCTCTATCTCGGGCTGGCTGCAGAGAGTGGTCGATCGCTGCGGGTGAGGCCGCCGCTACGTAGCCAACGCGATATGGATGCTCTGTGGAACTACGTGTTGGCTGAGCAGGTCGATTGCATCAGCGTCACAGCGATGCGTGGCGAAAATGGTGTACCCCTAAGTGACGCCCAGACGGCACTTTGCCTTTTCTGGCACGAAGCGGTGAGCAAGCGTGGTATGAGTCCGCAGCAGGCCGTGCGGATGCTCAGCACCAATCCCGCGCAGATACTCGGCGTCTTTCCGCAAAAGGGATCACTGCGTATCGGCAGCGATGCCGATCTCATCTTCTTCGATCCGGAAGCGACATGGACGGCGACCAACGGGGATGCGTTGGATGGCACAGGCCTTTGTCCAGTTCATGGCATGGAGCTTCGTGGTTTCATCACTCGCGTGCTCAATCACGGTCGCACCGTGTACGACGCTGAACACCACCACGACGATGCATTGGTGATCCCGGGGACCGGAAAGTTGCTACATCGCGGGTAGATATCGAATCGCTGTCTCAACCTAATTCTGCGATGACCATCGCAGATTCTTCTACTCAACCTATTGACATATCTGGGTGTGGTTCTGAGAATGGCAGTAAGCCACTGTCGTCATAGTTCCGCGCCAACGCTGTCGCGCAGGTTCCACAAATTGTTGTGGGGTCGGTTATACTCATACCGGTAAAGGAGAAGGACTACCGCCATGAACAGAACACAACACTTCGAGACAGTCTTGCGCGATTGGGAGGCAGCCGGGCTTTCCCGGCGGACGTTCCTGCGCTATGTGGCGATGGGTACGAGTGCCGTAGCTCTTAACGGCATGCTCGTCAGCCATATTTCGGCACAAACTCCGGTTGCCGAACCAGAGGTGGCTGAGTTCCCTGCCTCCGCACCATTTGTGGATAAAGAGTTTAAGATTTCCCTCCAAACCGAACCAGACAACCTGGATGTGCACGATACAACCAGTAATGCATCTGCCAGTGTAGACAAGTGCATCTACGAAGGACTTGTTACGCTCAACCAGGAGATGAGAATCACCACGTTGCTGGCGAAGTCCTGGGAAGTAAGTGATGACGCCAAGGAGTTCACCTTCTTCCTCCAGGAGGGCGTGACGTTCCATGATGGTGAGGCCTTCAACGCCGCCGCAGTGGTTGCTGCGTTTGACCGTGTGCTGAATCCGGAATCAACGCTTCGGCGCGCCGGCTACTTTGGGGCGGTGCTTGATCACGTCGAGGAGGTGGACGAGTACACCGTCAAGTTCGTCGCCAAATTCCCCTTCGCCGCCATGGTCGCCACGCTGGCTCATCCGGCCGGTGGCATTCCCAGCCCGAAGGCCGCGGAAGCTGCTGGTGCCGATTTTGGTATCCAACCGGTGGGCACAGGTCCCTTCAAGTTCATCAGCTGGGTTCGTGGTGATCTGATCACGCTGGAGAAAAATGAGAACTACTGGAATCCCGATCTCGCGGCGGCCGTGCCGAAATTGCTGATTCGGGGTGTCTCCGAACCAAGCGCCCTCGGTATCGCCGTTCAATCTGGCGATGCCGCGTTCGCGGGTCCGTTGGAAGCGGCGTCTGCTCAGCAGCTTCGCCAGGTCGATGGTGTGGAAGTTACCAGTGTTCCGGGACTCACGGTCTACTGGGCCACCATGAACAACACAAAAGAGCCATTCACGGATGTCCGGGTGCGGCAGGCGCTGAACTACGCGGTGGACAAGAACGCCGTGTTGATGGCGGGTAGCCTCGGTGAAGGCTACGTCGCAGATTCGCCCATCGCCCGGGATACCTGGGGATACACCGAGGTAGGAGCGTACGAACCAGATTTGGACAAGGCGAAATCGCTGTTGGCCGAAGCGGGCCTGGCCGATGGCTTTAGTACACAGATCTTCTGCTCCGCTGTTCACCGCGATCGCGCGGTGGCTGTGCAGGGCCAGCTTTCCCAGATCGGCGTCAATGCGGAAGTCATGCAAATGGAGTCTGCGGCGCTCACCGAGGAGACAAGCAAGCCACAAGAAGAATCCAACTTGCAGATGCTGATCAGCCAGTGGTCACCTTCTACCGGTGATGCTGATTGGGCGCTGCGGCCGATTTATACCAAGGCGCAATGGCCTCCGGCCGGGAATACGACCTCCTTCTTCACGGACGAAGAGGTGGAGAGTGCGATTCAACAAGGTCTGGAGATTTCCGATCCTGTGGCGCGCGCAGAAGCATATGCCACTGCCCAGAAGCGCATTATGGAGTTGGCCGTCAACCTCTTCCTCTATGTGCCCGATTACCTCGGCGCGATTGTGAGCAATGCTGGTGGCTGCCTCACGCAGGCTGATGGCGTCACCTTCTTCCGCACCGCCTACTGGCGGGAATAGAGAGCGGATTCCATCTATCCGCCCCGGGCATGATTGCCTGGGGCGGTATTGGCAATGGAATTCCGGACCATGCGTCCAGGGTGGTCGTATTGCCCTACCGCGAGAGGCAGCATATGCGCGCGGTAGGGCAACAAGGAGGACCGCATGACCAAATATGTGATTCGTCGACTGGCAATGCTCGTGCCTATCTTGCTCGGCGTGTCGATTCTGATCTTTACCGTCATGCGGCTCATTCCCGGAGATCCTGCGCGGCAGGCTCTTGGACCAGAAGCCACAGGCGAGCAGGTAGAGGCCCTGCGCAAGGCCTGGCGGCTGGATGAACCGATTTGGGTTCAGTATTGGGCCTGGCTGCAGCGAGCTATTACGGGCGACCTTGGCCGCTCCACCGTTTCACGTGTCCCCGTTGTGGAAGAGCTCGCCACCCGATTCCCCGCGACGTTGCAACTCACAGTAGCAGCCATGGTTATTGCCATTGTGTTGGGGTTGGCCTTCGGCGTGGCTGGCGCGGTTTGGCACAACTCGGCTATCGATCGCGTCACCATGGTGATCGCGTTGCTGGGCATTTGTACGCCCAGCTTCTGGCTGGGTTTGCTGCTTCTACTGGGATTCTCCGTGAAACTTCACTGGTTCCCGGCCGCCGGTGCTGGTGGAATCGAACATCTGGTTTTGCCCGCTGTTACCCTGGGCGTTGGCGCCGCCGCTATCGTCGCCCGTGTAACCAGATCCTCCATGATCGATGTGCTTGGTGATGACTACGTGCGTACGGCCCGGGCCAAAGGTCTGCGCCAACAAACAGTGGTTACCAGGCACGCGATGCGGAACGCCATGATTCCGGTCCTCACTATTCTTGGGCTTGAGTTTGGTGGGCTGCTGGCTGGCTCCGTCGTGACAGAGTCTGTTTTCGCCTATCCAGGCATTGGCCAGCTTCTGATTCGTTCGATCGGAAATCGTGATTTCCCGATTGTGCAGGGAGCACTCCTTCTCTTCTCGGTGCAGTTTGTGATCATCAATCTTGTCGTCGATCTGCTGTATGCCAAGGCTGATCCACGCATTCAATACTCTTGATAGGAGGGAATCTCCAATGAGTACAACCCTCCGTAAAGCTGAACGCGAGCGTAGCCTCTGGGGTGATGCCTGGAGACGTTTACGCCGGAACCTCTTTGCCATGATTGGCCTGGTTGGTCTTGTGCTGATCGTGCTGGTCGCCATCTTTGCACCACGTATTGCTCCTTACGATCCCAACTTGCAGGACTATATGGTCGCTATGAAGGGACCAAGTCGGGATCACTGGCTGGGAACCGATAACTTTGGTCGCGATATCCTCAGTCGCATCATCTACGGCGCCCGCATTTCACTGCGATTGGGACTCTTCGGGACCATCATCGGTGCTTCGATAGGATCGCTGCTCGGCGCAGTCGCTGGTTACTTTGGCGGCTGGATCGATACCTTGATCATGCGATTGCTGGACATCCAGATGGCGTTTCCGGGCATTTTGCTGGCGGTAATCGTCATTGCGGTGATGGGCATCAGCGATGTGAATGTGATCATCGCTATTGGTGTCTTCTCGTTTCCGACATTCGCCCGAGTTATTCGCGGATCATTTTTGGTGTTGCGGGAACAGGACTATGTATCGGCTGCAAAATCCATTGGTGCGGGCAGTCGGCGCATACTCTTCCGGCATCTGCTCCCCAATTCACTTAGTCCCATTCTTGTACTAAGTACGTTGCGTCTGGGGACCGCCATTCTTACGGCCGCCAGCCTCGGTTTTCTCGGCCTGGGTGTCAGGCCGCCGAACCCGGAGTGGGGCACGATGTTGAGCGAGGGCAGAAACTACATGCAACTCGCTCCACATATCGCCATCTTCCCCGGTTTGGCAATTTTGCTAACGGTTGTTGCATTGAATCTCCTGGGGGATGGACTGCGTGATGCGCTCGATCCCCGTACCAGAAAGTGAGTAGCTCTGTGCGTGTTTACGTGATGATGGATATCGAGGGTGTTGCTGGTGTTGTGCATTCCGAGGAGGGGATGAAGGGAAACCCGGAATACGAACGGGCGCGGAGATTGATGACTAATGAGGCCTCCGCGATTGTGCAGGGCATCTTCGATGCCGATCCCGAGGCCCAGGTGACTGTGGTCGATTCCCACGGCTCCTATCGCAATATGATCCCGGAACTGCTGGATGATCGGGCGAGCATCCTCCGCGGCAAGCCGCGGGTGGGTGGCATGATGGACGGCATCGATCATGGTTACGACTTCGCCATATTTGGTGGAGTTCATGGTCGCGGTAGCCAGGGCGAATCGGTGCTGAGCCACACCTTTACCGGTCACCTGTTGGATATCCGCATCAATGGCGCATCCTGTGGCGAACTCGAACTGAATAGCATGATCGCTGGATT
>JAGQGU010000007.1:89140-113984 GCA_020432165.1 Thermomicrobiales bacterium
TGCTCGGGGCCGATGCGATTGTCGTCACCACCAAGCAGAGTCATGGGGCATTGGCGGGCGAGAATATCAGCCCGAATCGATCCTGTGCGCTATTACGCGCCGCTGCCAAAGAGGCAACGGAAAAGTGGCACGCTGCTACGGTTGTCACACCACCGGCGCCAGTGAGCATTGAGATCGAATTCGATCGACCCGTCTATGCGGATCTTGCCTTGCTGGTGGATGGTGCCGAGCGCATCTCCGGTAGAGTAGTGCGATTCGAACGACCCACCTTCCGGGAAGCCTTCCGCCTGTTGCGCTTGCTCACGGTCCTCTGCAGCACCCCGGTGTAGCTCCCGGTCATTCCGAATCCTGAGCGAAGCGAAGGATTCAGCCGAATGATTGGTGGCCTGGAGAGTAGTCATCCAACCCCGGGGCCACGTCTCTATCCTGAGTCATTCCGAATCCTGAGCGAAGCGAAAGGGGAGGAATCAGCCGAACGATTGGTGGCCTGGTGCATGGCGTCTCATGGTCGACGCTACCAGCCACTGCTCCGATCGCGATGTCTCTTTACCCCTCTGGCTCGTCAGTAGAATCCGGCGTGGGAGTGATGGGATTGCCCTGGTCGTCGAACTCGCGGGGGGTGCCTGGGCCGATGAGATACTCATCCCGCTGTGGCATGAAGTAACTCCAGTATTCCCACGGGTTGGATTGATCCGCAAATTCGACGAGTTCGCCATTCTCGCGAATGGTACGAACCATCTGCACATCGTAGCCAGATGCTGCCCACGCCACCTGCTGCCGCTCGCCTTTGGCCAGCTTGTCGTCCTCGGTCTCCTTCGGACCCTCGGGTTCGTGGGGATCACTAATGTAGGGGACCTCGATATCAACATCCCAGCCCTGGGGGGTGCCATAGATGTTGCAGTAGGCCATCTCGTCGTCGATCACAAATTCGACCAGAAGCCAGTTCTCTGTTGTATTGACGAAGGTCATATCCTGGGCAACATCGTTCGTGCCAGGATTTGGCTGATAGATGGCAGCATCGATTCCGGCCGGCCAGCCATCCTGCTCATACATCGCCAAACGGTAGGTGTGATACTGGTGATCGATCGGGAATCCCGCCCGCAATGCCGCCCGGAAGACGGTGGTGCTGGCCTGACAAGCCCCGCCGCCGATATCGCTGACGATCCAGCTGCCACGAATGATCTTGCCTTGAACAAATCCATTCTCGACCGTGATCGCACCGATGGCATCAAGGAAACTATAGGTTTCGCCCGGTTTCACCAGGGTATGCGTGAGATGTTGCGCCGAAACACGCACATTCTCGGCGCGTTCCCACGATGATCCGGCGAAGTTGCTATCGCCCTCGGCAACAAGATCGATAATGCCGTAGGAATCCAGATTCTCGGTATTCACCTCGGCCAGTGTCTGCGTGAAAATCGCCTCGATCGTGCGATTCTCCGCCGATTTGGTCGCCTCAATGATCGCCTTGGTGGTGGCATCGATATCGAGATCCTGCCCCTGGACATCGTTTTCGACCACAACCAGACCGCCATCCCAACCGAGGGTGGCATCGACCGGATCCCGATGCGTTTCTGTTGCCATATCGGCAAGCGATTGTCCGATTTTGTTCTCGTCGAATGTCGGATCGGTGAGCACACCCTCATCTGGCAGTATGAGTGCGGCCCGCAGAGTCGCTTGACTTACCTTCCAGATATCCTCACCGGTATCTACCCGCACCGGGGCATTGATCATGGTCTGCGCCAGCTCGCGTTTTGGCTCGAGGCGATCGACGGTAATCTGGCTGACAACCGGCTCGGAGGTCAGTTCTACCAATCCCCGCTGCGCGCTCTGGACCACGCGGGTCGTGGCGGCGGCGGCGGCATCGATATCGAGCGCACGGCCATCCACATTCGGCTGGATACGCACCATATCATCGTCCAGATAAAGCACCGCATCGCGGGCGGCCCCGACGATCTCCTTGTTGAGACCTTCCAGGAAGGCCGTCAACCTGGCGTTATCGGCCGTGAAGATGACGGGGTAGTTCTTCTCTTTGGGGGCAATGAGGACGCTGCGGAATTGTGCGATCTTGCCACTGGTACGACCGTGTTGCCAGGCACCATCGAGCGTGGCCTCGTAATCGATAGCAAAGCCAAGCTGGGCCAGGCTGGCGTTCCAGCGCTGTTGCTCGAAGGTGAAATCGACCGCAGTATTCTCGAAATCGGCGAAATGCGTGTGCATAAGCGCAAGCGCCTGGGAGCGATTGAGTTCGGCGATATTGAGTCCGCTAACCTTGGTTCCCGGGTAGAATGCACCGCTGGTATTCAACGGCACGCCGAACCAGGCAGTTGCCCCCAAACCGGCCAGGCCGGCAGCAATGAAGCCCCGCCGTGTACTGGTGCGGCGGAAAGCCATCGGCTTGCGCGGCGGCACGATAGCGCCTTCCTCCAGATACGCGAAAGGATCCTGCGGGTGCGCAGGTGGTTGCTCTCGTGCTGGTTGGCTCTCTCGCCGCCGGTCTGTCATCTGATCTCGTAAATCTGTGTGGCTGCTCATTTGGCTCGTAGCGAATGAGCGATCAATCGAACCCATTATAGCGATTACCACTCACGAATTGATATGTGTACGAACGCGCTGATGATGCCAGTGTCCGGTCGTAGAGAGTTTCCAAACGGTGATATAGCACTTACCATAGGGAAGTGACGCTAGTGTGGGCGTCGCGATTCCGTGTGGGCGCAGGACGATTTCTGTCTTGCCCGCGAGAGAGGAACACCTTCATGAGTATGCGTTTCGGCACATTTGTGCCACAGGGCTGGCGAATGGACCTTGTTGGCATCAAGGATCCGGTCGAGCAATTCGAGGCGATGACGAATGTCGCCAAGGCGGCCGATAACGGTGTGTGGGATTCCATCTGGGTCTACGATCACTTCCACACCGTACCCACGCCAACCGATAACACCGTTTTCGAGAGTTGGACCATTAGTGCCACCCTCGCGCGCGATACCAAGCAGGTCAATATCGGCCAGATGGTGAATTGCAACGGATACCGTCAGCCGAGCCTCTTTGCCAAGATCGCGAGCACCGTGGATGTCGCCTCCCATGGTCGCCTCTATGCCGGTTTCGGTGCTGGCTGGTACGAGCACGAGTGGCGTGCCTATGGCTATGGCTTCCCGGAGACGAAAGAGCGTATGGCTCGCTTCCGCGAGGGCACCGAGATCATTCACAAGATGTGGACAGAGGATCACCCGGTCTTCGAGGGCAAGTACTACACGATTGATGGACCGATTAACGAGCCCAAGAGCCACAAGCCTGGTTACAAGATTCCGCTCTGGATCGGTGGCGGCGGACCGCAGGTAACGCTCAAGCTGGTTGCGCAGTATGGTGATGCCTGCAATGTTGGTGGCGATGTTGCCGCCGAGAAGCTGGAGATCCTGAAGGGTCACTGCGACAAGCTTGGTCGCAACTACGATGAGATCACCAAATCCTCCACCATCCACTCCTATCCGATCCCGACCGGTGCTGATCCGGTCAAGGCGACGGAAGCGGTGCGCAAGGCCTATGGCGATATCACCCTGGAGGAGTTCAAGTACTTCGGTGCACCCATGGAGCCAGCCCAGATTATTGAGCGAGCCCAGAAGATGCAGGCCGATGGTATCGACTACATCATCAACTACATTCCGGGTCTGGCGTACGATCTCGAACCGCTGCAGCGGTATGAAGAGGAAGTGATCAGCGCATTCCGCTAACGTCACAGAGCAATGGTCTCCCCGGGTGCTATCCCCCGGGGCGGCCTAATCCTCGCCCATCAACAATGCTGGCAACGCCACCACCACGGGTGCGTGTAGCGGGCTCGGTGCGGCGTAGTTCAGGTGAATCTGCTTCACCTCCTCACCCGGATGGATATTGAAGGGTACGCTGGAAGCGACCAGCAATTGTCCCTGCGGTACCAGGTGATGCAATGGATCGTTCTGCGATGGCACGGCCGCGCTGAGTACCACCCACCGACCATAGGGGACATGCGGTAGTTCCCACGATCCCGGTTCAGTAAGCATCCGCCCTACCACCGGTCGCGATACCGCCAGACTCCCCGGAAAAACACCAATGAAGATGCTCGATTTCTGCCCCTCCGGGAAGGTCATAGTACCTTCGATGCGGCCACGGATATGCAGCTGCGCCGGATTTATCCGGAAGGTCGACTGACTAAAGTCCAGATCGGAGACGGTATCCGGCATCTGCCGGAACTCCGCAGGCGACACCCCCACCAAACTCTTGAAGCGACTGCTGAAGGTACCGAGGCTGCCATAGCCGACTTCGAAACAGATATCGGTGACGCTTGCAGGCGTGGTGAGCAGCAGTAGCTTGGCGCGCTCGAAGCGCAGGCTGGTGGCGAACTCGCCCGGCGGAATACCAATGATCGATCGAAAGATGCGATTGAAGTAGAAGGGGCTCAACCCCGCGATATCGGCGTAATCATTGAGGGAGAGCAGCTCGGTCTCGGCGCGCATGGCGGTAATCACCCGCTCCACCATGAGCGTGTGATCGACCAGAATATCGTCTGATTCCATATTCAACGGGATCGGCATGTACGTACTCAATCGTTGTGCGACAGAAAGCTGCGCTCATCGTAGCATACCGGCATTGAAAATGGAACACATGTTCTGATATGGATCGATGAGATCGCGAAGTCAGGATTCCCGATGGCTGCTGGATTGCAACCATCCCACGAAATCCCCTGCTGCAGATTCCCCCCCGATTACGGCGAGATCACGGAGCAATTCATGGAAGCGTTGCTCACCTATTTCATCTTCCCATTGCCGTTGCCTGATCGCGAAGAACGCCGCGCTCGCCCGGAGAAGCGCCACCCCGCGATCGCTACGACGAATCAACGTGGCCCGGGCATCCGCAGGATCGGCCTCCCTCACGATAAGGTCGCTGGCAGCCAACACTTTCACCGTCTTTGCCGCCGCCTGTTTACTCACGCCCAGACGATGACCAAGCTCTGTTATCGAAATAGCCCCCGGGCCAATCGCCTGCAAGGCAAAGCCGTGAATTGGGCGTACCTCCCCGAAACCATGTTCGCTCAGCCAATCGTGCAGATCATCGATCGTCCGCCGAAAGGTGCCGATGAGGAGAAAGACCAATTGATCGCCGGTGGTTTCTGACATCGCTGCGCGTACTCCTCATGATATAGACAACCAGGTTGACAAACATGATCGACCATCGATAACATAGTCAACATGGTTGACGAATAGTATGTCATCCGGAATCACGAAGGAGCAATGAGATGAACTATAAGATCGTGCGGAGCCAGGATGCGCGCCGTAGCGAAACCCCGAATGCAGTGATGACCACACTGGCCTCGCCCACGGTGAGCGGGGCGGTGGATACAAGTCTGTGGTTGGTTGAGATGAAGGCGGGTGCCAGCGGACCGATCCATGCGATGGATAGCGATCAACACTGGCATGTGCTCCGTGGAGCCCTTCAGTGCGAGATCGATGGGGTGAATAACGACCTGCAGGCGGGCGATACCATCACTATCACTGCCGAGACTACCCGCCAATTTCGGGCAGTTACCGATGTGGTGATGGTGGTCACCGGCAAGAGCAACGCGGCAGCGAGCACTGAACCCGGAGTCGCACCGGTTGTCCCGCCCTGGATTTCCTAAATGCCGTAACCAGGCGCGCGTTGGCTCACCAGGCTCGGGCTAGTGACAGCAATCGCCCTCAACCTCCTCATATTGATCGTGTCTTCGCCACCAGCCATAAGGCTCGGTTTGTGGCCAGCCAGCCGGAGAGTCTTCCCAGGATTCCTGGCGGCCAAATGCGGTCCGATCCAACAGGATAAAGGTGCTGATCGCGTCTTCGTCTCCACGATCGGTGCTGAAGAAGGTGCGAAAGATGCGATCGCCATTGCGCACAAAATAGCTGACACCATGAAGCTCTTCGTCGTTCACGGTGAGGCCGAGATCCTGATTGAAGCTCGACTCGAAGGATGAGTAGAAGGGGACTTCCCAACCCATACGCTCTCGATAGGCGAGAAGTTTCGCTAATGGTGCTCGCGCGACAGCGACGAAGGTCGTGTCGCGTGCGCGCATATGAACCAGCGGACCGATATGATCGGTCATCATGCTGCAACCATCGCAACCTTCATCCCAATCTGGGTGAAACATGAAGTGTTGCAGAACTAGTTGACGATGTCCCCCGAAGAGGTCGAGCAAAGAGACCTCGCCTTCCTCTCCGCGAAAGGTATACGGCGTGGTGATCTCGACCATCGGTAACCGCCGGCGGCTGGCACTCACCGCATCGCGCATCCGCGTCAGACCCTTCTCCATTCTTAGGTGTTTGGTAAGGGCGACGTCCCATTCCTCTTGCGAGACGATGGTCGGCCAGGCTGTTGGTTCGGGAATTGTTGTCACGGTCATCTCCTTGATGGCGTTGTATCTCATCATTAGCGTAGAGAAGTGCGACCATGAAAACTTCTTGAATATTGCGGTCCTGTGTCGCCCGAAGCTACAAATCCGCCAGTTCATCGGCGAAGGTACGCCGGGTGAATCCGAGTGGCTGGAAATCGTCAGGCAGGTTTTTGCCGAGCCCCAGCACGCCAAATCGCCCCAGTCCCGCTGGATCAATAAGGCGCATCGTGGCTGCCTGGGCGTGGTAATACTCATCCACCGCTATATCCGGTTGCATCTGGAGATCCATCAGCCAATCACCAAGTCCGAGGCGGGTGAGGTAGTCCCCCTGGGTGGTCAGATCCAACACCGTCATACCAGTGTCTCTGGCCGTATCGGCGAGGTAGCTGAAATTGACATGCGCGGTCAGATCCTGATCACCCACACGGAGATAGGGATCATCGGTGGCGGTGTGCTGCCAATAGCCGCGCAGAGTGCCTTCGAGGCGGTGATCACGATAGAGCGTGGTGGCATCGTAGCCATAATCGATGATGATAGCGATACCGGCGGTGAGATTGGCAGCGATACTCTCCACCCAACCAGCTGCGGCAGCGGAGAACTCGAACGACGCGCCTTCAGATAAATGGACGGCGTGTCGGGCGAGATGCGCGGAAACGGTGCCGAGCAGATCGGCATCCGGCTGAGCCTCGACATCGACAAAGCTCCCATCCTCTGCCCCCACCATCAGTTCGCGTATCTCGCCATTACGCACCACCAGGCGGTGCACAGGGAGCGCGTCGGCCACCTCGTTTGCCAGCACGAGTCCGGCCTCCGGTGAGATCTTCTGTGGATCTTCCTGGCGCACATAGCGTCCAAAGCCGACCTCCGCCATGGCCACCAGCGCTTCTTCCATACGATGCGTGTTCACATCCACCAGGCGATAGTCGATGGCCTCCAGCACATCCGGAGCCTTGTCTCGCAGTGCGACCAGAATGTCGTAGGCGAGCCCACCAGAGGAAGCACCGTGCTCGCGCACAACCAGGTGGTGGGGTTGTCCAAGGGCATCCCAGGTTTCTGCGACCTGCCTCGCCAGCGTATTACCAAAGAAGGGATGCAGCTCTGGCGAGGTCATGAAATCGCCACCACGCCCCGGTTTGCGCTGGGGCTGTCTGTAATATCCGTGTTCGGGATGATAGAGTGCAGTATCCATGAATGCAGCGAAGCTCATGGGACCGTCGCGAACGATGCGGTCCAGCAGGATTTGGCGAACGGGATTGTGTTCCACTGCGGCACTCCGAATCGGGGGTGAAGCGACGAGGTTGACGGCTAACCGATACTATGGGTATGGCATGGCGCCATGCCCTCACGATGATAGTACGAGGAAGGAATCGCCGTGGCGAAGAGTAAGAACGGCACAAAAGCACTGGTGGTGGGATCGGTGCTCGGCCTTGTGGCCGGAGCCGCCTACGCCCTTTGGAAGACGCCAATGAGCGGCAAGGATCTGCGCGCCAGGCTGAACCCCACGCATCTCGTGGAGGCGGCAGGCGGTAGTGGTATCGCTGGCAAGGCGATGGAGACGCTGGAGAAAACGCTGGCACCAATTGTCGGCGTCGAACTCGGCAAGACCGCCAATGAATCCACGGCGAGCAGCAGCGAAACCGGTCCGATCACCGTCGCTGAGCCAACCAATGGTGCAGCAGCCGACTATGGCACCAATAGTATTCGTGCCCAACGGTACAGCTGGGGAGCCGCCGCACCGGAAGTGACCAAGACCGAAGCAGTCGCTGAGCCAGTGGTGGAAGCTGCGGCCGAGACAGTGGATACCAACGCGGCCGAGTTGACGGCAACTTCTGCCGACTATGGCACAGCCAGTATTAAGGCGAAGCGATTTGCCTGGGGGAGTCCGGCACCGGAAACAACCACAGTTACCGAGCCCGCTCCCGTGGTGGAAGCAGTCGCAGCAGCTGTGGCAGTTGAGGCGGTAACCCCTGATGCCCCGAGCGAAACCGCAGCGTATGGCACCACCAGTATTCGCACCAAGCGATCGGGGTGGAGTAGTGGCGATACTGCCACCGTTGTGGCGGAGACTCCGGTAGAAAAGACGGAATCCACATCGCCGGGTACAGCCGTAGCCGAAGCGATCGTCGCCGAGGAAGTCGTGACAACCACATCTGGCTATGGCACTGATAGCATCAAGGCCAGGCGCTCAAGCTGGGGAGGCGACGCCGGTGCTGCTGCGGCAGTAGTAGCGGAAGCAGCTGTGGCGGTCGAAGAACCAGCCGCCGAGGAAACGCAGGAAATCGCAGCAGTTGTACCCGCGAGTGGTATGGTGCCGTTCCCGCAACTCGGCGGACTCGAATAGCACAGGAGGTGTCATCATGATCCGACACGCACGCACAGCGGTGAAGTTCTTTGTGTATGGATTGATTGTAGGGTTGCTCTTCTCCCCGGGCAGTGGGGCCGAGAATCGGAAGAAGCTGCTCGATTGGGTAAGTGGCACCATTCAAAGCGTCACCGAATAATCGATATCAGTGAGAAGCCCGGGTGTTCGCATCCGGGCTTTTTCGTTGCTATGATGCCTGCATTATCGATGTGCTTGCAGGCAGATGAGGATAGAGTGAACGTGGGTACTCCTGACAACACCGGACCTTTGGCGGGTATCCGCGTCGTCGATCTGACACGAGTCATGACTGGTCCCTATTGCACGATGATGCTGGGGGATCTGGGTGCAGATGTGATCAAGATCGAGCGACCTGGTGCCGGCGACGATACGCGCGCCTGGGGTCCGCCATTCATCGAAGGCGAATCCAGCTATTTCATGAGCATCAATCGCAACAAACGCTCAGTTGAGATCGATCTCAAGAGCGATTTCGGCCAGGATGTGTTGTGGAAGTTGATCGATCAGGCCGATGTGGTGGTGGAGAACTTCGCACCTGGTGTGATTGATCGGCTCGGATTCGGCCACGAGGTCGTGCTCGAACGTAATCCGCGGGTTATCTATGCCAGCATCAGCGGCTTTGGGCAGACAGGGCCGAGCCGGAACCGTACCGCTTACGATCTGATCGTGAATGGTATGAGCGGCATGGCCAGCGTCACCGGCTTTCGGGATGGTCCACCGGTGAAGTTTGGACCGCCGATCGCCGATATAGCGGCCGGTATGTTCACCGCCAATGCGATCTCCGCGGCACTCTATGAACGCGAGCGCGATCCAGCACACCGGGGCCAGTATTTGGATACAACCATGCTCGGTGGGCAACTCGCGATGCTGACCTATATGGCGGAGGCCTACTTCAATACCGGCGATGTACTGCTACGCAATGGCAATCGCCACGCGATTATTACACCGTACGACACCTTCCCGACATCTGATGGTTATGTCAATATCGCCGTCGGCAACGATGCCATCTGGTTGCGATTCTGCGCAGCAATGGGGATGGAGACCGCTGCCACCGATCCGCGCTACACCACCAACGCAGATAGATTGGCGCATTGGGAGCCACTCTACGCCGAGATTCGGGAAGCGATGGGCAGTATGACCACTGCTGATGTGGTGACCAAGCTGGATGCGGCTGCTGTCCCCTGCGGACCGATCAACACCATCGGCGAGATCATGGAGGATCCGCAGGTTGCCGATCAGGAACTGCGCGTGACTGTTCCGCACGCGAAGCTGGGTGAGGTAGAGGTGGTCGGTTTCCCATACAAGTTCACCAAAACCCAATTGCAGATGCGCGGCGGTCCACCAGTGTTGGGCGAACACACGGCAGAGGTGCTGCAGGAGCTGGGATATAGGGCTGAAGAGATAGACCGACGTTAGTCCGGTTGATTCCTCCCCTTCGCGTTTCTCAGGGTTCGGAATGACGTTGTGATCATCGAATTTGCCAGCCTGTACTCTCCAGACGTGGCCCCGCGGGGGTCGAGGTGGGAGCTTGCGTATCTGGCCTCTGGCGATGATACCAATCGTTCGGCTGATTCCTCCCCTTCGCGATGCTCAGGGTTCGGAATGACGTTGTGATCATCGAATTTCGCCGACCCATACTCTCCAGACGTAGCCCCGCGGTTGATCCGCGGGGGTGGAGGTGGGAGCTTGTGTATCTGGCCTCTGGCGATGCTACCAATCGTTTGGCTGATTCCATCCCTTCGCGTTGCTCAGGGTTCGGAATGACGTGTGATCCTCGTGGAGGCTACGATTCAGGTTCCCACGCCATCTGCCGCGCTTCGACCTCCTCATCGGTGAGATCCTCGTGGGCGAGGAGCAACATGGCGGTTGCCATCTCCTTCTTGCGGAAGAAGAGGCGAATCTCGCTCCAAAGGGCGGGATTGGTGCGGCCCAACTCCAGCAAGGCATCGCTAAAGACCACATCACCACGGGCGCGCTGCTCGGTCATGAACTCGGTGCTAAGCAGTTCCGCCATGTAGATTGGTCCGATATCGGCAAACTTCTCCCGGTAATAGGCGATCAACTTGCTGATGTGCTCCAGATCGACTGGTTCACCATCGTCGGTGCCGAAGGCGCTGCGCCAATCCACACACGCCAGCAATTCATCGATCAGCCGAACCTTTTCGCCGGTGCGCACGCGTTCCAGAAGTGCATCCACTTTGGCGCGATCGTATGGCAGATCGTGCGGAGTTTCGGGTAATCGGGAGGTGGCAGACATGGAATATCCTTGATGAATCAGTTCTCGTGTAGCCGCCGTATTGACCGAGGCGCTACCATTGCATGTAGCGATTGTACAATCGCCGCAGGCCACCATCCGCTTTCGTTACACGCATTGGCCCGCGTACCCACGGAGAACTCCCTTTATGGCCCAGGGTAAACTCGGCCGTAGCGTCGGCCGATACCCCGCCACCCAGCGCCGTCGCGCCAAATATGCCAATAGCCGCTACGGTCAACGTGGCCGCGGTTTGCCGCCGCATCTCATGCCTGGGGTGCGTAATCAGCGCAAGAAAGAATCGCCGCTGTTGAATCGGCGCACCTTCCTCATCGGCTTTTTCGGGCTGGGTCTCACCCTTATTCTCTCATTCCTGGCGATTACCATCACCTCGGCGGTGACTGGCGCCTGGGCGATCGTGCGGGAATATCGCAAGGTGAACAAGAGCCTGCCGGCTGCCGGCCCGCTCTTTGTGAATAGCTTCCAAACCACCCGTTTCTTCGATAGAAATGGCAGTTTGCTCCAGGAAATTGAACACCCGGATTACGGTTGGCGTACCTTCATTAGCATGGATCAGATGACGCAGGACTTCATCGATGCCACGGTCGCGGCGGAGGATGCCACGTTCTGGACCAACTACGGTGTCGAGCCGGTCGCATTTGTGCGTGCCGGCATGATCATGTTCACCGGCGCCGGTAGTTCCGGTGCTTCCACCATCACCCAGCAGTTGGTACGTACTACCTATCCGGAGGTGATCAGCGCGCAGGATTACAGTGTGGATCGGAAGCTGCGCGAGGCCATGGCCGCAGTGGCGATGGCGCAGCAGTATTCCAAGGAAGATATCTTCACGATGTATGTGAACCAGATCTTCTATGGAAACCGTAGCTTTGGGGTTGAGGCGGCTGCCAACACCTACTTCAACAAACATGCGTCTGAACTGACACTGGCCGAAAGCTCGTTCCTTGCTGGTATTCCTCAGCAACCAACAGCCTTCACCCCGACGACCGATGAGGGCTTCAACCGCGCCAAGAATCGCCAGGGCTATGTGCTGGACCAGATGCAGAAGCTGGGCTATATCAACAAGGCTCAACGCAAGGAAGCCTGGGAAGAACCACTGCAGGTGATCCGCGAGCCACGCGAGGGCCTGATGAAGGCCGCGCCCCACTTCACCCGCTATATGCACGACTATCTGGAAGAGCATTTTGGTGAGGGAGCGCTCTATGGCGGCCTCAATGTCTACACCAGTATCGATCTCGATCTGCAGGCCGAGGCCGAAGAGGTCATCCGCGTTGGTATCGCGAACGTCGCGCAATACAACCGCAATAACGCCGCGTTGGTGGCACTCTGCCCATGGAATGGCGAGATTCTGGCGATGGTGGGTTCGGCTGGATTCAACGATGCCGCGATTGATGGCCAGGTGAACTACGCCACCTCCGGTATTCAGCCAGGATCGAGCATGAAGCCGATCGCCTACGCAGCGGCCTTCGAAGAGGGATGGCACCCTGGGTATGTCTACATGGATGTCCCCACTACCTGGGAAGTGCCTGGCCAGGAAGATTACGCCCCAAACAACTACTCAAGACTCTTTTATGGAGCGGTGAATATCCGAAAAGCGCTCGCCAACTCCTTCAATATTGGGGCCGTGAAAGCAACTGAATACGCCGGTGTGGCACATGTAATGGATGTCGCTCATCGCATGGGGATGAAGACAAGTCTGGATCAGGATCCGTCATTCTATGGTGTTGCGCTTGGGCTTGGCTCCGGTGAGGTTAAGCTGCTGGAGCACACCAATGTCTATGCCACCTTTGCCAATAACGGCAAGTACGTCCCGGTGACACCGCTCCAACGGATCGAAGATAGCCAGGGTAATCTCCTCTATGAAACAACCAGGGAAAGCACCGAGAAGGTAAGCGAGCAAGCGATTCAAAGCGGAATCGCGTACCAAATTACCAGCATCCTCACCGATACCGTCGCGAGACGGGCTGTGTTTGGCGAAAACAATGCGCTGACCGAAACGGCGAATCGCCTGAATCGCCCGACGGCAGCGAAATCGGGTACGACCGAGAACTGGCGAGATCTGTGGACGATGGGCTACTCCACCGCCTGCGCTGTCGGTGTGTGGGTCGGTAAATCCGGCGATGGTGGCTCGGCACTGGATGAAAGCGATCAGATTGATGGTACGCCAGCGGCTGGTCCGATCTTCGGCGACATGATGGATGTGATTCACAACAACGCGAAGTATGCCCACTTGATTGCCGGGCCAGATGGCCAGGCGGTGGCGAAAGCGTTCCCGGTTCCCGATGATGTCAGTGAAGAGCGGATCTGCGAGGTTACCGGACACAAGCCGGACTCCAGCGATACCACCGAGGAGTGGATTGCGAAGGGTCTCGAACCGACGCTTGCTTGCAACGAGATGAGCGATTGGGAAGAGGAACAGCTGAATAATGCGCTGAAACAGGTGGATAAGGGTGCCAAGTGGGCGGAAGGCGCCGAAAGCAGCATCCTCCGGTACGCCGCCAAGGTGGGTGTGCGCGATGCTGTGATCGAGCAGATTGACGAGGATCAGGACACGAGCAACTCCGATACGAGCGATAGCACCTCTGACAACAGTGATTCTGGCGATGATGTGCCCATTGAACCAATCAATCCGGATGATTCCGACGATTCTGGTAACTAGCCAATAGCATCGCCCGAACCGTCATGCTGGACAGCGCGAAGCATCCCGACCCGGCGATATTGGGTCAGAGCATGCTCCGTTCGATGCAGCCTCGATACCGCCGATAGAGCACCGGTTCACCTGCAACCAAATGGCCATTTGCATCGTCTATTATAGGAACGGCTTGCATTACTGCATATCGCCGCACAACCTGGAAGGAGATGAGGATGAAGAAATTGATTACCGCATTGCTCACGTTGAGCATGCTCTTTGCTGGTATCGCCAGCGTCGCCGCCCAGGAGGAAGGCACTGCCTTCGCGAATGGTCTCGGCAACGCCGCCACCTATTACGATAGCCGCGGCAATGAGGTCGCGACGCTCGCCGTCAACGATGTCGATGATGACTGGCAGGATTACGATCAGTATTCTGCTCCGGAACGAGGCTATGTTTACCGCGCGGTGAACTTTACGGTGGAGAATGTCTCTGGCTCATCCATGATTGTGGATAGCTACAGCTTCTCGCTGCTCGATGCTGAGGGCCGAAATACGTCCTCCAGTTGGGTGACCGCTGCCGAGGATTCCGATACGGTGCTCTTCGATGAGGATGTGCCGCTGGCCGCGGGTGAAAGCGCCGATCTGACGCTTGTCTTCTCCTCGCCGGAAGAAGTGGCCGCAGCTGCCCTGATTTGGCAGCCGGATTACGGCACCCTGGTGATCGCCCAGATCGCGGAGGGTGGCGCTATTGGTAACGGCATCGGTGGCGTCTCCACGTATGTCGATAATCGCGGTCGCGCAGTTGCTGAGCTGCAGGTGACCAATGTGGAGATCGACTGGCAGGATTACGACGATTACAGCGCGCCGGAGCGCGGCACGATTTACGTGGCGGTCAGTTTCACCATCACGAACGTTTCCAACTCCTCGATGATTGTGGAACCGTATAGCTTCACCATGCTGGATAGCTCTGGGCTGAACAGCAGCAGTGCCTGGGCAACCGCCTCCGAGGAATCGGGTGTGGAGCTCTTCTCGGATGATGTGCCGCTGGCCGCTGGCGAAAGCCACGAGGGTGTGATGATCTTCGCGATGTACGATGATCTCTCCCCGGCTGCGCTGGTGTGGCAGCCAGATTACGGTGTGATCAACCTCGTTACCCTGGGAGATAGTGGCGCGGATGCAACCCCCGCTGCTCCTGGTGGTAGTGACGCAGACGCAACACCGGCCAACTAAACTGGTTTAGCGTTGGATTTGAGAAGCCGGTGGCCTGCAAGGGTCATCGGCTTCTTTATGCTGTCCAGGGGTTCGGCGCTTGGGCGGATTCGACAAGGTACCCTCCACAATTCCGAACCCTAAGCTATTGTTTTCTCACCCGCTATCATTAGTCTGCATACAGTGGAGAGAACATCACGCGGCGAAAGATCCTGGGGATATCCGTATTTCGTAAGATTATTGTGGCGGCGGGAATCGGCATTTCCAGACAACTGCGAGACGGTAAAGATATGAGCAACGAGATAGCAACAACCCCATCTAGTTATGGCTTGTTACTTGCAGATATCAAGCTAAGCGTCCAGCGCGCTCAAACCCGTGCGATTCTGGCAGTTAATTCAGAGTTGATACGGCTCTACTGGCAAGTTGGTTTTCTGATCGAGAACCGACAAGAGCTAGAAGGTTGGGGGAAAAGTGTTATACCTCGACTCTCTCGAGATCTGCGAAATGAGTTACCCGGCATTAAAGGATTTTCAACCAGAAATATCGATCGTATGTTGGCTTTTTATAGAGAATATCCGTATTTTGTATTGAACAATGATCTTGTAGGAAATAGTGATGAGTTTTCGCCACAGCCTGTGGCGAAAATGCCCGGCGAGCTGATCATGGCGCTTCCGTGGGGACATCACGATGAGCTGGTGGCAAGGATCAAGGATATTCCCACCCGTCAATGGTACATGGAGTCAGCGGTAAAGCACGGGTGGAGTCGCAATGTCTTAGTGATGCAGATCGAAACAGCAGCGCATGAACGACTCGGCCAAGCCACCAGCAACTTCGCCCTACGCCTGCCACCTCCAGATTCCGATATGGCGCAACAAGCACTGAAAGACCCGTATATCTTCGACTTTCTCACGCTAGACACCGACTTCCGGGAACGTGAGTTGGAGGCAGGTCTGATAGCGCATCTGGAGAAGTTTCTCCTGGAGCTAGGCCAAGGCTTCGCCTTCGTCGGCAGACAGTATCACCTCGATATCGGTGATCAGGATTTCTATATCGACCTACTCTTCTACCATCTATCCTTGCGTTGCTTTGTCGTGATTGATCTCAAACGCGGAGATTTCAAGCCGGAATATGCAGGCAAAATGAACTTCTACTGCAATGTAGTGGACGATCAACTACGGCACGAGGGTGACAAACCAACGATTGGCCTCATCCTGTGCCAGCAGCCGAATCGTATTCTGGCGGAGTATGCGCTCAGGGGAATGGATAAGCCGATCGGGGTTTCTGGTTTCGAGCTGACACGTGCCCTGCCGACCGAGTTGCAGTCCAGTCTGCCCACAATCGAGGAACTCGAGCGCGAGTTGCTGCGAGATACGGACTGAGCGATCCCTGGCGAAAGCCACGAGGGTGTGATGATCTTCGCGATGTACGATGATCTCTCCCCGGCCGCGCTGGTGTGGCAGCCAGATTACGGTGTGATCAACCTCGTTACCCTGGGAGATAGTGGCGCGGATGCAACCCCCGCTGCTCCTGGTGGTAGTGACGCAGACGCAACACCGGCCAACTAAACTGGTTTAGCGTTGGATTTGAGAAGCCGGTGGCCTGCGAGGGTCATCGGCTTCGATTGTCTCGAAGCACCCACTCGAGTCAGTCACCCTTCATCTAACCAGGTTTTGCCACAACCTGTGGCAAAACTGTCTTCGTATCTCAATTAGTGCCACAACCTGTGGCACTAATACAGCCCCTGAAGCCAAGCGACTTCCATAGATACTGATCAGGATTAAGACCGCCCCATCGGTTGCGGTGGTCTTCATGGTCACCTATCCCCACGAATCGTCAGCAACGAACTCCGGGCAAAGAGATTGCCGGCCACCTCCACACCAATACGACCATAAACCTGCGGTGGCACACCGATATCGGCCAGAAGTATCTGGCCCGTGATCTCGGGCGGAGCCATCATCAGACCCGTCTTCGGTAATGCCAGTGTGACCGTCAGCGTCGCCTGGATACAGGGATCACCGACTTCGCCCGTGTCCGCATTGAGACCGCTGGAGATATCGATCGCGAGCGTCGGTGCCGGATGCGCATTCGCCAGCGCGATCAGACGCGCCGCCTCGCCACGAGGATTCCCGTGCAGGTTGAAGCCCAGCAGACCATCGATGATCAAATCGGCTTCTGGCAGAGATTCGAGTTCGGCTGGTTCGATAACCGGGATGTGGAGTTGATCCAGCGCGGCCAGCTGATGCGCCGCAATACCGGTGTAGCCGTGGTGCTGCCTGGTCAGGAGCACCGTGCAGTCGTGTCCCCAACCCGCGAGGAAACGCGCCGCCACCATCGCATCGCCGCCGTTACCACCTGTCCCGGCGAGGGCGAGGATGCGCTGCGGAGTGGTTGTACGGAGATGCTTGCGGGCTGCTTCCGCCACCATGTACCCGGCGAGTTCCATCAGCTGGAACGTATTTACCCCGACATCGTTCATCATGATCGCGTCGATCTGCGCCATTTGGCTGCCGGTGATGGATGGGATGGAAGGCATGGGCTACTTGCTCCAATGATTCACCAGGCGCATGAACCGCCGCATTTCCGGCAGATATCAACCCTGATTCGGCTATGATTACCACAGTCCCAGCGGAGGACACACAGCAGACCGGAGGAACCACAGTTCATCCTGAGTTTGTCATATCTACACTGCACAAGGGGAGATGGGCGTGGCAACAAGAGAAGTCGAGCGAGCTGAGCTTCATAAAACCATCTGGCGCATCGCGAATGATCTGCGAGGCAGTGTCGATGGTTGGGACTTCAAGAGCTACGTTCTTGGGATACTGTTCTATCGCTTCATTTCCGAGAATCTATCCAGCTATATCAATCGGGGCGAACATAAGGCAGGTGATCTCGAGTTCGATTACGCCGCTATTCCAGATGATATGGCTGAGCAGACACGCGAAGAGACCGTACACGAGAAAGGTTTCTTCATTCTTCCCAGTGAACTCTTCATCAATGTCCGCCAGAACGCAAACACGGACAGCAACTACAAGGCCAACCTGAACGAGAAACTGGAAGCCGTCTTCCGCAATATCGAGGGATCGGCCATCGGTGCCGAAAGTGAAGACGACATCAAAGGCCTCTTTGATGACCTTGATGTCAATTCCTCCAAACTCGGACCAACTGTTGCCCGTCGTAACGACAAGCTCCTAAACCTGCTCAACGCCATTGGCGATCTCAACCTGGGCGACTTTGCACACAATACTATCGATGCGTTCGGCGATGCCTATGAATACCTCATGACCATGTACGCGTCTTCCGCCGGAAAATCAGGTGGAGAGTTCTTCACGCCGCAGGAAGTTTCCGAACTATTGGCAGAGATGACAGTCGTTGGCAAAACCAGTGTTAACAAGGTTTATGATCCCGCTTGTGGTTCCGGATCGCTCCTGCTCAAGTTTGCCAAGGTGTTGGGCAAGGAAAATGTGCGCCAGGGATTCTTTGGCCAGGAGATCAATCTCACTACCTACAATCTCGCCCGCATTAACATGTTCCTGCACGATATCAACTACGCGAACTTCTTCCTGGCCCACGGCGATACGCTCACCGATCCTCAGCATTGGGATGACGAGCCGTTTGAAGCTATCGTTTCCAATCCACCCTATTCGACCCGGTGGGCAGGCGACAGCGATCCGGTATTGATCAACGATCCCCGCTTTGCCCCGGCAGGTGTGCTGGCGCCGAAATCCAAGGCGGATCTGGCTTTCACCATGCACATCCTCAGTTGGCTGGCGGTAAATGGCACCGCAGCTATCGTCGAATTTCCTGGTGTGCTCTACCGGGGTGGTGCAGAGAAGAAGATTCGCCAGTATCTGGTCGATAACAACTACATTGATACCGTGATCCAATTGCCACCCGATCTCTTCTTCGGTACCACCATCGCTACCTGTGTGATTGTCCTCAAGAAATCCAAGGCAGATAACAGCGTTCTCTTCATCGATGCATCCGCCGAGTTCGTGCGAGGCGGCAACAAGAACACGCTGACAGAGGCCAATCGCAAACGAATCCTGGACGCGTTCATTGCCCGCCAGGACGAAGCTCACTTCGCCCGCCTGGTTCCCTTTGCTGACCTGGCTGCGAACGACTACAACCTCAGTGTTTCCAGCTATGTCGAAAAGGAAGATACAACCGAGACCGTGGATATCGTGGCGCTCAATGCCGATATCGCCCGCATAGTCGCCCGCCAGCAGGAGTTGCGGTTGGCAATCGATGCGATTGTGGCCGATCTGGAGGGAGTGGGATGACAACATACGTTCCTGCTTCGATCCCGGTGCTAACCTGGGCTGCCGAGCGATCCGGCCTTGCAGATGAGCAGCTCCTTAGTCGTTTTTCGAAATGGCAAAAGTGGCTCGATGGTGAAGCGAACCCCACGATGCGGCAGCTCGAGACGTTCGCCAGTCTGACCCACACACCGATCGGCTACTTCTTCCTGCCAGAGCCACCAGAGATCTCGCTGCCGGTTCCAGATTTTCGCACCTTTCGTGATTCGGATATTGCTGAACCGAGCGCGAACTTGCTGGATACCATCTATCTCTGTCAGCAACGTCAGGAGTGGTACAAGGAGTACGCCCGAATCCAGGCATACGATCCCCTGACGTTCGTGGGTAAAGCGACTGCGGATGACGACCCGGAAGCAGTTGCCGCGGACATCCGTGATGTCCTTGGCTTATCTATTGAAGAGCGCCAGAGGCTATCCACCTGGGCTGACGCACTGAGGCAACTGATCAGGAAGATCGAAGATGCTGGTGTCATGGTCATGATCAGTTCGGTTGTTGGCAGCAACAGTCACCGCAAGCTGAACCTGGAGGAGTTTCGTGGATTCGCGTTATCGGATGATTACGCCCCGCTCATCTTCCTGAACGGCGCTGACAGCAAGTCGGCCCAGATGTTCTCGCTGGTGCATGAGCTTGCTCATGTCTGGCTTGGTCAGTCTGGCGTATCTGACACCACCACGGGCAGCGTACCAAGACTTCAAGTTGAGAAATGGTGCAACCAGGTTGCCGCTGAAGTGCTGGTGCCGATGGCGAGTCTACGCGACTCCTATAACACCAGGAACGACCTGACGCTCGAGATTCAGCGACTCGCACGATTATTCAAGGTCAGCTCCCTCGTTATTCTCCGCCGAATCCACGATGCGGGTTACATCGACACAGATACGCTCTGGAGCACATATCACGCCGAAGTGGAGCGTATACACGCGCTGGATGAGCGTGCTGGAGGTGGCGGTGGTGACTTCTACCGCAGCCTTGGTGCTCGCGTGAGTAGCCTGTTCGCGCGCGCAGTACTTAGCAGCACACTCGAAGGACAAACGAGTTTCACCGATGCCTTCCGCATGCTCGGCGTTCGCAAAGCCACAACATTCTATGAAGCGGCGAGACAGTTAGGAGTTGCCCAATGAGCTATCTCCTTGATGCAAATGTCTTCATCGCCGCCAAGAATCTCCACTATGGATTCGATTTCTGTCCAGGCCTCTGGCGATGGATCGAACAAAAGAGCAGTGATGGCATTGTTCTCAGCATCGACAAGGTTGGAGACGAGATTCAGGCTGGTGATGATGACCTGTCTGATTGGGCAAAGAATCTGGGTAGCGCCCTGTTTCGACCGACCGATACCGCAGTGGCGGCCGCGTTTCCCCAAGTGAGTGCCTGGGCCACGAGCCAGCAATATGAGCCAGGTGCAATCAACACGTTCTTACAGGCCGCCGATTACTACCTGATTGCTCACGGTCTCGCCGGCGGTCACACCATTGTCACGCATGAAACGCCATCAACTTCTGTGAAGAGGATCAAGATACCGGACGCCTGTGTTGGACTGCAGATTCGCTTCATGACGCCATTTCAGATGCTGCGAGTGGAACGTGCCCAGTTTGTTCTCGGGGGTGCGCGGTGATGTTTAGCTGCTTGCCAAGGTCTCTGACACGGTGGCCCACGACAAGGACGAAACCGGTGGACATTCCGTCACTCGACTATCTGGAGACACACGCATGAAAGCCGTCGATACCAACCTGCTGCAACTTCTGAGAAAAAGTCATCGCTTTGTCGTACCAATTTATCAGCGCGTGTATTCATGGGGTGAAGAGGAGTGCGAGCAGCTCTGGCAGGATATCTTGCGTGCTGGCGGGCGCGATAGCCTTGCTAATCATTTCACCGGTTCGATCGTCTATATCGAGCGGGATCAAGGTACCACTACGGCCCAGGAACCAGACCTGATTATCGACGGTCAACAACGAGTCACCACCGTTACTCTCCTGCTTGCTGCGTTAGCCGCCCACCTGGAGAGACTACCCGAAACTGAACAAGAACCCTATCCCGGCTTCGCCCCGAGGAAGATTCGCGGCCTGTATCTCACCAACGAGTATGAAATCGACAACGCCTACTACAAGCTGACGCTCTCGAAGCGTGATCACGACGTGCTCAAGGCGGTGGTGCGGGACAAAGCTATTCCTGAATCCGATTCTCGTGTGGCTACAAACTACGCGTTCTTTGAGGACAAACTTGCCAATGCTAATTTGAACCTGGTCCACATTTGCCGTGGCCTCGATAAGCTCGTGGTGGTGGATGTAAAGCTCACGCGTGGCACAGACGATCCCCAACTCGTGTTCGAGTCCATGAACTCCACAGGCAAAAAACTCTCGCAGGCGGACCTAATCCGTAATTTCGTCTTGATGGACCTGCCGACAAAACAACAGACCGATTTGTATGAGGACTACTGGTTCCCGATGGAAAAGGAGTTCCTCGGCGAGAACGAGAGCCGATTTGACGAATTCGTTCGTCACTTCCTGACGGTGCAGACCAATACCATTCCCCGCATTCATGAGATTTATGATGCATTCAAACAGTATGCGTTTAATGAAGAGGAAAAGGGGGTGAGCAGGGAGCGCCTCGTGCACGACCTGAGCACCAACGCAACCTGGTTCGCAGCGATGGCACTCGGGAAAGAAAAGAACCAGAACCTACGAACCCGATTTGCCGAGATCGATTTGCTCGCCTCGGTGGCTTATCCGTTTCAACTCCGACTCTATCGGGATTACGATGCTGGCTTGCTCTCTGTGGAACAATTCGCCGCGATCGAGGACATCCTGATTTCCTATCTTTTCAGACGGAGCGTCTGCCGTATTCCCACCAACAGTCTTAACAAGACCTTTGCCTCACTCGCACAGGCCATCGATACCGACAATTACGTAGAGAGCATCGGTGTCCGCCTGCTCACCCTACCAGACTATCGACGGTTTCCTGGGGATGAGGAGTTTGACGAGGCGTTGCGGACAACCGACCTCTATAACTTCAAGCGTCGTTCGTACCTCTTCCGCAAGCTGGAGAACTTCAACCACAAGGAGCCCATATCTATCGCCGAGTACACCATCGAGCACATTATGCCCCAGAATGCGAATCGTAGCTGGCAAACCGCGCTTGGAAAGAACTGGCGTGCCGATCACGAACGACTACTACACACGCTCGGCAATCTCACGCTCACTGGCTATAACCCTGAGTATTCCGATCGATCGTTCGATAAGAAGCGAGATATGAAGGGTGGATTCAGGGAGAGCAAGCTGCAACTCAACAAAGGGTTGGAGCATCTTGAAACTTGGAACGCTGAATCGATCGAGGCGCGTGCACGCAAGCTGGCTACGGACGCACTCAAGATTTGGCCACGGCCGAAGTACGCAGAAGCGCTGCTGAATCAATACCGCGAGCTGCTTGCCGATTCCAGCAAATTCGATTGGTCGCACACGCACACTATTCTCGCCAATATCCAGCCCGGGCAATGGACCAGTTACTACAACCTTGCCGGTGCCGTCGGCACCAGCGCACAGGCTGTAGCTGGCCATATCTCCAGATGCCCGGATTGCGCAAATGCCTATCGTGTGCTGACCTGGGACGGAAAGGTGGCCGACGAATTCCATTGGAAGGATGACTGCGACACCAGAAATCCATTGGACGTGTTGCAGGACGAGGGTGTGAATTTCAACGGCGGTATGGCTGACCCTGAGCAACAGCTAGACGTGGAAGATCTCCTCACTCTGGCCGGAGAAGATGGACCATGAGCCATATTGATGACCTGATCGCGGAACACTGCCCGGATGGGGTGGAGCATAAACCACTCGGACAGGTCGGCGAATTCATTCGAGGAAATGGACTTCAGAAGTCAGACTTACAGGAATTTGGCATACCGGCGATCCACTATGGTCAGGTACATACTATCTATGGCGTCTGGACCAATCAAACCATTTCGTACGTCAGCCCAACCTTAGCCTCTCGCCTGCGACGTGCCCGGCATGGTGACATTATCTTGGCAACCACCAGTGAAGACGATGCGGCTGTAGGCAAAGCAACAGCATGGCTGGGAAACGAAGAAGTAGCGGTGAGTGGAGATGCTTTCATCTTCCGTCACATTCTCGAACCTCGATATGTTGCGTACTTCTTGAATTCAGCTTCTTTCCAGGAGCAAAAGAAGCGCTATATCACCGGTACGAAAGTCAAGCGCCTCTCCTCATTTGCACTCGAACGAATCATCATTCCGGTACCACCGATCGAGATTCAGCACGAGATCACGCGGATACTCGATACGTTCACCGCACTGGAAGCGGAACTTGCAGTAGAACTGGAAGCACGGCGAAAGCAGTATGTCTATTATCGAGATTCGCTATTAAGTTTCGCCGAACATAGTGAGGCGACAGACAGACAGACAGACAGACAGACAGACAGACAGACAGACAGACAGACAGACAATTATACACCGAAGACGACTGAATGAAGTTGCTATTTGCAGGCGAGGTTCGGCTATGACAGAGAAAACCGCTGTTGCAGGAGACATCCCTGTGGTGGCAAACGGGCCAGTCCCAACATATTCACATAATGCTGCCAATAGAAACGGGGAGATGGTTGTCATTGCTCGATCAGGCGCATATGCGGGGTTGGTCAGCTACTGGAATCGACCTGTGTTTCTAACTGATGCTTTCAGTGTTCACCCAGATACAGGTACGCTTAACACTCGCTATGCATTTCACTTCCTGCAGAACTCTCAGAAACATCTTCACGCATCGAAGAAAGGCGCTGGCGTTCCGCACGTTAGGGTAAGAGAGATAGAGAACCTAATCATTCCAATCCCTCCACTCCATGAACAGGAGCGCATAGTCGAAATCCTCGACAAATTCGAATCCCTCACCAACGACCTCTCCATCGGTCTGCCCGCCGAACTTGCCGCTCGCCGCAAGCAGTACGAGTACTATCGCGACAGGTTACTGACCTTCAAGGAGCTGCATCCATGAAGGAAGCACCGGCCTTTACCTACGATCCGATCACCATCAGCAACGAGAGCACGGTGGTGGCGGAATCGCCAGCGATCTACTCCACCGATACCGCCTATCAGAGCGAAGCCGATCTGGAGCGAGAGCTGATCGAGACGCTCCAGCAACAGGCCTACGAGTACCTGCCGATGACCAGCGAGGTACAACTGATCGCTAATCTGCGCACGCAATTGGAGCGGCTAAACACCATTGAGTTCTCGGATAAAGAGTGGACCGCCTTCTTCAATACCAGAATCGCCAGCGCCAACGAGGGCACGGTGGAGAAGACCTATCGTATCCACGAAGATCATGTCCAGGTGCTGCAGCGAGACGACGGTACCACCAAAAACATCACCCTGATCGACAAAGTCAATATCCATAACAACAAACTGCAGGTGATCAACCAATACGAGGCACCCAAAACCAGTGGTGCCCGGTACGATAACCGCTACGATGTCACGATTCTGGTCAATGGCCTGCCTTTGGTTCATATTGAACTTAAGCGTCGCGGTGTCGATATTCGTGAGGCGTTCAATCAGATTGGTCGCTACCAGCGCGATTCGTTCTGGAGTGGCAACGGTCTGTTCGATTACGTGCAGCTGTTCGTGATCTCTAACGGTACCTTCACCAAGTACTACTCCAACACCA
>JAGQGU010000028.1 GCA_020432165.1 Thermomicrobiales bacterium
GATTTGGTCTGGCGCAACTCCATCAATTCCGCGGTCGCGTCGGACGCAGTGGCGACAAGAGTTTCTGTCTCCTCCTTTCCGATGATGTCAGTGCGGAGAATAACGCCCGCCTGCAAACCATGGTCGCTACCGATGATGGTTTTGTGTTGGCCGAGAAGGACCTTGAACTCCGCGGACCAGGCGATATGATTGGCACGCGCCAAAGTGGTCTGCCCGATCTCGGAGTGTTGGAACAGGGGTTCGATACCCGCATTCTGGAGCGGGCACGCGCGACGGCCGAGCGCCTGATCGCCGAGCATCCAGAGATCGGAGAATCCCGCTTCCCACGGCTAAAGCGACGACTGATCGAGTATTGGCATCACCGGACGATCACGTCCGCCCCGGCATCGTAGAACAGAGGTACACATGCGTATCATTTCGGGCTCGGCACGAGGCCGCAAACTTAAGGGACCACCAAGCCATGCCACACGTCCGATGACGGACAAGATTCGCGAGGCAGTCTTTAACTCGCTGGCATCACTCGGCGTCTTCCCGGAGCATGTGGTGGATATGTACGCTGGCACCGGTGCCATTGGTATCGAAGCGCTCAGCCGGGGTGCGGAATCCGTCGACTTTGTTGATATGGGCAGAGAACAGGTGGCGGTCATCCGCGATAACCTGCGGACTACGGGTTTCGCCGACAAAGCCAGGGTGCATCAGATGAGCGTGACCGCGTTTATCGACCGTGCCCGTGAGCCAGTGGACTTTATCGTGCTGGATCCGCCCTATGCCGATCCGGAGATCATACCCACACTGGAGAGGCTGGCATCGTCGAAATTGGTACAATCTGGCACAATTGTCGTGCTGGGGCATTCTCCGCGTGTAGAGCCACCCGATCAGATCGGCACGTTGGAGGCATTGCGGCATCGCTGTCATGGCGATACCTGTTTCTCGATTTACGAGAATGTCGACCCGGTCGCGAATGAGGACCATGCATGAGCCTTGCCATCTATCCCGGGAGTTTTGATCCGCTCACCAACGGACATCTTGATGTTGCCCTGCGGGCGGCGCGGCTGTTCGATCGCCTGGTTGTGGCGGTGTATGAGGGCTCCAACAAACCGGGTGCCGTTTTCACCATCGCCGAGCGTGCGGAGTTGGCGCGGGTGGCGATTGCCGAGAGCGGTGATCCCCATGCCGAACGGATTCAGGTAGAGACCTTTCGGGGACTGGCAACGACTTTCGCACGCGAAAAAGGTGCAATCGCGATCGTACGCGGATTACGAGCTGTTTCCGATTTCGAGTACGAGTTTCAGTACGCGCATATGAACGAGCATCTGGCACCGGAGATTGAGGTTGTCTCGCTCATGACAAGTTCACGGACCTCATTCATTAGCTCCAGCTTCATCCGCGAGGTCGCCTCGTTGGGCGGTTCCCTGGATGGCCTGGTTCCAGAAAACGTAAACAGGGCGCTGACATCTTTGCGCCAGAAGCGCGAGCAGGAAGAAGCCGCGCTGATAAGGGGAGAAGCATGAGTCAACCGCCGAGAGTTCGGAATGAACAGAACAGCACGCCTGATCTGATGTGGAACATCGATCAGTTGGAAGCGATGGTATCCAACGGTAAACGCGTACCGATGAGCCGGAAGGTGATGGTGGACGAAGATGAGTTCATTCAGCACCTGGATGACATCCGTTCCAATATCCCGATGGAAATCCGCGATGCGCAACGACTGTTGAAGCAGCGCGAGCAGGTGATTGGCGAAGCACAGGATGAAGCTCGACGCATCGTGAACGATGCCCAGCGCCGCGCGCAGGTGTTGGTGAGCGAGCATACGATTCTGGCAGAGGCTCAACAACTGGCAGAGGAAGAGCTACGCAGAGCCGAGAAAGAACGCCAGGAAGCACAGGGGCGGATGGAGGTCTACTTCATCAATCAGATCGAAGCGATCCGTAAAGCTGCCTTTGCCGTGATGGGGAATATGGAGAATACCGTCGAGAGAGCGTTGCAAGCACTGGATGCGGCCGAGAATGCTATCGGTGCGGATCAGGATGACTTGCGATAGTCCGACGGAATCCCATATACTCTCATGGCTACGCCGAAACATGGTTTCGGTGTGTCTTCGTGCGTTTGCCGGAGAAATGACGACGGTATTTGCACAAGATCGTGATTGAGTAACGTGACCACACAGCACCCGGAACCGATTTCACTGCATGATGATCTGATCATCAAGGTGTCATCGCTGCTCATGGAGAGCATCGGTAGCACGCGCAAGGTAGAGGTAAACCTCTCCTCATTGCCGTTGGATGGCGATCTGGTTGCGAGTGGTGTCTCCGCAGGTATCACGCTGACGCGACTGAACACCGGCATTCTTGCCACAGGTTCAGCGAGCGGCACAGTCGAGATGCAGTGCGTGCGCTGTCTCAATCTCTTTGAGCAACCATTCTCCGTCAAGTTTGCCGAGCAGTTTCGGCAGACAACCGGTGTTCTCGATGGCAAGGGCTTTACCCCGCCTCACGAGGATCCGGAAGAGGATGAGGGCGATGGTGAGCTCGCTTTCGAGATCAGCGACGCTCACGAGCTTGATCTCACCGAGTTGCTGCGGCAGTGGATTCTGCTCAGCCTGCCGATGAATCCGATCTGCGGCAAAGACTGCCCAGGACCGGAGACAGTAACGGCAACTGACGAAGGTGAAATTGATGCGCGGTTCGCCGCGCTGCAGGAATTGTTGGATAACGAGGCGGACTAGCCTCTGGAACCTTGCGTCGCCGGGGTGGCGATATACGTAGTAACAAGCCACACATAGTGGCTGAGACAGGAGTAATACGATGGGTGCACTTCCCAAACAACGAATCAGCCGCGCTCACCAGGGCAATCGCCGCCGTCATCACTTCATTGCCGCACCAACACTGGTGCCGTGCCGCGAGTGTGGCGAGATGAAGCAGGCTCATCATGTCTGCCCAAGCTGCGGTCGCTATCGTGGTCGTCAGGTGGTGCAGATCGAGACGCGTCAGCGCGCCTCCGAGTAAGACCCGGATAGGCACTGGCCCGAGAAACAGGCGGGAGATCATTGCTCTCGCCTGTTCTTTGTGTCTGTGATTTGGCGAAAACGACGCGACAGCGGTGGCTATTGTTCAGTATCATGAACCATGACACCCGTGGGATTGGCACTCTACACGCACAGACACACCTTGCCAATCCATGACCGATGCAGGAGTGAACCCACGATATGCCGTACGCCGCGATAACAGGTTGGGGATTCGCCGTGCCAGATCGCGTGGTGACCAACGCCGATCTGGAGCGCATGGTGGAAACCAGCGACGAATGGATCGTTTCTCGCACTGGTATCAAAGAACGCCGCATCGTCTCGCAGGACGACTCCACCACCTCGCTTGCTGCTCTTGCCGCTATTCGCGCCGTCGAGCAAGCCGGACTCCAACCAACAGATATCGAACTGATCGTGGTTGCAACCTGCACTGCTGATGATTTCCTCGTCAGTCAGGCGGCGCTGGTACAGGCAGCCATCGGTAGCAAGGCAGCCGCATTTGATGTTGGTTCTGCCTGTGCCGGCTTCGTGACCGCGCTGGATGTGGCCACACAGTTCATTCGCAGCGGGTCCTACAAGCGCGTACTGGTGGTTGGTGCTGATACCCTCAGCCGCTATATCGATTTCACTGATCGCAGCACCTGCGTCCTCTTCGGCGATGGTGCCGGCGCGATTGTGCTGGAAGCAACCAACGAAGAGCGTGGTCTCCTCGCCTCGGTGATGGGTGCCGATGGCAGCGGGAGCGAGCATCTCTTCGTGCCCGGTGCTGCCCGCTTCGCCCCGGAAAGCGCCGATCTTTTCCCGGATGCACGTCCGCACGTCCAGATGAATGGCCAGGCAGTTTACAAGTTCGCGGTCAACGTCATGAACGAGGCGTCAATCGAGGCGATCGAGAAGGCGGAGATGAAGCTGGATGATATCGATATGCTCATCCCGCATCAGGCCAATATCCGCATCATTGAAGCGGCGGCCAAGCGCCTGAATTTGCCAATGGATCGGGTTTGGGTGAATTTGGATCGCTATGGCAATACCACCGCGGCCACGATCCCTATCGCTATCTCGGAGGCAGCTGCAGCCGGGAAACTCAACGAGGGCGATAACGTGGTGGTGGTCGCGTTCGGAGCCGGGCTCGCCTGGGCAGCTGGTGTGCTGCGCTGGGGTGTTGCTGGCACCCGCAATGCTGCACAATAGAACGATAACAATGGTCATCCGGCACGGTTTCGTGGGATGAACTCGCACGCACTTTGACAGGAGATGGAGGCAGGAATGTCCGATGCACCAATAGCTGTGGTGACAGGTGGTACACGAGGGATTGGACTCGCGATTGCCGAGCGCCTGGCGGCAGACGGTTACGATCTGCTTCTCACCTATCGTGGTGATGCGGCGGCGGCTCAGGCTGCCAGCGAATCACTCGCCAGCACCGGCCGCCGCATCGAGATCATCTCCGCAGATGTCTCCACTTCCGAAGGCGCCACTGCCACGATTGATGCTGCCATCACCGCGTTTGGACGCATTGATGTGCTGGTCAACAATGCTGGTATCACCCGCGACAATCTGATCATGCGCATGAGCGAGGATGACTGGGATGCGGTGCTGAGCACCAACCTGAAGGGTGCCTTCCTGACCTCCAAGGCGGTTGTCCGCCCGATGTTGCGACAGAAATCCGGACGTATCATCAATATCACCAGCGTTGTCGGTCGCATGGGGAATGCAGGCCAGGCAAATTACGCTGCTGCCAAGGCTGGTCTCATCGGCCTGACCAAAACGCTCGCCAAGGAAGTCGGTAGCCGCGGTATCACCGTCAACGCGGTCGCACCGGGCTTCATCGATACCCGCCTGACCGATGTTCTGCCGGAAGACCTGAAGAAGGGTCTACTGGCGGCGACACCGCTCGGCCGCTTCGGTACGGTCGAGGATGTGGCGAATGCTGTTGCCTTCCTTGCATCCGATCAGGCATCGTTCATCACTGGCCAGGTGCTCTCTGTCGATGGCGGCATGAGCATGGCTTCGTAAACAGCTAACAATCCCGGGGGTTACGCACGTGTTCAAGAAGATTCTGATCGCCAATCGCGGAGAGATCGCGCTGCGAATCCTGCGCGCCTGCCGCGATCTCGGCGTACCCGCCGTTGTCGCCTATAGCGAGGCCGATGTCGATTCTCTGCCCGTACGCCTGGCAGATGAGGCCGTTTGTATCGGTCCCCCGGCAGTGGCCAAGAGCTACAACAACATTCCGGCAATCGTTACGGCAGCACTCGTTACGGGCTGCGATGCCATCCACCCTGGTTACGGATTCCTGGCAGAGAACGCCTATTTGGCGGAAGTCTGTCAGCAGGTGGGTGTAACCTTTATCGGTCCGTCGGCGGAAGTCATCGACAAAATGGGCAACAAGGCTGAAGCTCGCAAAGTCATGCGCCAGGCGGGTGTGCCGATGCTGCCGGGTACACAGGGTATTGTGCCAACACTTGCCCATGCCCGCGATGCGGCCAAGGAGATCGGCTATCCGGTGCTCATCAAGGCTGTTGCCGGTGGCGGCGGTCGCGGTATGCGCATCGCCTTCAACGAAGCCGAACTCGTACGCAACTATCCAATGGCCCAGAGCGAGGCCGAGAGCGCCTTCGGCAACGGAGATGTCTACATCGAGCGCTACTTGCAGAAGCCACGCCACGTCGAAGTGCAGGTGCTGGGCGATATGCACGGTAATGTGATCGCCGTTGGTGATCGTGACTGCAGCCTGCAGCGACGACATCAAAAGGTGGTGGAGGAAGCTCCTGCACCGAATCTACCCGACAAGGTACGCCGGAATCTGCTCAAAACAGCCGAAAAGGGTGCCAAGGCCGCTGGCTATTACAGCGCCGGTACACTCGAGTTCCTGCTGGACAGCGATGGTCATTTCTACTTCATGGAAATGAACACCCGCATTCAGGTGGAGCATCCGATCACTGAGGAAACCAGCGGACTCGATCTGGTGGTATGGCAGATTCGCGTGGCCGCGGGCGAGAAGCTCAACCTCAAGGAGGAAGAGTATCGCAGCAAGGGTCACAGCATCGAATGCCGTATTACTGCCGAGGATGCCGCCAACGATTTCCGACCCAGTGTCGGCAAGATCGAGACCTATGTGGCACCCGGTGGCCCGGGTGTGCGCGTGGATAGCCATCTCTTCGCCGGATATCAGATCCCGCCGTACTACGATTCATTGCTCGGCAAAATCATCACCTACGGCAGTACACGTGAGCAGGCGATTGAGCGCATGCAGCGCGCCTTGCGTGAGACAGTTCTGACCGGCGTCAAGCACACCATTCCCTTCCACAGCGAGATCATGGCGGACGAAGCCTTCTTCCGTGGGGATGTTCATACCGGATTCATTCCCGAGTTCTTTGAGCGGCTGGACGACAAAGCGCTGACCGAAGATGTGTTCAGCGAGGAGCCAGTATCATGAGCAGTTCCGACAGGGCTGAGGTCGATACCTCGGTACCGATCATTGATGACAACGAGGTACGGGGCACCGTTCGCATTGCACCCAAGGTGCTGATTCAGCTCATCGAAACCACGGTGAAAACCGTACCCGGTGTGCTGGAGATCATCAGCCGCAAAGGCAAGAGCAAGGACGATGAGCCCAACGGTAAGGCCTTTGATGACGGCAAGGTACGCGTAGTAGTGGACGGCGACCAGATCGATACCGATCTCGCCATCACCCTGCTACAGGGCAGCAATGTCGGCACGGTTACGGAGGCGATTCGACACGAGGTCGGAGTTGCCGCCGGACGCATGCTGGGCATGACCGTGCGCACCGTGAATATCTACGTAGACAATTTCTCCACTGGTGACGAGTAAATGAGCGACGATACGAACAAATCTTCGCGCCCAAAGGGCGGGAAGCCGCAAAACCGTGCCCGCAAATCCGGCGGTAAACCGGGGCAGTTTGGCAAAGGGGCGCGGCTGGAGAACTCCAGCGAACGACATCAGGGGCGTGTGCTTGCCATGCAGGCGCTCTTTGAAGTGGATGAAGTCCAACACGATATCGATGATGTCATCGAGCGTATTCACTGGGACAACTCTGAAGTACCTGCCAGCGCGCTTGAGCATCCGGACGAGGATGAGCAGCAAATCGATGAGATCCCGAATACGGTAGCCAAACATGCGGAGAGGCTCCTGCGCGGCACTATCGCAAATCTGGAAACCATCGATCCTGTGATCGCTGCAGCAGCCCCTGCCTTCCCTCTTGCGCAGATCGCGGCGGTGGATCGTAACGTGCTACGGCTGGCTATCTATGAGCTCTACTATCAGCCAGATGTACCCGTGAAGGTGGCCATCAACGAAGCGGTCGAGATCGCCAAGCGATTTGGTGGCGAGAGCAGCGGGAAGTTCGTCAATGGCGTTCTCGGAACGGTAAGCAAACAGTTACCGGATAATCGGAAACCGACGTAATGGGTCGACGCTCCGCGAGCTTACTTGTATGCTTGCACTACCGGAGCAGGATGTGAAGAACCTGTAAACTTCGGGAAGAGACTGGGATCAACCCGTTGCCTCGTTCGTGGGGACAGAGGCAGACCCAATCAGGAGGAAACTCAATGGCAACTACTCTCGAACGCGTTCAGGCGATCGTTGTGGACCGACTTGGTGTTGAAGCGGATCAGGTAGTGGAATCCGCCGAGTTCATTGGCGATCTCGATGCCGATTCGCTGGATCTCGTCGAGGTCATCATGGCCATGGAGCAGGAATTCGACCTTGAGATCAAGGACGAAGATGCCGAGAACATCCGCAGCGTTGGCGATGCCGTGCGCTATATCGACGAGCACGCGCAGGGTTAGTTCGTCATCTTGAGGAAGCGCTGAGCATCTTCACCGAGGTCCTTTGGTCGTGACCTGGTCACTCCCTGAGGATGACGGTGAAGTAGTGCAGGCGTCATCCCGGTGACGACCATCATCGTGTATCATGTACGGGTGATTTGACCTTCGCGGGTTGGATCACCCGTATTAGTTTGCGAGCGAACGGACTCCCACTGCCCCAATTGGGCAGAAGCCGCCTGTGGTGGCTACCGACGAACCGTGTATCCATTCTGGTCGTCCATCAGCGTCGCTGAGATACATGGTCCGCGAACCTCGCGCCGGAACGTTCTCACAAGGAGCATTCAGCCATGGCGCGTTTTCTGAAAGCACCAAAGCTTTCTATGCCTCATCTTCCAGACTGGAATAGTGACGAACCAGAAGTGTTCGAGGAGATGACCCTCCAGGAACATCTGGAGGAATTCCGCGATCGCATCATCAAGATGATCATTGCGATCGTACCTGCGTTCATCCTGGGCTTCATGATCCATAAGCGAGTACTGGAGGATATCCGGGAGAAATCAAACGCAGTCGAAGGTTTGCAGACACTTTCCGCTGTGGATCCGATCACGATTTCCTTCCAGATCTCGCTCTATATTGCCATCGCAATTACGATGCCGATTATCGTCTATCAGATCATTGCCTTCCTCATGCCGGGTATGACACGGAAAGAGAAGAAGTTCCTTTTCTCGTCATTACCGTTTATCGCGATCCTGTTTATCTCAGGTGCATTGTTTGGCTACTTCGTGGCCGCACCACGCGCATTGGATTTCCTTTCAGGCTGGAATGCAGGCATCCTCAAATGGGATATCACCGCTGAGAATGCGGTCACGTTCTTCCTTCGACTCGTCATTGGTATCGGAATTGGTTTCCAACTACCGGTTATCATCTTCGTTCTCACCAAGCTCGGTATTGTGAAGGTTGGGCAACTCCGTAAATGGCGCAAGTATGCATATCTCTTGCTACTTATTGCTGCCGCCATCATCACACCGACGCCTGACCCGTTGAATATGAGTGTTGTGGCCATCCCGCTCATCCTGCTCTATGAGCTTGGTATTTTGATCAGCGCGTTCTTCGGACGAACGATCATTCGTGAACCAAGACCTGGTGAGCGAGATGAAACATCTATCGTGGATGTTTAGGTTGTCCCACATCTAAATAGAAAGGCTCCGGATTCACTTCCGGAGCCTTTCTTCTTCATTCGAGTCCCAGCATCTTCTCATCAGCAGCGGAGACAAGAATCGTATATTCGTTGCGATACGTGACCATACCGGGTCCGGCACCGTGGATCTTGCGAACGTGGCGGCGTTGGGTGACATCCACCTCAACATTACCGGAATCGCGTTTCTGGCTGTACCAGGCGGCGAGCCGGGCGGCACGCTCAATGAGCTCCTGGGCGGGTTCATCCGTGGGGATGCGGGTGCGGAGAATCACATGGCTACCGGGTACGCCGCGCGCATGAAACCACCAATCGCCAGCACTCGCGATCTCAAAGGTGACGTGCTCGTTCTCCTTGCTGCTGCGGCCAATGTAGTAGAGATTGCCGTCAGAATCGGTGAGCGGGGTGACCCTGCGAGAGGACGAGCTCTTACCGGAAGCGCCCTTTGCCCCCCGGGGATTAACCCCGGGGCTACGTTGGGCTGAACCCCGGGGATTAACCCCGGAGCCACCTATATCCTCAAACTCTTTGCGGACATCCTCTATGGCAGCAAATCCCTCGGCTTCGTTGGCTTGCCAGCGGAGTTGCTCCAGATACTGGCGCTCGGCATCGGCCGCGGCAATGCGCTCGGGAAGTTGTTCGCCTGCCTTCTGACTCTTGCGGTAGTCCTCAAAGTACTCCGCGGCGACAGTCTTGGGATCCTTCTCCGGATCGAGCGGAATACGCTCCTCCCCCGCTTCGGTTTCGGCCACGAGTTCTGTATCTCCCGGCTGAATCTGCCAGAGATACGCATAGATGGCATCACCCCAGCGCCGAAGCCGCTCCACCTCGTGGCTTCGTTCATACTGCTGATTCAGGCTATGAAGGCGTGTGTTGACACTCTGCAATGCTCTATCGATGTTCTGCACCAGCTGGGCACGGCGTTGGGCATGGTCCTTTGGTGTGTCGTGGCCGCTGGCCATCTGCGCCGACTCGATCGCCGCCGAGATACTCGCTACGGCCTGCTCCTCGGCATCCACCGCCAGATGCTGCATCGGCAATGCACCGTAGCCAATTGGCAACTCATCGCGCAGATACAGATGAGGCAACCATGCCCCGGTAAGCAGTGGCTGATAGAGATTGCGCACAATCCGTGCGATCTCGGGAGCCTGATCTCGCGAGATACTGCCGAGAGTCGTCTCCACACTGTCGGTCGCACGGAAGGCGACCTCTCTCGCTGTTTGCGGACTTACCGAGCGGAATCCCCGGACAAGACTGGTGGCAAACACGTCACCCGGTTTGCCCGTGGCGAGCAACTGCTCGATCGTGGCAGACGTGACCTGACGCGGATCGGGTTTCTCCGGTACTGGCGGGAATGCATATGGTTTGCGGGGCTGAATCTGGCGAACACGACTCATGCTGGCGTTCACACGCTTGGCACTCTCGCGGACAATACCCTCCTCATCAACCAGCACGAGATTGCTGTGGCGTCCCATGATCTCGATGGCGAGTTCGAGGCGGCTGACGTTCTCACCGCTCCAGATATCGTCGTCTTCAAACTCATCATTATCTCCAGAGAGGTCTCCGTGAACCCCGGGGCTAAACCCCGGGGCTACGTCTGAAGAAGGAGGCCCCGGGGCCGCGGCGGCGGACATGCGTTTGGCGATGCTGAGAACGACAATGCGCTCCAATGGGGGCTGCACGATGTCAGTGATATAGCCACCGCGCGCATACTTGCGCATCTGCAGACTGAATGGCGTGACGGTATTCGGATCGGTGCTGGGCATGGCATCGACCAGGTGAACACGAGGATTTTCGGCATCGGCACTGGCAATCAGATGCCAACGTTTACCCTGCGCGTAGATCTCCATGGCCACGGTAAGTTGATCCACCATACCGAGGCGCTGAATGCGGCCATCCAAAATCGTGCGGCGAAGTTCATCGACTACGGCACCGGTTGTCAGAACATCAAACATGTAATTACCCAAACATCGTTGTTTCGCGGTATTCTCTTGCAACAATGATCATCGCACACGGCGATGCATCTCACCCACCACCAGGAGCCTGGATCATTGACCACGCCCGCCGATCACGACGAGCAGCTTCAGCAGTTGTATGCCGAGGGAGACGCCCTGATAGCGAAGATTCGGGAAGCAAACGCGCCTCGCATCTTCATCATTTCGGGACCAAGTGGTGTCGGTAAGGATAGCGTGATCGAGCAATTGCGCGAAACATTTCCGAACGCGAAGTATGTGGTCACAGCCACCACCCGCCCAATGCGCGCAGGAGAAATCGATGGCGTGCATTACAAGTTCCTGTCACGAGAGAAGTTCGAGGCGGATATCGCAGCCGGTGGCTTCATCGAAAACGCCATGGTCTACGACAACCACTACGGTGTGCCGAAACAACCGATTCTGGATGGTCTGGCGGAAGATCGCGATGTCATCATCAAGGTGGACGTCAAGGGCGCAGCAACCCTACGTGAGCTGATTCCAAACACGATCAGCATCTTCCTCGCGCCAGAGACGATGGACGCATTGCTCCAGCGCCTGCGTGATCGCAAGACCGATGATCCGGAGGTGCTGATGAAGCGTTTCCGCACCGCGAGTATCGAGCTCGCGCAGGTTGAGTACTTCGATTACGTCGTCTTCAACGAGGATGAGCAGCTGGACACCGCGGTGCAATCGATCGTGGACATCGTGAATACCGAGCGACTGCGTGTGCACCGCCCGGAGATCATGCTGGCATAGACCGATCAGCCCGCACATAAAGTGCGGGCGTACGCATGTCGGTTTTTGCCCGATATTTCAGGTCGGCGCTACTCTTCGACAACCCAGAGGTCCTTCTTCTTGTCCTCGATACGATCGGTGAACATGATTCCATCCAGGTGATCGATTTCATGTTGAAGGACAACTGCCAGGTAGCCATCAGCCTTGATGCGCAGCGGTTTGTTCTCCATATCGGTGGCCTTAACGGTGACACTCCAGGCGCGAGTAACATTGCCCGCAATACCCGGCATACTCAGGCAGCCTTCGGCGCCTACCTGCTCGCCACTCGCCTTGATGATCTCCGGGTTCAGGAGTTTGAGGTTCACCTCTTCCTGACCATCCTCCTCATCCTCAGGCACATGAATAACAACGAGACGAATGCTCTTGCCGATCTGCGGTGCGGCCAGGCCAACACCGGGCGCAACCATCATCGTCTCAAACATATCGTCAGCCAATTTCGCAATGCCAGCATCGGCCTTGCGCAGCTTTACTGCCTTCTTCCGCAATACCGGATCAGGATCCATCACAATATTCAGAATCGCCATTTATCCCCTATCTCTCGCTTCGTGGCATATCGATGCATCGACGCTCCTGCCGTCGATGCGGCCGGTTACCGTGCGGGATCCGACCCTACGTGTAAACATCTCTAAAGCATACTCTCCGGGTCAATATCGATCACCCAGCCGGGGCGGATCGGCATGCCATCCAGGAATTCTTCCATCTGCAGGGTGCGCACAACCAGCTGCCATTGATACTGATTGCGAATACGCGCAACGAAGGCCGGTGAAGGGCCAAGAATCTCCATCTCGATATGCTTCCGATAGGCGTGCAAGCTTAGCGCCCGAGCGAGCATCTCGGCCTCGATGGCAGTCTCGCGTTCGTCATCCCCCTTGTAGACGAAGCGTGCCAGACGATGGAACGGAGGAAAGCGAAAGCGCTCTCGAAATCCTACCTCTTCGGCATAAAACCCCGGATAGTCATGCTTGCTCGCTGCGCGGACAGCGTAATGCCCAGGTGTGTAGGTCTGGAAGACGACAACGCTGCCTGAGGTGCGACGGCCGGCGCGGCCGGCCACCTGTGTGAGCAACTGGAATGTGCGCTCCGAGCTGCGGAAATCCGGCAGATAGAGCATGGAATCGGCCTGAATCACACCAATGGTGGTCACGCGTGGCAGGTCAAAGCCCTTACTCACCATCTGCGTGCCGACGATGATATCGACCGCGTGATCCTCAGCGCGATCAAGCATAGTTTGATAGCCAAATTGACGAACAGCATCGGCATCCCAGCGCATCACGCGGGCTTCCGGCCAGATATTCCGCACCGACTCTTCCACACGTTGCGTACCTGCACCGAGATAGTCCAGGCGGCTATCACACTCCGGACAGCGCTGCGGTGGCGGCGTACGATGATCGCAACGATGGCAAATCATCAGGCGCATATCGGCGTGATAGACCATCGGGATATCGCAATTCGGGCAAGAGATACGGTGACCATTATCGCGACAGAGCACCACCGTACTCATTCCCCGCCGATTCAACAGCACAATCGCCTGCTCCTGTGCGGACAGGCTACGCTCTATCTGCGTTTGCAGTTCGCGACTAATGAGATCGTTGTTACCCGCACGTAACTCCGCCCGCAGATCCACAATACGCACCTCAGGCAGCCCCAGAGGCGCGCCATCGGCCATATGTGGACTCACACGGTGCGAAAGCTCCAACAGATGCATCTCGCCCGCCTGCGCACGCCACATCGTCTCTATCGATGGCGTTGCCGATCCCATGATCACCACGGCGCCCGAAAGCGTCGCCAGCTGCTCCGCCACTGCCCGGGCATGATACCGGGGATCATTGTCTTGTTTGAAGCTGGAATCGTGCTCCTCATCGATCACGATGAGGCCCAACCGCTTGATCGGTGCGAAGAGCGCCGAACGTGGCCCCACCACCACATCGACCTCACCAGCATCAATCCGCGTCCAGAGATCGTAACGCTGGCTATCGGTCATCTGACTATGCAGTACATCGACACGACCCGGGAAACGGTCGATGAATCGACGCACCACCTGCGTGGCCAACGCGATCTCCGGCACCAGGATCAGGGCGGTGCGCTGGTGACGTAGGCACCAGGCGACCGCGCGCAGATAGATCTCGGTCTTACCCGATCCCGTCACACCAAAGAGCAGATGCGGTTTGGTATCACCTGATTTCAGCGCCTCTTCGACTTCTCGCCATACTTTCTGTTGCGGAGGCGAGAGCGTGGGAATCCGGCTTGCGCGCGGCTGCGGCGCTTTGTGTGCAGGCAACTCCTCAACCAGGATTGCTCCCTTCTTCGCCAGCGCATCAAGCACGCCAGATGGCACATCTGTCATCGCCTGAATGGTCGTTAAGGGGATGACATCGTCCGGATGATCCGATTCCTTGCTGGCCTCGACAATCGCCGCCAATACTGCATGTTGACGCCTGGCAGTCGCGGCGAGCGGTGCATCAGGATTCCTGAGGCGGATAACCTTGACCATGCGCGCTTTCGGCAACGCATTCTCGGGTCGCTGCCAACGATGGATCGCACCAATCTTGACAAGGTCAGCCAGCACGCCGGTGAGCTTGCGTCCCGTACGCTGTCGCAAGGCGTCGAGCGTCAGTTCCTCCTCGATCTCCAGCTCGCTCATCACCTGTCGCTGGGCGGCGGTAAACGTGGCCGAGGCCAGATCAAAATCGGGATTGAGGGTATAGACATCGATCGCTTTCCAGCGTCGACCAGGTGGCAGGAAGAGTGCGGCGCAACCAAAGAAGCTGCTCACGGTCTCATGCGCCATGCGTGTGGCGATATCGAACTGGGTCTCCGTGAGGATGAAGGTCGGAGAGATCGGATCACTAATAGGTCGGGTGGCAAACTCCGGTTTTTCGTGAGTAAAACCAACCACAAATCCGAGCACCAGCCGATTCCGCAGCGGTACACGAATCAGCTGACCACGTGACGGCACATCTCCTTTTGGAGCGGCATAGGTGAGCACGCCGCCATCAAGGTGCACGGGTGTACCCTCGGTAGCGACGCGTATCCAGATTGGGCCGGGAGTGCCGGTAGCCGCAGACGGTTCCATATCCGTCATTGTACTAGCCGGTATTGCGGAGACCGCCGGCTATACCGTTGACGGCGAGATGGAGTGCCTCGATCAGATCGGGATTATCATCCGACGCGCGCCAGCGACGAAGCAACTCCACCTGAATCAGACTGAGCGGATCAACATAGGGATTGCGACGCTCGAAGGTCTTCTGCAGGCGTTTATCGCGGTCATGAAGCCGCTCTTCGCCGGTCAGGGCCAATATCATCCGCACCGTGCGCTCATACTCTTCACGAATCCGCTGCCAGATACGGTCACGAATCGTCTCGTCCTCAACCAGTTGCACATAACGCTCGGCGATACCCATATCGGCCTTGGCAATAGCCATCTCGGCATTACTGATGGTGGAGTGCAGGAAAGGCTTATTGGCGAAGAGCTGCTGAAGCTCATCAAGCCCATACTCGTTTACAGCGGCTTCGAGGGCGGAACCGAGTCCGTACCAGCCCGGCAGGATAATACGGCACTGGGTCCAGCTGAAGACCCACGGAATCGCACGCAGCTGGCGGATATCGTTGGTACCGCTGCGCTTGGCCGGACGAGAGCCAAGCTGCAATCGGGCGATCGCATCGATCGGCGTGGCCTGGTAGAAGAATGTCACGAAATCGGGATCACCATAGACGAGATCACGATAGGCACGAGACGAGACATCGCTCATGCGATCCATGATCGCTTCGAAGCGAGCCGCCTGCTCCGGCGTTTCATCGCCGCCATCCCAATCCCGCAGCGGGAATGATTTGGCCAGAATCGCGCCAACAGCCAACTCAATCTCGCGATGGGCGATCTCCGGACTGGCGTATCGGGTAGAAATGACCTCACCTTGTTCGGTCATCTTGATACGTCCCTGCACCGTGTGGTGCGGCAACGCCAAAATGGCCTTGTTCGTCGGCCCACCGCCACGACCGACGGCCCCACCACGACCGTGGAAGAACATGAAGGGAACATCGAATTCGTCGAAAAGATCGGCGAGTTCACTCTGCGCCTTGAAGAGTCCCCAGGTGGAAGCGAAGTAGCCAGCATCCTTGTTGGAATCGCTGTAACCCACCATTACTTCCTGCACACCACCACTACTGGCGAGGGCTAGGCGGTACTCCGGCATCTGCAATAGCGCCCGCATCGTTTCAGGAGACTGTTCCAGCGTGCGCCGCTCCTCGAAAAGAGGGACAATGCGCAGCTTCGCGCTATCACCACCAGGTTGAGCCAGGCCAGTCTCTTTCATGAGGAGCAGCACTTCAAGGATATCGGCGGCAGATTCGCTGTTAGAGATAATGTAGGCTGGCGTTTTGGTACCGAGCTCGTCTTCCAGATGTCGACGAATCGTGCGGAAGGTGCGTAGTACCTCGTTGGCTGGCTCGGGCAAATCATCGCCATACTGGAAGGCGATTGGACGCGGATCATTCAGATACTGACGCAGCAGTGCGATCCGCGCCTCAACATCCAACGCGGCGTAGTTCTCCTCAATACCGGTATGTCGGAACATCCAGTCGATAGTCGCGCGATGGCGCCCTGAATGATCGCGAATATCCATCATCGCCAGATTGAAGCCAAAGACCTCAACGATACGAACGATGTCGTGCAGATCACCATTAAGGATGCGGCTGAGCGATTGCTCGCTCAGGGCATGCTCCACCGTGTGCAAGTCAGCCAGAAGCTCACCAGCGTTCGCGTAGCCATGCGGACCACGGTCCCGGGCCTCCGCCAGGCGTTCGCGCATCAATGTCAGGGCGATACGATACGGCTCACCATGGTTGTACTCGTGGAGATAGCGGCCTAGCTCGGGGAACATCTCACCATAGGCAGCGATCATCTCATCCAGAGCAGACGTTGGTTGCACCATCTGTTCGTGCACGGAAACGCGTCCAGCCAGCCAACGAAGTCGATCATAAAGCAGATCGATAGCGGCACTGCGCATGATCTGTAGCGCTTCCACGGTGACATCGGGTGTGACGAAAGGATTGCCGTCGCGATCGCCACCGATCCAACTGCCAAACCGCACGAATGCCGGCACGGTAAATGTGTGATCCGGATAGACAGCTGCCAACCCTTCCTCAATATCGCGATAAATATCGATGAGCACCGGTGCGAGGCTGGAGTTGAAGTAAATGAGGTTCGCGCGCAGCTCATCCTGGACGGTAGGATTGGTGATTCGCAGCTCATTGCTGGTCCACAGGCCGGCAATGGCAGAACTAAGATAGACCTTGGCCCGTTCAACTTCTCGCGGCAACGCTCGTCGTTCGTCGAGCTGCCGGATTGCCGCGAATATGCGCGCGATCTTGTCGATAATCGTGCGCCGCCGCGCCTCGGTAGGATGGGCTGTCAGTACGAAACGCACATCGGCCTGATTCAGCATCGCCTGCATCTGTTCAGCGGTGATACCCCGCCGTGCCAATGCTGCAATGGCCTCGTGAATGGAACCGCGTCGCGGTGTATCCGGTTCATCGGCCTCGCGCTGACGCACGCGTCGAATACGCTCGCTATCCTCAACGATGTTGTTTAGCTGGAAGTAGTTCGTGAACGCACGAATAAGCATGCGGAGTTCGTGGGTATCGGCACCAGAGACAAGCGTATCCAACACCGGGCCAGCCTCGGGTATACCCCGACGCAGATCCTTGGCACCAGCGCGAACCGCTTCTTCCAGATCGTAGGCTTCAGCACCGGCGGTTTCCTGAATAACATCGCCGAGGATACCGACCAGCAGGTAGAGATCATCTGAAAACGAGCGCCGTCGTTCCGCACCGGCGTACTCAACCTGGGTTGCCAATTCTCTCTACTCCACCTATAGACGCATCAATGTGTGTTGAATGTACACTACCCGGCAGCATCATTGACGAATGACCATGGAGTACCCTGTGCCGATGCCTCAACTCACCCAGCAATGGTGTCAGTTTGTTGTACGGCATGCACAGGCGGTGTTGGTTACAAGCGTATTGACGTGCCTCGCGCTGATTCCTCTGGCGCGCACAGCCACACATCACACCGTCCCGAATGGCTGGCTGCCTGACTCGACTGAAGCAGTTCTGGTCCAGGAACTGACGGCGCAAGAGTTCGGAAGTGGCGATACTACCTGGTATCTTCTTTTCTCCTCGCCCGATGGGGTGGCCGCCGATGATCCTGCATTCATCAAGGATGTGCAGTACACGATCCGACCGTTGCGGGCGCTCGATGATGTCAGCTCCATCTTGCTCTATGCCGCCAACGACAATCAGCTACTGAACGATATGTTGATCTCAGACGATGGCATGATGAGCATCGCCGTCATCACAGTGAGCGGAGATGTCGAACCCGATCTGATCCGCAGCAATCTCGGTGATGCAGGACTCACCGTGCAGATGACAGGTGTCGCCGCTATGGGAGAGGATTTCCGCATCATCGGTCATAGCGATCTCGTTCGCGCGGAGTTCATCTCTCTACCAATCACGCTGCTCCTGCTCCTTGTGGTTTTCCGGGGCGTGGTGCCTGCGCTCGTGCCGGTGCTGATGGCTGCGGGGAGTCTGGTGATCGCGTTGGCAGCAATGAGTCTTCTCGGGAGGGTAACAGCGGTCAATGTCTTCACCGTGAATGCAGTGACCATGCTTGGTCTTGCTGTTGGGATCGATTACGCCCTGATCATGGTCAGCCGCTTTCGGGAAGAATTGCGCCACACCGAACCATCCGCGGCCATTGTGGGCACGGTGCAACATGCGGGACGAACCGTAATGATTGCGGGTTCGACGGTTGCAATCGGCCTCAGCGGACTCATTTTCTTCAAGGTGCCGGCGGCAACAAGCACAGCCATTCTCGGAGCAATCGTGGTACTGGCGGCCGTCACGCTCAGTCTGACAGCCTTGCCAGCCGCGCTCTATCTCTTCGCGGAGCGATTCCGTACAAATACGGTACCATCGCCACCACTGATGCTCCGGAAAATCGAGCGTATCCGCGAGCAGCGTCCTTTCGCCACGATTGCGATCTGTCTGGCACTTCTGGCGCTCCTCACCTACCCAGCGCTTCATATGAAGGCTGTGAGTCCCGGGATACGTGATCTTCCGCAATCCGCACCATCGCGCACCGCCGCCGAGACGATTCAGCAATACTTTCCGCTCGCAAGCACATCACCGATACAGATTGTGATCCAACCCGAACGCGGCACCATGGTGGAGGCACAGAATCTGCAGCGATATCGCAACATCGTCAATCAGCTGATCGGCTTCGAAGGTGTCCAGGAGGTGCAATCGCTGTGGCAATATGTTCCCTCCGGATTCACTGCAGAAACCCTGGCAACCAGCTTTCTGCTGGAACCAGATCTGCTACCCGCTACACAACCATTTCTCACGACCAATGCAGCATTGATCACGATCATTCCGGATTCATCGCTGGATAGCGATGAGCAGCAGGAACTGGTACAGCAAATACGGCAGCACCTGAATGAAGTCCCCCAGCAAATGACAGTGCTGGTTGGAGGCAGTGCGGGGCTTGATCTCGATTTGCTTACCTATATCGCCAATCGCATCCCGCTGGTGCTCACCTGGGTGCTCACCCTCACGATGCTGGCACTCTTTGTCCACCTCCGTTCATTCGTATTGCCAATCAAGGCCTTACTGCTCAACCTGGCGTCAATGGGTGCCAGTTTTGGCGCATTGGTGTGGATATTCCAGGATGGTCACCTGGACAGACTCCTGGGCATATCTGCGAATGGAACTACCGTGATGTTCGTGCCGGTGTTGATGTTCTGCTTCCTCTTTGGGTTGGGGATGGATTTCGAGATCGTGATGCTGAGTCGCATCCGGGAAGCATGGCTGGAGACCGGTGATACAACCGTAGCGGTGAGGCATGGTTTGGAGCGCGCCGCCGGTATCGTGACAGCCAGTGCGGTATTGATGCTGGCCGTCTTCTTCGCATTTGGTTTTGGTGAGCTGGATGTCGTTAAGGCACTCGGTATCGGCCTGGCGATTGCAGTGGCACTTGATGCCACGGTGATTCGGCTACTGTTGCTACCCGCAACGATGCAGGTGCTGGGCGATTGGAACTGGTGGCCGACGAAGAGACAGTGACAACCCAGATATCCACCCCAGGTGATACGACACAGGATAGAGAAACGACGCGGTTGGTGAGCCGCGTCGTTTCTCATCTGTTCAGTCGCATTCCCTACCGGGAAAAGCTATGAATGCTTGCGAACCCGCACGCCAACTGCCGTGGCAGCCAGAGCGATAGTTGCAACCATCGCACCCATCAGCATGGTGGAATCCGAGCTGACACCAGAACCGGTCTTCGGCAGGTCACTCACCACGGGAACGGACGGAGTCGGGGTCTTGCAGCCTTCCATGTTCGGATTGGTCTCGCAGGTCTCTACCTCACAGCCCTCCATCTCAGGATTGGTCTCGCAGGTCTCGACTTCGCAGCCCTCCATCTCCGGGTTGGTTTCACAAGTCTCTACCTCGCAACCTTCCATCTCCGGATTGGTTTCGCAGGTCTCGACTTCGCAGCCTTCCATCTCAGGATTGGTTTCGCAAGTCTCGACTTCGCAACCTTCCATTTCCGGATTGGTCTCACAAGTCTCGACTTCGCAGCCCTCCATTTCCGGATTGGTCTCACAGGTCTCTACCTCGCAGCCTTCCATCTCTGGATTGGTCTCGCAGGTCTCGACTTCACACCCTTCCATTTCCGGGTTGGTCTCGCAGGTCTCTACCTCGCAACCTTCCATTTCCGGATTGGT
>JAGQGU010000095.1 GCA_020432165.1 Thermomicrobiales bacterium
GCGAGATCGCGCAACGCCTCGGTTTCCGGATGGCGATAGAGCGCGTTGTCATCAAAGCTCATCTTGGAGTCGAGCGCCTGCCACTTGCCTTCACCATTAATGATGAAGGGGTTGATCTCTACCAGTGTGGCATCTTCTTCCATAAAGACGTCGTAGAGTTTCTCGGCGATAGTGGCGAAACCGTTCACCAGTGCTGGCTCCAGCCCGAGCGCGAAGGCGACTTCCTTCGCCTGATATGGATGGAAGCCGGCGAAGGGATCGGCATCGCGTGTGACGATGGCATCCGGATTCTCTTCGGCAACCGTCTCAATCTCAACTCCACCTTCGGCGCTGCTCATCACCATGATCGTGCGCTGGGGGCGATTCATCACGGCACTGATATAGACCTCTTTCTGGATGTCTGCTCCCTTGGCGATCAGCACCTTGTTGACGATGTGTCCCTTGATATCCATACCCAGGATCGCTTTCGCGGCCTCATAGGCTTCATCCGGGCTCTTCACCACCTTCACACCGCCAGCTTTGCCACGACCACCGGTATGCACCTGGGCCTTAACAACGACAACACCGCCGAACTCGGCGGCGATATCGCGTGCTTCTTCGGGTGTGGTTGCTACCTTGCCCGGGTTGACCGGGATGCCGTGTTTGGCAAGGATTTCCGCGGCCTGATACTCATGGATGTTCATCCTGGCGCTGCCTCCTGTTGGTGGTGATTCCGGCCAGAACCTCCGGGCGGAACCGGATTGTGAATATCTGGAATTCTAGCACGATCCACTAATTATGGGCGGTCTGATGCCCTCAATCCATCAATGATCGAGCAGCTCCACTTGCCCCGAATCCATGTGGTAGACAGCACCCACCACCATCGTCTGGCCTCGTGCGATCGCATCATTGATAAGCGGAGAAATACTACGCAGCCGTTCGACCTGCCGCATCACGTTCAGGTGGACAGCATGGTCGATCAAATCATCCGGATTCGTTTCTCGAGCCCGCAACACGCTCGGTTCCAGGGCATCGATCAGCACAAACATGCGTCCGGGCAATGTCTCGCCGGTCTCGACGATATTCACCGCCGCAGTCACGGCTCCGCAGTTGGTGTGCCCCAGCACCAGCACCAGGGGGACGTTGAGCACCTGAACTGCATACTCCAGGCTGGCTTGTCCATAGTCAGAGACGAAGTTCCCGGCCAAGCGCACCACAAAGAGCTCACCGGCATCCTGATCGAAGATCAGTTCCGCGCCCACGCGCGCATCGGAACAACCGAGCACCGCGGCAATGGGCACATGGGCATCAATGAGATTAACGTGACGCTCTTCGATAAAGCTGGTCTTGGAAACGTAGCGCTGATTGCCTTCCATGAGATAGCGCAACGCCAACTCCGGCGTGACCTCTCCCCGGGTACGACGTGGATTCCTGTGTGGACACATCTTTTTCTCCTCCCTGCCTCTCTTGCTCCCGTAAGGATACGTTGACATCTGCGCCTGTGTCGGGGATGAAGCCATCAATTCCAGCATGATGGAGACCAAATGGAGATGTAGTCGATACTTTTCTGGCTGGAGTACGAATTCCTCTGGAAAACTTGCACAGTTTCACATTCT
>JAGQGU010000096.1 GCA_020432165.1 Thermomicrobiales bacterium
CGGTTGGCTATCCGCAGGAAGGCGCACAACGCGCCGGGCACATCAAGGGCGCGGTCAATATCCCGTGGGCATCGGCGGCGCACGAAGATGGCACTTTCAAGGCAATCGAGGAGCTGCTGGCGATCTACACTGCTCACGGTATCACCCCCGAGAAACCGACCATCGCCTACTGCCGCATCGGCGAGCGCAGCAGTCACACCTGGTTTGTGCTCACTTATCTGCTCGGGCACGAGCACGTTCGCAACTACGATGGCTCCTGGACCGAATGGGGCAGTCTTGTCGGTGCGCCGAATGCCACCGGCAACGAGCCCGGATAGAGGGGAGAATCCACTGGACCGCCAGGCATACATCGATAACATCCTCGATCATTACGAGCATCCACGGAACAAGCACCGCATGGAGCACCCCAGCATTCAACTTGGCGGTGGGAATCCCGGCTGCGGCGATCTGATCACGCTCTATCTCAAAATTTCGGATGACGGTCGCATCGAAGAGGTCAGCTACGAAGGCGATGGTTGCACGATCTCCCAGGCAGGAGGATCAATCATCGCCGAGTTGATCGAAGGCATGACACTGGACGAAGTGTCTGCACTCGGCACCCATACCATGATTGAGGAGATGGGGGAAGAGACGGTCAAGAGCCGTGTTCGCTGCGCCACCCTTGCCCTTGGCACCGCCCAGGCCGCGGTGAAAGCGTATCGGGACGGTCAGCGGACCGAGAGTGCAAGTACGTTCGAGAATTAACATCCGCAAGGCGCATCCGTTATGGGTGCGCTTTTTCGTGATCACATCTGCTACACTGAACAACAGAATATAGAACATTTGTACGAGGTTGCATATGGCCCAGGCAGCGTTCGCGGACGATTCGATCCAGCTTCAATCGGCGCAGCAGCAAGCACCGCCGACACCTTTGCGTGAGTTAGCGATCAGTGCCGCCTGGAATGCTGCCTTGCAGCGAGATGTCCACATCAACGACGGCCGCATCGCGCATGTGATCTATCACGGCGCATGGAGCCATGGGTATGGGCCAGACTTTACCGATGCCATACTCGACTTCGGCGATGCCAGGCTTGTGACTGGTGATATCGAGATTCACAATCGCACCTCGGAGTGGTACGAACACAATCATCATCTTGATCCTCGTTACAACGACGTCGTCCTTCATCTCGTCCGTATTGACGACGCACCAGAAGTGCGCTCTCTGAACGGTCGCATCGTCCCGACTGCCGTATTGGATATACCGGATGAGGCCCTCTTCGCGATTGATCGCCGCTTGCCGGGTCTGTGGGCGGAACTCGGCGGGAGCATCTGCGCGGAACACCTCAGCAGCGAGAAACCAGAGCGGATACTGCAAGCAATACACACGCTCGGCGATCAGCGCTTTCACATGAAATCAGCTCGATATGAGGCCGAGATGCTCGAGCATGGGTTGGAGCCGGTATTGCTGCGTGCCCTCTGTGGCGGCTTCGGATACAGCGCCAATCGTGCACCGATGGAACATCTTGCCGAGCTGATGATTCGTTATCATGTAACAGAAGACCCAAGGTTGAAGCAAGGTGAAGCACCAGAACCATGGCTGGTCGGAGTGCTACTGGGTCTGGCAGGGTTTCTTCCGCTGGCACCGGCAGATGCCCACGCCGCCGGGATTCTACCAGAGGATCAATTCCGTATTGAGCGATCCTGGCAGCGATCGGCGCCAGGATTTGCCCACGATTTCGTGCCCGCAATCAGCTGGCAAACGGCACGGGTACGGCCAGCGAACCACCCTGCCTATCGCATCATGCAGCTGGCCACACTTCTCACCCGCACTGGTGGATTAACCGCGGAGACGTTGCTGAACGTTGTGCGTACCGGTAATGATCCGGTGAAATTTCTCCGGGAGGAATCCGCCCGACCGTGGCATCCCGGGCTTGGTACCGGCAGAGCCACGGCAATCACGGTATCGGTCATTCTTCCCATCGCCCATGCGCAGGCCGTCGTTACGGAGGACGAGGAGTTGGAAGACGCCGTCATGCGCTGCTGGACATCGCTGCGGCACGCGGAATGGACGCAACCAGCCCGGCAGGCATTAACGCAAGTCACCGGTGGCCCCACCCTGCGCGGGTTAGGCGAGCGCGGGCACCAGGGTTTACTCCACCTGCATCGGGAACTCTGCATGCCCCGTCTCTGCAAGCAGTGTCCCATTGCCCACGCCGTGGTTCGCGATCAGTTGGGCTGAGCTACCACTCGGTGCTACCAACGTAGACCACCGCACCATGCTCGAGATCCTTGCGACCAGCAGCCAGCACGATACTGGCGGCAAAATCCTCGGTGGTCGGCAGCCAACCAGCTTCCTCTCGCCGCTGATCGATCACACCCGGGGTCATGCGGTCGAGCAACT
>JAGQGU010000029.1 GCA_020432165.1 Thermomicrobiales bacterium
GTTGCAACGATCACGAGAACCTACCGTTTAGCCCGGGGTTCACGGATGGAAATCTATGCTCTATCCCAACTTCCCCGCCAGCTCGGTGAAAAACTTGCCGACGATCATATTTGCAGCAGGTTGGACGACACGTGCGCCAATGCGAGCAAGCATGCCGCGTACGGTGGCATCGCCGTCGTAAATCACCTTTGTTTCGTTCTCGCTCACGGCCTCGAACCTGACGGTGCCGACGCCACTAATCTGTCCCTGTGGTCCCTTGCCTTCGATGTGCATCGTGAAGCTCTCAGGACGAACGGCATCCGTGATCTTCACATGACCATCGTATTTGCCCTTGATCATGGCGACACCGATGGTCATGGCGGCCTTGTACTCGTTCGGACCGATCTCCTCCAGCGCCTCGCAACCTGGCAGTGCCCCCTTTAGCGTCTCGGGATCGAGCATGGCATCGTACACGGCTTCCTGGCTGGCCGGAATAATTTGGTCTCCACTAAGCTTCATCTGATTTTCATCCTTTCAACATCCTGAATCATGTAATCGCGCTCCTTATTGTGCCAGCATAACGGCTCGAGGCCTAGCTAAATCGCGCAGTAACGTATCCTGGTTATTGTTGACTCCGCCGCCCTCCCATATACTCAGGAGTGATTCCAGCGCTCTGAACAATGGCGATCAGTGCAGCCTCTGGATATGAGCATTTTCGTACAGGAGCAAACGTAATGGATTCTCGTCGTGATGTTTTCCTTGATCTGGCCGAAAAGGTCAGCCAGGGCACGCTGAGCCGCCGCGATGCGATCAAGCGTGGTACCGCCATTGGTCTCGGAACCGCGAGCCTGATGGCACTGGGCGCGATGCCGATCGCTTCCGCGCAGACCGCAGGACCAAACCCGAACGCGAAGGCCGGTGGCACGCTGCGCGTTGGCCTCCAGGCCGATCCGGCCGAGCTTGATCCTCACAAGACGACGCTCACCGCCGCCTGGCACGTAATCGAGCACGTGTACAACACGCTGGTCGCTACCAATCCGTCGCTGGAGCCGATCCCCTCTCTCGCCGAGAGCTGGGAGATCAGCGAGGATGGTCTCACCTACACCTTCGCGATCCGCCAGGGTGTGACCTTCCACAATGGTCGCGCGTTTGTGGCCAACGATGTGAAGTATTCCTATGAGCGCATCATGGATCCGGAGACGGCTTCGGCGTCGCAGTCGGATCTCGCTAACGTCACCAGCATTGAAGCCCCGGATGATGCCACGCTGATCATCACGCTGGGCACACCAGATAGCTCCTTCCTCGCCAAGATCATGGGCAGCTCGTTCTCGATCGTGCCGCAGGAAGAAGTTGAGGCCAATGGCGATCTCATGAATGTGATGATCGGCACCGGCCCGTTCAAGTTCGTGGAGTACATTCCGAACAGCAACCTGATTGTTGAGAAGAATGAAAGCTACTGGGAAGAGGGTCTGCCGTACCTGGATCGTATCGAGTTCCAGATCGTGCCGGATAACACCGCACGCACCACAGCCCTGACCAGCGGCACAGTCGATTTCATCGAGTATGCTCCGGCGCAGGATCTTCCGATCTTCGAGGCCGATTCATCCGTCATGGTTGTTGGCGATCAGAACACCAACATCCGCTTCGCCGCGATCAACACACAGGTTGAGCCATTCACGGATCCGAAGGTGCGTCAGGCGATCAGCATGGTGGTTGATCGTGATCCGATCATCAATGCCGCGATCTTCGGCGCAGGCCAGGCTACCAATATCCTCTTCCCGCCGACCTTCTGGGCTGGCTATGAGAGCGAGATTGCGGCTCCGGACATCGAAGGCGCCAAGGCACTTCTGGCCGAGGCCGGCTTCCCGGACGGCTTCAAGACCGAACTCCACAGCTGGAGCCAGTACGCATTCCTCAGCAATGCTGCGGTGGTGCTGCAGGAGCAGCTGAAGCAGATTGGTATCGAGAGCGAGCTCCGCTTTGAGGAGAACGCAACCTATCTCGAGAACTACTTCGGCCATAACTTCCAGATCTCGGTGACCGGCACCAGCGCCTATGTCGACCCGAACGATGTAGTGGAGTCCAACTTCATGAGCACATCGACGCAGAATGCATCGGGCTACAACAACCCGGAAATGGATGCCCTGATTTCCTCTGGTATGACCGAGACGGATCAGGCGACCCGTGCCCAGATCTACCACGATGTCCAGGAACTGATCAAGAAGGACAATCCGTGGGTGAATCTCTTCATCGCCAGCCAGTACGAAGCGATGAAGACCTTCGTCATGGATTACGAGCACTTCCCAACGGGTTCCGGTGTGAGCCTGAAGTGGGTGTGGCTGGATCAGTAATCAGCCATCATCGTTGAACGTAAAAGAGCCCAGGTCGTTTCGGCGACCTGGGTTCTTGTCTGATTACACGTTACAGATCTTCAACGGCGCGCAAACCGCGTTCAAGCGCGGCGAGATGAGCATCGACACCGTGGAAAACACCGCCGTTCGTCTCCAGGGAGATGTGAGTAGCACCCGCTTCGCGCCAAAACGCGAACTCCCGCTTCCAGCGATCCTCATCGCCAAGCGCCATAGAGATGCGCCCCTCAAGCCCAAATCCGGATCTTGGTTTGCCGACTCGATCCAGTTCATCATTTATCCAGCCAAGAATGGCATCCAAATTGGGGCCGAGTGCGGTGGTACTCATGAAGCCATCGCCGATACGAGCAGCGCGGCGGACAGCGGGTTCGGCGCTACCACCAAACCAGATCGGAATCGGTCGCTGCACCGGCAGCGGCAGAATGCCAGCATCGCGCACGGAATGGTAAGGAGTCGTATGGTTCACCAGCGGCTCACACCAAAGCTCACGCATCAGTGATACCTGATCCTCAATGCGGCTGGCCCGATTGCGAAAGTTCTCATTGAGTGCCTCGTACTCGATCTTGTTCCAACCGATACCGACACCAAGGCGCAGGCGACCACCGCTAAGCAAATCGATCTCGGCAGCTTGCTTGGCGGCCAGTGCGGTCTGCCGTTGCGGCAGGATAATGACACCGCTGGCCAACTCCAGATCGGTCGTGAGCGCCGCCAGATAGCCAAAGAGCACAAACACCTCATGGAACATGGTGTTGCTGTTGTACCGTCCCTGGAGTTCTGGATAGGCGGCCAGAGAACCACCAATAACGTGATCGAAGGCAAGCAGATGCTTCAGTCCCATCGCCTCGACGGTCGTGGCGTGGCGAGCGATATCGGCAGGATTGGTACCGATCTCGTTCTGCGGAAAGACCGCTCCGATACGTATGTCGCGAGTGAGTGGGTCGCTTTGTAGGGACATGGATGGTAATCTCCGCTGCTTCGTGATAACCAGCTTATCTTTGATTACAAGATGAACCTTCCCCGAGATCTCGTCAAGTCGGGAACCCTGAGCCGGACGCCAACCGCGTTCACAGCCGGGGAGATAGTCCACCACTTCACCAAACGGCAAGAAAGAAGAACCTTCGCCGATGTGCAAGCGCTAGCATGGAGTCGGAAAGCTCGCGGTTGAGTCACAGAAAGGAAACCACCATGTCCGATGTTCCCTATTTCCTGTCCGATCCAGTCAACGAGGTGAAGTTCATCGTTGTAGATGCGTACCCAACAGTGGTGCGCAAAGTGGTTGATTATCCGATGCGAGATATGACCTCTATCTACGATTCCACATTCTCGGTATTGTTTCCGGCGCTCTCACGCGAAGGTCTCCACCCCATTGGACCTGCCTTCGACATTCATTTCCGCATGCCCACTGATACGGCCACGTTCGAACTTGGCTTTCCGGTGAATAATGCGCTCGACAAAACGCTCACTGAAGCGTCCGGAATAGTTCTGGAGCCATCGACCCTTCCGGGTGGGACGATTGCGCGCATCTCGGCCTTCGGTCCGTATGACAATCTCCCTCAAGCCTGGGGAGCATTTATGGAGGCCATTGCAGCGGCAGGTAAAGAGCCAATCCTTCCGTTCTGGCAGATCTATGTCACCGAACCATCACCGGCACTGGATCCCCGGCTATTGCGAACCGACCTGGTCACACTGGTGAAGGGCTAATCCATCACCAGGTGACAACGTCAGTGTGCGGCCATCCCTTGCGCGGTCCACGCAGGGGATGCTATTTGGCAGAGATCATATAGGGCATGTTGGCCATATTGTCCGGGCGGGCGGTGGCGAGATAGTCCTGGAGATCGCCAAGGAAGATACCGGTCCGACGAGCCGCCTCGTAGATATTGTTCTCTTTGGTCACGAGCTTGAGGCGATCGACAGCATCCTTGATTGGCACGGGGTGAATCTGCCCTTGCTGCAATGCAACCATGTGGCCGAAGAGTCCGCGATCATAGGCCTCCATCGCGCGAGTGCCGAAGCGCTTGCTGAGGATGCGATCCTCAGCGCACGGTGAACCGCCACGTTGGGTATGCCCAAGCACGACATTGCGCATCTCAAATTCGTGCGGAGCCAGCTCCTCAAGCCGACGAATCAACTCGTTGGAGATACCAGAGAAGATAACCTCGTTGGTGACAGAGCTTCCCTGGGTAACCGCCTTACCTTCGATCTCGAAAGCCTCGCTGACCACGATGATGGTGCTATTGCGATGGCGGTCGCGACGGTAACGCAGGAACTCAACGATATCATCGAGCGAGGTGGGGAACTCCGGCAGCAGTATGGCATCGGCACCCGCTGCCAACCCGGCATAGAGGCTGAGCCAGCCTGCGTTCCGCCCCATGCATTCGACAAAGAAAATACGATTGTGGCTAAATGCCGTGGTCTGGATGCGATCAATAGCCTCGACGGCAACCTCCACGGCGGTGGCGAAGCCGAAGGTATGCTCGGTGGCGTAGAGATCGTTATCGATGCTCTTCGGGATACCGACGATATTCACTCCGGTCTCGGCCAGCTGCAACGCGCCGGAGAGTGTGCCATCACCACCGATAACCAACAGACCATCGATACCGAGTTCGTCAACCGATCGTTTGCAGGCTTCGAGGATCTCAGGGTCGATCTTGTTGGTCTGATTCTGCCCCACCTTGGCAGCAAAACGGCCGCGATTAGTGGTATGGAGCACGGTGCCGCCAAGGTTCTGGATACGCCCGGCATCCTCGAGATCGAGCTTGCGATACTTGCGATCGATCAGCCCTTCCCAACCCAGTTCGAAACCGACGAATTGGTATCCCATGCGAATACCAGCAATAACCGCAGAGGCGATGACAGTATTGATACCGGCACAATCGCCACCACTATTGACGATACCGATTGTCTTCTGTGTCGAGGTGATTTCCATGATGAATATCTATCCTTCATCGACATACGGTCGATGTCTTTGGTTGCGATGGCGAATCGAAATACCGCCTCCCATCCACAGGTTTCATGATAAAGAAGCCATGCGTCAGCTTCCACAGTTTCTTGTGAAAAACGTAACAAAATCGCAATAGATATGTGGAAGGATTGTCCTGACCGGAACTGAATATCCCTCACAAAAGTTCCAGTTAACAGGAATGGGCACAGGGATGCCTGATGCTACACTGCCCGTACGGCCTGAGAATGGCGGGCAAATCGCGGGATAGATGCTGAAATGGGCGACGCAACGCAGATATCGACCGCATCAGATGCGGTGATACAGACACGCAACTTCACGAAAAAATACGGCAGATTTCTGGCGCTGGATGAGATAAATCTCACCATTCCCCAGGCTTCAGTGGGATTACTGGGTGCTAACGGTGCCGGGAAATCTACGCTCATTCGCAGCTTGCTGGGCATTATCAAACCCACCAGCGGCGACGCGAGGGTCGTTGGCTTCGATACCAAATCCCAGGGTATCAAGGTACGGGAGCTGGTGGGATACATGCCCGAAGCTGACGCTCTTCCTATGGGAACCACTGCCGCAGACTTCGTGGGGCACATGGCCGAGATGAGCGGATTACCGCCGCGGCAGGCACGACAACGTGCCGCCGATGTTCTCCAGCAAGTGGGACTTGGTGAGGAACGTTATCGCCTGATCAAGGGATTCTCCACCGGTATGCGACAGCGGGTAAAGCTGGCGCAAGCGATCGTGCACGATCCCCGTCTCGTCTTCCTGGATGAACCAACCGCCGGTATGGATCCACAGGGTCGTGAAGAGATGTTGGAGCTGGTGGAACGCATTTACACCAAGATGGGCATTAGTGTCGTTTTCAGCTCGCATATTCTCGAGGATATCGAGCTGGTCTGCGATTACGTCGTGATTCTGGATCACGGACGCGTATTGGCAAGCCAGAGTCTGAAGCATGACAACGCCAATCTGGGCGAGGTCGTCGTGCAGATCGATGGGAGTCCTGCTCCCTATCTGCAGGCGCTGCAGAGCCAGGGTGCACAGGCAGTTCAACAGGAAGATCATGCGACCGGCCAGGATGTGATTGTGGTAGATGTGCGTGATGAGCGCACGTTCGATGTCATCCGCGATGTTGCGGTGGATCAGCAGATCGTGATCCGCAAACTGCGCAGCAAGAGTCGCAGCCTGGAAGATCTGTACCTCGGCAGTGTGCATGAGGCTGGTCAGGAGGTGGAGCGTGCAAGCTAATCCGGATTCTGCCCGCTACGGCGAGGTCTTTGATCGCGGGTATGCCCGCTACGATGGCGAACGGCGTGGGCGCCGTGGTGCTATCACCAGCCTGATCGGCTTCTCGATGAAGCGAGCGATGGGTATCCGCAAGAGCTGGACGGCCAAGGTGATGCCGTTCATCCTCTATGTGGCTGCCACCATTCCGCTAATCGTGATGATCGGTGTGTTGGCCGTGATGCGCTCCATGGGACAGCTTGGAGATTTCGGTGACTTTGCCAGCTACAGCACCTATTTTGGTGTGATTCTTTCCATGCTGGGACTCTTCGTCGCCATCTGCGCACCCGAAATGATTTGCGTCGATCGACACGAACGCACGCTCCCCCTCTACTTCAGCCGTGCGATCAATCGCGCCGATTACGTGTTTGCCAAGATCGTCGCGATGATGCTCCTGGCAATGACAATGACGGCTGTACCCGCTGCCCTCCTCTGGCTGGGTCGTCAGCTGGTGGAAGAGAAAGCCCGCCAGGCGATGGTCGATAACTTCGACGATCTCATCAAGGTCCTCATCTTGGGGATGCTGACGTCCCTGATGTTTGGCACGATCGGTCTCATGATCTCGTCGCTCACCAGTCGCAAGGGCGTTGCTATTGCTGTTATCCTCATCGGCTTCCTGGTGGTAACCGGCGTAGCGCAAGGGTTGGCGATGTCGCTGGAAGATCACTCATGGAGTCGCTGGTTCCTGCTGCTGGATATGAACACCATCGTAACCAGTCTGGGCAATCATTTCTTCCACGATGTGCAGTCGAACCGCTGGGTCGATCAACTAAATCTGAATCAGACCGAGTGCGTCCTGGTCATGCTGGGCTGGACACTCATTTCGGCAATCATTCTGCGCTGGCGCTATGCACCGCGCGACGATGCGTAGGGGAGTACATTGATGTTCAAGCGAAAGAATACTCCCTCAGAGTCGCCGGTCGAGCAGATCGGTGCCAGCACCGACCATAGTATTCAGTTGAAGGAAGTGAGTCGCTGGTTCGGCGATATCGTGGCGCTGAGCGACGTCAGTTTCAATATCGGGTCCGGTGTTACCGGCTTGCTGGGTCCCAACGGTGCTGGCAAAAGTACGGCACTCAAGATCATGAGCGGATTACTACCACCCTCCAGTGGCGAGGCGCTCATCATGGGGCGACCGCCCCGCAGCGATGTATCAGCCTATCGCGAGCTTGGCCTCGTGGCCGAGCATGAAATTATCTACCCCTTCCTGAGTGGTCGTGAGTATGTGCGTCTGAACGCCAAACTCCAGGGTCTCAAGGATGTGAACGGCGCTACCGAGCGAGCGATTGAACTGGTCGACATGGCCGATGCAGCCGAGCGCAAGGTGGGTGGCTACAGTAAAGGTATGCGACAACGCATCAAGATCGCTGGCGCGCTCGTGCACGATCCGGATGTGATCCTGATGGACGAGCCATTGAACGGCACCGATCCCGTGCAGCGTGCCGAGATCATCAAGCTCATTCGACAGTTGGGTCGAGATGGCAAGACTGTGGTTGTGAGCAGCCATGTGTTGGTTGAGGTTGAACGCTTTGCCCAGGATATCCTCGTCATCATCAATGGCAAACTGGCAGCGGCTGGCGATTTCCGTACCATTCGCGATCACATCGATTCACATGACCACGAGATTCGGATCGTGGCTTCTGATGCGCGTGGTCTCGCTGGCTTGCTCTTCACGCAGCCGATGGTGAGCGGCGTCAGCATTGATCGCCAGGGGCGCCTTCTGGTGCAAACCACCGATGTCCGGGAGTTCCTGCGTATGGTGCCGTCTGCCGCCAAACACGGCGGGATTCGACTCCTGGAAATGCAGCCGACCGATGACTCGCTGCAATCGGTATTCAGCTATCTGGTCAAGCAGTAGTCTCGACAGGAGCATCACGTGACGATTACCAACCTCACCATTCGCCAGTTCCTGAAGAGCAAATCGCTGATTGTTGTGGCGATCATCTGCCTGATACCGCTGCTTATCGCAATCATTCCCCACTTCCTTAGCGAGGAACCGAGCATCCGCAGTTTGCGGAACTCCATGGGCAAGGCGATCTTTCTGAATATGTACGCCACATTGTTGATCCCGATTGGGGCGATGGTGCTGAGCTCTGCCGCATTCGGCGATGAGATCGATGACAAAACGCTCTACCTCCTCGCACTGAAACCAATCAGCCGTTTCCGCATCGTCTTCGAGAAGTTCCTCGCGGTGGTGGCAGTAGCCCTTCCGATCGTATGGGGAGCAATCGCCATTGTCTGGACGGTGATCAGTTGGGGTCGATTCGACAACATGACCGATCTGATCTGGCCGATGTTGGCGTCGAGTGCCGTTGGTGTGCTTGGATTCGGCAGTGTCTTCCTGGCGTTCAGCCTTTTCATCCGGCGCACGCTCATCTTTGGAATGTTCTATGTCACCATCTGGGAAGGCGTGCTGGCCAACTATCTCCCGGGTATCCGCAGCTTCAGCATCGGTCACTACACACGGAGCGTCTTCGTCAACCTCGTCGATGATCGCAATCTGGTCATTGATGATCCCGCCACCACCGCGCGCGTCGTCATCACCATCGGCCTGATTACATTGATTTCGCTTGGTATCGGCACCTGGCGACTGCAGAAGATGGCGATTGAGTAACGGATTTGCGCACTCTAGAGGTAGTGGTGGCCTTTATGGCCACCCCGTGGCGAATGGTTGGCGCTCACCATTGCCTTCTAATTCCCCATCAGGAGCGACACCGCGAAGGCCAGCAGCACGGTGTTGTAAATAAAGCAAATGACCGCGTGGATGGTGACAAGCCAGCGCATATGGGTGGTGGTGACGCTGGTATCGGACGTCTGGTACGTCGCGCCAATGCTGAAGGTGAAATAGACGAACTCAATGAAACCCGGCTTGTCCGTGCCGGGAAACTCCAGTCCGCCCTTGCGAAAGTAGCTGTCTGCATAGAGGCGATTGAAGCCCGATTGCAACAATAGCCATGCACAAAGAATGCTCAATGCCGCGATGATCCGCGCCAGCCCGACGACATCGGTCTTGTCAGCACCCCTCAGGACAAATACCGCACCCAACACACCCATCAGGCTAGAGAAGCCAATGATCGCCACATCGACGTGAATGACCTGACTCCAAACGCCGATTTGCTGGAGATCGGGTGGAAAGTCGATATGGTTCCGTTCATCGCTGCGAGAGGCGCCGATCAGATGAATGGCTGCCAGAACCGTATAGGTGATCGCGGCCAGCAGCCAGACACCCAACGTCCAGACCGCTACCGATGGCGAACGCAGGATGAGGGTAAGCAATCCCATCACCATCAGACTGAGTTCCAGAGGCATGGCGTGTGCCCGTGCTACCAGCAGCGTTGGGTGTCGGCGAAGGGTTGTGCCTGCTTCTGTCACTTGCGAGCCTTTCTCGGGTAGTCGATGATCGGTATGTATAGAGCGATTATGCGATGAAAGGCACCCTATGACCCATAAGCACCCGGTGTGGTTCGATTCTCACCGACCCATGAGCTTCGGGCTCATGCTACCGGTTCGCGAAGGTACGATGGGCGGTGAGACGCCTCGGTTCAACGATCTGGTCGTGATGGCTCATGCCGCAAAGGATGCGGGGTTCGAAGCACTTTGGTTCGGCGATCACCTCAGCTACCAGCAGCATGGTGAGACGGTCGGCACATGGGAGGCCTTCACACTGATGGCGGGCGTGGCCGCAACTGTGCCAGATATGGTGATTGGTCCGTTAGTCAGCTGCACTGGTCTCCGCAACCCGGCCCTCCTGGCGAAGATGGCAGAGACACTGGATGAGATCAGCGACGGTCGGTTCGTGCTCGGCATCGGTGCCGGTTGGAATCAACCGGAGTACGAGCAGTTCGGCTATCCGTTCGATCATCGTGCCAGTCGGTTTGAGGAAAGTATCGCGATCATCAGCGAGATGCTCCGCACCGGCGAATCGACGTATGCTGGTCGTTTTGCGCAAACGGCCGGTGCAGAGAATCGACCACGCGGTCCTCGCCCGCAGGGACTACCGATTCTGGTCGGGAGCAATGGTGATCGACTGGTGCATAGCGTTGCGCGCTATGCCGATGCCTGGAATAGCGATTGGCAGCAGCAGCCGGAGGACTACCTGCCGCTATTGGCCAAGCTCGACGCCGCCTGCGATGCGGAGGGTCGGCCGCGAGAGAGCCTGATCAAAACCGGCAGCGTTCGCTTTACCGCTGACATCTCGGTGGAGAAACGGACGGCCTATACCCACGCCGTGCAGCAATTGGGACTTCGGCACCTCGTCATCGGCCTGGAACCAAGAACACTGGCTTCGGTTCAGGACTTCGGGAATGTGATCGCTCTGCACGATTCGATGAATTAGCGGACGGATACTGTCCTTCGCTCACTCTACGCTGACCTTAACAGTAACGGCGCACCAGGAGCGAGATTATGACCCTAACAAGATTCGATGGTATTGCCATCGATTGCGCGCAGGCAGCAACGCTTGCGGCATTCTATGGCGCGATTCTCAAGACTGAGGTGAAAAACGAAGCTGTCCGATTGAACGATGGCAGCGTCGAGATCTGGTTTCAGCAAGTAAACGACTATCAGCCTCCAACATGGCCAACCCAGGAACGCGGACAGCAAGTTCATGTCGATCTGGCAGTGCCGAACGTGGAGGAAGCCATCGCGGTCGCGCAAGCACACGGCGGCAAGGTTGCCGAACAGCGCGAAGGCTACCACCACCCGATCATCGTTGATCCGGATGGTCATCCGATCTGTCTCTTCGCCGCCGAGGGCGATGCACCGAGGCTAACCGGAATCTCCTTTGACTGCGATGATCACGTTGCCCTCGCCACGTTCTATCAACAGCTTGTTGGCGGTGAGATCGAGGCATTCGACGGCTGGACCAATCTGATCCGCGAAACCGAGCCGGAGCTTTCGTTTCAGTATGCGGAAGGCTACCAGCAACCTACCTGGCCAACGCAGGAGCGCGGCCAACAGGAGCATATCGATTTCGTGAGCCCCGATCGGGCGGGTGAAGTGGTCCGTGCGGAGTCTCTGGGGGCCCAGGTCATGGATATACAGCGAACCTTCACGGTAATGCGGGATCCGGCGGGACATCCCTTCTGCATCTGCGACGAACGAGACTAACTCATAGAAAGGCACGATCATGTCGACTCTTTCACTCGATAGCATTGCGGTCGATTGTCCCGATGCTGAGGCATTGGCAACCTTCTACGCAACTCTGCTTGATGTACCGAATGAAGGTGATTGCATTCACTTTCGCGATGGTCAGGTAGAGATTTGGTTCCAACAGGTGGAGGACTATGCGGCTCCCACGTGGCCAACGCAGGAACGCGGTCAGCAGGTGCATTTCGATTTGGCTGCTCGCGATTGGCAGGCAGCAGTCGCACGAGCAGAATCACTCGGAGCGAGACGCGTGCAAGCCGAGTCAGATGGGGACCACGTCGTCGTCATGGTCGATCCTGCGGGACATACCTTCTGCATGTGCAATCCATGGGAGGAGCTGGCGGATCGACTCCCAGAAGCGGATGACGTGCCGATTCTCACGAATGTGACCGTAGACTGCGCCGATGTGCACGCATTGGCAACCTTCTATAACCAGCTGACTGGTTACGAGGTCGTGGACTTTGGCACCTGGGGTGCGGTAAAGGGTGATCCGATCGGGCTTGTTCTTTTCCAACCAGTAGAAAACTACGCCGCGCCCACATGGCCAACGCAGGAACGCGGGCAGCAGATGCACTTCGATTTCCATACCGCCGATCGTGACGCGTACGTGGCGCGCGCAGTGGAATTGGGAGCGGAGGTGGCTTATGTAGCCGGTGGATTCACCGTGATGAAGGATCCCGCGGGCCATCCATTCTGCATCTGCAATCCGGCGGAGTGTGAATTAGGCAAGTAGTCTCGAGCCCTGTGCCCGAGATATACCAGCCCGGCGATGGCAAAGGCGCCCTGCGATTGCTCGCCGGGCGCCTTTGATTGCTATACGACCGGTTCGGCCTCCGCAAGGACGGCGGCGTAGAGATTCAGTACCTCGGCCAGACTCCTGTATGAATAGAGAACCGATGAGTACCAGGTACCCACCTGTCCAGCTTTAACCGCGGGCATAGATTCCCAAATCGGTTGACCGCTGAGCACATCCGGACTCTCCCGGTCGTCTAGCAGGTAGACATCGGCCGGATAGTTGCCGAGCTGCTCCATGGAGATCTGCAATGTCGGCATATCGTCACCGACACCAACATCTACCGCGGTCATGCCGAGACTCTGCAGGTACTGCATATCGTTCAGCCAATTGCCATTCCAGAGATATGCCCCTCCGGTGGCATCGGTGCTGATAGCAAGGACCTTGAGGCCCTCTTTCCCTGCGATCGCGGACTTAAAGGTCGCTTCCGCTTCCGTCAGATTCGTTTTGCCTTCGGCGATTTCTGGTCCTTCAACATCGGCACCCAACGCCACAGCCAGACGCTCGAACTCATGCAGTGTGTCCATAAATGGCACACCATTGGCATTGATGCCGATGGTCGGGCTGATCTCCTCGACCTGATCCGCAGTGGCTTGATCCGGCAGATACCAAAGGAACTCGCCGCCGCGATAGAGGTCAACATAGATATCTGGCTCAGTCGCAACCAGAAGCTCCGTATCCAGCGTGCCCCAGTCACCGAGATAGGTCATGGTGGAGACATCCATCTTGCCGATCTGAAGGAAGTCGCGATCACTCTCCTCGTCGTTCGGACCGTAGAATCCCACGACCTTGATACCGAAATCCCATAGGGACGCTGCAGATGTGGTCTGGGCAACAACACGTGTTGGCATCTCTGGAAGCGACACGGTGACATCGCGGAAATCTGTGAACTCCCAACCCTCGGCAGCCGGGGTCTGGGCAAAGGTACGAGGACGCACAACAAGGCCGGTCAATCCGGCAGCGGCGATACCGCGAGAAACGGCCCGACGAGTAAATCGGGGATGAGAAGTATTCATGAAACCCTTTCCTGTGTGGTGAAGAATTATATCCGACTATTTTAGTCGGTTTACATACGGACACTACCATACGCATAACGGGCGAGGCAACGGTTGGATACCAGTTTCAATCCTGGCCCCGCACTCTGATCTGTGGAAGTCGGTGAGTTGCATTGGCATCTGGCGCAGAATGGCTGTGTCATATACCGTTGAGGAAACAACCCAAGGCAGAGAGGATTCCATATATATGAGCACAATCACATCACCAGTCTGGTTCGAATCTGAGCGCCCCATGAGCCTGGGCGTGATGGTTCCGATCGGCGAAGCAAGTCATTTCGGCGAAACACCACGATTTTCCGATATGGTGGAGATTACGCAGGCGGCAAAGGAAGCTGGATTCGAGGCTGCCTGGTTCGCCGATCACTTCCTCTTTGAGGATGCCGCCGATGGCAGCACGCGCGGCGTTTGGGAAGCATTTACCACCATGGCCGGTGTGGCGGCAGCAGTGCCGGATATCCAGATCGGCTCCCTGGTTGCCTGCACCGGATTCCGCAATCCCGGCTTGATCGCGAAGAGTGCCGAGACCATCGATGAGATTAGCGATGGCCGCTTCATACTCGGATTGGGCGCTGGCTGGCACCAACCCGAGTATGATCGCTTCGGGTATCCCTTCGATTACAGGGTGAGTCGTTTTGAAGAGGCGATGCAGATCATTCAACCAATGCTACGAGAGGGCACAGCAACACTGGATGGCACATTCTTCCAGGCGAAAGATGCGGTCAATCGCCCCCGTGGACCTCGCCCGCAGGGCGCACCGATCATGGTCGGTTCATCTGGCGATCGTATGCTCGGTATCATCGCGCGCTATGCCGATGCCTGGAATACCGTCTGGCACAGCGATGCCAGCAAGGTAGCCGAACTTCTGCCCAAGGTGGATGCCGCCTGTGAAGCAGTGGGACGCGATCCGCAAACACTTATCCGCACGGCGGGCGGCAATATCGCCATCGGTGAAGGGCTCGGTCGCCGCCCCAACGCGGTGACCGGCTCGAGCGAAGAGTTGGCGCAACATCTGGATTCGTTCCGCCAGCTTGGAATGAAGCATTTCGTGGTTGGCCTGGATGGCTGCACACCTGCCACAATCACATCATTCGGTGATGTTATTCGGCAGTTCGATGCGATGGTGGGTTAGGAGACAAGTATGGCGAAGGCTAAATACGCAATCGGTGTTGATTTTGGCGGCACCAAGGTGCTCGGTGCAGTTGTGGACCTCGCCAGGGGCAAGGTGGTTGGCGAATACAAGGTCGCCTCCAGTGCCTACGATAGTGGCGAAGCATTGATGGACCGTATCTATGAGGTGGTCGATGGTGCGTTGGCCGCAGCCGACGTCAAGATCACTGACTGTGCTGGTATCGGTGTCGGTATCGCTGGTCAGGTCGATGCCGAGCGTGGGCTCCTGATCGGCACTGCCAATCTCAGCCGCTCGGTGGTTGATCTGCCGATGGGTGAGAACATCCAGAAGCGCTATGGCGTGCCCGCTGCTATCCGCAACGATGTCCAGATTGCCGCCAAGGGTGAAAGCAAGTTCGGTGCGGGCAAGAAGTGCGATGACTTCATCTGCGTCTTTATCGGTACCGGTATCGGCGGTGCCATTGTCCGGAAGGGCGAGATTTTGCCTGGATTCAGCGGCAATGCCGGCGAGATCGGTCATACCACGGTCGATGCCAATGGTCGCATCTGCGGCTGTGGTGGTCGTGGTCACCTGGAAGCGTATGCCAGCCGCACAGCCATGACGAAGGTGATCCTCGGCGAGCTCCGTCGCGGTCGCAAGAGCATCGTTACTGACCTCATCCCCGGTCTTGATCCCACAGACAACGCCGCCGCCATCAAGAGTGGTGTGATGAAGAAAGCGGTCAAGGCGGGTGATGCAGTGGTGATGGAGACCGTTGTCGATGCTGGCAAGTACATCGGTATGGGCCTGGCGACGGTGGTCAACTTCGTGAATCCGCAGCGAATCGTGCTTGGCGGTGGTGTAATCGATTCGGTTGATCTCCTCTTCGAGACCGCGGAAGCGTGGACCAGGAAGGAAGCCCTGCCCTACGCCGGTCAGATGGTGGAGATCGTGAAAGCCGAGCTGGGTGATTACAGCGGCGTCGTGGGCGCGGCGGTGATTGCATCCGAGGTGGCGTAAATGGTTGAAGCAACCGTCGCTGCCGTCATGGCCGAATTGGCCGCGCTGGAAGATCCGAAGATGCGCGCGGTCAACGAACGTCATGGTGATGATCACGGCGTGAATCTGGGCAAATTGCGCGCGCTGGCAAAGGAACTGAAAACGCAGCCAGAGTTGGCGAGCGAGTTGTGGACCACGGGTGATACAGCGGCGCGGTTACTTTCGATCCTTATTTGCAAACCAAAAGCACTCTCGCAAGCCGAGCTGGACGCAATGCTACGAGAGTCCCGCGCGCCAAAGGTACAGGACTGGCTCGTCAATTACGTGGTGAAGAAGAGTGCACACGCCGATGCGTTACGCGTGCTCTGGTTCAACGACAGTGACCCGGATGTCGCGAGCGCAGGCTGGGCGCTGACCACGGCGATGATTGCCAAACGGAGCGAGGAGCTGGATCTCGAAGCATTGCTGAATCAGATCGAGGCAGAGATGAAGGATGCGCCGGATCGCCTGCAATGGGGCATGAATTTCTGCCTCATCGATATCGGTACCAACCAGGCTGCATACCGTGACCGCGCTATTGCTATCGGCGAAAAGCTGGAAGTGTTGAAGGATTATCCGACACCTCCCAACTGCACATCACCGTATGCGCCCATTGCCATCGCGGAGCTTGTCCGCCGACAGGGGTAGTTGGCTGTGCAGGTCGGGAACGGGTTATAACAAGACAAAACGTTTACATTTACGTTTCCGATATCTAGAATCAAAAGCCAGGGTGGAGAGGTATCCTCTCCGATTTGCTATGACGTGCTACGCCGAGTGTGGGAGTGGGGCATGATTAAGTTCATCATTCGGCGTGTATTACTGATGATTCCGATCTTACTCGGAGTTTCTCTGATCACCTTCATCATCGTGCGCTTTATCCCGGGCGATCCGGTGATGGTGCTGTTGGGTGCTGATCGGAAGACGACTCCGGAGCAGATTGCCAATATCCGCAAGGCTTATGGTCTGGATCAGAGCTATGTGGTGCAGTATCTGAAGTGGCTGCAGCACATTCTCACAGGAGATCTGGGCAAGAGCCTGCGTACGGGGCGCCCGCTGACGCAGGAACTCGGGCTACGCCTGCCTGTGACGATTCAGCTGACCGTCTTCGCAGCGATTCTCGGCACGATCCCGGCAGTGATCGCTGGCACCGCCGCGGCCATCAAGCGCAATTCGCCGTTGGATTACTTCGCTACCGTCGGTTCGCTGGTGGGTATCTCGCTGCCGAACTTCTTCCTGGCTACTCTGCTGGTACTGCTCTTTAGTTTCAAGCTGAAGTGGCTGCCAAATGTCGGCTGGAAGAGCTTCTGGGATGATCCGGCAATGAATCTCAAACTCATGATTTTGCCGTCATTGAGTTTGGCGTTACCGCTCATGGCCGTACTCATGCGCTTTACTCGTAGCGCGGTTCTGGAAACACTGAATCAGGACTATGTGCGTACCGCCCGCGCCAAGGGACTCAAACCGTCGAAGGTTGTGCGGCGACACGTGCTGCCGAATGCTGGTATCCCGGTGCTGACCGTCGTTGGTATTCAGGTTGCCGGTCTGCTGGGTGGCGCGGTGATTGTGGAGCAGATCTTTGCGCTACCGGGTGTAGGTCGGTACATCTATGAAGCGATCCAGAATCGCGATTATCCGGTGGTGCAGAGCGTCACGCTTGTACTCGCCGCAATCTTTGTCTTCGTCAGTCTGATTGTTGATATTCTCTACGCGCTGCTCGATCCGCGGTTGCGCCATAGCTAGCCTCAGTAGAAAGGAACGCACCACATGAGTGGTACGACGACTGGGCTGGCGACGGCCCAACAAAAAGAACGCAAACAACGAACCTGGTTTCAGGTACTGCTCAAGCAGAAGCTGGCGTTAATCGGATTGATCATTATCGTCTTCTTTTTGCTGATGGCGCTTTTCGGCCCAATGTTGGCGCAATACACACCGACAGAAATGGATCCGATGAACTCTCGCCAGGCACCAAGTTCGGCGCACTGGTTCGGCACGGATGAATTCGGCCGGGATATCTTCACGCGACTCCTTTACGGAGCGCGGATCTCGTTCCAGGTGGGTGTGATTTCGGTGAGTATCGCCGCGGCTATCGGCGTTGTGCTCGGTATGATCGCTGGCTATTTCGGTGGCTGGCTTGATTCCATCATCAGCCTCTTCATGGATGTGCTCTTCGCCTTCCCAACCATCCTGCTCGCGATCGCACTGATGACGGCAATGGGCGATGGTATTGTGAATGTGATGATCGCTATCGGTCTGGTGAATGCACCCGCATTTATGCGCGTGGTGCGTGGCTCGGTTCTCTCCGTGCGCAATCAGACCTATGTGGAGAGTGCCGTCTCGGTAGGTGCGAGTTCGAGCACGATTCTGCGGCGACACGTTTTCCCAAACGTGACAGCACCGCTCATCGTCCACTCCTCCCTGAACTTCGCGACCGCTGTGCTGGCCGAAGCATCGCTCGCCTACCTGAGCCTCGGTAACAAACCACCCAGCCCAAGCTGGGGCAGCATGGTCAGCACCGGCTATACCATTCTGCAGATCGCTCCGTGGGCGGCATTGTTCCCGGGTGTCGCGATCGGTCTGACCGTGTTGGGCTTTAACCTGCTCGGCGATGGTCTACGCGATGCACTCGATCCACGACTGCGGAATCAGGGATAACGGATCACGTCTCCTGGTGAATCAAAACGTCTACAGGTAGAGATATCTGTAGACGTTTTTTACTATGCGCCCGGCAACATCACCACCACGCGGAGGCCACCTTCTGCGCGGGCGGTGATATTCATCTCCCCTCCCATGGCGGCAACCAACTGATCGGCGATGGCGAGCCCCAATCCCACGCCCGGTGATCCAGGGTGTTTCACGAATGGTTGGCTGATACGGGCGAGGAGATCGCCATCGACGGTTGGGCCACTGTTCTCGATCGTGATTTCGATGTGGTCCTCCAGGTTGTGCAATCCAATCGAACACCATCCAGCCGGAACATTGTGAACCGCGGCATTTGCGATCAGATTGGACATCGCGATCTCGAACGATGTTCGCGAGATAGTGGCGGAGACCTCCTCACAATCCAAATGCCATGTGATCTCGGGGAGGTTGGTGCGGTGCTGCACTTCATGCACGATACGCTGCAGTGACACATCCAGCGACACTAACTCCAGGGTAGTAGCCTCGCCACGAGAGAGGGTCAGCAATGCATCCAGCAGTTCTTCCAATCGTGACTGCGCCACCAGGGCCTGCTCGATATCCGGAAGCAGACTCTCTTCAACACGGCCTTCGGCCAGCGGGATCTCCAACGCAGTGCGGGCGACCGTGAGTGGCGTACGCAGCTCATGCGATGCCGAGCGCACAAACATTCGCTGACGCTCAAATCCGCCCTGCAGGCGATCGAGGGCGGCGTTGATCGCAGTAGCCATGTGATCGATCTCATCATTCTTCGCCGAGATTTCGAAACGGGCATCCAGAAAGTGCTCGTCCATTGTCTCGGCGACAGCCGTAATATTGCCAATACGATTGAACATACGCCGGTTCAATAGCCACGCGGCCACGACGGCTACCGCAAACATCAGCGCCAGTACGATCATCCCCAGCCGCAGCAGTTGCCAACGCAACTCGGTGTATCCAAGCCGGATACTGCCTTCGACATCGCCCACGACGAACGTTGTGTCGATGGGTGGGTTGCTATCGGAGCCTGTGGTAATCGTGACTTCTACCGGACTCGAGCTGGAATCCGTCACGAACCAGATCAGGAGCAGCACTACGACCATGCTCACCATCAGGGTCGCTACGGAGGTGACCATGAGGCGCTTCTGCAAAGACGATGAAGGCGCCATGGGTCATACCAGCCTGTAGCCGTAGCCGACCACCGTCTCGATCCGGCCACGATGATCCAGCTTGCCCCGCAAGGAATGGATGGTGACCTTCACGACATCGACAGTACGATCAAAAGGATCGTCCCAGACAGCATCAAGGAGCTGGGTAGATGTCCGAAAAGAACCAGCGGCACCGAGCAACTCACGTAACACCCCATACTCTTTGGGAGTGAGTTGCACCGGCAGCCCCTGACATTCGACCGTCTGTGTACGTGTATCAATACGGATAGCACCGTATTCCAGGATGCCAGCCATCTGCCCACTACGGGTGGGCGCTCGCCGGGTCAGCGCCTCGATTCGTGCCAACAACTCCAGATACGAAAATGGCTTGGCGAGATAATCGTCGGCACCAAGCGAGAATCCCTGCACCAGGTCGTCGATGGTGCCTGAAGCGGTCAGCATCAGGATGCGTGCCGGATGGCCCTGACCTACGAGTTGGCGACAGACGATATCGCCGTGAACCTCGGGTAAGTCGCGATCCAGCACCACCACCTCTGGTTCATTCTCTTGCAGCCAGGCCAGAGCATCGCGACCATTGTGGCAGGTGTTCACCTGCTAGCCCTGCGCGCGTAATCCGCGCTGGAGCATTTCTGCCAGCGTCGATTCATCTTCCACGATCAGTATCTGCATAGTGCCCCGGCCGCCATGATTACCAATTGATGGTCACTGTAACACTGGACAGGTAAAGCCAAGGTTAGGAGATTCCCAACCGAAACCTGACAAGTGGTTGGTCATACTGCCATTCAGACCGAAAAGTCGGTCATGACGTTCAGTGTTCTACAGGAGCTCACTATGAATCTTCCTACCTGGTTGGTCATCGCATTACTCGGCATCAGCGTTTTCTTTGCGCAATCCAGCAGCACCGGACCTGTTGACGCTACACCCGACGCGAATGACAGCGCCATACCTTCCCGTCGAGAGATTGTTGCGGAGGCGCAACAGAACCCCGAATCGGAACTTGAGGAACGCGTTCTTGCTGATGGTGTGATCACCCATGAGGAATACCAGGAGGCAGTCAACACATACATCGGCTGTATGGCTGAGGCTGGTTACGAGGTCACCACCACGCCTGCCATGTTTACGCCCGGTATGTATCAGTACGAAATAGTGAGGGAGGATGATCCGGCAACACCTGCTTCTGACGCCTATTTCGAGAAGCTGATGGCGGCCGATATGGACTGCTCTATCGGGACAACCTATACGATCGAGGCGATTTACGGCAACCAAATCGTGAATCCCGATGACCTCCCCCTCATGGAACTGACACTGGCCTGTTTGGAGAGTAAAGACCTGGTTGAGGCAGGAAGCCTGACATCCGCCGAACTGCAAGCAGAGCTGGCGAAGGAGAATCCTGATTTGCCCTTCGACATTTGGGATATCCAGGCAAGTAGTTGTCTGGTCAATCCATCGCAGAACGGGATCCAGGGCAACCCCCTAAGAGTAGTTATGCCGGATGGTGATGTGGTGATCGCCACTCCAACGCCGTAATACGGAGACAGGCGTGGGGTCCTTGGTACAATGAGCGGTAGCTGTATCGTATCTCCGTGATACGGCCTTCTGCCCAGACATACAAAGGATTCCACGTGACCCAATCCATGCATTCTGTCGATGAATCGATCGCGCTGTTGAACGAGACCGGTCACACGGTCGATTCCGTGGTCATCCTGGATTTCGGCTCGCAATATAGCCAGCTCATCACCCGCCGTGTACGCGAGATCGGGATCTACGCCGAGTTGATCGCCCACGATATGACCTGGGAAGAAGTCTCCAGGCTCAATCCCAAGGCAGTCATCCTTAGCGGCGGACCGGCGAGTGTCTATGAAGATGGCGCACCGCAGATGCCAGGCTGGATTCTGGAGCAGAATCTGCCGACACTCGGTATCTGCTATGGCATGCAGTTGATCGCACACACGATGGGCGGCAAGGTAGAGCCAGCAGATCATCGCGAGTACGGACCGGCGAATCTCAATGTCGAACCCATTGGCGATGCTGCGCAGCTCTTCGAGGGGCTGCCGACAATGATCAATGTCTGGATGAGCCACGGCGATCACATCAGCGTCCTGCCGGATGGCTTCGATATCCTCGCCTGGAGCGCGAACTCACCCGCAGCAGCGATGGGGAATGGACGCATGGTCGGCATCCAGTTCCACCCCGAGGTGAATCACACCGATTTCGGCACCGATATCATCCGCAACTTCCTCGTCAACATTGCAGGCTGCGATACGAACTGGAGCGCCGAGAGCTTCATCGATGCCGCCTTGAAGGATATCCGCGAACGTGTCGGCGATGGCCGGGTCCTGCTCGGACTCAGCGGTGGTGTCGACTCCTCGGTAGCAGCAGCGCTAATTCACAAGGCGATTGGCGATCAACTGACACCGGTCTTCGTGAACAACGGTCTGCTCCGTCAGGGTGAAGCCGAAGTGGTCCAGGAGACCTTTACCAAGGCGTTTGAGACGAATTTGGTCTATGTCGATGCCAGCGAGCAGTTCCTGAGCAAGCTCAGGGGCGTGACCGATCCGGAAGAGAAGCGCAAAATCATCGGCGAGACCTTCGTGCGCGTCTTTGAGGCCGAGGCCGAGAAGGCGGGTCCGTTCCAGTTCCTGGCGCAGGGAACGCTCTATCCCGATGTTATCGAGAGCGCGACCGGCAAACCAGGCGACTCCAAAACGGCGGTCAAGATCAAGACGCATCACAATGTCGGTGGTCTGCCAGAGGACATGCAATTCAAGCTGCTCGAGCCCTTCCGACTGCTCTTCAAGGACGAAGTGCGACAGGTTGGTCGATTGCTGGGTGTGCCGGAAGAAATCGTCGAGCGACAACCCTTCCCGGGCCCAGGACTGGCTGTGCGCCTGCTCGGCGAGATCACCGAACCCGATCTGGATCTGCTCCGTCGCGCCGATGCCATCGTCCGTGAGGAGATTGAGGCAGCAGGCGAGAACCAGAATGTGTGGCAGTACTTCGCGGTATTGCTCCCGGTGCAGAGCACCGGTGTCATGGGCGATTTCCGCACCTATGCCAAAACCTGCGCTGTCCGCGCGATTAGCAGTCAGGACGCCATGACCGCCGACTGGGCGCGCCTGCCGTATGAAGTGCTGGCGAAGATCAGCAATCGCATCGTCAACGAGGTGGATGGGATCAATCGGGTGGTCTACGACATCACCAGCAAGCCCCCGGCCACGATTGAGTGGGAGTAGGCTCAGGTTTCTGACCAGCAACTAAAGATAGAGTCTGGCCCTGTGCCAGGCTCCGCTCCCAGGCGGCATGAACCGATTCATGCTGCCTACATACCAAGTGGGCCATTCCATTGCGATTCGAAAAATGTAACGCGATCTACGTTACAATGATCGCCATGGAGGTGATCACATGGAAAAGACAGCGACGCTCAACTTGCGTGTCAATCCTGAAGTAAAACAGCAAGCAGAGCAGGTCCTGAAGCAACTCGGCG
>JAGQGU010000097.1:0-393 GCA_020432165.1 Thermomicrobiales bacterium
CGACCGTCAATGTCCCGGCTGATACCGATGACATCGACTACACGCTGACCGCCGATATTGACGAGAATGGTGACTTCGTTGTCACCGCGACCTTGAAGAACGATGACAAGGTGTGGCCAGCCACGCTGCCGAGCAACAGCTTTGGTGCATGGGCGGATGTTCAGGGTGTCATGACCTTCACGGGTCACGTCGACATCGTGCCATGTGACCAGGCGGATCTCGTTGTCCCAACCGTGGATGCCGCGGTCTGTGTTGGTGGAGTCCAGCAGGATCCCCAGAGCAAGACCGTGAATGTCCCGGCAAACACCGATCTGGTGAGCTATGAGCTGACCAAGGCGATTGCCGAGGATGGCAGCTACGAAGTCACCGCGACCAAGGATGCGAATACTGTCT
>JAGQGU010000097.1:464-1349 GCA_020432165.1 Thermomicrobiales bacterium
GGTTGAGATTGTGCCGTGCACCCCGGTTGTTCCGGTCGCACCGAGCATCAGTGGTAACGTCTGCACCGGTGGTGCCTATGTTCCGCCGACCGTGGTGTACGCCAGCGAACCAGCTGGTGTGACCTACAGCGATGGGACCGCTGTCGCTGGCCAGATCACGGCCACCGCAACCCTCTCCGATGGACAGTCCTGGGGACCGTTGTCGGATGGTTGGACCGTTGATGCCGAGAATCCGGCTGTCGCTCACTATGTGGGCAGCTACACCGAAGCACCCTGTGCACCGGTGATCCCGGCCGAACCGGTCGTGAATCAGGCCGTCTGCACCGGTGGCGAGCTTGTGCCGCCGACCGTGACCACGGTTGATACCGATCGCATCACCTACACGGTGGACGGCGACCAGGTACCAGGTGGCAGTGTGACCATCACCGCGACCCTCGCTGATGGGTACGCATGGGATGAGAACATGCCAGCGGGTTGGGTGATTGATGAAGAGAACCCGGCCGTTGCCACACTGACCATCACGCTTGATGATGTTGACTGCACCCCGGCGGTCCCGGTTGACCCGAGTGTGACCCAGGCGGTCTGCACGGGTGGTGAGTTGGTTGATCCGAGTGTTGTCCCGGCGACGACTGAGGGCATCACCTACACGATCGATGGCACCGTCACCAGTGGTGGCACCGTCACGGTCACGGCCAAGCTGGCCGATGGCTACGAGTGGGACATGATGCCAGAGGGCTGGACCAAGGTGGACAACACCACGGCCACCCGGACCATCACGCTTGAGGACATCAAGTGCACGCCAGTCGTGCCGGTGAATCCGAACGTGAAGGAAGCCGTCTGCGAAGGCGAGAAGGTTGTTGACCCGAGCGTTGAGCTGCCGACCAC
>JAGQGU010000098.1 GCA_020432165.1 Thermomicrobiales bacterium
CAAACAGACTCATCGCAACCACAATCCTGAGAACAGTCAAATTTAGTAACGCATGGACTGTCATCACACTTGTTTACTTTCTCACACTGGCCTGTTACTGGGTTACATTGACATCCTAGGGCTGAGTCACAATCTTCACAGCTAAGTTTTGCACACTCTGTACAAATAGCTCCTTTACAGCCGCATTCAGGACCACAATCAGATCCATTAGCACATGGCGCAGACTTACATGGATCAGGCACACAGTCCCCACCTTCGCATTTAAACCCTTCTGGACATACAATTGGAGTACACTTACCTTCTACGCAGTGCTCACATTCACCACAATCTTCAGGGCTAGTACACTGAGGTTTTACTTCACAAAGTCCTGTAACTGGGTTTCTTTCATACCCTGGTGCACAGCAACAAGTTTTGTCTGCACAGCAAATCTCATTTTTACCACAGTGGCTTGAGTCAGTACACTGAACGCATTTATCTTGAAGTGGGTCACAGTGATAAGGCGCACAGTCTCTTGGTACACAATTACCACTGCCATCACATCTCATACACGGACCACACTCTTCGTCTGTTTTACATCCAAAGCAGTTGCCGTTTCCGTCTTGGTAAGGTTTACCCGGAGGGCACTGGCATCTTCCGTCTATACACTCTTGGTTACCTGGGCAAGATCCTGGAGTACAGTTTACACAAGTTCCATCCTCTAAACAAATCTTATCTGGACACTTAGGTTGACAGGTACCCTCTATACAGTTTTCACAAACAGTACAATCACCCCCATTATCACAAAAACAAACTTGACCATCATAAGGTGGGCAAACTGAACAGTTTTTACAAATTATGGTGTAGGGTATACATTTACCTTTAAGTCCTGTTAACTCGTCTTCCAGTATAGATACTTCTATACAGCCATCTTTATAAACACAGTTTTTGAGGATTTCTGGGTGCTTTCCCCATATGATCTCTGGGCTTTCACAGTTAGGTCCACCAGTCAGGCAGACTTTTATTTTTCTTATTACGCTTGACATGAATTTGTTAGTGTAGTACTATTGTAGTCCGTTAAAAATTTCTTTAAATCTGTTTGGATTGAAGTTGAAATCAATCCGTTTTGAATGTTATCGGAAGTAAGAAGTTTACTGAAAGATATGTCCGATAAATCGTATGATTTCAAAGCTGTGTTTAAAGTGCAGGTTCCTATTTTGTTTAGTCCTAGGGTAAGTCCTGCAGCATAAATAGCTTTTACTGTTTCGTATGTTAAATTGTGTGTTTTAAGTGCTGCTTTATAAGTTTTAAAGTCTGGGCCATTTGGGAATGATTCTATAAATACTTTCCACTCTGCCTTGCACTCTGCTTCTGTTCTTTTTGGTTTTACGTTTAACTCACATGCTTTTTCTGCTAAACTTAATCCAGTTAAAATATCGCAGTTTATCTCCTGTCTCACCACATCAAAAGT
>JAGQGU010000030.1 GCA_020432165.1 Thermomicrobiales bacterium
CCTTACTTGGGAAATGTGGGCTTAACACTATGACCCAGTCCGTTAAGCGTTCAACCCCTTAGGCTGCCGATCTAAGGATCGCGAAGTGTCTTGCCGGAGGGATATCCCACGATGGTGCCGGTGGCTGGGTCGACAATCCTGGCAATGTCGTCTTGCAGGCCTTGCGTGCGGATCATCGCGAAGATTCGAATTTCTGAATGCGGACATACGGCACGCAGGAGCTCTGCACAGGCGAAACTTGTTCGGCCCATCGTGAGCACATCGTCCACAACGGTGATCTTGTCAGGTATGAACAGCGGGCTTTCCGCTTCGATGCTTTCCATATGCACTGGGATAAGCGGCCTGTCCGCAGCCGGTGAGCTCGAGGACCGCGGCACTGCCCTGGTTCTCTTCAAGTAGGTTTGCACGTCCTGTCCGTAGCCGTGCTCGTGCAAGACATCGCAAATGACCTTGGCGGGCCAAAGGGCGCCTTCTGGCAGCGGTGCCGAGCGGGGCACTGGCACGAGCGTTACGTCCGGCCCGAGGAAAGGTTGCAGGAGTTCTGCCTTCGGATCACGCAGGTGCGGAATGGCCGAAGCGATAATATCCACCCTGCCCGCCTTGATGGCACCACAGGTCCCGCGAGATTGTTTCGAGAGGTCTGAGCTGCCGCGTGGTGAATAATTCGCGAAGGTGCCGTACTCATAGCTCGAAGGCACGCACACCCCCGGCAGTGTAGTTCGGGATATCTAGCAAAATATCAGGCAGGTCCTCGCGGCGGAGCACTTGCGCCCCGTATTCGATGAGCTGTTTCGGCCAGGTCAGATTCGGATTGTTTGCAACGTTTTCGAGAAGATAGAGGTCGCGCCCCAGGCGAATGGCTTCCCACCCCTGGTGTCGCGTCCCGCTCTTTTCGCTTGCTTCGATCACGATGGTCGCATCGCAAATCAACGCCATCGTACGGTTGCGGCGCGGAAAGTTCTCGCTCTTGCTCGGATAGCCTTCAGGAAACTGCGAGATCGCCAGGTGATGGCGCTTGATCTCGGCGAGCAGTCCGGCGTTCTTGGCCGGGTAAGCCTTTGACAGAGGTGTGCCGAGAACCGCAATCGTGCGCCCGCCCGCTTCGATTGCCGTCCGGTGTGCGACCGTGTCGATGCCTTCCGCCAGGCCGCTGACCACGACAATGCCCTGCCCTACCAGAGCACGGGTGACCGCCTGCGCCCGTTTGATGCCGTCTGGTGTGGCTTTGCGGGAGCCGACGATCGCAACGCGAGAGCCTTCAGTCAAAAGCGAAATGTCACCCGCTGTGTACAGGGCGTCAGGTGCGTTCTTCTGTTCAATCGGGCCGAGTGGCCCCAAGGCCTCGCGAGTCTTCAGTTCTGCGTGCATGATTTCTTCCTGGCGGCCTGTTTACTGAAACCGCCCTCCCTTATTACTTTATCGCACGGTATCATTTTTTGCAACATTATGAATGTGTTATGGTGAGGGTGATATCTCGATTCACCGCTTCAGCATGATTGCATGCAATCATGCTTTCACAGTTTGCGCCTTGTATGCTTTCCACATCTTGAGGAAAAGCTGCTTCTTCGCGCCATGTGTAAAGCCGAACTCCCTGCCCGCCTGCTCGCTGAATTCGATGAATACCGTCTCCGGTACTCGGACCTGCAACGGGCGTAACGGCACTTTCTCATCGTGACGATTGTTTGCGACGATCACGTCCTCGGTCTCTTCTGCTGGTGGCGGCGTACCCTTGGCGCTTTTCAGCTTCGAAAGGTTGGTTGACATTACGCCACCTGCCTTTCCTGAAGCGCAACCATCCGGTCAATGACGCTCTGCGCAAGGATTGAAGCGCGGTCGTTCAGTGACTTGAACGAGGTTTCCGTGATGGCCTTGCCTTGGTCGCTGGCAGAGCCGTAGGCGGTCGATACGCTGACTTCACCTTCGAGGACGGTATAGCCAGCCTGCGCGATATAGTCCCGTGCAGAGCTGTTCTCTCGTTCACTGCCAGTCGTCTTGAACATGGCGAAGGCAATCTTGTCCGGAGAAATGCCCTTCTTGCGCAGGTTGTGCGCCAGGACGACGCCAGGATGCAGATCGTCTACGGTCTGACCGGTCGGGATGACCACCAGATCGGCCGCCGTGGCGATTTCCAGAGTCTGATCGGATGCATTCGGCTTCCCATCGAGAATGAGCGCATCGAAGCGGGATATCTCATCTAGGGCGCTTTTCGTGCTGGCAAAGCTCTGCACCTGGATTTCAGGCGTGATGCCGTTCTCCGCTCTGCGTCCAGCCCAGTTGCAGCAGGTTTGCTGCTGGGTATCGAGGTCCGCGATTTTCGTCGAGAGCCCTCCGGTCACGAACTCCCGCGCCATCATCCGCGCCAAGGTCGATTTCCCGACCCCGCCTTTCTGCGAGACCATTCCGATCACGTATGCCATTGAGACTGCTCCTGATTATCTACTTGTTTTCTTTCATGCTAGCATAGTTTCACAGATTGCGCAAAGCATGATGACCGCCTTCGATGCTTGCATGCAATGCGCCTTCAATGCGTTCACTGTTGACAGCTTTGTGCTATGGCCGACCGCGTGTCTCGAACCACTTGCGGCAGAAGCCGACGAAGGCTTTCGTCGGGTTGCGGGGCAGATCGCTGTCCATTTCCGCCATCCAGCTCCGCCATTCCTGTTCCAAAGCATGCACGTCCCAGCCAGGCGCGACAGTGCGTGCATCGTGATAGGCCTCCGGATCGAGCCGGATGGCCGCCAGGGCAGGGGGCAAAGGTTTGGGTTCATCGCTGCGGCGATTGGTGAAGATGATCATGTCGTTTTCTAGGTGCAAGCCGTAGTCCGGCATGTGACCGAATTGTTCGTCCTGGTGCACGATATTCGTCACCAGCCGACGGAACTCCTTGGCCGTCGAGCTCGACCCGCACTTAGCTTGGAGTTTTTCCAAGCCGATCTTCCATTCCTTCTTCTGCCCGCAATGCTTACGGGCCAACTCGTAAATGCGCCGCTCAAGGGGCTTGCGCAGTCGGAAGTAGTCGCGGTGCAGGGTCAAAACCTCCCGGTGGCGGATCGCGTTGAACACCCAGTCCGAGAGCGTAATTTCAACGTCCTGCATCCGGCCGTCACGCGCCTCGCGTACGATCCGGAAGGCTTCGATCAGCCCGAAGCCATCGATCACTTCGATGTCGCCTGTGGTGATGTTGGTCGAGATGCTGGTGCCCCGCAACCGTTCGAGCGCGTCTTTCAACCGGGCGTAGGACTCACCTCCGGTCGGGCGGTTGGTGGCTGTTAGCAGGTCAAATCCCTTGAAACGAATGACACGGCTGACTTCGCGGCCTTGATTGAGGGCGGCTATACATTGGCTGATGCAATAGATCAGCACATCGCGGTCGTGGACGGTTGCTAGCCCCTTCACCGAAGGTGTGATCTCCACAAAGTTCTCTCCACTCTCGTAACGTCGAATCCTGCGATCCGGTTTGGTGGAAATTGAGAAGATCGGGTGCTCCATGGAGGCCATGTCGCCCTTTGGCACGGCATCGAAAATGTCGCAGACAAAGAAGTCGCCCTGCCGCATACGATCGGGCAGCAGGGGGGATCGATCATTCGTAGTTTCACACACCATCCCATGATGTTCGTAGTTTCACACACCCCTGTCAAGTGTTTCGTAGTTTCACACACCGGGTTCCCATCTTTCGTAGGTTTACACACCATCTTTCGTAGGTTTACACACCATCTTTCGTAGTTTTACACACCGGACGGTTCTAAAAGGGACAAAGATTCAGCCAGTTAGTGTGCCTTATCCACAGCGTAACACAGATTCTAACACTTATTTAACACTATGGTCAGGCAGCATTTTCTAAGCGCTTTTCATGATTGCATGCTTTCCGCTTCAGACTCACCAAAGATCAGGGCAAGGCGGTGCCAAGAGCCTTCGGAAGGCCACTATCGCCTTGATCGATCCCTGAGTGCTTCGAGAACCTGGTGACACAAGGGGTAGGTGCTCGCCATGCTCGGAGACAAGCTCCTGCGCGTGTCTCTGCGCCCGCTTGCGCGCCCTTGCACCAGAACCATCGAACCCCTCTTTTCGGGATCAGGCGAAGACGGCTCCGAAGATCAGGCACCCCGCAAAATGCCCCGATCCAACCAGAAGGGCAGGGGGGTCAAAGAAGAAGCCCTGCGTCTTCCACACTATTGAATGCCACGGAGGTGAGGCTCCAACTGATCAACCTCGATCGTATCCAGGGGAAAGGTGGGCGCGGGAATGTATCCGGCCTGGCGACCCAAGGCATAGGACGATACCCAGATGCCACGCAGCAAGGCCTGCAGGCGGGCCAGTTCGAGGGTCGGTTCTGCTTCCTCGCTGAGGCAGGCGGCTTCATCCAGGGCTTCTTCGATCGTCTTGTGCAAGCGTGCAGCCTTCCGCTTTATGTCAGCAAGCGTGAGGGGGCGGCCATCTTTTCCGCCCAGGGCATTTTCGTCGGTCATCTCGGATCACCCTCCCGATTCCCCCATCAGGTGAGGGAGAAGACTGGAGCACAACAGGCCGCGACGAAACCCGCGTGATGGCTGCTCCGGGTTCGATACGAAAATTTCTACCGGTAGGGCAGGGGGCGGGCTCAAGTAAAATCGCCCTCAAGTGGTGCGGGCGCAGGCCGAGAGGCCGAGCCACGGTTGAGGGTCTATTTTACTTGAACCGGGCCAATGACCGAAACAAGCATCCCGCTGCACCCCGAAAGAGACAAAGTCCTTTCGGGGTCTGCCTTGCGGCGAGCGGAGGGGGAGCGCGAGGGGGAGGAAATCCCCCTCGCAGGGTAAGCCATCTTGCCACCCGCCCGGGCGGCACAATTTTCAGTGCAGAAATCACCGTTTGCATCAACGTCAGCCTTCGATAGGCTCTGATGTACGCAGTGCCGGGATTTTTGAGCATGTCAGACGAAGAAGGCAAGAAACCATCCCCTTCCAACACGGATCGGCCCTACAAACCGCCCGAGCAAAAATCGCGCTCGTCGCCATTGCCCCGTGGACAAGTGCAATTGCCCTCACGCCAACCAAGCCCTGCTCCCGCTCCAGGGGGAGGGCGGTCGGGGGGAACGCGCCCACCAAAACCGCCAGGGCCACCCGGCCCGCCCAGAGGGCCTGAAAGGCCACAACAACCGCGTTCACCACAATCAAAGGGTCCCGGTTCGGCGGCCAAAGATTTCAATGCGATCGCAGAACGCAAGCGCTCGACAGAGTTTAATATCAAAGCCAGAGGCAAAGAACCGACGCGAGAGGGGCCTGAGAAAGGTAAATCTCGCTAAATCTGGAAATATTTGGTATACTATTCGGTATGTTAGATGATCCCCGTGAGTGGTTTTACAGGGAAGGCGAAGAAATTGAGACGCGTTACATCGTGAACGTGTTTATCCGCCGCCAAGCTGTTTCGATGCCAAAATGGTGCTGGCGTTACTACGACTGGCTTGTCGATCGCGGGTTTCACATGCCGGAATGGGTGCGAAACTTGGACCTGACACGGGCCGATTATCCGCTAGGTGATCGAATCCACTATGGCCTATGGACGGAACATTGTCATGCCTACGTCAATGGCGAGCCATGCCCGGATTTTCTGCCTCATCCTGAAGGCTGGGAAGAATTCGAAGATGGCTCCAAAGATAGTGCAGCGGGGCGACCTTCGCTTAACTAGAACTGCAAAAATTGCCGCCGATAATTTTCTGGCAGATCATAGACATCCATATAGCGCCAATCGATGACATCGCCCCAGGGACGGGCAAAGTCCACGCGGATACCTATAAACGCCTCAGCGTTATCAAGGTTGAGGCGAAACATAATGCCCCGGTTTCTCAGTAGCCAGATACCCTGATATTCCACATTTTCCGCAGGTGAAAATGAGATGCGACCCGCGCAATAGTAGCGCACCCTTTCTGGGGTGCGCTCGTCTTCAAGGCACATATGTTTTTCGGTTTTGACGCGTGTCCCGCGCCATTTATCGAGAGGAGGCGTCGCGGTCCGGCCAAAACTCCGGCTCTGAACCGCAGCTTCGATATAGCTTTGAAAAGCAGTTTGATCCGGCGCTCCCGGAACCAGTATCCACCCGACCTGGTAGGATTTTAGAAACCCCAGTTGCAGAAAGAAAATCAGTAGACTGATCTGGACGAGGCGCATTATTCACCCCCTGCCTCTGGGGCAGGCTTGGAAGCGAGCTTTCGTATGTCGACCCCTTTCTCCCGCATGGATGCGCGCTCAAACCAAGGTGTCTTTATCGCGGCAATGGGGTTGTGATTTTGCACCAGCAAGAGCTGACGGTGGTCAGCGAGGCGCATCAGCTCATCCGGATAGGCCAGATTACGTTGCGCGTTTGAAACAGAAGTGGAGGTGGTATCACTGGTGCTGTTGCCATTCAGGGCGGATGTCACCGCACGGCTGATACTTTCCCCGAAAGTGTGTACCGTGGTGACGCCACAGAGCTTCGAGAAGTATTCGGCCGTCATCTGGTCGCGCGATCCAAAATATTGCAGCACGCCCGAGTTGCCGATGAAGGTTTCCCAGCCGTCACCATAGATGCGTTTGAGCTGTGAAAGGTCTTGTACAATGCCCCAGAGCTGGAGTCCGAAGCCTGCCATGAGACCATAGGCTTGCTCAACCATGGCCAAGTGGCCGAGGGCAGGCATCTCATCGAGCATGAAGAGGACCGGCATGTTCGGTTTCTGATCGATATTGCGGGCATTCACCGTGATGGCCTGTTGTATCAGCAGGCGAAGCCACCGGCCAAAAGTGCTGAGCCTGTCGGCAGGCAGAACCAGATAGATTGTCATCTTGTCCGCTTTTAAATCCTCGAACTGGAAATCCGACGCGGAGAGGCTTTCGCGAATACGGGGGCTGTCCAGGAAATGTGTATGCGACTGGGCCGTCGCCAGAACGTTGGAGAGCAGTTCTTCTTTCTTGAGGAGAGACCTGGCACCGGTGCTGGCAACGATGGCTTGATCCGAGACAGCCATATGCCCGAAGAGTTCGTTCATACCGTCTTTTGTGAGCATGAGCAGGTCGCGCACGCGTCCCAGATTGCGATGGCCTTCTTCGTCTGCATCGGTTGCAACATAGAGGATGAGGCCGACGAGAAGAGCTTTGGCTTCTTCATCCCAGAATTTCTCTTTGCTTCCGGTCGAGACGACCAGGGCGTCGGCGAGCAGCATTGTGTTTTCGGCGATATCCGGATCGTCTGGATGCAGCCATTCAATTGGATTGAAACGCGCCGGTTGTGTGCCCATGCGCGTGGCTGTCATATCCCATGGATCAACCAGCATGATCTGTTGCCCCATCTGCGCACGCTGTGCGCCGGTGATAAGAGCGTTCTCGCCCTTCGGGTCAATGACCAGGGCTGAGCCTTGATAGGTCAGAAGGTTGGGGATGATGGCAGCGATACCTTTGCCCGCTCGGGTTGGCGCCACGGTGAGTAAATGGCGATCGCCTCCGTAGTGCAAGGCGGACACTCTGTGCTCTTCCATCTGGAAATCGCCTAAGATGAAGCCTTTTCCTTTTGTTAGCTCCGCCGCGACCACGTCGGACGGGGTTGCCCATTCGGCGGAGCCGAATGTTGTTGCCTTCGGCTTGGGGACATAGAGCAGCTTCCAGGCCAGGGCGGCGCCGACCATGATGGCGACTATCCCGGTGATGATGGCGATGCCGAACCCGACGCCGGGGATGATCGCCAGGAAGACAAGTAGCAGCGCCAAGAGAGCTGCCACGATGTCGCGGTGCCGCCCAAAGAGGAGCGTGATCCCAAATCCCAAGAGTAGCCCGACCAGCCCGGATAGGACGTTCAGACCGATCTGGGAAGCGATGATCTCAGCAGTCCCATACCCGTACGTAAAACTTTGACCGATCCACCAGCCGATCAAGCCGACTGGGATCAGTCCAACCAGGAAGACCGCAATGCCGCGTGAGCTACGCTCTATAAGCATGCGGGTACGGGTGGGCGTGTCGGGAAGATTGGCCATGTCAAAAGTGTCCTTAGATCAAATGATGGTGGCCACTATCTTGTGGACAAACGAACCTGTCACTAGCAAAGGTTGAGCGAGTCGGAGAGATTAAGTAAATGAATGTAGAGCGCACTTTTGGGTTTTGTTCCAAAACCCATGCGCTGCGGCCCGCCAGATGACCCCAAAACGAGGTGTCGGACGGGCCGGGAGACGGTGATCCTGTCGCCCATCGAGGGCGCCAAGATCATATTGCATGGGTCTTGCCAGCCTCATGGGGGCGCCGCGACCCATGCTCAAGACGCGGGATTTTACCCCGCGCGGGACACCCTGTCCCGCACCCTTGGGGCCGGATGATGCGCATCCGGACACGCGCCCAGGGGTAGGCTGTAAGATGGAGGACCGAGGGGCATGGCGATCTATTCGCTGAACCTCAAGAGCATCGGACGCACGACGCATGCGGCAGGCACGGCCGGGGCGCATCTTCTCTATATTGCCCGTGACGGTGCGGCGCCTGAGCTCGTCTCCGAGCACATGCCCACGGACCCGAACGATGCGCGGGCCTGGATGAACCGGGCGGAGATGGGAGATCGGAAGAATGCCCGCGTCATCGACAAGGTGCGGATCGCGCTGCCACGCGAGCTGACACCCGAACAGCGCATGCAGCTTGTTCAGGACTTCGCGCGCGACATGACAGGCAACCGGGTTGCATGGTTCGCCGCGATCCATGCCGAGGGCAAGGATGCCCTCAATCCGCACTGTCATCTTGTCATTCGGGACCGCGATATCGAAACCGGCCGTCGCGTGCTGCGGCTCTCGGATTCCGCGCGCGACCGCGCAAAAGCAGGGCTGGAACCTAAGGCCGTCGACTGGGTCCGCGAGAAATGGGAGGTGCATGCCAACCGCGCCCTGGAGCAGGCGGGACATGATGTGCGGATCGACAGGCGCACGTTGGAGGCCCAAGGGATCGACCGGGCCCCGACGATCCATATCGGGCCCCAAGCATCCCATGTGGAGGAGTTTGTCGATCGGCCGCATTCCAAGGTAAAGGAAACCGGCAACGGCCGCGTCATCGATTACCCGGTCATCGATCAGGGGCGGACGCGCAAGGAACGTCATGCCGAAATCGTGGACTTCAACATCGAGAAGGCCACACGGTCTCCAGATTTTCGAATCCGTGAGCTGGCGAAGTTCGAGCGGGATCAGAAGATGAAGGATCGCAAAGTCGAAGACGCGTTGATCCGGGAAGCCAGAATGCGGACGCGTGAGCACCGGCAGATGCGTTCAGGATATCGCGCCGAGTTGACGACGATCCGCGAGGCCAAGCAGACAGAGTCGCGCGAACTGAAGGCCATGTTCCGCGAGGACTGGACAGAGCGTCGATCCGCACTCACCGAACGCCATGTGGCCGAGCGCGAGGCCTTGGCGAAGGATCACGGCCGCCTGAAATCACGCGTGCTGCGGGTCTTCGACTTGACCGGGAACACGAAGCGGCGCCAGGTGGAGGAGAAGACCACAATGCAAGATCGCCATTGGCGCGACCGGGCGGAGCTTGTTGCCTCGCACAAGGAGACCAGGGCAGTTCACACCGCACGCTTCCGCGACCGGCACGAGATCATGCGCCGCGAGCTGAAGGCCGCTCACGCGCCTTCATTTGCCGATATGGCGGATCGTCACCGCGAAGCCGAGATCGAGGCAGATCGCCAACGGCAGATGCGGGCTGCGGAGCGAGAGATGGAAGAACGGCGATTGGAGACGGCTATCCGCAAGGTGGAACAGCTTTACCGAACCCGGGAAGCAGAGCGGCACCGCGACCGCGGCTTCGATATCGGCCGTTAGGTTCTCAGCGTTCGATCAGGAAGTTTTCCAGCGGAGTTCCAGAAGCAACGGCATCCTTGATCCAGGCAGGCCGGCGTCCGAGACCGCTCCAGGTCACATCCGGGTTTTCCGGGTGGCGATACTTCGGTGCGGGGGCGGGGCCTCTACCTTTTCTTTTCGGGGCGTTTCCGACCAGTTCTGAGAGGGAGAACCCCTTCTCTTTCGCTGCGGCTTCAACGGCTGCGAGCGCTTCCTGTCTCTTGCGCTTCTCGTAGTTCGCAATGGTTTTGTCGACGTCTTTCCGGAGCGCCTTCAATTCAGTGAGGTCGAGCTTATCGAGATCGATATTGGCCATGGTCCTGTCCTTCTTCCTGGCGAATTGATCTGCGACCTAAATCTTTACGGACCGGTTTTCCACAGGAGAGTTGGAGATCGGCTAAAATCCATTGCCGTCTCTGATGCCCGCGTGCGATATTCGGAGGTCCGCTGACTTTCGACTGCCGGTTGAGGCCTTTAGGCCAATGGTTTTCGAGGTTTTGAGGCGAGTTTGATCGTTCCGACGGCATCTTCTTACTCCGTTTCTGATCTTACCTCGCATCCATGCGGACCTTGAAGATGGGCACAAGACCCCGTCCGAGCGCGATCCGCAAGGGTGGCCCGCACCACTGGCATAGCCACCGTGTATTCCCTTGCAGTTCGCTCCTGAGAACGGCGTTCAGATTGCGCCATCAAGGCCGCGATGGTCGCGGCTCGATACCCTAAACGAAAAAGGAGATGACACATGTCAGAAACACAAAACACCACACCCAACCGTCCAACCCATCGGCTTTTCCACGTCACCGGCGAAGGCGAGCAGTCCAACTGGACCCGGATCGGCGCCGCCTGGTCGCATAAGGACGGCAAGGGCTTCAACATCGATCTGGAGTACCTGCCGCAAAAACCGGGCCGCATCGTATTGCGTGAGCAAAGCGACGAGGGAGAGGGGCAATAGCCCCCTTCCTTTCCATCAAAGGATTTTGACCAATGAATTTTGAAAGACCGAACTATGAAAGAGGATATTTATAACCGCATCACAAATCGCATCATTGAAAGCCTGGAAGCCGGCGTTCGGCCCTGGCTGAAGCCCTGGAACGCCGAACACGCAGCCGGCCGGATCACCCGGCCCTTGCGCCACAATGGACAGCCCTATGCCGGGATCAACGTGTTCATGCTCTGGATGGAAGCCGAGGCGCGCAGCTATTCCGCTCCGATCTGGATGACCTTCCGCCAAGCGCTCGAGCTAGGCGGGCACGTCCGCAAGGGCGAGACGGGATCACTGGTCGTCTATGCCAACAGCGTCACCAGGACTGAGCAGGACGAAGAGACCGGCAAAGACTCCGAGCGAAAAATCCCATTCTTGAAGGGATACACCGTCTTCAACGTGGAGCAAATCGAAGAGCTTCCTGCTCATTACTACGCCAAAGCAGCCGAGACGACGCTCGATCCGGTCGAACGCATCGATCTGGTCGAGGAATTCCTGGCCCAAACCGGCGCCCGCGTCTCCCACGGTGGCAACCAGGCGTTCTACATGCCTTCAGAAGACCGCATCCAGATGCCACCCTTCGAGTTCTTCCGCGATCCGGAGAGCTATTACGCCACGCTCCTGCACGAGACCGTGCATTGGACGAGGAGCCCCAATCGCCTTGATCGGGACTTCGGTCGCAAGCGGTGGGGCGACGAAGGCTATGCCATGGAAGAGCTCGTTGCCGAAATTGGTGCAGCATTTCTCTCGGCCGACCTAAGGATTACGCCTGACATTCGCGACGACCACGCGAGCTATGTCGCCTCCTGGCTGAAGGTCCTGAAGGATGACAAGCGGGCGATTTTCACCGCGTCCGGGCAAGCGCAGCGCGCGGCGACGTTCCTGCACGAGCTGCAACCACCAACGCCAGACGAGCCCGAGCTCGACCAAGTTATCGAGTGTGCCTCCGCCCCGGTCGGAATGCAGCCGTCATGAGCTGGCTCATCGATGATCATCCAGAAGGGGGCCTGAGGATCACGCACCAGGCTTTCCCGCGATTTTCGGCCCGGTGGACGACCGGGACATTCCCGCTCGACCAGGTGCGGGAAGGAGCATTCTTCTGGACGGACGAAGGAGGCGGAGCTGATGACGCGATTCACCTGTACGATTTCATCTGGTGCGATCCGCCGCCAGCTCACGGTCGTGTCGAGCGAATAGTCAGGGAGTCAATCAAGGCCATTGAGCGGCACATCGTCAGTCGCACGTAGGGAAGCCGGAACCCAACTGACTTGGGGTTTTAGGTCGGCAATTACGACCTATAATGGTTATTATGTTAAGATATTAGCTACTGACAGCTAGAGGTGGTATTATACGCCAAAACGTGTCCACAACCCGGCCGATCTTTTGGTGGCCTATTGTGCATACATCCCATGTCAACCAGCCGAATCTGGGAATCGCTCAGTTCATCAATTTCAAACGCCAACGACTGAGGGGCCATTCTTGGTCCCCCATTTTTACCAAAACTCATATTCCACTGATCGATCCGAAGAAGCCAAGTTCCATTTGCTTGTTGGGACGCTCGCCCCGTTCCGAATGCAGTTCCTCCAAGCTCACCATCGTACCGATTGTTAAACTTCGTTATGTGCACGGTGAAATTCGGCAAACAGAGTTTCAACGTCACTTCCCATGAGTAGAGACTTCCATCTGTCCGCCCAAAGTAAGCTGACTCGGCCCCAACATCAGCCTTAGCAGGCACAGCGGATACCAATCCAAGAAGCAACACTATGCTATGGAAATAGATTTTCATGATGTTCTACTCGCCGACACTTCTGGAGGTCATTGTTCCAAATATGAACGTGCCGAACTCAGCCATTGGCTATAATTTCTCAGCTTCACAAATCCGTTCAAGGTCTGAGGATTTTCGCATTTTGAACTCGATCCCGAAGGCGGCGCAATGAAGCTAGATACGCCAACCTGAACCAACGCACCGTCACGTCGCGCAAATTGCGGGCCGCCACTGTCACCAAAACATACGCCGGATAAGCTTGGTGGTGGTCCCTCAACCCCTGCAGATGCGCAAAGTATCTCGACACCGCTTTTCGTTCGGCATGATTTTTTTAGTTCAATGGTCGTCCACATTTGATCTCTGGGCCGGTCTTTGTTGTCATTCACGTAACCCCACCCGACGCTTTCAACCGTTGCCCCGGTACCGTCCAACGATGCTGGATCACCCGAAGTGACCACATCAACGATCCGTCGAGACGAAACTGCACTTGAGAGCTTAATCAAAGCGAGATCGTTGGCGACTTCTCCATCACTTCGAACATAGTTGGCGTGGCAGTAGGCTCTCCCCGACCTGGTAAACTCACTCCGGAATCCTCTATCTTCGCGACCTTGTACTGTCGCCATCCCGTCCGATCTGTGATCTACGCAATGTGCTGCGGTAAGAACTAGGTCATCAGCAATCAAAGTACCGCCACAACGTTCTTCCACTCGAACAACCGCAGGATATGCTCCGGGTGGGACGCTGACGCCTCCCACAATTTTCCCTTGGTCAATATCAGAGGACTCCCAGGTGGTCGGCAATACCTCACCTGAAAATTGCTTGCAGGAGACCAACTGTGAGGGCATCCTGATATCATTCGGTTGTTGCTGTGGACGTTCAGTTGGAGCTGTTTGAACCTGCTCATCGTCCGGCAATCTCAGGTTGTCGTCAGGTACGTTCGTGGGTATGTCGCACGAAGATAACGACAGTAATATCAAGGTGGTATAGGAAAATCTCTTCATAGGTGATCCACATGCAAAGAGCTTCTTTAGGTACTCTAGCACTATTCCTTATCTCAATCGACCCTGAGGTATCACGGGCGCAATCTTTCGGCTCGGGACCGAACCTCTCACCTCAGGGCTTTGATCTAAACCAATGGGGACAGGTTCCCGATCAAGGCATACCTGACACATTCAAGCCTGAAGTTGTGCTGCCCCAACGAGAACAATTCGGGCCTATGGCCCAAGATGAATTGATGGAATTGTACCAAAGACATATTGGAAACGGTGGTCTTGCCTTGACACCGCTTCCGCCTGAGCTAGCTGAAAATGAAGGTTATTCTAATGTGCTGAAATTCTACGATGGCTTTGCAAGTGACGTATTTGAAGACGACGGCAGGCACCGTATAAATTTCTTTAAGATGAATGGTTCCTTTAACCCTGAATTAGCAATTCAAAATGGCAAAACGTCAATCCTATACACAGATATTGTAAGGCTTTCTCGTTCTGTTGCCCTCGTAACAGCAACAAAGAACGTCACCTCACTTGGAGGAGGCAAAACAACGTTAAAAACCAAGTCGGACGACCTGTGCGAAGAGGTGAAATTTTCTGGCAGCCTCATTGCCGGTCACTGCACAGCATTCCTAGCCTTTGATCAGCAAACCATTGTCACAGCAAACCACTGCATACCTGACCAAGGGGATTATTCGGTTGTTTTCGATTTCTCGTCATCTCCAACTGTAGATTCAGAAACCGTATTCCACGTTGTTCACACAGCTACATCTCTGCAAGACGCAAATCACGACTTAGCCATCTTACGGCTTGATCGACCGGTTCCCTCTGAGATTGCTGAACCGCTAGAGATGAATCTAGTATCAGGTATCGAACTGGATACCCGCGTAGGAATCATTGGCCATCCAATGGGGATGGGCAAGATCGTAGAATTCGGTGATGAGTCTCGTGTGAAAGATGTCTTGGAAGCCCACTTCCGGACCAATAACGATGCCTTTCATGGGAACTCCGGATCGCCTGTGTTCAACCAAGAGACACTGGCAGTTGAAGGGATTCTCCAACAGGGGCAATACGATCTAGTGAAAGACATTGATCGCAATTGCACTGTTGTCCGCACGGTCGATGCAGACGGTGCGGACAACAGTGGCGTGGTATTAGGCTTTCAAACAGCGCTAATGTCAATCAAGGCGGCAACGCTTTGGGATGAAGCCCAATGACAAGCTCTACTTCACTTCGTACGCCTCAATTTGGACCCCCCTTACATAGAATGTGATACCGACTCCGCCTGCAACTGGCTGTACGCCGCCTTCTGTTTCTTTGGCTGTCTCCAAACCAGAGCAGATTTCCTCTGCAGTCGTTAAGCCAGAGGTTATCTTTGCAGCGCCCGGAAACAGGATAGCGGCGAGTGCGGTGATGGTTTTTGCCGTAGGCACAATGCCGCATAATCTTTGGGTGTTCTGCTGAACAATATCTACGAAATTTTTTGATTGTTGAGGGTCTGTACACCCTGCAAGTCCGACACTTGCCGCAAGCATTATCGCTGCAATTCGTATGGCCATGATTAAACTCCCTCCATGCTAAATGGCTTAGAAAGGCTTTGACTGCGGGTGGCCCGATCACATTCCGCATTGACAATCAAGTGGTTAGTAGCAAGCGCATCAATAGCCTTTTCAAGTTGCGCGCGGCCTTTCTCAGTCTTTGCCGTCGCCTTCTCTCGGCAAAGGCGTTCAACCCCTACCCCTTTCAAGGCTCCGATCTGGGCGCCGAGGTTCTGGGTTTGGGTTCTCACGCGTCTGTACCAAGTCATCATGCTTTCAGACTAGCAAAACGATCTCAGATGCGCACTTGATTTAAGCACCACATCCACAACTCGGCTTTACTGGGTGTTCGACCACGGTGCACAAATCATGGATTGCTAACAAAAGAACTCAAACGGTCGTTTTGGTCCCCCTGCCGGACTAGCTTGAAATCAAGCACTTAGCCGGGTCAGAAACCCCGTGCATAGCTACGACAGTTCTGGCACGGTTTTGGCATTCAGGCGCTCTAGTGGGCCGCGGGAAGGTCGGAATGGCAGGAAAATGAAGCAGCATGTGTGGCTTAGTACGGTGTCGATCCTCGTTGCGGTGTCGGCGAGAGCCGGTCTCGCAGAAACTCGGCTGATCTGTGAAAACCCGAGGCGGGAATACTTGGTGATCTATCGTCCTGGTGCCTCCGAGCTCGTCCTTAACCCCGATTCCGACGGCACGAGGTATCCGATCCTGGTGGATGACAATACCGACGCGCAGCACGTGGTTACAGCGAGGACCCCAGGGGATGGACCGACTGCCCGGCTGCACCTTCGCCCATATCTCAAGATGGAATTTTGGACCGGCGGCCAACTTCTTCAGACGGACGGCTGTTACTCTGCTCGATAGGAGGAGACGGAGCTGCGAAGTAGCCTCGCTTGATCTTCTGGACTTGTAAGTCTCTGCGCGCTGCGCAGGCATTGGCCTCGCAAGTGAACCAATCGGTGCGTGTCTGACCACATTGTCCAATCCTGCCCCACTCGCGCACAAGGCCCCAATCGCCGAAGAGACCGCGCACGATCTCCATGCGATAGAACCGGTAGAGATTGGCGTCGGGCTCCGTCCTGGTCAAATGCACGGCCCCTACCCCCACATCCTGGCTGCAATGTCCTGCTCTTCCTTGCCCACAGCATCGGCGTAGATCGCCGTTGTGCTGAGCTGGGCATGCCCCATCCACTTTTGGAGCATGTGGAGCGGGATGCCGTTCACCGTCGCGTTGATCCCGAACCCGTGCCGCAAACCTTTCGGGGTGCGGTGCGGCGCGTCCGGTATTCCGGCCTCGACCATGATCGCTTTGACGATCTGCCAGACCCGCACCCGGCTCAGTGGCCAGATGGGTGTCGCCGCTTGCTTGCGGGACTTCTGGGCCTCCCTGATACCGTGGGCGGTGTTGAGGGTGTCCAAGTAGTCTGGTGGCACTGGAATGTTCCTGTACACGAGTCTCTGGGTACCAGAGGCATCCTTGCGCTTCTTGAGGCTGCGGATTGTGATCGTCCCGCCCGAGAGGTCGACCCGAGCTGGCGTGATCTCTACCAGCTCGGACGGCCGACAACCGGTAAAGTGCAAAGTTTCACAGAGCGAGCGATCGCGAGCAGGCTTTCGGCGCGCTATGGCCAAGAAGTCGGCGCGCTCTTCGGCGTTCAGATAGAGCCGGTTTCCGGCGGTGTCGTAGAGGGACATTTCACTCATATTTAACAGTATGCGTGAAGACTGTTAAATTAAGAAGTGGAAACAAGCCCCCTGCCCTCCCTGTCCACAGGTTGTTCGGCCAGGTGGCTGATCACCGATTTAACACTATTGTTAATAGTGTTAAACGACGCCGAGGCGTGAAGCAGCGTTTGATAAGTGTCCCAATGTTCAGAATGCGGCTAGACACCGGGCCCCCTCGATGTCCAAGTTCTGTGAGCGGACCGGCTATAATCCCGAGAAAGGCTGCGAGTTTCTTCGCAATGTACTGACAGACCACATGGCGACTTTCTTTAGCGAATACTTTGACGTGTCCGAGGACGTGATGACGGACTTCGGGGCCTTCAACGTGTCGCTGGTCAACGACCTGCCGCTCTTCATCGACCCCTTCCTTCTTTTTCACTCCGAGAAGTCAGAATACCAAAAGCTGCACGGCGAGATGATTCAATATGTGACATTCCTGCGCGATCACTCGAGGCAGGCGGCCGCCAATGAAGACCTGCTTAAAGCCTGGTACTGCTTCCCCGAAATCAAGCAAAACTGGCTGGGTTTCTCTGTTTCTGGCAACAGCGGCAGCGGTCTCGGGATGAAGTTCGCGCGCGCCCTCAGCGCCAATCTTGGCCGGTTGTTCAGCGATTTTGGCAGCGAGAAAATAACGGAGGGAAGCCACCTAGAGAAGGTATGCCTAGTAAGCTCTGGTGTTGGGCGCGACAATATCAGTGACTTCACGACTAACCTTATTATCGACCATCTTTGCAGTTTTACGGAACAGTTTGCCAAGACACATCTGCGGGCGGACCTCACCACCACCGTGCACATCCGAAAGGCCAAGTTTGACTATGCGACCGGCGCGTGGCGACGGGCGGCCTACCGGCTGCCGGTCGCCAACGGAGATTACGTCATCCTCACGCCAAGAGACATGCTGACGCGGGACGAGAACTGGATAAATCGCGGCGACCTTATCCGAGACTTCGAGCAGATTCCGGTAGCTATTCCGGATGCCGAGCTGCGCGGCCAGGTGTTCGCCTACTTTCAGCGCGTGCTGCCGCGTCACCGTGACCGTGAGCCGTCCGAGCGCGAACGTGCAGAAGCCATCTCCGAGACGTTGCTACAATTTCCGCAACTCATTGATTACTTCATAAAAATCAAAGAGTCGCATGGCGACGAAGCATCAACCGTCAGCGAAGAGAAGGTGCTTGCGACCGAATACCTGTTCATTCGTCAGGTGCAGGAGATTCAGCGGCTCCTTGCCTCGGGTACACCGTTCTACAGGGCCGGGAAATCCACCTACAGCGAGGCACATGCAAGACTCGCCTACCTCAAGGACGTGATCGAAAGCAAGGGAGGGCATCGGCTATTCTATCACGACGGGGTGCCCATCGAGCGCGAGAAAGACCTACAAATTTTGTACCGGCTGGTCTGGTTTGGAACGCCCTCGGACGTTGGCGCCGAGGTAAACGACGGGCGAGGGCCGGTCGATTTCAAAATCTCTCGCGGGGCCCAAGACAAGACGCTGGTAGAAATGAAGCTCGCCAAGAACAGCCATCTCGAGCGAAACCTCGAGAAGCAGGTGCCGATCTATCAGGCGGCGAGCGACGCCGAGCATGGTATCAAGGCCATCATCTACTTCTCCCAATCAGAGAAGGACAGAGCCGAGGGCATTCTCAGCAAGCTGGGGATTCTTGGGCACAAGGATATTGTGCTGATCGACGCGCGGGACGACAACAAACCATCCGGGTCGAAGGCATGAGCGGAACCCAGCACCGGACCCGCTACCGGCGTTGCCGCGAGGGCCCTGCGCGCACAGCGTCGCGGAACCGCTCCACCCAGCCCTCAACGTGCGGAATGCGTTCGTAGTTCGCATTCGTCCCCCGCAGTAGTTCGCTGCGGGAGCGCTGCGATATGTCCTCCCATTCCTCATAGAGGACGTAGAGCGCATTGCCGTATCGGATGTTCTCGAACGAAACGACACCGTTCGGGAGCACCGCGCCGATATAGCGATTGAAGCCGCCCTTGCCGAGGATATAGCGTTCCGGCGACAGGCGGCGAAACTCGGCGACGCGCTCTTCGATAATACGATTGGTTTCCGCACTGTTATCCGAAATCGTTGACTTCGCCTTAGCGAGGAAGCGGTCAAAAGAGCCAGGTGGAAAAATCTCCCAATCTACGAGGGTCGTCGCAATGTAGTCTTCGCGGCTCTTTGCGCTGCTTTCGATACCGCAGGAACCCGTATTTTCCTGCAAAAGGTTCAGGCAAAATAGCAGGTCATCGTTAAAGCCGTCATCGTCGCGGTCTAGGGTGCAATCAAGCGCGAACTTGAAGAGGAAGCCATCATCAATGCGCCGAAGAAGGTCGATTTCAATAGAGTAATCAGTCGGGCCATACTCTTCGATCTGGTAGACGTCGCGTTGCTGCCAGAGAGAGAATGAACCGTTTGACCAGTCACCGTAGATTGGCCTCTCTCCTAGGTAGATATTCTTGGGCACCATGGGAAGATCGGTGCGCTTGATCTCCCATCCGTGCCGGTTTTTTATAGAATATGCGCCACTGTTGGAGGGCGGCAAAACGGAAGCGGAGAATGATGGCTCGTCACCTTGAAGTGAAAGTGTCAGGTGCCCAAAAATGCCCGCCTTGAGGTCGCTAGCGGCAACGCGCTTCGTGCAAACCGGGACGATCCCTCGACCGCGTTCGATTTCGTTCAGCTTTGACGATACTGCGTCCGGAATGCGCCGGATGTTCCGCTGCCATGGAACCTTGCGATACTGGCTCAATTAATTTCCTCCGGGTTTTGCACCGCTTGTCGGGGCGGCACAAAGCTGATCCGCAGCCGTGTTGCCGTAGTTTTTGCCGCCCGCGCCGTCGCCGCCTCCGGATAGAGATGGAGCTTTGAAGACCATGGCCACAAAATAATTAGGAAATGGCTATCCGCAACGCCGCATGTTGATGAAGTAGGACAAGGAGTTGGTGCTAAAAGCAAGTCTTTCACTAACGCTTGTCTCCGAGCATTCTGACAGAAGCGAGCGATCTTGAGCCGCGATTACTTAACGCTGATTGCCCAGAAACTGGATCGTTGTCGACGGCGAGTTGTGCATCTCCGCGACCTAGGTTCCTGACGTGCACACTGCGGCAAGATTTGTACTCAACTACTTCGATGTGCTGGCCCACTCTGTAGAACGTCGCGGCGATCATCACCTCCCTGATCGGCTACATCGCCCTCTGAGTCCGCCGCAGCTTCGGCATCGAGATCGAGACGCGGCATCGGGAAGCACTGCACTCCGCCATCTTGTCCGGTGTCGAAGCTGCCCTGCGAAAAGGTCCGCGCGCGGCGCTCGAAGCCGTCGTCGATCAAGCCGTGAGACATGCCAGAGACTCCGTGCCGGAGGCTATCCGATACCTCGCGCCGCGGGTAAACGTGCCTAGGACCATTGCCAGGCGATATGCGCAGCGGGTGTTGGAGAGGCCACACAAGGTAAGGCGTTGGAGAGGCCAGACAAGGTAAGGCGATGCGTCTGGCAGTGGTTGGCTTTGCAGAAAAATGGTCAGAACAGGAAGTCACCCTTGTCGATATCCGCTTTGTCGACGCCAACGACGTCAATCCGCCCGCCTTCCCCATCGAGTATCTTCACTCCGAGAGCTGTGTCACGGACTGTTAGATCACGAAAGCTGCTTACTGCTGCGTGGGCGGTGAAATCGAACTTGTCCGTACCGTCCTTGTACCCGTTCACCCTGTCCCTGCCAAAGCCGCTGGCAAAAATGAAAATATCGGAACCTTGGTCGCCGAAGAGCTTATCGCGGCCTGCACCACCAGTCAGAATGTCGTTCCCCTTGCCACCGCGCAACACGTCGTCGCCATCATTGCCTTGTAACGTGTCATTGCCCAAACCGCCCAACAGCATGTCCGTGCCGAAACCGCCATTCAACTTGTCATTGCCGGCACCGAGCGCCGCTTTGAGCGTCGAGCTCCGGTAAAAGAAGTTCTGCAACGATACGGTCTCATCGGCATCGGTTCCGGAAATCTCGATTGCCGCCGCATTCGAGACGACGTCGAAACGGATGTCTTCGATCCCTTTCACCGTTGCTCCAGCGAAAATCCCTGTGTTCCGTGTCGGATTGAGCATGTCGAGCCGATAGCTTCCCGCGGCAATGCCCCAGACCAGCAATGAATCTGAACCGGTTCCGCCATCAACTTCAGTCCCAGCCAAAGTGACCGCGATCTGGAACTCGTCGTCTCCTCCTCTGAGGCGAAAGATATCTTTGCCGCCGCCATAGTCAGAGATGATTGTCTCGTCGGCTATCGAACCCAGAATCCGGTCACCTTGGGGCGTATCATGGATCACCTCGACCGACTTCAGCGAAAGGTTGCCACCATAGGGGTTCTTTCCGCTGCCCTTGGCCAAATCGATGACCAGCTGCTGAGTGAAAGCCGTTGGAAATGCAGTACTGCCCGCATCAGTCTCGAAGTAGAGCACATCGGTACCATCGCCGCCTCTGTAGTCGAGAGTTCCCGATTTCCATTTGAACAGGACGTCGCCGCCGGCTCCGGCCACAACTGTATCGTGACCTGAACCAACTTCGAACCTGTCCGCGAATGCTGTTCCGTTGATGGCGGTCGGCCCATCGAGGAAGGACACCATCCTTTCGTAGAAGGCATCCGCATCGCTGAAGGCCGAGATGAGAGTTGAAGGAAGGATGGGATCGAGACCCTCGACCGACATCACCCTCTCTATCGTACCGTCAGCTTTGACATTCACAACCTCGAATGAAG
>JAGQGU010000031.1 GCA_020432165.1 Thermomicrobiales bacterium
GGTCGAGCGTGTAGTTAACGTTATCAATCTTTGATTTGTCGACATTGTACTCGATTTTCTTGGTCTTGAGGTTACATGCAGTCACAAGCTCTGGCTTTGGTGCACATTTGCTTAAGTCGGTTGTGTAAGGTGCGGTATTTTCCTTGCCCTTTTCAACCATCTCTATTTGACCAGTCTTCGTGTTACATGCCTTTACCATTTCTGGCTTTGGTGCACACTTGCTGAGGTCAGTCGTATAAGGTGCAGTATTCTCTTTGCCTTTTTCAACTTCTTCGATCTTGCCAGTGGCCGTGTTACATGCCTTTACCTTTTCAGGTGCACAGTCTTTGGTGGTAGTGACGTCCGCACTATCTTCCTTTGGATTCTGACCAGCAGGAGTCACTGATGCGACGTTGTGAAGCGTGTTAGCACCGCACGCAAGTGCATCTTTGGCTGCAACTTTCGCGCTAAAGATCACCCAAGCGTTTGCGCCTGGAGCGTATGAGCCGACATTGATACCTGCGCCAGTGATGTTGTCACTTGCTTTAAGTCCATTTGGATTCTTAGCATTGCCGTAGGTTGTTGAGCCGGCAACATAGGTCATGTTGGTAGGCAGCTTGTCGTGGAAGGTGACGTTGTCTTGCTGGGTAGTACCGGTGTTCTTGTATTGGAGCAGATAGTCAACTGTTTCGCCAGGTTGCGCGGCGTAGGTGTCGACCCACTTGTTTTCACCGTGCTTGCTGACGAGCTTGCTCATGGTGAAATCAGGTGTTGCAGCAAACTGCGGTTTGACGATAAATGTCAGGTAGCCATCGTACTGGAAACAGCCAGGGATGTTGCCATCCATTTTGTCGTAGCCGAGTTTTGCACCAGAATTGGTAAATACTGTTTCTGGAATGCTAAACCCATTGCCGTTTGCGTTGTTGTAGTACTTGATAGATCCAGGGACAACTGCAAGGTTGAAGTTTTCACTCGCAGTGAAGTTTGCGTGGTCGTATACTTCAGCTGGGTTGGCGTTGGTTGCACGTAAAAATCCCTGAACTTGGATAGATTTTGCTGTGGTTGTCGGCAGATTAAACGATGCTGTCACGTTTTGCGCGACGAGACCGAGATTTGCGCTGGCATTGTTGTGGACGTACATACGTACCACATACTCTTTGCCCGGTTGAACAGCCTGGCTGTCTTGCCATAGGCCAGAGGTGTTGTTTTCGCGGATACCCACGAAGTTTCGCTCGTCACCGATATTTGGGTTGTCGGTAATCGAGTTGAAGGTGACGTAGGTTGCGGGGTGCGCAATCGTGAAGGTTGCACGAGTTGGGCCCCAAGCGAACAGTGTTGCAGGCACGACAACTGCGGCGAGAGCCATAGCTGCGACTGCATAGGTGCGCTTGGAGACATTTCGCATGAAATTGGTTACTTTCATAGAATTCTCCTTTGGTAAGTAATTGTCATAAATAAAAAACATAAGTTGAAGCAAAACTAAATTGTTAATTTTCCTCACGGAAGTATTTGTACAATCAGACTATGCCTTGGCTGTAACTTCATAAAAAAGGGTGATGCCAGCGGAGCATCACTTTGTGAAGAGAAAGTAAATCCTCGATTCGTCAAAAGTAAAGCTCCGCTGAACTAAATCGAGTGCATGAATAGGGGGTACCAACCGGCACTCATCGACCCATTGCTGGGAAGAGAGTGCCGGTTGGCGATGACCGGCCAACTAGCAGCTGGTGATGCCGGGGGGGCACCCCGTTCCTTCCGCGGGTGCGGACGAGTCGGGTGCGCCAACCTCGGGTTCCGGCGCCGGATCTGCTGAGGGATCCGGTGTCGTCGACGTCTCCTGGCTTGGAGGCGACGGGTTCTCCCGTGGGATGTCCGGAGCGTGCTCCGGGTCGGTGACCTCACCGGGACCGGGGTCCTGGTTCTGGCCACCACCGTTTCCGGCATTGCCGTTGCTGCCCGATCCGGCCGCGACGTCCTTCAAGCAGCTGCCGTCGGGAAGTCGCGGTGGCGTCGAACCGTCCTTCATCGGGGGGCAGGCCTCCGGTGTCGGTGTCGGCGTCGGCGTCGGCGTCGGCTCGGGCGTGACCGTCGTGCTGGTTTCCGGCGTTGTGACCCTCGTGATGGTCCCCTCCTCGTTGCGGGGGAGTTCTGCCATCGGAGGCGCCGTAGCTGGTCCCGTCACGTTGATCTTGATCGATGTCCGCAGCTGCAGGTCGCAAAGCGTCCGCAGATTGAGCACCGCAGTTGTACCGTCGGCGTAGGTCACGGTCGACTGGAAGATGGGAGCCCACGTCGAATCGCTGACGATGAAGTCAACGATGCGCGGGATACCGTCCTCAGTGTTGGTGACCGTACCAAGTGAATGGTACTTGCCGGGCTTGAGCGTGGTGTACACGTGCGTCGACCTGTTGTCGAAGGAGTCCATGATCTGGCTGACCATGTTGTCCCATTGCGCTTGTTCACCGGCCTTCGCCTGGGTGATGAGCTCGTGGGCCTTGGCGTCGGCTTGTTCGGCTGACATCCAGGGGTCCACGTACTCGCGGTACTTCTGGAGCATCCAGACCGGGTCACACCACGACTGGTCGTGGATGTGCTGCCGAGCATCTGCCACGGTGGTACCGGTGAACGGCTTGCCGTAGGCATACTGCCCGAGCTTCCCAGCTTGGAGTGCGATGAACTGCGGATTGCCGTTGAGCCCCGCGGTGCGGCACTCATAAGCACTCGGCGTGGGTGCGGCACTGACCTTGCACTCACTGGACTGAGCGTCCAGCTTCTGCTTAACGGTCAGTTTGGTCTCGATCGGCGTGCTCAGGGCGTATCCCTTATCCGGATTGAGCCGGACGCGGTACTCGCCTGGGCCTGCCTTTGTGTCGATCAGCTCCCACTTGTCGTTGGCCTGCTTCTGCCAAGTGGCGTGCTTGACCTCCGGGAGGACGAGCGCGCCATCGGCTTCGCAGGTCGGCTTGATGACGGACGGGTGCATCTTGTCGCTGACGTCGATGACGTCGACCTTCTTGGCACCATCCGCGCCACACAAGTAGCCGAGCTCGAGCAGATCCTGCTCGTACCCGACGATGAGTGTGTCGGATGCGTACGACGCACCATGGCTCCGGTCAAACCGGAGTAGGTTCAGGTTGGTGCAGAGGGACTTAGCGTCCCCCTGGGCCAAACTGTGAGCGCTCTGGTAGAGGACGGTCCCGCCCACCCCCAGAGCAACGGCGATCGCCAGTATGAAGCCGGCAATTTTGGTTGCGAGGGTGTTCATGGATGCCTCCTCAGGCGTCGTGGTTGTGGGTGGTGCGACGATGGCCGTTGCTGATCACGAGGGTGACCGCACTCGCGATGAGAGCGATCACCGGCACGATGACCCATGCGGGCCACGAGAACCATCCGAAGATGACGCCCGTGATGATGTAGCCGATCAGCCAAACGGTCAGCAGCACTGCCAGGGCGGGACCCTTCTTCAGGCCGCCTTGGGAGAAGCTGGACCGCACGTGGCCGTTGTCGTCGAGCACGGCGTCCTCGAGGTTCGCGATGCGAGTCTCGTGGTCGTCGATGGCCTCGGCGAGCGGCTGGATGCGGCGGGTGTCGTACCCGCGCAGCCAGCCGGGCTCGTCGTTGCTCGCTTCCGTCGCCGCGGGTGCGGCGGCGGAAGTGACGTCTGGGGTCGGGTCGTCGTGGACGACGACCGTCTCCCTGACGACGGCCGGAGCGGGCTCCGCCGCGAGGGCGGGAGCCGGAGTCGGCCGGGCCGCCGCGACACGGATCTGCTCCTGGGCGACGACGATGTTGTCGACGTCGCTGTCGGAGCTGGCCGTGGCCGCGGCCTCGATGACCGCCCGACGGGCAG
>JAGQGU010000099.1 GCA_020432165.1 Thermomicrobiales bacterium
ACACCGGTGATCCGTTATACCAAGTCGTAGCACCGGTCCTGCGATCTGCAAGAGTCGCAGGACAATCTCCGGTGAATTATCGTTTCATCGCCCATGCGGGCGATTTTTGCTTAACAAAAGGACAAACATCTCATGGCTATTACCAAAACCGAAGCCGCGAAGCTGAGCAACGATATGCTGGTGCGTGGCGTTATCGAAACCGTCGTCAAGGAAAGTGCTGTGCTCAGCTATCTCCCGTTCATGCAGGTGGTTGGCAACAGCATCACTTACAATCGCGAGGCCACCATGCCCGCGGCCAACTTCTATATCCCCGGCGATACCTGGGTTGAGGGCACACCCACTTTCACCCAACATACCGCCCAGCTCACAGTTCTGGGTGGCGATGCCGATGTCGACAATTTCCTCCAGAACACCTATGCCGATGCCAACGATATCGAAGCCGAGGTGATCGCCAACCGGGCGAAATCGATCGCGCATGGCTTCAGCGATTCCTTCTTCAATGGGGATAGCAGCGTGAATGCCAAGAGCTTCGACGGCCTGCATAAAATGATTCCGGTGGGGCAGACATTGCTTGCCGGTGCCAATGGCGCAGCGCTGACGCTGGGGATGATGGACGAGTTGATCGACAAGGTGAAGCCGGGCAAGCCGGATATGCTCTTCATGAGCAAGCGTACTCGCCGCAAGCTCAAGGATCTGCGCCGCAGTTCCGGCACCGTGTTGGAGACAGGAGTCAACCAGTTCGGGCAGCAGATCGACTACTACGATGGCATTCCGCTGGTGGTCGATGATTTCATCTCGGATGCGCGCTCGTTGGGGGCTGGGAACAACCTCAGCACTATCTATGCGGTCCGCTATGGCCAGGGCGCGGGTGTGATGGGCCTGGAGCACGGCGAGGTCACGATCAAGCGCGTTGGTGAACTGGAGACCAAGGATGCGGTGCGCACGCGCATCAAGTGGTATTGCGGTTTGGCGTTGTTCAATGCCCTCGGCGCGGCGAAATTGGAGGGTA
>JAGQGU010000032.1 GCA_020432165.1 Thermomicrobiales bacterium
AACTCTTGACAGGACAGTTACTACCCGCGACGTGACATCGCTACATCTCCAGGATGAGCGGCAGTATCACCGGGCGGCGTTTGGTGCGTGAGAAGACGTATTTCTGCGCGCTTTCGCGCACTGCATGATGCAGTCCCTGCAGATCACCGGCGATGAGGGCGCGTTCGAGCGCTTCTGCCACTGCTTCATCAATCCCCTGCTCCAACAACGGATCGGAGGTGATGACGGAGAATCCACGCGAACTGACCTTTGGGCCGGACACGATCTTGCCCTCGGCACGATTGATGCCAACAGCCACCGCGATCAGACCATCGTTCGCCATCGTCGTACGATCACGTAAGGCGGGGTCGTGGGCCAGCCCAACGCTACTCCCCTCGACCACTACAGTACCGACATCGATCTGATCGGCGATATGCATACCGCGATCGTCCAGCACCAACACATCGCCGATCCAGACTCGATGGACCTTCTCCCGCGGTATTCCCTCTTCCACTGCCATATCGCCATAGAGCGCGAGGTGCCTGGGTTCGCCATGCGTCGGGATCACATGTTCGGGTCGGACAAGCTGGATCATCTCCCGCAATTCATCGCGATAGGCGTGTCCGGAGACATGTACCCGCGCCAGGCCTGGATAGACAACCTCTGCACCGGCCTCGAAGAGCAGATCGATAACCCGATAGATCGCAGTTTCATTCCCGGGGATGGGAGAGGCCGAGATCACGACGGTATCGCCTTCCTTGATCGTCAGTTTGGGATGATCACGATTGGCAATACGACTCAGCACCGCCATGGGCTCGCCCTGACTACCGGTTACCAAATAGACAAGCCGATCATCCGGCACACCCTGGGCGCTTTTGCCAGGGAGCAGGACTTCACGAACATCAGTCAGATAACCAAGCTCGCGAGCAACACGCACGTAATTCTCCAGGCTTCTGCCAAGAGGCACTACCCGGCGACCAGTGCGGGCAGCCTGATCGATCACCTGCTGGAAGCGGCTGATCATGGAGGCAAATGTTGCGAGAATAATGCGACCGGGAGCCACATCAAACAACTCGGTCAAGGTATCGTTGACCACTGATTCGCTTGGTGTGTGCCCCTCGCGCTCGGCATTGGTCGTATCCGATATGAGCACGCGCACACCAGAATCGCCATAGCGACGAATCGTTTCCTTGTCGGTCACTATACCGCCATCAGGCGTGGGATCGAACTTAAAATCGCCCGTAACCACAATCACACCCTGCGGTGTCGTGATCGCAAACCCAACCGAATCCGGAATGCTGTGGGTCACGCGGAAGGGTTCCAACGAAAAGTCGCCAGCGGTCAGATGCGGATGCTCATCCGGATCGAAGATATGCAGCGGGGCTTTATCGGCCAGCTTGCGTTCCTGCAGTTTGGAACGGATCAGCCCGGCGGTGAGCTTGGTGGCGTAGATCGGTGCACCCACCTCTTCCCACAACCAACTCAGCGCTCCGATGTGATCCTCGTGACCATGGGTGATAAAGATGCCCCGCACCTTCTCTCGCTTGCCCTTCAGGTAGCCAACATCCGGGAGCAGCAAATCGACTCCCAGCTGCTCGGCATCGGGGAAACCGAGTCCGAAATCGACCACGACAATATCCTGATCGGTCTCAAAGAGCATCAGGTTCTTGCCGATTTCGCCGACACCCCCGAGGAAGATAATGCGGACATCGGTCATGTATTGGCGCTCCTGAATCTAGAAAAGCGATTGCTGACGCACGATCGGATCTGACTTGGCCCGGGTGGCTTCGCGCTCAGCCAGCAAACGGGGCAGCTTCTGGAAGTCGGCCTCAATCTCGGGTCGCAATGCACCGTTGTGCAATGCCGCCGCCGGGTGATACATCGGCACGATCAATCGACCGTCTACCTCTTTCGCCTTCCCATGGATGCGACTGATACGCTCGCCGGGGAAATAGGCAGCCATGCTGAAACGACCGAGCGTGACGATCACATCCGGATTGATGATCTCCACCTGTTGCTTGAGGAAATGGCTGCAGGCATAGATTTCATCAGGTAGCGGATCGCGATTCCCGGGCGGGCGATGCTTGACGACATTCGTGATGAAGACATCATCACGGCTCAGGCCAGCACTCTGGAGGAGTTCGGTCAGGAACTTCCCGGATGTACCAACGAAGGGCTTACCCTGGGCATCTTCGTGGAACCCCGGGGCTTCACCGATAAGCAGAATACGCGCCTGCGGGTTGCCCTCCCCTGGAACAGGGTTGGTAGCTCCGCGATGCAGTTCACATCTGGTGCAGACGGCGATTTGTTGGCGTAGTTCGTCGAGCGTTGTCACGGTTCCCCGATTCTTCGTGTTGGATAGTCAGCGGTGATATCGCCTCTACTCGCATACCCACTGACCAAACGCTATCGGTCTGAACGCAAGTATACGCCTATCCTTTCACCGCTCCCTGGGTGATTCCTTCGATCAATTGACGCTGGAAGATCAGAAAGATCGCGATAATCGGCAGGAAAATAATGGTTGCCCCAGCCGCAATCAGGGGGATATTGGCGGTCCAACGATCCTGGAAATACATGAGGCCCACTGGAAGCGTGTGATATTTCGGATTCACATTGACGACCAGAGGCAACATAAACTCGTTCCATGTCCAGATGAAGAACATCAGCCCAATTGTACCGACCATGGGGCGGCTGAGCGGGAACATAACCTGCCACAGACTCTGCCAGCTATTGGCACCATCGACGATAGAAGCCTCCATCACATCGTTGGGGACGCTGAGGAACCCCTGCCGCATGAGGAGCGTGCCGAAGCTGAGACTCATGGCGATCTGCGGAAGAATGAGCCCCACGAGGGAATCGAGGAGACCGATTTCCCGCAGCACGTAGTAAAGCGGTACAACCATTGCCTGCAACGGGATCACCAGCCCCAGCAACAGGTAGGTAAAGGCGATATTGCTACCACGAAAACGGAAGCGGGCGAAGGCATACCCGGTGAGGGTGCTCAAAAAGATACTGGGGACGACCACCCCCACCGCCACGATGATGCTATTCCCAAAGAAACGACCAAAGTGGCCCTGGGTCCACGCCTTTTCGTAGTTCTGCCATTGCGCCTCGTTGGGCAGAGAGAAGATGCCCTTTGCGAGCTCCGGTGCGGTCTTGAGCGACGCCAGAATGGTGACAACAAACGGCAGGATAGCGATAGCGGCCCCCAGCAACAGCAGCGTGTAGGCAAGAATCTTCCTAACCATTGCGTTCACCCGCGAACCGGAGGATCAACATTGATCCGACCAGGGTAATAACCGAGAGCAGTACAGCGATAGCGGCTCCGTAACCAGCCTGATTCGCCCCAAAAGCCGAGTTGATCATATAGAGCGCCATCACCTGTGTCTCGGTACCAGGTCCGCCATCGGTCGTGGTCTTGATCACATCGAAGGCTCGCAGCGCATTGATGAGATTGATGCTTAACACCACCGCGATCTCGCCGCGCAATCCAGGCAAGGTGACACCCGTGAATTCCTGCCACATGCCTGCGCCATCGATACGGGCAGCTTCGTACTGATCGTTCGGAATCTTCTGCAATCCGGCAAGAAACACGACGTAACAGAATCCGTATGCTGCCCAGGCTCCGATGAAACCGACCGTGGGCAATGCCCAGATGAAATCCCCCAACCAGGTTGGAGGCGACGCCCAGCCAAGCTGTTTCAGCACCTTGTTTACCGGTCCAAAGATCGGATTGAGAATCCAGGCCCAAACCACGCCGATGAGCACACCGGGCATGATGTAGGGCAGAAAGAGTCCAGCCTGAAACCAGCGACCACCACGCAATCTGAGCTGATGCACGATAGCCGCCGGGATAAGCCCGATGAGAGCGGGCAAGAGCACAAAGAACGGAATGAGTTTGAGATTGTTCCAGAAAGCGGTGCGGAACTGCACACTCTCCAATGCCCGCTGGTAATTCGCCAAGCCGTTGAAGATAGCGGTGTTCCAGCTAATACCATTCCAGTCGGTGAGACTGAGGATGATGGTACCAGCCGTAGGAATGGCCATAAAGGCCGTAAAAATGAGCAGCCCAGGCAGGAGATAGAGCCACGGCTCCAGATGCCGGAGTCTGGCCGGAGCGGAACCAGATTCCGCTCCGGTGACAGGAGTTGCCACGAACTACTCGAAGGAGGCCGCGTAGACTTCCTGAAGTGCGGTTACGAATGCCTGCGGATCAATCTGTCCGCCAAGCAGGCTCTGCAGGTTCGCGGTGAGTACATCATAGAAATCCGGCGTCGCCCAGTCGAGGTAGTGGCCAATGGCATCCGCCGCCAGCGCGGTGTTCCAGTTGCCATAGAGATCGCCAGAGAGCGTACCCTCGGTGACCAAATCCGCTGGGATCTCACCAGCGGGCAGAATACCTGCTTCCACGAACTTCGCATTCGCGCTCTCGCTCACGAACGAGGCAATCAGCTCGACGGCGAGTTCGGGATCCTCAGCATTGGTCGTAACCGAGTATGGAATGCCGACACCACCAACATGCAGCACGGTACCACCAGCTTCATGCGGAGGCATCAGGAAGAAGCCAGCATCGTCGCCGAGTCCTTCGCCAACCTGACCCGCTGCCCAGGAGCCCTGCATGAGCATGGCGCTCATGCCAGCGGTGAAGAGCGGTACGGCATCGTCGCCATTGATACCCTCAAACCCTTCCATGAAGAAGCCGTTGTCGTTCCACTCCACCAGTTTGGTGGCGGCATCGAGCATGGAGGGATCCTCGAAACTGGCATCGTTGCGACGATAGATGATGTTGTCCAGATATTCGCGCGTGGTGTAGGTGCCCTGAATGGCACCAAAGATGTGGATTGCTTGCCACTTGTCCAACGTACCGAAGGCGATAGGCTCAACACCATGCTCGCGCAGCGTGGCATTCAGTGTTTCAAATTCGGCAAAGGTCGTTGGTACCTCGAGACCATGTTCGGAGAAAATGGTGCGATTGTAGTAGAAACCCACGATCTCAGATTCGGCGCTGACGCCCCAAAGCTCGCCTTCGCCAAATACGGTGCCATCGGCACTGTACATATTGCGAGCAGCGAGACCTGCCGGGAAGAGTTGATCCCAGCCATATTGCTCAACATAAGGCTGGAGGCTGATGATCTGACCACCACGAATCATCGGCCCCATCAGGGCCTCGCCATTGTTGACTTGGGCGACATCCGGGCCTTGATTGCTCTCTACAGATCGCGGCAGCGTGCTAACGAGTTCTTCCAATGCCCAGCCACGATGCTCTGCGGTCACACCCTCGTGTGCTTCCGCGAATTCAGCGACGATACTATCAGCGATATCGCTACGCGGTGGCGTATTGAGTGTGTCCCAAACGGTGAGTTCGACATCCTGCGCGGCAACCTCGCTCGCCTGCAGACGGTTCGCACCGGCGATACCAGCGGAGACGATACCTGCGCGCTTCATAAGTTCGCGACGGTGAAGTGACATAATGGGTGCCTTTCCGTGAGATGAATGCTTGCGGATACGCATTCATAGTGCCACGGCAAGGAAGGGTGGTCAATAACGCGAGGGGGCGAAGCACCGGTTCGCCATTCGGAGCAGACGTTGCGCCTGGGTGCTAGACCGCGTCAGCCTCACGGCGAGCATGAAGCTGCAATTGGTACTTATGGAGTTCATCCAGGCGGCGTTCAATCTGGTCGAGCGTCTCGTCGCTCTGGTCCACCAGATATTCATCTCGCAGCTCAATCAGCATTTGGGATATGCGCGCAATCGTGCGCACGATCTGAACCGGATCGTCGTTGATTGAACCCATGCTCAGTCCGGCCATGATTACTCCCCCAACCAATCGCCCGGGTGGAGACCCTAAGCTTTGCACTCTACGTAAAGACTATACGTTCGCTGCACGCACTATAGCATAGAAACAGCGACTAATTGGCAATCTCTTCGGGGATTTCTCCCCGCAGGAGTCGCGCGATCGCTTCCTCACCCAGAATTGGAATCCCAAGCGATTGTGCCTTGGTGGCTTTGGAACCGGCATCGGCACCGGCGATGACAGCAGAGGTGTTTTTCGAGACGCTCCCTGTCATATTGGCACCGAGGTCCCGCAACGCGGCTTCCGCCTGCGGTCGGGTAAAGATCTCCAACTTACCCGTGAGTACGAGCGTGAGGCCAGCCAGAGGCTTGGGAGAATCGTCGACCACCTTCTCCTCAGCAACTGTGAGTCCATACTCCGTCAATCGTTGCACCAGTTCACGGTTGTGCGATTCCTGCCCGAAGTCATAGGCACTCAGCGCCAATACCTCACCCATACCGGGAATCGATTTGATGTCCTCCACGGTCGCATCCATCATTGCCTGCAGGCTACCAAATCGATCAGCCAGCGCCTGCGCATTCCGCTCACCGATGTGGCGAATGCCGAGACCATTGATCAGCCGCCAAAGCGGTTTCTCCTTGCTTTTGGCAATACTGGCGGTGAGATTGCTCGCGCTCTTCTCTCCCAATCCCTCCATATTTGCAATCTGCTCGTGCGTAAGGCGGTAGATATCTGAAACATCCTGCACGTAGCCGACATCGACCAAACGATCGCTCAGGTTCTCGCCGATCCCTTCGATATCCATCGCACCCCGACTGACGAAGTGGCGAATGCGTTCCTTCCGCTGAGCAGGGCAGGCAGCATTTGTGCAGTAGCGCATCGCCTTCTCAGGATCGCGGAAGGTTGGGCTGCCGCACGCCGGGCAATGCTCCGGCATGTGATACGGCACCTCGCTACCATCGCGCTTTTCCGTAATAACACTCACGATCTGCGGAATCACATCGCCGGCACGCTGAACCACCACGGTATCGCCAATGCGAATATCCTTGCGGGCGATTTCGTCCTCGTTGTGCAGCGTGCTGCGCGAGACCATGACCCCGCCGATATTCACTGGTTCCAGGATCGCCAGCGGATTGAGCGTGCCCGTACGGCCAACGTTTATCTGAATATCGAGCAGTCTGGTGGTGCGCTGTACGGCCGGGAATTTGTAGGCCGTTGCCCACCGGGGATCGCGGGCGACGTACCCGATCTGTTCCTGGAGCTCCAGATTGTCGACCTTGATCACCGCGCCATCAATCTCGAAATCGAGCGATTCGCGCCGCTCCAGCCAATAATCGAGACGCTGCCACACCTCCTCAACCGTATCGAAACGTTCAGCATCGAGCGATGTGGGGAATCCAAGTTCGCGCAGGAAGCGCAGGCAATCGTATTGCGTCTCTGGCATCTCGCCATCGAGGACATAGCCGATCTGATAAGCGAACATGCGCAGTGGCCGCTGCGCAGTGACACCGGGATCCTTCTGTCGCACCGAGCCTGCAGCCGCATTGCGCGGATTCATGAACGCCTTGCCGCCGGCTTCCTCGACGCGACGATTGAGCGCCTCGAAATCGGACTTCCGCATATAGATTTCGCCGCGGATCTCGATGGTACCCGGCATCGGTAACATCGTGGGGGTGTGCAGTTTGGTTGGAATCGTCCTGAGCGCACGTACATTCGGCGTAATATCGTCGCCAACCTCCCCATTACCGCGGGTAGCGGCGACGGTGAGCTCACCATCGACAAAGGTCAGAGCGACAGCAAAGCCATCAATCTTGGGTTCGACGATATACTGCACTGCTTCGCCATCAGCAAGGCGCTCGACACGCGTGCTCCACGCCGTCAGCTCTTCTTCGCTAAAGACATTGCTCAGACTCAACATCGCGCGCGGATGATGCACTTCCGGAAAGCTGCTAGGTGCGAAGCTACCGACGGTCTGGGTCGGTGATTCCGGGGTGATGAGCTCCGGATATTCATCTTCGAGGGCACGCAGTTCGTTCATGGCGGCATCGTATTCGGCATCGGCTACCGTCGGTGCATCCAGCACATGATATTGATAGTTCCAGAGATCCAGCTGGTTCCGAAGCTCCGCGATGCGCTCTACTGCCCGTTCCGACATATTGCTATCTCCCATGAGGCGAACGAATGCTGGGACAATGATAAACTAGCACAAACGTTCGTGTAGGCGATGAGGCGATGCAGCAGCAATCCGACCATACCGAGACAACCCAGCGTTACACCAATCTCTGTGATCGTGCCGTGGGTTTCATTGAAGAGCAAGGGGGCACGGTCAACGAGGATGTGCTGATTAGCCATGTCTTCGGTTCGGCGGGTTCTGCGTCGATCTGGCGTCCGTTGTTGCGAAATGTGCTGGAACCGGATGAGCGTGTCATGTTTCGCGCCAATGGCGATTGGTTCATCACGAATCAACCCCTCCCGGTAGCAACTGATCAGCTGCTTCTTTCACAGTTTGTCGCGATCGATGTCGAAACCACCGGATTACAAGCACATCGCCATAAGATCATCGAGATCGCGTTGCTACGCTATCGCGATGGTGTGCTGGAGCGCCGCTATGAATCTCTGCTAAATCCGGGCCGCACCATTCCCATCTTCATTACCAAACTCACCACGATTCGGAATGAAGACGTCGCGGAGGCACCCGTATTCGCCGAGATTGCCCAGGACGTGCTCGATTTCATCGGCGAGGACATCATCGTGGGGCACAACGTCGGCTTTGATATCGGCTTCATCAATACCGAGCTGGATCGGGTCGGCAAACCCAGCCTGATCAACGAACGGATCGACACGATGGGGTTGGCAACCAGGCTGCTGCGGGAGATTCGCAAGCCAAGCCTGGACAAGGTCGCCAGCGCGGTTGGGCTCAACCCGCGGGGTGTTCACCGCGCCGGCGGTGACGCCAGACTCACAGCCGAGGTCGCGATGCGATTGATGACGACTGCGACACAGCAGGGTATCAACAACGTTGACCGACTCAAATCCGTCGCGTATGTACCTGAGCCTCGTGTGCGCGACGATATCGGTCGCGCCCGCGCGGTGCTGGACCGCTCGCTGGTGGCAGACCTCCCCAAGAAACCGGGCGTCTATATCATGCGGGATGCTCGCGATGAAATCGTCTACGTGGGCAAGGCAAAGAATCTACGTAATCGCGTAAGTTCGTACTATTCGCAGCCCATCGGTATGACACGCAAGATGGACGGGTTGATCGAAAATGTCCGCCGTATCGATCACCAGGTGGTTGGCAGCGAGATTGAAGCGCTCTTGCTGGAGAGTCAACTCATTCACCGTTACCAGCCGCGATACAATGTGGCCCTCAAAAAGAGCGAACACTACCCCTATATCAAGGTTGATACCAGCAATCCCTGGCCGCGGGTATATCTGGCACGCAGCCGCAAGGATGATGATGCTCACTACTATGGCCCCTATACCAGCGCGACCTCGGCCCGACGCACGGTGGATGTAATCAACAGTGCTCTCCCCCTGCGTACCTGTACACGGACATTCCGCAACGCGAAAAGCTATGGCAAACCATGTATGGCACTGGAGCTCCGTCAGTGCATGGGTCCGTGCACTGGCAAGGTTGATAGAGATGCGTATCAGGCGCATGTGAAGGCCGTGTTGGACTTGCTGGAGGGTCGAGACGATGCGATGTATCAGCAGCTCCATCGGCAGCTGGAAGAAGCCGCTGAGGCCCTCGATTTCGAGCGAGCCGATCGTATCCGCAAGAATATTCTCAACCTGACCGCAATTCTCGGCGAACAGCAGCGTACTCGCGATGCGGACTCAATTCTCAATCTCGCACTGGTGCTACCAGGTGTGGAGAGTGAACGCGAAGTGTGGTTGATTCTGCATGGCGTACTGTGGTCGAGACTGAGCATCGAGAACGACTTTGAGGAGCGACTCGCCGAATCGCTGGAGCGCGCCAGAGGCTGGACGCCACCACCACGCAATCACGATGAGGTGGACGAAGCCGGGTTGCTGGCGCGGTTCCTTTTCCGCAATGCCGATAACCCCGCGTTGGTGATGTTCTCACCAGAATCCGCTGACCCAATCGCCATCGCAGAACGCATCCGCGCTGTAGACGATGGCAATATTGCAACGCTGGATGTGCGCAAAGAAGTTGCGAAAGAGGAGCAGGAGCAGGATAGCGATTCCGACGACGCGCTTTAAGACTGGTAGCAGGGGATCTTGTCCCCCCCAAACTTTCCCAGGTACCCGCAAGGGGTGCCGCTACCGATTACTTCCCTGGATTTGCGGTTGTGCCTGGTTTCTCTAGCGGGATGCCTTGAGCACAGAGCGGGCATGTATCCGCTGGCCAGGCCTCAAAATCGACCGCAGCGATTGGCACAAGGGGAACATCATCGAAGCTGGTCTTTCCGCCGCTACGATCAACCAGCACACCCACAGCCACAACTTCCACGGGATGGACCTCCAGGGCCGCCAGTGTCTCTCGCACCGATCCACCGGTGGTGAGAATATCGTCTACTACCAGCACCCGCGTGCCAGGCGCGAAGGTCGTACCACGGCGAATTTCACGACCGCTAGCGCCATCGGAGGCACGTTCGGCATAGGCGGAAGCAACACCGAGTTGACGCGCCGTTTCAAAGGCGAGAATGATGCCGCCGGTGGTGGGTCCGACAACGACATCTATGCGCTCGTCACGAAAGCGGTCAGCGAAGAAGGTGCAGGCGGCGCTGGTCGCAGCGGGATCGCGCAGGAGATTGAACTTCTCCACATAAACCTCGCCGTGCTTACCACTGGCATAGAGAAAATGCCCGTGTTTGATGGCACCGGTTGCAGCGAGCTGGGTGAGAAGATCGGTCATTATGAGTCCTTTCCCGCACGAAATTGCGGATTCGCGACGCCAACAATATCCATAATCGAAGCGCATCCCTGCGCATCCAACCAGGTCTGCAAGTCATCAATCAGTTGAATCGGAGCAACTGGGTGGCTGAAGCAGACGGTGCCCATCTCAATCGCCGTCGCTCCAGCCATGAAGAACTCGAGCGCATCGTTCAATCCAAAAATGCCACCGAGACCAATGATGGGAATATCGACCGCCTGAGCAACCTGATAAACCTGGCGCACGGCAACCGGCTTCACTGCCGGTCCGCTGAGTCCACCGGTTGTATTGGCAATGCGACTCCTGCGGGTGACAGGATCAATGCTCATGCCGACAAGCGTATTGATGAGGCTGATGGCATCGACACCCTGCTCGGCCACGGCAGCAGCGATCTCTGCGATATCGACCGCACCGGGACTGAGCTTGATGATAACCGGCAGTGTCGTCGCCTCGCGGACAGCCCGGGAGACATCCGCGCTCATGCGAGCATCCCAGCCGAAGCAGAAGCCGCCAGCGTGGATATTCGGGCAACTGATATTCACTTCCAAAGCGGCGACACCGGGAACATCGTCCAGTTTGCGCGCCATTTCGGCAAACTCCTCCACCGTATCGGCCGAGAAATTGACAATGGCGGGAACATCCCAATGTTCCCAGATCGGTGGATACTTCTTGATAAAGGCATCGATACCAGGATTCTGCAGACCGATCGCGTTGAGCATGCCAGCCGGGGTTTCGGTGATACGCGGCATTGGATTACCAGCACGTGGCTGGGAGGTGATGCCCTTGCTGCAGAATGCGCCCAGCCTCTGCACATCGATAACGTGACTATATTCCTGACCATAGCCAAAACAGCCAGAGGCGGGAATAACCGGATTGCGCAAGATCAATTCGCGTGGATTATGTGGCGCGAGATCGACTTGCAAGCTGGCGCGAGTCTGTGTGCTCATCCCCACACCACACTTTCCATATCGAAAACGGGGCCATCGACACAGCTCGCCTTCATACCCTTCTTCGTCTCAACCACACACCCGAGGCAAGCACCGACGCCACAGGCCATGGTGCGCTCGACACTGATCTGCACTTGCGGTCCTTTACCGAAGCGATGCTGCAGAATCACATTCCGTAACGCCGCCATCATCGGAGTCGGGCCGCAGGTGAAGATCTGATCGGCCCAGGTGAGGTAGTTTGCGGCGAGTTCGGTGACAAAGCCCTTGTGTCCGGCGCTGCCATCCTCGGTCGCAACGATGTACTCAACGGCATGGGGAAGCTCGCTGGCATCCAGCAACTGATCTTCACGACGGGCACCGAGCAGATAGACCACGCTCTTACCCTGGGCCACAGCTTGCTCACTCAGCATCTTCAATGGCGCCGCACCAACACCACCAGCAACCATCAAGAGATGGGAGCTTCTCGGGGCGACCTCGTAATGGTTTCCGAGTATCCCAAGCACATTCAGCGATTGCCCCGGCTGTTGATCGACAATCCATTGCCCTCCCCTGCCATACGGCCGAATCAGGAGGGTCATCGTGTTGGCGGCGGCATCAATACCGTAGATCGAATAGGGACGCCGTAGCAAGGGATCAAATGAGCCAGCACCGCTCGGTAAAACATTCACAAAGTGACCCGGCTCGATATGTTGAGCGAGTCCTTCGGGCATCGTGAAGGTAACGAGATATGAATCGCCCATGATGGTGCGATTCGCCGTGATCTCGCCTGTCCATTCCCGCACCGGTGCCGATGCCTTGCCTAGCACTGCTGCCATTGCCCCTCCCGATGATCAGTGGCCAGGCCACTGATTCGGGTGGACACCCTGCGGGGTCCACCCCTACGTGATGATACCGGGCGGATACCTTCCGGGGTCCACCCCCATGTGATGATACCGGGTGGACACCCTGCGGGGTCCACCCCTACTAGTACCCGAACATCTCCTGGCGATACATCTGGATGGGCTCAACGCTATACATGGCAGCAGCCTTCTCCATCGCATCGACAACCGTACGCGCGGTGTCCAGGCTGGTAATACATGGTATACCGCGCTCCACCGCTGCACGACGAATACTGAGCCCGTCCAGGATGTCCTTGTTCGCCTGACCCGGAGTATTGATGACGCCATCGACGGTGCCATCCAGGATCACATCCAACATATCCGGCGAACCGCGGCCGATTCGCTTGGTGGTGAACTGCACCGGCATACCGGCGCGTTCAATCATGGCAGCGGTGCCCTCCGTGGCATAAAGCTTGTAGCCCATCCGCGCCAGACTGGTGATCATCCCGAGAGCATCGCTTTTATCTTCGTCGGCAAGCGAGATCAGGATCGAACCCTTCGGAGGCAACGCCAGACCCGATGCGATTAGCGCCTTGAAGAAGGCCGAGCTAAAGCTACGATCGATGCCCATCACCTCACCGGTCGAACGCATCTCCGGTCCGAGGTGGACCTCAACGCCGCGCAGTTTGGCCATACTGAAGACGGGGGCTTTCACTGCTGTCAGCGGTTGCCGCGGCCAGAGTCCGCCCTCATACCCCTGCTCCTTAAGCGAGATGCCCAGACCAATGTTTGTGGCAAGCCTCACCATCGGTACGCCGGTGGCTTTGCTCAGGAAAGGCACCGTGCGGCTTGAACGCGGGTTCACCTCCAACACATAGAGATGTCCGGCGTGGATGACGTACTGGATATTGATGAGCCCCCGCGCGTTCAACCCGAGTGCGATCCGCGTGGTGTAATCGATAATCGTCTCCACCTCAGCCGGATAGAGATTAATCGCCGGGTAGACTGCGAAGCTATCGCCGCTATGCACACCGGCACGCTCGATATGCTCCATGATTCCGGGAATAAGCACCCGCTCGCCATCACAGATGGCATCGACTTCGACTTCCTTACCCATGAGGTACTTGTCGACGAGGATCGGGTGATCGGCAGTCATATTCGCATGACGATGGATGTAGTTCTGTAAATCGGAAGCGCTGTGCACGACTTCCATGGCACGACCACCAAGCACATAGCTCGGTCGCACCAACACCGGATAGCCAACGCGTCGAGCTACAGCTTCCGCATCGGCAAGACTGGTTACCGCGGCACCTTCCGGCTGCGGGATATCAAGCGAGCGCAAGAAATCGCCAAAGCGGTCACGATCCTCGGCAAGATCGATGGAATCGAGACTGGATCCGAGGATCGGTGCGCCAGCGGCGGTTAGTGGTGCGGCGAGATTGATCGCGGTCTGACCACCAAACTGCACAATCATCGGCGGATAGTTGTCCGCCTCACCATCGGCTTCGTGGCGCATGATCTCCTCTACCGATTCGGCATCGAGCGGCTCGAAATAGAGGCGATCGGAGGCATCAAAGTCGGTGGAAACCGTCTCCGGATTGGAGTTGACCATGATCGACTTCAGACCAGCACTCTGCAGCGCGCGCGCCGCCTGCACCGAGCAATAGTCGAACTCGATACCCTGGCCGATACGAATCGGACCAGACCCAACCACGACTGCGCGCATACCACCGAGCGGAGTCGCTTCATCCTCCTGCTCGTAGGTGCTGTAGAAATACGGTGTCCGCGCCTCAAACTCGCCAGCGCAGGTATCAACCATCTTGTAGACCGGTGCCATACCAAGTTCGCGTCGTTGCGCAGTCACGCTCTTGGCGCTCTGGTTGGAGAGCGTAGCGATCTGGCGATCGCTAAAGCCCATCTGCTTGGCGCGCCAGAGTGTATCCGGCTGAACATCACCGGTAGCCAGTGTCTGCTCAATCTCGACGATGTTGTGGAATTTCTCCAGGAACCAGAGATCAATCGCGCTGAGTGCGTGGATCTCCTCAATGGTGACGCCGCGTCGCAACGCAGCCATCACGGCCCACAGTCGCAGATCCGTGGGATGGGAGATGAAGTGTTTGATCGTCTCGAGATTATCGCCCCACTCCGGATCTTCCCAAAGCAGATCCTTGGCGTTCGTTTCCAGCGACCGCACAGCCTTCTGCATCGATCCCTCGAAGGTGCGATCAATAGCCATGACTTCGCCAGTGGCTTTCATCTGGGTGGTGACCGTACGGTCGGCCTTCGGGAACTTGTCGAATGGCCAGCGCGGAATCTTGGTAACCACGTAGTCGAGCGCAGGTTCAAAGGCGGCAGTTGTCTTACCCGTCACCACATTCGTCAACTCGCTCAGACGCTTGCCCGCAGCGATCTTGGCGGAGATACGCGCGATCGGGTAGCCGGTCGCCTTGGAAGCAAGTGCCGAGCTGCGGCTCACACGCGGATTGACCTCGATCACACCATACTCGAACGAGTTTGGATTGAGCGCATACTGCACATTGCAGCCACCCTCAATACCGAGCGCGCGGATGATGTTCAACGCCGATGTGCGCAGCATCTGGTACTCGTAGTCCGAGAGTGTCTGGCTCGGTGCCACAACGATACTATCGCCGGTGTGCACGCCCATCGGATCGATATTTTCCATATTGCAGATGGTGATGCAGGTATCGGCACCATCGCGCATGACCTCGTACTCGATCTCTTTCCAACCGAGCAGGCTGCGCTCCAACAACACCTGGCGAATGGGACTGGCGTTGAGACCGCTGGTGACGATCTTGTCTAACTCTTCCATCGTATACGCCACACCGCCGCCGGTACCGCCAAGCGTGTATGCCGGACGGATAACCATCGGCAACGGTACGATCTCGGCGAAAGCACGCGCTTCCTCGACGCTGTGGATGATCTGCCCCTCGATTGCCGGTTCGCCGATACGCCCCAGCAAATCCTTGAAGAGCTCGCGATCCTCCGCCATCTGGATGGCCGATAGCGGTGTACCCAGCAGGCGCACACCATAGTGATCGAGGATGCCCAGCTCACTTACCTTCACGGCAAGATTGAGTCCGGTCTGCCCACCGATCGTAGCCAGCATGCCCTCGGGTCGTTCCCGCTGAATTACGCGACGGATAACGTCTGGTGTCAGCGGTTCGATATAGACGGCATCAGCGATATCTTCGTCCGTCATGATCGTGGCGGGGTTGGAGTTGACGAGAATGGTACGGATGCCTTCCTCGCGCAAACTCTGGCACGCCTGCGTGCCGGCGTAATCGAACTCCGCCGCCTGCCCGATCACAATCGGACCAGAGCCGATGACCAATACACTTTCTGGCTTCTTTGTCGTATCAGGCACCAGCGCCAACTCCCTCGGTGGTTTTTCCAGAAATCAAGGCAACAAATTCGTCGAAGAGCACACTATTATCGGCCGGACCAGGGGCGGATTCCGGGTGGAACTGCACACTCAACACCGGAATCTCGGCATGAGTCAATCCCTCCACCGAGCCATCGTTCAGATTGCGTAGCGCTACTTTCCAGCCATCGGCTTCCGGAATCGAATCGCTCGTGACCTGGAAGCTGTGGTTCTGCGCGGTCATGGTAACGCGACCGTTGCGATGATCGATGACCGGTTGATTACCACCGCGGTGACCAAACTTCAGCTTGGTCGTTTCCGCTCCGATTGCCCGCGCGAGCAATTGATGCCCCAGGCAAATGCCGAAGTATGGTCGTCGGTCCTCAATCAAATGGCGGACGACATCCAGGCCATCATCGAGATTGGCGGGATCGCCAGGACCCGGCGAGACAATGACACCATCGGGATCGATCTCTGCAATGCGGCTGTACGGTGTGCCATAGGGCAACACCCGCACCCGGGCGCCGCGGCGCGTGAGTGAATCGATAATGTTCTGCTTCACTCCGCAATCGAGTACAACCACGGTCGGGCCATCGTTCTCATCACCGAAGGTGACCTCTTCCATGCCCTGCACTTCGCCGACCACATCGCGGTCACCTGGCAACGGTGCATTCTGGGCACGAGCGATGATCTCTTCATCAGAGAGATTGTTAGCGTTATGGATCAGCACTGCGCGGAGATCGCCAACGGAACGGATGTGGCGAGTAAGCGCGCGAGTATCGATGCCCGCGATACCGGGAACACCCGCGTTAGCCAGATAGTCGTGAATAGTGCCACTACTGCGCCAATTACTCGGGAAGTCAGCCGCCTCGCGCACGATCAGGCCAGCAATCCATGGCTGTCGACTCTGATCGTCGTCGTGATTGACCCCGTAGTTGCCGATCAGCGGATAGGTCATGCAGACGATCTGTCCGCGGAAGCTGGGATCGGTACAGACCTCCTGATACCCGGTCATTGAGGTAGTAAAAACCACCTCGCCAGCACCCTCGGTATCGGCACCAAAACCGGTTCCCCGAAAGATTGTGCCGTCGGCGAGCGCGAGAACGGCATCCCAGGCTGGTTGATATTGCTTACTCGGCACGATGCTGTACCTCTCCATCCACAATCGTCATTACCGCACGGCCGCGTAGTGTGCGACCAAGCAATGCGGTGTTCTTGCTCTTCGTCTGCAGCGACTCGGGAGTCACCAACCATTCCTGCTCCGGAGCGAAGACAGTCACATTGGCCACCGCACCCTCGGTGAGTGTTGGTGCCTCAATCCGAAGAATCTTTGCTGGCTCAGTCGTCCAACGCAGCACCAGATCGTTCACTGAAAGGTGTCCGGCCCGCACCAGCGCATAGGTTAGCGGGAAGGCGAACTCGAGCCCGCTCATACCCATCGCCGCTTTGGTGTAGTCAGCAGGCTTGTCGCTCTCGGCATGCGGGGCGTGGTCGGTGCCGAAACAATCGAACCAACCATCCTGCAACGCCTTCAAGAGCTTCTGCGTATCCGAAACCGGACGCAGTGGCGGATTCACCTTGGTGTTCGGATCGAGCGGTGCTGCCATCGCCACCACTGGTTCTATTGTATTGTGCAATTCGCGACTTCCGGCCACCCATTCATCGCTCATCACCAGGTGATGCGGCATAACCTCCGCCGTGACGTGCACACCGCGCTCACGATACTGCTGAATGATCTCGATGCCGCGCCCCGTACTGACATGGCAGACATGGAGCCAGCCACCAGTGAGTTCCGTGAGCATACAATCGCGCGCGATGATGATCTCCTCGGCGGCCGACGGGATTCCTTCGACACCAAGCGTCCGTGAAACCTCGCCCTCATTCATTGCACCGTGAGCGATTGCCTTATCCTCGCAATGCACGATGACAGGGCGCCCAAGGCGGGCACTCGCTTCCAGACAGCGGCGCATGATCGCGCTATCCGGTGTGGAATCACCATCGTCGCTCCAACCGATAGCCCCGGCTTCGATCACGGCGTCGTAGTCGACATCCATCTTGCCTTCGCGACCGCGCGTGATGGTCGCAATCGGATAGACGCGGCAGTGGCCGTTGGCGCGGACATCGTCCAGTAGCGCGCCAATCACCTCGGGCGAATCGAGCGTTGGCTTCGTGTTTGGCATGCACGCTACGGCCATAAAACCACCAGCGGCGGCGGCGGCAGTTCCGGTCTGGACGGTTTCCTTGTAATCCAGCCCCGGTTGGCGGAGATGCACATGTACATCAATCCAGGCCGGCGTGATGATGCATTCTGCGGCGTCGATCACCTCAACGTCAGCAGGCAGACTGGCGGTATCTACAATCCGACCATCACGAATGGCGAGATCGCGTACCTCGTCGATATCCGCGCCTGGGTCAACCAAACGTCCATTTCTGATCAGCAAAGTAGTCATCGTCCTTCTCCCTGGTAGACGTTCAGTGCAGACACGTGTCCACAAAAAGAAAGCCCCGGAACCGTGAAAACGGTTCGAGGCCGGCAATTCTGCAGTAGAGTTGTTGGGTACTTAGGTGGCATCCGGTGGAGCGATCCTCTCGGCATTCGGACAAACTAAAGAATACTACCATGCGTGACAGTGATCTGCATCCGACAGATGAAGAACAGGAGAAGTTCGATGAGATCGAGCGGCTGCTTGACGCAACCTACGGTCCGCGCATATTGCGCGCGAACGGCGATCCTGTCAGCGAACTGGTCGGCACCATCCTCTCTCAGAATACCAGCGATGTGAACACCGCTCGCACCTTTGCCAGTCTGCGTGAAGAGTTCCCGAGTTGGGAGGATGTGATTGAGGCGGACACCGCCGATGTCCGCGATGCTATTCGCATGGGTGGACTAAGCAATATCAAGGCACCGCGGATTCAAAAGGTGCTTAAGGCGATCCTGGATGAATGCGGAGCACTGGATATCTCATTTCTGCAATCAATGGAGCCAGCTGAGGCCCAGGCGTGGCTGACGAACCTGGACGGAATTGGGCCGAAGACTGCCGCGTGCGTGCTGCTCTTCAGTCTCGGCATGCCCGTTATGCCGGTAGACACCCACGTTGGTCGGGTGATGACCAGGCTCGGCGTAGTCCCTGATCGCACAAGCACACTCCGCAAAGAGCGGATTATTGAATCCTTAATCGGAGACGACGCCCACAGGATGTATGCTGTTCATGTGGAAACGATCACCCACGGGCGGCAGATCTGCCGCGCCCAGAAACCCCGCTGCGAGATTTGCCCGTTGCAATCAGTATGTACGTATTATCAGGAACGCATTGCATGATTCAGTTTGATTCCCCGTCTCTTCATCTCGTTCATCCCTCCGGCAGTGAAACCGAGCTCTTCTTCGTCCGTCATGGCCAAACATCAGCGAATGTCCAACGTCTGTATGCGGGCAGCACAGATGTACCCCTGGACGATATGGGGCGCTATCAGGCAAGCAGAGTCGCCGAACGATTCCGCGATATCGCTATCGACGCGATTGTGAGTAGTCCCCTGCAACGCGCGCACTACACGGCTCAGCAGATCGGGTTGGTGACGGGTCACGTGCCAGTGCTTATGACGGGTATTCAGGAGATGCACTTTGGTGACGCTGAAATGCTGACTCTTGACGAGGTCAATGTGAAGTGGCCGCGACTCATGGAGCAAGAGACCAACCTTGGTCTGACGGAGTTCCGCTGGCCCAATGGCGAAAGCGATATCGAGTTCACAGCTCGCGTTGTGGATTCCATGAACTCAGTTATGCGCGATTATCCGAATCAACGAGTGGCAGTCGTCTGCCATGGAGGTGTGATCGCCCAGGTGCTGAACTATCTGAACAATGGTGACCGAGGAGGCAATATGCAGTACAGCATCGCGAACTGCAGCATCACCCACCTGCATGTATCTTCGCGCGAAACCATCATTCACTACTGGAACGATCATTCGCACCTGGAGTATGCGCTCGGGTCAATTGATATAGAAGACGACATCGTCGAGGAAGCAGCCTCATGATTCAGTTCAACTCGCCGTCACTTCACCTTGTTCACCCCACCGGTGGTGAAACCGAGCTCTTCTTTGTCCGCCACGGTCAGACATCTGCAAACGTCCTGAATCAGTTCGCGGGGAGCACCGATGTACCACTGGACGATCTCGGTCGCCGCCAGGCTGGCCGCGTCGCCGAGCGCTTCCGCGATATCCCGATCGATGCCATTTTTGCGAGTCCTCTCCAGCGCGCGTTCTATACCGCGCAGCAGATTGGCATGATCACCGGCCATGAACCGATACCAATGGCAAGCCTCCAGGAGATGCATTTTGGCGACGCCGAGATGTTAACCATGTCCGAGATCCGGTCCAAATGGCCGACTCTGCTGGAAGATCAACCCGATGGAGGAGCCTACGACTTTCGCTGGCCGAATGGCGAAAGTGATTCGGAGCTTATCGCGCGAGTGTTATCGTCGATCGAGTCTGTCTCGCGAGACTACCCGCAGCAACGCGTCGCGATGGTTTGCCACGGAGGTGTTATTTCCAGGCTGCTCAATCACCTTCGTGCAGGAGAACGATCGGAATTTCTGCAAATCAGCATTTCCAACTGCAGCATTACCCATCTGAGCGTATCTAGCTCGCACACCACAGTCCACTACTGGAATGACCATGCTCATCTGGACGAAGTGCTTGGCCCTCTGGTGGCGGAATAGGAGGCCGGTGATGAAGAGTGTCACGATACTTGGCGGAAGCAGTGCTGGTGTCGGTACCGGCCAGGGATGCTCATCCTACCTGGTGACCATTGATGACACGCATATCGTGCTGGATATGGGTCCCGACACGCTTCAGGAACTCCGCAAGCACGTCGATTTCCGCAAGCTTGATGCGATCATCATCAGTCATCTCCATATGGATCACATCCTTGATCTCTTCGCCCTGCGCTTTACCCTCACCTATAACCCCATCAAGGCCGAGCGGAAGACACCGCTCTATCTGCCACCGGGCGGACTCGCGTTCTTCGCCCAGGCTGCGGCCCTTTTCACCACAAAGAACGACAACGTTCAAAGCTACTTCTCTGATGTTTACGAGCTCGCTGAGTATGACCCTACCAGAGAGGTCATCGTTGGCACCACCAGAATCACTTTTGCCCCGACGGTGCATGTCGTGCCGTGCTGGGCTATACGTATGCATCCAGCGGACGGAGACGATTTCGTCTATACCGCGGATGCTGGCACAGATTCAGATCTCGATGCCTTTGTAGATGGGGCTGCATTGGTTGTCGCGGATAGCGCCGCGGCACCCGACGCATCTGAAGCCACCAAACGGGGCGTGCATTTCGATGCTGCAGCCGCGGCGGAGTTGGCCAATCACGCCGGAGCAACGCACCTGGTGCTGACTCACCAGTGGGAAGAGAACGATCCGGATCGCAATGCGGTCATCGCCGCCAGGCATTTTGACGGCGAGATCGATACTGCCAAACCAGGGTTGGAGGTGACATGGTAGCCGCCACAACCACTATCTCCGATGTGCCGGGTGTGAACATAGGTCACACGACGCTTGCGCCAGCGAAGACTGGCTGCACGGTGATCGTGTTCGATGAACCGGCTCTCACTGCCGCCGAGGTGCGTGGGGCCGCACCGGGTACGCGTGATCTCGATCTGCTTCAGTCTGGTCGGACCGTGCAGCGTGCTGATGCGATCCTGCTCACAGGGGGCTCTGCGTTCGGTCTGCGCGCGGCGGATGGCGTGATGACCGTATTGGCAACAATGGGACGCGGCTTCCCTACTCCCGCAATCCCGGTGCCGATCGTGCCTGCGGCGGTAATCTTTGATCTCGCGAATGTGCAACCGGAAATACCCTCGATGGACGATGGTGCGCTGGCCTTACGCACGGCCACCCCTCTCTCCCAGGTGGAGACGGGGCAGGTTGGTGTCGGCACCGGTGCCCGTTGGGGGAATATCACAGGCACGCCCCAGGATGGCGGCTTCTATCTGGCGCAGATAGCTGTCGCCGATGGCAGCGTTACTGCAGCGGTCGTGGTGAATGCAATGGGTGTGATCAATCCTGAGATTGATCCACGTGGATTCGCGATCGATGCCATGACCGATCCTGGATTTGGGCACAACACGACGTTGATCGCAGTGATTACCGATGTGGCGTGTAGTCATCAAACGCTGAAACGGATGTGCGTGGCTGCACACGATGCTCTTGCCCGTGTAATCTGGCCAAGTCACACGATGGCCGATGGCGATGTCGCCTTCGCCAGCACGGTCAACGATGCTCCTGTGGAGCGCGATCTCACCATGCCGTTGTGTCTGGCGACGGAGTTGGCGGTGGAAGCGGCGTTACGGCAAGCCAAACCATAACCCGTACGCCCGAGGTTTACCCGCGGGCACGTGAGGGCGCTACCCGCGCGTAAAGCGCGGGTGTACGGATTTGTTACAGGAAATACCGCAACCACCACCAGAACTGCGCCGGGATCTCCTCACGCCAGCCGCTAATGTCTTCCGGAACTTCCGCCCTGGCCATGACCGGATCCACAATCTGTGCACTCACCTGATCGGCAATATCAGCATCCTCAAACATGAGCGCCAGCTCCAGATTACGATAGAGACTCCAGGCGTCGTAATTGATTGAGCCAATGATGACAGTGTCATCTGCCACGGTCACCTTGGCGTGAAGGACACCAGGCACTTCGTAGACACCAATACCAGCCTCGAACATCTGACCATACTTGTGTCTGATCGCCCAGGCGGCCGGGGTGTTGTTCGAGTTCATGCTGGTAACCACCCTCACTTCCACACCGCGCTCGCCGGCATCGGTAACAAGATCGATGAAACCGGCATCGGTGAAATATGGGTTGAGTACATCAAGCCGTTTCGTAGCGTTCTGGATGGCCTCGCGTGATGCCTGAGTACCGGGTAGAAACCCACCCGGAATGTTCTGGAGCACTGTGACACGGATATCGCCACCATCTTCCGGAATCGGGAAATAACCGGCCAGGTCATCTGGCAATGTCCCCCCGTATGCGTGATAGCTGGTGAGAAAGATAAGCTGCAACTGGCGGACAACATCGCCCTGAATCCGCGTAAAGGTATCCAGCCATTCGCCACCAGCGAAGTGATCCTCAAAGCCAGCGCCTCCCACCCAACCGATGGTGCCATCGATCACGAGCATCTTGCGATGATCGGAACGCCCGGCCTCATCGATACTCCACTCAAGATCGCGATCCGGCAACTCACCGGAATACTGCAAGGGCCAGGTATCGTTGACTACGATCTGAACACCCCCAGCTGCCATGCGATCGTAGAGATCGGAATTGCGTTCAAATGGATGCGAGCCCTGCTCATCGGTGATCAATCGCACCTCCACGCCTTCACTGGCTTTGCGAATGAGAGCGTCCGCGATCCTGTCTCCCCACTCGCCCGGAGCAAAGGCAAACATGAGGATATGGATGGATGACTGCGCAGATTCGATATCCGCCAGAATCTCCGGGAAGAACTGAGTGCCATCCAAGAAGAAATCAGCATCGCTGGCGTAGGTCGGAGCAAGATCGATAGCAACCTCGTCTCGTTTGCGATCAGCGGAGACGAAGTCGGTGGTTACCTGCAACGCCTGCTCGGCGGTAACGGCATCCGCAGGCGGTGGCCAGTGATCGTGCTCGACGATGCGCAACACTTGCCACCAAACGATCAATAGCACTGCCAGCAGCACGAGGAGCAGATTGCGCGTATATCGCTTTAGGCGCTGTTTCCAACTCCGGCCAGGCGTGTAGCGAATGCTGTCATTCGTCATCGTATGCTCGCTCCTGACAGGGCACAGGCAAACTCGATGAAACCAGCGCCAATGCGGACCACATATCGGGGCGATGCGGCTCCGGACGACCACCACCCCGGAGGGCTATTTCCAGTCCGAGTTCATGTGCGGCCGCAAACGTTTCCAAGACATCCTCCACATCGGCATCCTGACACCTAAGGCGAGCGAGCTGCTTCCAATGCCCGGATTCTTTGGTGGCAAACGCATCAAAAAGGAGAGGGTCGATAGATCGCGCGACCTCACGATCGACAATGATGGTGTAGTCGTCCGGGTACAATCCCACGGCGAAGTACCAGCCGACAAAGAGACCAATCCAGCCTGGTTCCTTCGCATAGCCACTCAGTTGCCAACGATCCGATTGCATCTCGCGAAGCAGATGTATGGACTCCACCATGCGCTTCACCGCCACCGGATGACAACGCTGGAGAGCCTGAAATGTGACTGGATCGGGCATCAATAACATCGTGGACCTCCGCTCGACCCTGCCTCCGAAAACAAAACAACCCTGTAGGAAGGATATCCTACAGGGCTGAGCTTATCGGAATACCACCAAAGAGCGGTTTAGCGCTTGGTGTACTGCGGTGCCTTGCGGGCGCGCTTGAGACCGACCTTCTTGCGCTCCTTCATGCGGGCATCGCGTGTGAGCATGCCGGCGCTCTTGAGCGTTGGGCGAAGCTCCTCATCGAAGCGAACGAGCGCACGAGCGATACCGTGACGAACGGCACCAACCTGGCCGCTGACACCACCACCGACAACGGTGGCGACGACATCGAAACGCTCATTGGTCTGGGTGGCGCGCAGCGGCGCAACCAGCAGAATCTGATTCAGGGCGCGACCACCGAAGTAATCCGGTGCAGTCTTGCCATTGATGGTGACGTTGCCCGTGCCTGGGTAGAGGCGGACGCGCGCGACACTGGTCTTGCGGCGGCCAACGCCATAGTAGAACTGGCCCTTCGGGGCGGCTGTTGCATCGCTCATGGATTCTCCCCCTATCGCGTCGCGGTATCGTCGAGCTGCAGGGCAACCGGGCTCTGCGCTTCGTGCGGATGGTTCGGACCGGCGTAAACCTTCAGCTTCTTCAGCTGCTGGCGGCCGAGATTGCTGCCCGGCAGCATGCCACGCACTGCGTGCTCAATAATGCGCTCGGGGTGACGAGCTCGCATGTCCTTCAGGCTGGTGGTCTTGAGACCGCCCGGGTACATGGAGTGCGTGTAGTAATTCTTCTGGGTTTCCTTCTTACCGGTCACCCGCACTTTATCGGCGTTGATGACAACCACAAAGTCGCCTGTATCGACGTGTGGTGTGTAGGTTGGCTTGTTCTTGCCGCGCAGCGTTGCCGCAACGGTGGTAGCGAGGCGACCAAGGGTGACACCCTCGGCATCGACCACGTACCAATTGCGCTGCTGAAACTCTGCAGCTTTGGCTGAGTAGGTCTTGCGATCCACGATACGTACTCCCATTACCGATTTCCGGATACCGAACCGTTTCGATATCCTGTGCGCTCGCTCACCGGGTCGGGTTCAGGAACATCGGTTCCGTATCCTACCCGCCAGAGTACAAGACCCTGTGGCGGCGCTGTTTGTGGCCCCTGTGTGCGATCCGCGGCTGCAATCAGCTCACCAATCCACTCCGGTGACCTTTTCTGTCGTCCTACATCGGCGAGTGCACCTGCAACAGTGCGCACTACCTGGGGCAAGAATCCGTCAGCAATAATCCGGATCTCAGCCCCGTGCCCCTCGGCGGGTGCTACTCCCCACCATGCATCTATCGGATGAACCGAGCAGTGCATGATGTTCCGCACCGTTCCGCGCCTCCCGAGCGCGGGAGCATCCTTCACACCCATGCCGTTACCGGCGAAAGATGCGAGATCTACCTCGCCCGTGAGGTGCGCCGCCCCTTCGGCCATGGCCTCCAGGTCGAGTGCGGTCCAACGTTGCCACACCTGTCGATGTAACAGCGGTTGGCGGACTCCCCACCAGATGCGATAGCGATATTCTCGCCAAACCGCATCGTACCGCGCATGAAACGAATCACTCTCGCGCTCACAGCGAACAACCGCCAGGTCCTCCGCCAGATGCGCATTGATCGCCTCGATCATCCGCGCGTTGGACATCTCCGGTCGTGCATCCACCATACTGGCCACCTGGCCGATGGCGTGCACTCCCGCATCTGTCCGTCCGGCAAGATCGATTTTCGTCGTCTTACCGAACAAGTTGGAGATTGCTATCTCCAGGTCTTCCTGCACACTGCGTCCATTCTTCTGACGCTGGCTACCCACAAAGTTCGTGCCATCGTAGGCGATGGTGAGTTTGAGGACCATAGTGCTCAGGAACGAGAGGTGAGCCGATGTTTCCACCGGCTCACACAACGATTAGGCAACAAACTCGATCACGACGGTCGGGGCGCCATCGCCCTTGCGCACGCCCAGCTTGGAGATACGGGTGTATCCGCCCGGCTGGCCTTCGAAACGCGGAGCAACCTCGGTGAAGAGACGCTCAACCGACTTCTCATGATCAAGGCGGCTCATAACGATGTTACGGGTGTGACCAGTGTCTTCCCGCGCGATGGTAATGAGCTTCTCCACCACAGAGCGGAGTTCCTTGGCCTTGGCCTCGGTGGTAACGATGCGCTCGTTGAGAATGAGCGAAATCGCCTGCTGACGCAGCAGCGCCTTGCGCTGCGCTGGGTTGCGGCCGAATTTGCGGCCAGCCTTCTGATGCCTCATGACTAGGCCTCCTCGTCCGCGGCGCCGATAGCGTCCGCAAAGTCGATGTCCTCATCATCACCGGCATCACCAGCGAGACCATCCAGCGAACCCTCGGGAAGATAACCGTATTCGGCCAGCTTCTCGCGGAGTTCACCCATGGAACGAGGACCAAAATTACGAATGGAAAGCAGCTGATCGGGATCCATGGTGAGCACCTGACCCACCTTGTCGATCTGCTTGCTGCGCAGTGCATTGAGCATGCGCGGTGAAAGACCAAGATCGGCCAGCGGCTTGTTCTGGACTTCCTCCGGAATCATGTTCTCGGCGGATTCCAACGGAGCCGGCTGGGTGAACTCGGCAAAAACGCGTGCATGCGCCATCAGAATCTGGGCAGCATGGCTGAGCGCATCCTCGGGTTCGACCGTACCATCGGTGAGAATCTCGAGGATAAGGCGATCGTAGTCGACTTCAGAACCCACACGGGTCTGCTCGATCACGTAGTTCACGCGCTCAATCGGGGTGAAGATAGAATCGATCGGAATCTCACCGAGCGCCACCGTCTCCTGCATTTCAGCGGGCTTGTAACCCTGGCCCCGGCTGATCCAGAGATCCATATCAATGATGGAATCACGCTCGGTCAGCGTGGCGATGTGCTGATCTGGATTGATCAGCTCCACCTCAACCGGCCACTCGATGTCATCAGCGGTGATGATGCGCTCGCCCTCGCCGTCGTTGCGGACGTAGAGGTGGGCACGGACATCGCCGTGAAGCTCGGTGATCTGGCGCAACCGAACCGCCTTCAGATTCAGCACAATCTCCGTGACGTCTTCACGCACACCGGGGATGGTGGCGAACTCGTGCCAGACGTTATCCACGCGAATGCGGGATACAGCACACCCTTCCAGACTGCGCAGCAGAATGCGACGCAGGCTGTTTCCCATGGTGGTACCGTAGCCTGGCTCGAGGGGCTCAACCTGAAAACGACCGTAGTTGCGCCCGTCCTCGACCTTTTCGATTTTGAATTCGGGTGTCTGCAACAAGCGGACTCGCCTCCTCTTGTGACCTGTTGGCGTAGCATGGCTAACGCACAGGTTCGTTCAATTCACTATCACTACTCGATATCTTGCCGCTACGGAGTTCCGCGCGGACTGGAATCGAACTAGACGCGTCGGCGCTTGGGCGGACGGCAGCCGTTGTGCGGGATGGGAGTGGTATCGGTGATGGAAACCACCTGCACACCGCTGGCCTGCAGCGAACGGATCGCCATCTCACGGCCAGAGCCCGGGCCCTTTACGAAAACATCCACCTGACGCAGACCATGCTCCTGAGCACGGCGGGCAGCCGCCTCTGCGGTCATCTGCGCGGCAAACGGGGTGCTCTTGCGAGAGCCCTTGAAACCATTCGCACCCGCGCTGGACCACGAAATGACATTGCCATTCGGATCGGTGAGCGTCACGATGGTGTTATTGAAGGTGGCCTTGATATAGGCCTTCCCTCGGGGGATATTCTTCCGGTCTCGTCGTCGAATGCGAGCCGCGTTCTTTGCACCACGTCGTTTATCAGACATGTGGAACCGTTACCTCCATACCAAAAGTCTTATATTTCGAAGCTTTTCCGCCGAGATCATCAATGGGCAAAACCCATCTCCACCGTACGGTGCTTCACCACCTACTTCTTACCGCGCGAAACCGCTCGCTTCGGACCACGGCGGGTACGAGCATTGGTGCGCGTGCGCTGGCCACGAAGCGGCAAACCGCGACGATGACGCAGACCACGATAGCTGCCGATATCCATGAGTCGCTTAATATTCATGGACACTTCACGGCGGAGGTCACCTTCCACGCGGTAATCGCGGTCGATTACTTCGCGCAGGCGATTGGCTTCCTCATCGGTGAGATCACGGACACGCGTATCCGGATTCACCCCTGTTTCCGCCAGAATCTGCTGGCTGGTGTACAGGCCAATGCCATAAATGTACGTAAGTGCGATCTCTACTCGCTTCTCACGAGGGAGATCGACGCCCGAAATACGTGCCATACGATCCTCTCAAACAACACGACTCGATCTCAAGCCCAGCAGCAGCTGGTAAACCGAATCGCCCAACTATTAGCCCTGGCGCTGCTTGTGCCGGGGATTTGTGCAGATCACCCGCACAATGCCTTTGCGGCGAATAATGCGGCACTTTTCGCACCGCTTGCCGACCGAAGCCGAAACCTTCATGTTTCCTACTCCCTATACTCTGCCCGCAGCATGCTCCCGCTTCCATATATCGCGAGATGCACACACGCGGATAGCGCTTGTCTGCAGACAAGCGCCACGATTGACTAGTGTACCACAGACGCCAATCTCGGCGTCAAGACGAGAGGCTCGTCGTCTGTGATGGCAATGGTGAACTCAAAGTGGGCACTCAGGCTGCCATCGGCGGTGACAACGGTCCAGTCGTCACTCAATGTGCGCGTGCGCTCGGTGCCGATATTGAGCATCGGCTCGATAGCGAACGTCATCCCCTTGCGGAGAACAGGCCCGTAGTTGGCCGATCCGAAGTTCGGCACGTGTGGATCCTCGTGCATACGGCGGCCAATTCCGTGACCACCATATCCCTTGACGATGCCATAGCCACGCGGTGCTGCAAACTGCTCAATCGCGTGACCGATAGCACCCAGCCGGTTACCCGCCCGAGCCTGAGCTACGCCGAGATAGAGTGACTCCTCGGTGTCGCGCAGAAGCTGCTGCGCTGCCAACGAAATCTCGCCCACACCGTAGGTCCAGGCGCTGTCACCGTGCCAACCATCAATGATGGCACCGATATCGACCGCGATAATATCGCCGGTCTGGAGCTTCCGCGGCCCCGGGAATCCATGCACGATCTCCTCGTTCACCGAGGCGCAAATGCTGGATGGGAAGCCGTTATACCCCAGGAAGCTGGCGAGACCGCCGAACTCCTTGATGGTATCAACAACAATGGCATCCAACTCACCGGTGGTTACCCCGGGAGCAATCGCGGCTTCAACACGCTGATGACAGACCGAGACAACGTGCCCGGCTGTCTTCATCTTCTCGATATCACGATCGCTTTTAATGGTAATTGCCATTGGTTCCATCCTCGGCGCTACGCCGAGGCCCTCTCGTTCAACGCCGCCAGAATCTCTGCGGTGACGGTATCGATGTTCTGGTCACCGTCCACGGTAACGAGAATGCCCTTCTCGCGGTAGTAATCCAGCAGGGGTCGGGTCTGGTTATCGTAGAGCGCGAGTCGACGAGCGATCGAATCCGGCTTGTCATCTTCCCGCTGAATCAACTTGCCACCGCACTTGTCACAGATACCGTCCACTTGCGGCGGATCGGATTCAACGTGATAGACGGCGCCACAATTCTCGCACGTACGGCGACCACTCAGGCGGGTGATCAGCTTCTCACGCGGGACATCGATCTCGATGACCGCATCCAGCTTTGTACCCTGGGCGGCCAGGATGTCGTCCAACGCGCGGGCTTGCGCTTCGGTGCGCGGGAAGCCATCGAAGAGAGCTCCCTGCACTTCATCGCTCTTCTCTCGATTGGCAGCGATCTGGGCGAGACGCACCTGCACGATGGCATTGGTGAGTTCGTCAGGAACCAGGTTGCCGGATTCGATGATGGACTGCACCTGCAAACCAAGCTCGCTCTGCTGGGCGATAGCGCTGCGGAAGAGATCTCCCGTGGCCACCTTCACCAACTTCAGCTGTGGGCCAATTCGTTCAGCCTGTGTGCCTTTGCCCGAACCTTGAGCACCCATGAAAATCACGTACACGGTCTGTACCCATTCTTCCCGTGATGGACGGAGGGGGCGATTCCCGCAGGAACCACCCCATCTCGTGACTAATCGATAAAGCCTTCGTAGTTACGCATCATCAGCTGGCTCTCGAGCTGGCGCATGGTATCGATAGCCACACCCACCACGATGAGCAGCGATGTCGCGCTCAACAAGAGGCTATCGACGCCCGTCAGGCGCGAAGCGATAAACGGAAGGATCGCGATGATGCCGAGGAAGAGCGCACCAACAAAGGTAATGCGGGTGAGCACCTTCTGGAGATAGATCGCGGTATTCCGTCCCGGACGCACACCTGGAATGAATGCACCCTGACGCTGTAGTGATTCGGGAATCTTCTGCTGCTGGAAGACCACAATGGTGTAGAAGAAGGTGAACCCGATCACCATGAAGAAGTAGACGATATTGTACGGAATCGTATCCGGGCTGAGCAGATTGCTCAGGCTCACGGCTACATCACGCACCCAACCGAGGTTGGAACCGCTGAGGAAGTTCGCGATCATGCCTGGGAAGACCATGATGCTCACCGCAAAGATGAGCGGGATCATACCCGCGCTATTCACCTTCAACGGAATGTGCGTATTGGTACCACCGTACTGCTTGTTACCGCGAATCCGCTTGGCGTGATGTACCGGAATACGTCGCTGACCCTCATTGATCATAACCACGCCCACAATGGTGATGAGTGCGATGATGATAAAGGCGAGCGTACCAAAGAGATTCGTCTGCAAATCGCTGCCGGTGAGTAGTCCCCATACCGAACCAGGTAACTGGGCCACGATACCGCCGAAGATGATCACGGAAACGCCATTACCAATGCCGTTTTCGGTAATCAACTCACCGATCCACACCAACAACATCGTACCGGCCGTAAGTGTCAGCAGGATCGAAAGGGTCGGCAGGAAGGTATCACGATCAAACAACCCGAAGTTCTGGATGAGGTTGCCACTGCTATCGCTCGCGAAGAGCAGCATCTGTCCATAACCCTGCAGAAGTGCGAGGGGAATGGTGATGTAGTGGGTGTAGCGATCGATGACGTTACGCCCCTGCTGCCCTTCTTCCGAGAGCTCGTTCAGCCGCGGGATGATCGGCGTCATCAACTGCATGATGATGGTGGCGGTGATATACGGGTACACACCCAGTGCCACGATCGAGAAGTGATTCAGACCACCACCGGAGAAGAGATTCAGCATGCCAAGCAGCTGATTGCTCTCGATGTAGTTCCGAATGCCTTCGCGATCAGCACCGGGCACGGGGACGCCGGCGATCACACGAAAGATCACCAGCATCGCAAACGTGTACAGGATTTTGCGCCGAATCTCAGGAATCTTGAATGAGTTGATGACGGCCTGAAGCATCGCCTAGGCCTCCTTCTTTCCCTCTAGCTCGGCAATCGCCTCGGCGCGGCTGGGGCCATTGACCTTACCCACACCCATAGCCTTGAGTTCACGATTGAGCGGCAAGCGGCGGGTTCGCGGGCGAGCGGAGGTCCACTCATCCGTGCGCTCCAGCACTTCCACTGTGCCACCGGCATTCTCGATGAGTGCCTGGGCACCCTTGGAGAAACCGTGGGCCTGCACCGTGAGCTTGTTGCTCAGTTCGCCCACACCCAGGATCTTCACGGGGTAGCGAGTACTGCGCACCAGGCCGGCCTCCACCAGAACGTCTGGTGTGATGGGACCATCGACATCCAGATCGGCCAGCTGAGAGACATTGACAGTCTCCCACTGGGTTCGCCAGATGTTGGTGAAACCACGCTTGTAAGGCATACGCTGCTGAATTGGCAGCTGGCCGCCTTCAAATCCGGGTCGAACACCACCGCCGGAGCGGGCATTCTGACCCTTGGTGCCGCGTCCAGCGGTCTTGCCACGGCCACTACCGTGTCCACGACCAACGCGACGGCTTTCTTTCTTCGCGCCCTCATCGGGTCGCAAGTCGTCTATTGTCAAGGGCATCGTTGTTCCCAACTTTCTTGCCGGCCGTTCAGCCGATGAAGGCTACTAGCCAGCAACTTCCTCGACGGTCACGAGGTGGCTGATCTTGTTGCAAATACCACGGATACCCGGCTCGTCGTTCCGGATCACGCTCTGGTTCAGCTTGCGCAGCCCCAGGCTCTTGACCGAATTCTTCTGATCCTCAGGACGACCAATGGTGCTACGCACCAGGGTGATCCGCAACTGGCCGGTTTCGGCCTTCTGCGTCTTCGCCATGACTATTCGTTCCCTTCAGCCGGAGTCGTGGCAGCGCCGCGACGACCGCGATTTTGCTGATTGCGTCCGCGCTGCGGGCGCTTGGGCTCCTGCGGCTGCTGCAGCGGTGCTGGCTGGCGACGCTTAACGGCGCTCTGATCCGCACTCTGACCACCATGGGCAAACGGCTTGCGCAGGTTGCCAGCGTGGGCGCGACGACGGGCGACCGTGCTCTCGCTCTCCAGCATCTGCAGCGCCAAAATGGTGGCGCGCACAACGTTCACCGGATTGTTGTTGCCGAGGCTCTTGGAGAGCAGATCGCGGATACCCGCGCTCTCCACCACGGCACGCACAGCACCACCGGCGATAACACCGGTACCGGGGCTGGCGGGCTTCAGCAGCACGCGGCTGGCACCAAAGGTGGCCTCGACCTCGTGCGGAATGGTGCCGCCATCCAGCGGCACGGTGATCAGGCTCTTCTTGGCGGCTTCGGTGCCCTTGCGGATTGCATCCGGCACTTCGCCAGCCTTACCGAGACCAACACCGACGCGGCCCTTGCCATCGCCGACAACCATAATGCTGCCGAACGAGAAGGTGCGGCCACCGGCGTGGGTCTTGGAAGAACGATTGATACGAACCAATCGCTCCTCGAACTCGTTTACCTGCTCGTCGTCATTACGACGGCGGGAATCTCGATTACGATCCATGCGTTTCTCCGTAGCTTCCGGAACTCGGCCTTGTGCCTGTCGCCCCGGAAAACGTTACGTGGCTAGAACTTCAAGCCACCTTCGCGGGCACCATCCGCCACTGCCTTCACACGGCCGTGATAGATGAAGCCACCGCGATCGAACACAACTGTCTCGATGCCAGCAGCCTTGGCACGCTCGGCGATAACTTCGCCCACGGCCTTCGATCGCGCGGTCTTGGTGGCACCTTCGCCAGCGCGGTCCTTTACTTCCTGCTCGAGATCGCTGGCCGCCACAAGTGTGTGACCCTGCAGATCATCGATGACCTGGCAATAGATATGAGCCGAAGAACGGAACACGTTCAATCGCGGTCGAGCCGTTGTTCCGCTTACCTTGGCGCGAACGCGCACGTGGCGGCGCTTGCGCTGGCTCAGTGGTTTTCTGTATTTGAGTCGCATCTGAGCTCTCCATGAGCACCAGATACCAGCTACCCAGATGGCGCTGGCCTGGTGTTTTACTTCGCCTTACCGGCCTTACCAGCCTTGCGGCGGACATATTCACCCTGGTAGCGGATGCCCTTACCCTTGTAGGGCTCCGGCGGACGCACACCACGGATGCGTGCAGCTTCCTCACCAACAACCTGCTTGTTGATACCCATAACGGACACCTTGTTGTTGCCTTCCACGGCATAGGTCACGCCATCTGGCGCGATCATGTTCACCGGGTGGGAGTAGCCCACGTTCAACACCAGGTTGCTTCCCTGCATCTGGGCACGGTAACCAACGCCCTGGATCTCCAGGATCTTGGTGTAACCATCGGTCACACCAACCACCATGTTGTTCAACAGGGCGCGGGTGAGACCATGAAGTGCCTTGATCTCGCGATCCTCGCTATCGCGCTTCACGTAGAGGGTGTTCTCCTCTTGCACGATCTGCACCTTGGAAGAAAGCTGCTGGCTGAGTTCGCCCTTGGGGCCCTTCACCTTAACGGCGTTGCCCTGAGCGATATCCACAGTGACGCTATTCGGCACCGGGATGGGTTTGATTCCGATTCGAGACATGTCGTTCCCTCGCTTTGGCGGCGTGCACGTGTATCACGTGCCGCACTGCTACCAAACGGTGCAGAGCACCTCGCCACCAATGCCGCGACGACGCGCCTCGTAGCCGGTCAACACACCATCGGGCGTGCTAACAATGGCGATACCGAGGCCGCTCTTCACGCGCGGCAGGTTGTCCTTACCGGCGTAAACACGCAGACCTGGCTTGCTGACGCGCTTGAGCTCACGGATTGTGTGACGCTTGTCCGGACCATAGCTCAGGGTGATCTTGAGCTGGTTTTGCGGATGCTTCTCAATCACTTCGTAATTCAGAATGTAGCCTTCCGACTTGAGAATGCCGGCGATGGCTACCAGGATCTTGGTTGCGGGCATTGTTGTGTCTGGCTTCTGGGCCATACCCGCATTGCGAATCCGGGTCAGCATATCGCTGATTGGATCATTGACGCTCATGCAATCTTTACTCCACTAGTGGTATCCGATGAATCATCGGACCTGCTAACTCCTACCAGCTGGACTTCTTCACACCTGGCAGTCGGCCCTGATTGGCCAGTTCGCGGAAGCAGATACGGCAAACGCCGAACTTCCGCATATAGGCGCGGCTGCGGCCGCAAACCTTGCAACGATTAACCGCCCGGGTGCTGTACTTGGGCGTGCGATTCGCGCGGGCGATGCTACTCTTTTTCGCCATCGATTCCTCCGTAAGTTCGCTAGTGAGCGAACGGCATACCGAGAAGCGCGAGCAGTCGTCGCCCTTCTTCATCAGTCTTGGCGGAGGTCACGATGCTAATTTCGAGGCCACGCACCTTATCGATCTTGTCGTAGTCGATCTCGGGGAACATGATTTGCTCCCGCAGACCGAGGGTGTAATTACCACGGCCATCGAACGCATTCGGATTGACGCCACGGAAGTCGCGGATGCGCGGAAGCGCAGTAGCGATCAGGCGATCCAGAAACTCGTACATGCGATCGCCACGCAGCGTGACTACCGCACCGATGGGCATACCGGCGCGCAGCTTGAAGGATGCGATGGACTTCTTGGCGCGGGTCACCACTGGCTTCTGGCCAGCGATCATCGTCAAGTCTCCCACTGCAGCATCAAGGGCGCGGCCATTGGCTACGGCCTCACCGAGACCGATATTGAGAACAATCTTCTCAATCTTCGGTACCTGGTAAAGGTTCTTGTAGCCGAATTCGTTCGTCAGCGCAGGGACAACGTCCTGCTTATATTGCTCACGTACTCGAGCCATTCCAACCTGCCTTCACATCCGGATAAGGATCCGGAATCCAAACAATTCTTGGCGTTCCCGCCTGGTCTGCTTCCTCGGCACGAGCCGGGTTGCACTCAGGCCGCCATCACACTTAATGAGTGGTCCTGCACATTCAGAACCCGTTCACGCTAGGCGTTCGGGTTCGGAATGGAATTCCCTGTTTTCTTGGAGAACCGCTCGTTCTTGCCATCGGCATCCTTACGGATACCCACGCGCGTCGGTTCATCGGTGCCTGGCTCCACCAGCATCACGTTTGAAACGTGCAGCGGTGCCTCCACCTCAATAATGCCGGCCTGACGGGCACGGCCCTGCTTCATGTGCTTCTTGACGAGATTGACGCCCTCAATCACCACACGATCGGATTCCACAATGTACTTGCGCACAGTTCCGCGCTCGCCCTTGTTCCGACCGGCAATGACTTCGACTTCATCGCCCTTAACAATCTTTCGCATCAGTTAACCTACAGCACTTCCGGCGCCAGCGACACGATCCGCATGAATTGCTTTTCACGCAGTTCGCGCCCCACGGGGCCGAAGATACGCGTGCCGCGCGGCGCACCCTGCGCGTTGATCAGCACTGCCGCGTTGTCATCAAACTTAATGTGGCTACCATCCGGGCGGCCATATTCGCTGGCGGTGCGCACAATAACCGCGCGAACCACATCACCCTTCTTCACGGCGCCATTCGGCTGCGCGCTCTTGACGGATGCAATGATGGTATCGCCCACGCCACCATACTTGAGGCCACTGCCACCGAGAACGCGAATGCACATGATCTCGCGCGCACCGCTGTTATCGGCAACCCGCAGCCGGGTCTGAGTCTGAATCATCGATCCTTACCTTCTTCCAGGCACGATATCGACCATCCCCACCAGGGATGAATCGCTATACCTGCACCGCGCGCTCGAGAACCTCGCGCACAATCCAGCGCTTGCGCTTGGAGATCGGAGCGCACTCTTCGATGCGTACCGTATCGCCAATCTTGCAGACACCATTCTCGTCGTGCGCAAAGAACTTGTTCGTGCGCGTAATCCGCTTGTTGTACAGCGGGTGACGGCGAACAAAGTCTACGGACACGACAACGGTCTTCTCCATTTTGTCGCTCACCACGGTGCCGACCTTCTGGGTGCGGGATGCCTGATGGCGCTCCTCTACCTCGGTAGCTGTGGTTTCCTGAACCTCACTCATTGGGTTCCTCTACTCCATCCTGCCGGGCACTAGGCCTCGGCAGCTTCCATTTCTGTCCGGATGGTGTGGATCCGGGCGATGTCCTTGCGAATCTCGCGCGGACGGGCAGTGGCGGTGAACTGGCCCACGGCATCCTGGAAGCGAAGATCGCGCAGCTCGGTGTAGAGCTCGGTCAGCTTCTCGTCCATTTCCTCGAGGCTCAACTCACGAATCTCGTCAGCCTTCATGCAGCACCTTCTTCCACGGCGTGAGCGCCGGGGGTCTCGCGGACCATCACCTTGCACTTCATTGGCATCTTCATGCCAGCGCGGCGCAGGGCCTCGCAAGCTCGTTCCTGATCAACACCGGCTACTTCATAAATGATGCGGCCTGGCTTAACCACGGCTACCCAGAACTCCGGGCTACCCTTACCAGAACCCATGCGGACTTCCGCCGGCTTCTTGGTCACAACCTTGTCGGGGAAGATGCGAATCCACACCTTACCACCGCGCTTGAGGTAGTTCGTAATCGCGCGGCGGGCGGCCTCGATCTGACGGCTATTCACCCACGCCGGCTCCAACGCAACCAGTGCGTAATCGCCAAACGAAATGGTGCTACCGCGATACGCCTTGCCCGTCATGCGACCACGCATAACTTTGCGGTACTTTGTCCGCTTTGGCATCAACATGTCACTACGCTCCGTTACACATCACACAACGAGAGCCGGGCGTGCATGCCCGGCCTCGCGGCACATCTTAATCGCCCGCCTTGGCGAGGTCGGCGGTCAGACTGGCCGCGGTTACCTCATCCATCTGCGGAAGCACATCGCCCTTGTACACCCACACCTTCACGCCGATACGGCCGTAGGTGGTGTGCGCATGGACAGTGGCGAACTCGATGTCTGCACGAATGGTGTGCAGAGGCACGCGGCCTTCCATCTCAGTCACCGTGCGGCTCATTTCGGCACCGCCGAGACGACCGCTCATCTTGATCTTGACGCCCTTGGCGCCACGGCGCATGGCCTGCTGAATCGCGTGCTTCATGGCACGGCGATAGGCCACGCGGCGCTGAATCTGCTCCGCAATGCTTTCGGCGATCAACCGGGCATTGGTTTCCGGAACCTTGATTTCCTCGATGCGGAGATTGACCTTCTTGCCAACCTTCTTCTCGATCAGGCCACGGATGCGCTCAACGTTTGCACCCTGCTTGCCGATAACAATGCCCGGCTTGGCAGTGTGCAGCGTGACATCGACCTTGTTCGCACTGCGCTCAAGCTCGATCCGCGCCACGCCAGCGCGCTGGAGTTCCTTTTCCACGAGGTTGCGAATGGCAATATCCTCATGCAGCAACTCAGTATACTGCTTTTCGGAGAACCAATTCGACTCCCAATCGGAGGAAACGCCAAGGCGGAATCCTACGGGATGGACTTTACGACCCATTAGCGGCCACCTCTCTCTTCAGCGACGACCGTGATGTGGCACGAACGTCGCAGAATCTTGCCAACCCGGCCGCGAGCCTTCGGCTTGAATCGGCGGAGCTGCGGCGCATCGTCCGCATAGATCTCCTTGATCCAAAGCGTTTCCGGATCGATATCGTAGTTGTGCTCGGCGTTGGCCGCCACACTCTTCAGCAGCTTTTCCACATCCTCAGCAGCGCGGTTCGGTGTGAACTTCATCAAGGTGATGGCGTCCGATACCTTCTTGCCGCGAACCATGTCCACGACCAACCGGGCCTTGCGCGGAGAGATGCGGACGCGCGTGATACTGGCGCGTACTTCCATATCTATACCCTCCAGGCCGACTATCGGCGGCCGCGCTTGTCGGCATCCTTCCCGTGACCACGATAGGTACGGGTAGGTGCAAACTCGCCAAGCTTGTGTCCAACCATCGGCTCAGTCACATAGATCGGCACGTGTGTGCGACCGTTGTGAACGGCGATGGTGTGACCCACCATTCCCGGGAAAATCGTGCAAGCACGTGCCCAGGTGCGGATCACCGTCTTCTTATTCGTTGCATTCAGGGCATCGACCTTCCTTTGCAGGTTAGCGTCGATGTATGGTCCCTTCTTTGCAGATCTCGACATCTTGTTCTCCTGTAATACCCATCAAGTAGCCGCAACCGACATTCGGCGTGAGAATCGAGTTCCCGGTCGCGCCCTGTCGTGCTAGCGCCGCTTGTTAGCCGGGCGGCGTCGAACAATCATCGAGTCCGTGCGCTTGTTATTCCGCGTGCGCTGGAACGCGGGCTTGCCCCACTTGGTCTTGGGCTGGCCACCGATCGGCGCCTTGCNNATCTTGGAGATCGACGCCCGGGTGAGCTCCTTCATGATCAGATCGCGGATCTTGATGTCCTCATGAAGCTGCTCGGTGTAGGTGCGCTCTGCGTACCACTTCGATTCCCAATCGCTGACCACGCCGAGGCGGAATCCGATCGGATTGACTTTACGTCCCATTAGCGGCCTCCCCGGGCTTCAGCGACAACGGTGATCGAGCAGGTGCGCTTGTTCACGCGACCAACCCGTCCACGCGCCTTCGGCTGGAACCGCTTGTAGGTGATTCCCTCGTCAGCGTAGACAGCCGTGATCCAGAGATCCTCGGGATCGAGGTCCTGGTTGTTCTCGGCATTCGCCACGAGCGACTTCATCAACTTTTCCATCTCGTACGCAGTCTTCTGCGGCATGAACCGCAGCATGGCCTGCGCATCGACCACCCGCTTCCCACGCACGGCATCACAAACCAGGCGGGCTTTACGGGCGGAAATGCGAACGCGGCCGAGACTGGCACGCACTTCGTTCTCCATACCTCGTACTCCTCGATGCGCCGACGGCGCACTCAACGGCTAGCGCCGCGAGCGCCGATCGGCATCCTTGCCATGCCCCCGGTAGGTGCGGGTGGGCGCGAACTCTCCAAGTTTGTGGCCAACCATCTGCTCGGTCACGAACACCGGCACATGCTGGCGGCCGTTGTGCACCGCGATGGTGTGGCCGACGAGCCCCGGAAAAATGGTGCAATCCCGGGCCCAGGTGCGAATAACGCGGCGCTCATTGGCGCGGTTGAGCTGGTCAACCTTTTCCTGAACGTTGGGGTCGATGTACGGCCCCTTTTTCGATGATCTCGACACGCTTTCCTCCCTGCCGCGCCGCCTCGGCGCGGCGGCATTTCTTTCACCCGTTGAGGCGGGTAGACCCGTTCAGGGTCTGCCGCCGCTACCGCCGCGTGCCCTTCTTCGGCCGCTTGCGTACGATCATCGAATCGGTCCGCTTGTTGTTGCGGGTCTTCCGGAACGCCGGCTTGCCCCACGGCGTCTTCGGCTGGCCACCGATCGGCGCCTTGCCCTCACCACCACCATGCGGGTGGTCGTTCGGGTTCATCACCGAACCGCGAACGGTTGGGCGGCGACCCATGTGGCGGCTGCGGCCGGCCTTACCGATCTCGATATTCTCGTGATCGACATTGCCCACCTGACCGAGTGTGGCCATGCAGTTCAGGTGCACCAGGCGAACCTCACCGCTGGGCATGCGCAGCTGGGCGTAGTTATTCACCTTCGCCATCAGCTGGGCGCTGGTACCAGCGCTGCGGCAGAGCTGGCCACCCTTACCGGGATAGAGCTCAATATTGTGCACCTGGGTACCAGTGGGGATATTGCGCAGTGGCATGGCGTTACCGGTACGAACCGGCACATTTTCACCACTGACCACGGTATCGCCCACGCGGACACCTAGCGGTGCCAGGATGTAGCGCTTCTCGCCATCTACATAGAAGAGCAGGGCGATGCGAGCGGAGCGGTTCGGATCGTATTCGATCGCGGCCACACGCGCAGGCACATCGGCCTTGTTGCGCTTGAAATCGATAATGCGATAAAAGCGCTTGTTGCCACCGCCACGATGGCGGGTGGTGATCCGACCCCGGTTGTTACGACCCGCATGCTTCTTCAGCGGCTCGACCAGGCTCTTCTCCGGCTTCTTTTTGGTAATCTCCTCGAACGTGCTCACACTCATCGAGCGACGCGCCGGGGAGGTTGGCTTGTACTTTCGAATGGCCATGCCAATCGGCTCCTTTCAACCGGTTAAATCTGCTCGAAGATGTCAATACGCTGACCCGGCTTCAGGGTCACAACGGCCTTCTTGACCGCGCGGGAGGAGCCGTAGATACGGCCCGCGCCACGGCGGATCATGCGGGTCTTTGCCTTCGGCTTGACATTCAGGGTGTGTACATCCGTAACGTCCACACCAAATGCATCCTCCACAGCGGCCTTGATGAGAATCTTGGTCGCGCCAGGGTGCACTTCGAACGTGAATTTGTTCTGCTCGGAGAGCAGGGTGTTCTTCTCCGTAATCAACGGACGGCGAAGAACTTCCTCGAGTCGCAGCTCTGCCATGGTTATGCGACCTCCTCGGCGGCTGCCTCGCGGGCCAGCTTCCACTGGCTCGGCTGGCGGCTCGCCTCATCAAGCGCCCACAGCTCTTCGATCTGGGCGATGGCCTCTTCGGTCACCACAAGTCGATCGAACTTGAGCACGTCTCGGACATTCAGCATGCCGGCAATCACCGTCTTGGTGTTCGGCAGGTTGGCGGCACCGCGAGCGGCCGTGCTATCCGTGGCTGGAACCACGATCAGCATGGAGCGGCTCTCTGGCAGTGTCGCGAGCACACTCTTCATGCTCTTGGTGCGGCCGTCCAGCTCTTCCAGGCCCTTGATAACCGTGAGGCGCTCGTCCTGCACCTTGGCACTCAGCACGCTGCGGATCGCGAGGCGACGCATTTTGCGTGGCATAGCCTGGGTGTACTTGCGCGGTGTGGGGCCGAAGATGATGCCACCACCGACCCACTGCGCAGCACGCGTGGATCCCTGGCGAGCACGACCCGTGCCCTTCTGGCGCCATGGCTTACGACCACCGCCAGAAACCTCGCTGCGGCCTTTCACCTTGTGCGTGCCGAGACGAGCGTTCGCATTCTGACGCAGCAGTGCCTGATGCACCACGCTCAGGTGCGGCTCAATCCCCCACACGCTTTCGTCGAGCTCAGTGGTACCAACCACAGCGCCCTTTGTATCAACTACATCAAACTGCATTTCAGTCTTGCTCCCTTCGCCGTTTCAAAGCGCCTGCGCGCGTGAACGGGAATCGCCAGCCTTACTTCTGGCCCTTCACCGCACGGCGGATCAACAGCGTTCCCTTATTGGGGCCAGGAACAGAACCCTCCACCAGCAGGAGGTTGCGCTCGACGTCCACGCGCAGAACCTTCAGATTCTGCACAGTGACGCGCTCGTGCCCCATGTGACCGGCCATCTTCAGGCCCTTGAATACACGGCCCGGCGTCGCCGAGGAACCAATGGAACCTGGCGCGCGCTGGCGGTCACTCTGACCGTGGGTTTTCTGGGAACCGCTGAAGCCGTGTCGCTTCATGCCGCCCTGGAAACCACGGCCCTTGCTGGTGCCGGTGACATCCACCACTTCACCTTCACTGAATGTATCGGCATTGAAGACCTGACCAACTTCGATGTTGGCGTAGTCATCGGCCTTAACCTCGCGAAGGGTCTTGACCATGTGGCCAGATTCCTTCACGTGGCCCTTCTCGGGCTTGTTCAGCTTCTTGGCAATACCAAAGCCGAGCTGAACGGCTTCATAGCCATCCTTCTCGGTGGTGCGTACCTGGGTCACAACGCACGGCCCGGCTTCAATAACCGTAACTGGCCGGGCAAGGCCCTGCTCATCAAATATCTGTGTCATACCGAGCTTGCGCCCGATCAATCCGTGAACCATTGGCTCTCCCCTGCATTTCGTCAGGATGTGGGTGCAGCACTGTACGGGCCGCACGCATTACCAGAGCGTGTTTTGCAGCTAAATCCGGTTATCGGCCGTTGTCAGCCATACCGCCGGATGAACGCGAATCCTAAAGCTTGATCTCAATATCTACACCGGCGGGCAGATTCAGGCTCATAAGCGCGCGAATCGTGGCACCACTGGGCTCAAGCACGTCAATCAACCGCTTGTGTGTCCGAATCTCAAAGTGCTCCTGCGAGTCCTTATCGATAAACGGAGAGCGCATGACACAGAACTTCTCGATCCGCGTCGGCAACGGCACAGGGCCAGCTACCTTGGCACCAGTCGATTCGGCCGTCTCTACGATGCGACCTGCGGACTGATCGAGAATCTTGTGATCATAGGCTTTCAGACGGATTCTGATTTTCTGTGCCGTCTTCTTGGCCGTTACCATGTGAAGATTCCCTCAACTAGAAGTGGGCCGGCCGCACCAACTGCGGCCAACCCGACCTCAAACAATTCTCTACTCGATGATGCTGGTGACGGAACCGGCACCCACCGTGCGACCACCTTCACGGATCGCGAACCGCAATCCCTGCTCGATCGCCACCGGTGTGATCAGCTCCACACCCATCTGAATGTTGTCACCAGGCATGACCATCTCCACACCCTCTGGCAACTGGATGATGCCGGTCACGTCCGTTGTGCGAATGTAGAACTGCGGACGATAGCCCGGGAAGAACGGGGTGTGGCGTCCACCCTCTTCCTTGCTCAACACGTACACCTCGGCATTGAACTTGGTGTGCGGGGTGATGCTGCCCGGCTTGGCCAACACCTGGCCACGCTGCACATCCGTGCGCTCCACACCACGCAGCAGACAACCAACGTTGTCTCCGGCTTCACCACGATCCAGGCTCTTCTGGAACATCTCGACACCGGTGACGATCACCTTGCGACGCTCACCGAAACCAACGATCTCGATCTCGTCACCAACGGCAACCACACCACGCTCGATACGACCCGTCACCACGGTACCGCGACCCTTGATGCCAAAGACGTCTTCCACCGGCATCAGGAAGGGCTGATCCACCGCGCGCTCCGGGGTCGGGATGTAGTCATCCACCGCCTGCATGAGCTCGAGGATCGGCGCGTACTCCGGTGCGTTGATGTCGTCGCTGGTGCTCTCCAGCACGGCCAACGCACTACCACGCACGAACGGGATCTCGTCGCCAGGGAAGTCGTTCGCGCTCAACAGCTCACGCACTTCCATCTCGACGAGCTCAAGCAGCTCCTCGTCGTCCATCATGTCAACCTTGTTCAGGAAGACCACGATGCTCGGCACCTGCACCTGGTGGGCCAGCAGGATGTGCTCGCGGGTCTGCGGCATCGGACCGTCCGGTGCACTCACGACCAGAATGGCACCATCCATCTGCGCCGCACCCGTGATCA
>JAGQGU010000033.1 GCA_020432165.1 Thermomicrobiales bacterium
GCCGTCGGCCCAGCGCCGCGCCGCCCACGCCTCCATCGACTCCGAGCTGGGCGCCATCGACGCCGACGTCCTGGCCCGCCTCGGCGTGCGGGCGTAGCAAACACACGCCGTTCGTTCGTGATGGCCCCTGATAGTCGGTCAGGGCTCGATTGCGGCTGCGGACGCAATCCTGCAGGTCACAGCAATCTCTGTCGCGATGTCAGTGGCGACTGCCATACTTGTGCCATCGCGGCAGAACCCGCACCACTCGATGACCCGAAGGACGGGTTGACGCATGGCTACGTTCCGCGCCGGTGACATCGCGCGCTGGTTCATCGCCTGGGCTAAGAACCTTGACGCCGAGTTGTCGAACCTCAAACTGCAGAAGCTGCTGTACTACGCCCAGGGGCACCGTCTCGGCGCCACCGGCGAACCGCTGTTCGATGATGGTATCCAGGCGTGGGCACACGGGCCGGTCGTCGCCGATGTGTATCACGCGTACATGGGCTACGGTCGAGGCCCGATCGACGCCGACGCCGCACTCGGTGATGACTTCACCTGGGACAACTTCACCGAGATCGAGGACTACCTCGTTGACATCTGGGATCGGTACGGGTCACTCGCCGCGTGGGCACTGCGCGAACGCACGCATCGTGAGGCCCCATGGAAGGACATCTTCGACGGTTCCCGGAACGTCCAGATCAGTGACGAAGCAATCCGTTCCTTCTTCGCTGGGCACCCTCTCTGACACGTGGCCGACAAGAAGCCGAGGCGCCGCGGTACAGCACCCAACCGCCGCGCCGACCCGAAACCGCCAACTGACACCGATGAGATCACCCTCCTGTCCGGACACCCGGTACTGTGCCTACGCCACGTACAGCGCGGCTGGGGCGTCGGCGAGCTGACCGATGCACAGTGCCGCGAGTTCCTGGTGAAGTGGGAGAAGCGCGCCAAGCTGACCTGGAAGCAGCTGGTGCAACATCCTCGGCACGGCCTGGGGTCGGAGTTGCTCCCCAGCAGCAAGTTCAACCCTTCGCCGCCGCAGGAACTCGCACGGGACCGGTACATGGTGTTCCGCCACGAAGGCAACCTCCCCTTCACGGGATTCCGCACCGGCGACGCCTTCCACGTGCTGTGGATCGAGAAGACCTACAACGAGCTGTACGACCATGGAACTGGTGATTCGATTCTGGGCGATTGGCCGCCGCACAGCCTCCCACAGCCACACTGGGCTGATGGGACGCGATCTCGGTTCGATCCTCGACTGTCAACCTCACCCGACGTACTCCGTCCTCACATCCGACCGGTCCCGTTGGGTTTCCCTGTTGCCACGACGATATGACACTGTCTGCGTTGAAAAGACACATCCACAGCGAAATACGTCGTCGCGCCCAACTGTCTGGGACAATCGGCGAATGACCAGATTTCACGACACCACCCAGCCGGCAACGATCACGCTCAATCCGATACAGTTATTTTCATGAACACCATCATCGGTCTCCTGACGTTAGTCAGCACGATCATATTCTGTGCGATCATTTTGCTCTCAGCATATAAACTCCGCGGTGCACTTACAGCAACCGAATGGTTAGTAATACCCAGCACCACAATATTGTTCGTACTGCTTTCCTTGACCGTCAATGACCAAGTCTCCCCTCCGACCGACCGACCCGGGCGTTGGATCACCATTGCGTTCGGCGTGGAGATTTGCATAGCCGCATTCGTCGCCACACAAAGTCGCTCCCGAGTGAAGTCAACAGGAGTCGGGCTGGTCGCTGGCATCATGTTTGGCACTATCTTGGTTGCGCTTGGCTTCCTCCATCGCGGTGGGGTACACACTGCGTGGTTTGTGACGATAATTCTCGTACTTATTGTCTCCGCTACCTATCTATTCATCATGGCCATCCAGGTCCGCTCCACAGGAAATGCAACAATTATGGTTGTGGTAGGTCAAGTAGTTGCTTTTACTGTCGCCAACAGTATGCCTATCTGGGTATGGCTTACTGAGCATGACCTGGACGCAGACTCCTGGAACGCCGTCGGTCCGCTTGCGGGCCTCGGCGCTCTGATACCCGCGGTGTACATCGGAGTCGGCCGAGGATTCTCCGGCTATTACGCTCTCGGCCCGGTACGTCGGGCATCTCGCCATCTGCGCGCCGGCTACCAGCCACTTCGGTCCAAAGATCGGCATGCGGCACTGCGATTGACTATTGCTGAGCGAGAGCTCATCGGTGTACTCAAGACCAATGCTCGCACCACATATCAGCTCGAACCGGCACGTGTTGCCGCAGTCGTAATCAAGCGTATCAACAGCGATCATGAAAATCCCTACAACAGTGGCAGCACAGAGAATCGCGCGCTCCTGGAATTGATCCGTCGAAGCCTTGCGCCTACCAGCGAGACGCTGAATTCGCAGTACATAGTCAAAGACCAATGGCACCAGCATAGCTCCCTACTAACCGATCTCCGTGACTACCTGGAACAGTTCGAGCGTTTCGACCCATACCAAGCCACCGGTCGCGACTTAGCTGATTTTGTCAGCGTTGCTGCTGGCTGCCTCGTGTTAGTCGATGCATCTGCATCAAATCAGCGCGTTGCCAGGCGAGCCATCGGATTCCATATCGGTGATCGGAAAGGTGAGCCTGAGAGCCAACCCATAGGTCCCGACAGGTTCGTCGCAGATATCGATGATAAGGACCTCTTACCGCAATGGAATCAACCTCACCTCAGCAAAGTCGGGCGAGGATTCTATGAGACAGTTAAGCTTCAGAAACCCGGAAGACATAACGGACGTATTCCAACGCTCGAGTGGGTTGGATATGGTCACCAAAGGGGCTCTGAAGGAATAGTGTTCACTATCGCAACCAAAGAAACCGACTACGCAACGACCGAACAGTCGTGTAAACACCTGCCACCCTCGGTGATCGGGAGTAATGACGATGCGATATTCAAGATTGATAAGGAAAACATACGCTGGCAGTTGACTGATTCATCGCTAGCGGACCAAATCTCCCCAATCCAGCTCAACGGTAAGGCGGCAGTTATCAGGCAGGTAAAGGGGCGGAGCTTCCTGGTTCTAATGAACCGCAGTCAACGTAATGGAAACGCAAACGGTATACTCGCCCAGGCAACTGGTGGTGTCTTGGAACTATCCGAACCGGGTGATCTGCGCGACGCCGATAAGTTTGGAGCGCTCGACTCCCTCGCCGGCATAAGTCGTGAGTGCAACGAAGAACTTGGCCTCGACAATAACGCCGGGCAGATGCACATCCTGGGTGTATTCATGGCTAATAACCGCCCTAATCCGACGCGCGCGGCAGAGGGCAGGGACGAACCCAACCTCAGGAACGGCGAACTGAATGCGACTGTGTTTGGCCTAAAAGTGATTCAGTCTGAGATCACAGTAAGTGACGACTACCGTGGCGATGCCGCCGTCGGCGCATATGAGGCGGCGGGCTTCCTGCACGTCGATGTAGGAGGCACAGCTGACGAGTTTGCCGAGGCAGTCTTTACCGGAGGTTTCTGTCAGAAGCATAGCCGTTTCTATAATTTAGATGCGAGTAATCTCGAAGGCTGCCCGCTTAGTCGGGCGGACGAATCATGCAGAATAGTCCCCATATCTGGATGGCTTGACCAGGCCGCGCTCGTAACCAGCATCTACGCTTGCGCGTACTTACATGGTCCGGACGCTACCATCTCTGCCTTCAGGTCGGTGATGCAAGTCGGCGGGCCGTGGTGGTTGCGCTATTGGCCAGGCACCACTTGTGTCCGCGTCTGCCGCAGACCCTGGAACCTCGGAATGCTCGACTTCAAACAGTTGATGAAAGAACACTTCAACATGTTTCACCACAATTACGAAACCGAGTTCGATAAACTACTCTATAGTGACCCAGCAACAGTCAAGGGCGAATCTTCAGCTACCGACAACTTCGACACGTATCATCCCAAGCCGACGATCCTCGAGCATCTATGCCTAGGAAAGAGCGGTTCCCCTACGGACACCGAGGATGGTTTTGTCGTTAGCGATCACTTCATCGGAGTCATTGATGGAGCCACATCAGTTGGCAGTGCCTCATCGAGGATCACACCTGAAGTGAAGTCTTCCGGCACGCTGGCGATGGAAGCCATAGTTGCCTCGATCGAGCACCTCGACCCTAGCGCTACCGCAGCGGTTGCTTTCGGGGAGCTGACGCGGGTAGTGGCAGCGAGCGGTGGCTCGGCAGCGGTCACTATCTATTCCGTGGCGCGACGCGAAATCTGGCAAGTCGGCGACGTCGCCTTCTGGTGGAAGGGGCGGCCGACCACTCCACCAGTCAAACGCATCGATCAGGTCGCTTCTTCCGCTCGGGCTGCCTACATCGACGGACTACGCGCTGCCGGAGCGTCAGATACTGACATACGCGAAGACGATGAGGGCCGCAGATTCATCGAACCACTGATTAAGTTGCAGCCGCACTTTCGGAACAACCGAGGCGAGTGGGCGTATGGTGCCGTCGATGGGACTCCTATTCCCGACGAACTCATCGGCATTATCCCCGTGCCCACCGAAATAGCTGAGCTCGTAATTCACTCCGATGGCTATCCGCATTCGGCGGGAACGCTCTCGGAAGCTGAGGCATTCCTCCACGACCTGCTCGAGGATGATCCACTATGCACCAACGAACTCCGCGGTACCAAAGGCGTTCTGCCTGGCAATACCTCGTTTGACGATCGTACATTCCTCCGAGTCCGGATCGGCAGGGGACATGCCGACTGAAGTGTCGATAGTGCCCCATCTGGTGGTGGACTTCGGATCTGCTTCGCGTGAGTGATCTGCGAGTCGTGTGTGAAGTTGGTCGGTTGGTTCGCGAAACCTCAGCCTGCCGACGGCGGGGCGGCGACACGAACACCTTTGCGAAGATCGGGCAGTGCTGAGGGGAACTGAGCCAGGTGCAGTTGCTCGGTTTTGTCCTTGGCCAGCAGTAGTAGTTGCTTCTGAAGTGCGGTGATCGCCCGCCCGATCTTGGCGGGGTTGAGACTGTCGCGGTAGGCGAACAGTTGCTCGCGCTGGGCCGGTGAGAGGACGCCTGTGGCCAGGAGCCGGTCCAGTGGGGTGGCGGGGTTGTCGTACAGGCGGCGGCGCCGTCCGTCGGCGGTAGAGGCGAATCCGATGGGTTTGATGGTGGGTGTCAGGTAGTTGAGGCGGTCGTTGACCAGAGGCCACAGCCGGTTGAGGACGGCGCGTTCGGTGTCGGTGTCATAGTGCCAGTAGAACGCGTACTTACGCACCAGATGGTTGTTCTTGGACTCGATGGTGGCCTGGTCGTTCTTCTTGTACGGGCGTGAGCGGGTGAAGAAGATCGTGCGCTCGGCGGCCCAGTCGATGACGCCGTGATTGAGGAACTCGCTGCCGTTGTCGAAGTCCAGCCCGACGACGGCGAACGGGATCGCCTCAAAGGCGGCGTCCAGGGCGGACAAGATGTGGACGTGGGCGTTGTTGCGGATGCTCCTGGTGAACGTCCAGCCCGTGAACATGCAGGTCAGGTTGAGGGTGCGGGCGAACTCGCCCTTGAGGGTGGGTCCGCAGTGGGCCACGGTGTCGCCCTCGAAGAATCCCGGCTCGGCGTCGACCTCGTCGCCGGCGCGGCGGATCGTGATCGAGGACCGTAACAGGGGTGAGGGCTTGGTCATGGCGCGTCCGCGCAGGGCGGCGGTGGCTTTGATCGGCGCCAGGTAGCGGTCGATCGTGGCCGGTGACATCGCCAGCAACTCGGCGCGCACGCCGGCGCTGTAGCGGCCCTGGCCCTCGACGAGCTCGCCGTGGCGTTCCAGCCCGGCCAGCTGCGTGGCCATCGAGGCCGCCAAGTACTTGCCGCACTGGCCGCCCGAGGCCGCCCAGACTCGCTGCAGCAGCCGACGGGCGTCGTAGGAGAACTTGTCCGCCCGCGGCTTGCGTGGACGGACCGCGACCGCATGCCCCCGCCCCGGTGACGCGGCTGCCGCGGCCAGACGGCGTCGGGCGTTGTCCCGCGACCAGCCGGTGACCTCCACGACCTGGTCCAGAACACGGCCCTTCTGACCCTTGGACGCCCGCGCGTACGCCTTGGCGTACCGCGCCGTGATCTCCACCCGCGACGCCATCGACAGCTCACTCCTCATGCCCCCACAGCGTCACGATTTCGCGGGCACTC
>JAGQGU010000034.1 GCA_020432165.1 Thermomicrobiales bacterium
AGAATAGACAAGACTCGGGCCTCGCGTCAGCGAAGCTGCGCGAGTCGCCCGGGTTCCGGTACTCACTGGGCGCCAACTCCGCCACCTGTTCCGGGATTGAGCGATCGATCGCCACGTGAACCCAGGCAACTCAATCGCGACGTTCCGTCGCTCTTGAGGCCTGGGTCTACCTTTCGCAGCGCGACCTTTCTACAGAGTATTTTCTCGGTACAGATGGTTTTATACCCGGCGAATATGGTCAACTCCGCCTCTCGCCCCAAATCAGAGCAACGCATAGCTCCTTGAACCCGCCCCCCTGCGGCTCCGCTCGAGATCGCAGGGTCGCCGCGACGGGACGTCGCTGGCGAGGGACGGGTCTACGCTTCTGAGGCATCGTCGTCGATTTTCTCGACGCACGTATGGATCACTATCCCCGATCCAACATCCTCTGTCCGAGTGCCGTGGCGAGCAAATGCAATGCTGTTTGTGTGCTGATGCCGCTGGGGTCAAGCATCGGGTTCAGCTCCACGAAGTCCATCGAGCGGATCGGCAACTGGGTCCACAGACCGAGATAGCGCAACACCTGGCTTGCCTCCCGAATGGTGAGACCACCGGGGTACCGTGTGCCGGTGCCGGGGAAGATACCAGGATCGAGCACATCGACATCAAAGCTGAGATGGATAGCATCGACTCCGGCATCGACCAGGTGCGCCAATGCTGCTTCGAGCCCATGGATGATGCCATCATCGTTCCATTCGTCCATCGTGCGGGCGAAGATGTTGTTTCGCAGAATCGTCTTCTCTTCAAAGAGATCGATATCGCGGATACCCAGGTAGGCGATCTGATCCGGCTGCAGCATCGGTACGACTCCCGCCAACGCGCTTGCCCTGGGCAGATCGTCCGCGGCAGTACCGATGGCGGCCGCAAGCGGCATGCCGTGAATGTGTCCGCTCAGACTTCCTTCTACGGTATTGATATCCGGGTGAGTGTCGATCCAGAGCACGCCCACCTTTGCGGCATTGCGCACCGCACCGGCGATGGAGCCCATCGCCAGGGCGTGATCGCCACCGAGCACAATCGGCAGATGTTCACGCTTAATCGTCGCATCCACGGCATCGGCCAGCAGGACGTTGGCATCATCGATCGCTTCCAGAAAGACGAGATCGCGCTGATGCAGCCGCGCCCGCGCTCGGGGAACATCGGCCACAGGGATCGTGATCGGTGCTTCCAGGCGCCGCAACAGACTGTTGTAATGACCATCCAACCAGCGCTGTTCCAGACCGTCCCGCAGCGCGATTGCTCCGTGATCCGTGCCCGGAACCTCGCATCCGTACCAGAGCGGCACCGCAATCGGTTGCATGCGGGCAGTGCGCAGGAAGTTATAGTCGGTCATTACATCTGCTCCGGAGCTACGATTCCTAATAGAGCCAATCCGTTCGCCAATGTCACCTTGGTGGCGGTCACCAGCGCCAGACGTGCCTGACGCACGGCGGGATCGACTCCCTCCTGCAGCACCGGTGCCTCGTGATAGAAGTCATTGAAGCGCTTGGCCAGCTCGAAGACATAGTTGGTGATATGTAATGGCCTACGTTCGCTTGCTGCTCGCTGCACCATCTCGGGGAAGGCCGAGATTTGCTGGAGCAGATTCAGTTCCTCGGCCACTGGCTTGACGAAGCTGGTGCTCTCCAGTGCTGCCAGGACGTCGACATCGGTCACACCGCCACGTTCAAGAATGCGGCAGGCACGCGCATGGGCATACTGGATATAAGGGGCAGCGTGGCCCTCGAAGCTGAGCGCTTCATCCGGATCAAAGACGATCACCTTGTTACCATCGCGTGCGAGCATGACGTACTTGATCGCGCCAATGGCGATATCGTGTGCGACTTGCTCCTGCTCAGCGGCTGCAAGTGTCGGATTCTTCTCCTGCACCACGTTTAGGGCCCGACTGATCGTGGCATTGCGCACATCTTCCAGCAAGGGGGCATTGCCCTTACGGCTGCTCATGATGCCGCCTGGCAGGGTGACGAACTCATAGCCCTCATGCAGATTGGCCTCGGCCTCATCGAAGCCATAGAGCTCCAGAATCTTTGTGATCTGGTCGAAGTACAGCGATTGCCGTACATCCACCACCCAGATCGATTGATCGATGTCGTAGTTCTCAAACTTGCGACGAGCAAGCGCGAGATCCTTGGTGGAGTAGAGTGTGCTGCCGTCGCTGCGCAGAATCGGCATCGTCCGATAGGTCTCCTGCTCCAACCCCAGCTTCTCGTCGATTTTCACCACTGGCAGACCATCGGAGATCTCCGCGATACCGCGCTGGAGCAACTCACGCGCCATCTCGCGGCCATCTTCCTCGACTTCACTCTCGGAAAACCAGACATCGAACTCAGCCCCGAACTCCTCGAAGATTTCCTGGAGCTCGTCCATGCTCCAGCCGCGAGTGGTGTGCCAGAGTTCGACGAATGCCGGATCCTGTTGTTCCCAGAGTTGGAAGGTGGCCTTCTCCTCCTCGGTCCACCGCGGCACATGCGGCCACCAGTCGATCGTGGCGTGCAACTGCTGCCACTCTTCGAGGCGAGCGTTTGCCTGAGCGACGGCCTCGGTATTCTCCTGATCGATCTGCACCACCGCGGCGCGGAGGTAATCGCCCAGCAGTGTGAAGAACGGCACCACGGTATCTGTGTCCACGAAACCTTCGGCGGTCATTTCCTCGCCGTTGGTAACGCGACCGAGGATATACGCGATATCCTCGCCATCGACCGGATCGTCCGTATTCCAGAGGTTCTTGAGAACACGATCAATGCCTTCTTGCAGACCGGCGTCCTCCTTGATCAACGTGTTCAGGAACTTCAGGACATCCTCACGGTAGCGCAAGCGATTGCCGCTCTCGACATAAAGCTCACCAAGCCAGCGGCCCCGGCTGTGTCCTGCGGGTGGTTCCTCGTCGGCGTGGAATGCCTTGTAGCACCACAGGCAGCGAATAACATGCCGCCCAATATCCCCGATATAGGTTGTACGAATGGTGGAATAGCCCGCAGCATCGCTGATATTACTCAGCGCCACACCCAGGCAGATATTGCGCAGATGACCAACATGAGCAGCCTTGTGCGTATTCAGCTGGCTATGCTCGATCATCACCTTGAAGTTCTGGCTATCTGGCGCGGCATGACCATAGGTTGCACCCTGCTCCAGCACCTCGCGCACCAGGCGATTGGTGGTGGCATCGACGTCGTAGCCGATATTGATGTAGCCATTCTCCGCTTCGACGCTGGCGAATCGACCAGTGCTGGCGATGCGATCGGCGAGCCTGGCAGCCAAATCCTGGCTCGCGGCACCCACTCGCTCATTGACCAGTTTTTTGGTTTCTTTTTTGCTCAGCCCTTCCAGCGCACCTTCGGCATCCAGCTGTTGCTGAACGATATCGCCGGCGACCATGCGTGCGATCGTGCTGGCACTTCCCCAGGTTCCCTCAAAGGGAAGCGGGCGTAAATCTACCGGCTTGTTTCCGATATCGATACCTTCAGTGGCAAGGGCGGCACGGATGGCATCGATGGCTGCCTGCTCCTCGCGGGCGATGACACCGGTGGAAGGGGTAGAAAGGGGTTGACTGGTCATGAAGCGGCTCTGACTCCTGCACGAGATTCTCATGGATGCACAAGGAAAACCGGCGCGGATATGCACCAGCTAGTTGCACGTTCATTCTAATCTCTTCGCGGAAATCAGGCGTCGGTGGATTCGTCTATATCATCGGGTGTGAACTGGTGCTGAGAGCTTCCGTGACTGCGATCCCCGATAATCACCGCGATCCCGATGAGGAAGATGACGATACCCGCAATGAGCACAATCATCTGGTAATAACCAAACCCCTTGCCTGTACCAATATTGATGGTGTCGGCCAAAATTGCGATGGCAGCGATCACAAGGCCCGTTAGCATCAGTGCAGCACTGAGCACACGTTGGGATTGCGGGGGGGTGGACTGCACGATTAGCAAACTCCGGGGTGATGTGCACAATGCCTGCAAATTTGGGGGACAGGCACAAACGGTAGCCACTACCGTCTGAGTATACATGAGGCATATGGAAATCCGGCTTGGCAAGCCGCTCCAAGGTGGTATGCTGACTGCGTGCTCACATCACGGGTGGTTGTGCATGTTTTGCTGGCAAGTGTGTCCGGAAAAACCCGCACAATACCTTGACCACCGGGAAGGGATTTGGGTATACGTACTCTTATACGCGGTAGTATGAACGCGTGCGCTCCCAAGGGTGGGGAGGAGTATCCCGACCGATCCGGTGAAACTCCGATGTGGGAGCCGATGGAAGAGCAATAATGGGCGGCTCACAGGGAAGAACTCCTGTGCAGCCGATGTGTGTTGGTGAGACCTGGCGCAGAACCAGGAGAGATTGGGGAGGCAGAATGGACGAGCGGCGCCAGGAGCGACAGAAGAGCTCGGGAGAGAAGCGGGGAATCCCCAGGCTGCTCTCGTGGGGATCGTTGTCGCTGTTCGCGGTGATGATACTCAGTGCCTGTGGACCAAGTGGCGAAAAGCCATACACCACGCTCAGCCCGGCATCGGAAACGGCTGACGATATCCATAGCCTGTACAAGCTGGTTTTCTGGCTCTCGCTCATCGTCTTTGTTGGCGTGCAGTTTGCTCTGGTCTATCTCTCCTTGCGCTATCGCCGCAAGAAGAGCGATACCAAGCGTCCGCCCCAGGTCCATGGCAATAAGCGTCTGGAGCTTTTGTGGACGATCATTCCGGCGGTTGTGCTGCTGGTGCTGCTTGTACCCACGCTGAATATTCTTTTTGATCAGGATGCCCGGGCCAACGAAGGTAGCCTGCAGGTGGATGTTTACGGCAAGCAGTGGTGGTGGGAATTCGATCTTGGCGAGGACACCGTTCAGGGTGGTCAGGATCTGGATGTCACCACAGCCAACGAGATCGTGATTCCGGTCGGACGTAACACCGTTTTCAATCTGTATTCAAACAACGTCATCCACAGCTTCTGGATTCCGCAGCTCAGCGGTAAGCTGGATGTGATCCCTGGTCACGTCAATAGTATTTCAATCACCCCAACCGAAACCGGCACCTTCTATGGTGAATGCGCCGAGTTCTGTGGTGCCCAGCACGCCTGGATGCGCTTCAAGATCACCGTGGTGGAAGAAGACGAATTCTATGCCTGGGTGAATAACTGGCGTACCAGCCCGGCTATCAGCGCCCAGGAGCAGCCCGAGGGTAGCAGTGTTATCCAGGCTCCGCAGAAGTTCAGCGTCTGCCTCAGCTGCCATACCTACAATGGCGCGGAGAATGCCAACGCGCTCAGTGGTATTGATGCATTCAGCACCTATGGTCCGGATCTGACCATGCTTGTCTGCCGCGAAACCTTTGCCGCGGGCATGATGGAAATGACCCATGAAAACCTGGTGCAGTGGCTCATGGATCCGGATTCGATAAAACCTGGCAACTATATGGGCACCATGATTGGACCTGGCAAAGCTGTTGAGCTAACCCAGGCAGAAGCAGAAGAGATGGCCGATTTCCTCTTCTCCATGGTGCCAGAGGGCGGATGCACGACTGCCGATGGGTGGAACACCACAGACACAGCCGCGACACCAGCAGTGGAATCGACACCCGTTAGTACCGAGGCGACACCGGCCGCTTGATACGTAGCATGTGCGGACAATAGTCCGTAGGGGAGGGGAAATGGCATCAGTCGCACAGCCAGGGCTCTCGGCACCAACGGTGTCCGGTGCGCACACTGGCACAAAGAAGCGCAGCGGTCTGCTCGATTGGATCACCACAGTAGATCACAAGAAGATCGGCATCATGTATGGTGTCACCGCGATCTTCTTCCTCATGGTTGGTGGTCTGGAAGCGCTGCTCATCCGTACCCAGCTGATCACCAGCGGGAACGGCCTCATCAACGAAAAGACGTATAACGAGCTTTTCACGATGCACGGCACCACCATGATCTTCCTGGCGGTCATGCCGCTCACGGTCGCGTTCTGGAACTACATCATGCCGCTCCAGATCGGTGCGCGTGATGTCGCCATGCCCAGGTTGAATGCATTCAGCTACTGGCTCTTTGTCATGGCCGGACTCACGCTGAATATCAGCTGGTTTGTGGGACATGCCCCAAATCAGGGCTGGTACGCCTATGCACCGCTCACCGATCTCGCCTGGAACCCCACCCGCGCGGTCGATTTCTGGATCGTGGGTCTTACTATCTCCGGTATCTCCTCGATGCTGGGCGCGTTCAACTTCATTGTTACCATCCTGAACATGCGCGCTCCTGGTATGACGCTGATGCGTATGCCGGTCTTTACCTGGACCACACTTATCACCAGCATCCTGCTGATCATGGCCTTCCCCGCCATCACGGTTGCGATCATCTTCCTGATGTTCGATCGCTGGCTTGGTACCAACTTCTACGCTGTCGCCGCCGGTGGTGATCCACTGCTCTGGCAGCATCTCTTCTGGATCTTCGGTCACCCGGAGGTCTACATCATGATCCTGCCAGTCTTCGGTATCGTCTCGGAGATCGTGCCGACCTTCAGCCGTAAGCCGCTCTTCGGTTACAGCATCATGGTCTACGCCACCTGTGCCATCGCCTTCCTCGGCTTTGGTGTGTGGGCGCACCATATGTTCACCACAGGTATGGGGCCGACTGCGAATGCTGTCTTCGGTGCCACCACCATGACCATCGCCATCCCGACCGGTGTGAAGATCTTCAACTGGCTGGGAACGATCGCGCTTGGGCAGGTGCGCTTTACGACGCCGATGATGTTTACCATCGGCATGATCAGCATGTTCACTATCGGCGGTATCTCCGGCGTGATGCATGCCACCGTGCCGATCGACTCGCATCACAACGATAGCTACTTCCTCATCGCCCACTTCCACTACGTACTCTTTGGTGGTTCGATGTTCGGTCTGATCGCGGGTCTCTACTACTGGTTCCCGAAGATTACCGGCCGCATGATGGACGAGAAGCTGGGCAAGATCAATTTCTGGATGACCTTTGTTGGCTTCAATGCCACCTTCTTCCCGATGCACTTCCTAGGTCTGGAAGGTATGCCACGTCGCTACTACACCTATGGTGAAGGTGCTGGCTGGAACTTCTGGAACGCGATCGTCACCTTCGGTGCATACATCCTTGGTGCGGCGATGCTGCTTCTGCTCTTCAATGTTGGCCAAAGCCTGAAGAGTGGCAAGCGTGTGGGCGCGAATCCGTGGGATGCCCCGACGCTGGAATGGGCCACCACCAGCCCGCCACCGGAGTACAACTTCGCCGAGCAGCCGATTGTGGCCAGCCGCGATCCGCTCTGGGCAGAGAAGTATGGCCATGGTGATGATATCCCGGCCCACATCGAGAGCCCGGAAATCGTACTCGGGCCAAATGCTGGCGATGATGTGCATCTGCCCAATCCCAGCTTCTGGCCGTTGGTGGGTGCCTCCGGTATGTTCATGATGGGACTTGGCTTCCTCTTCGAGAACATCACCATCTTCTGGCTTGGTCCGTTGGCGATCTCGGCACTGTCGATCGTCGGTCTGATCACGCTGATGTGGGGCATCTTCGGCTGGGCGTTTGAGCCAACCGGTGTTGAGGGGCTGCACTAATCCCTGAGGAGGGTGACACATGGCACAAGCCGTAGAAGTACAAACCGGTGCCGCAGGCCACGGTCATGACGATGCTCATGACGCGCACGGTGGCCACGGTCACAGCGGGACCGGGATCGAAAATCGCAAATTGATGATGTGGCTCTTCCTGGCAAGCGACTGCATGTTCTTTGGATCGCTGATCGCGACCTACATGATCTATCGCAATCGCGCCGTGGAGATCGGTGTGGGTCCGTTCCCGCACGAGTTGATCGATATTCCGTTCACCTCGGTGAGTGCGGCTGTGCTGCTCATGAGCTCGCTCACCATGGTGCTGAGCCTGGGTAGCCTGCAGAAGGGCAATATCCGCAATAGCCGTATCTGGCTGGCGGCCACGGCCATTCTTGGCACCACCTTCCTGGGTGGTCAGTTCTTTGAGTTCACCGAATTCCATCACGAGGGTCTTACCCTGCAGGGCAATATCTTCGGTAGCACCTTCTTCACCCTCACCGGTTTCCACGGTGTGCACGTGGGACTGGGTGTGCTCTGGTTGGTCAGCCTGCTCTTCGTGAGCTTGCGCGGTGGCCTGAAGCAAGAGAACGCGATGACGCTGGAGATCGCCGGTCTTTACTGGCACTTCGTCGATATCGTCTGGATCGTCATCTTCACGCTCGTTTATCTGTTGCCGTATGCGTCCGCCGAAGGCGAGGGTGGCGAACATGCCAGCCGCGTTCATGATTTGGCGCACGCTGTCATGCGATTCTTCTAGGGGAGGTACTGAACATGGCAACTGCTCACGCAGCCGAGCACGCTCATCCGTCGCTCAAGACCTACGTGGATATCGCGATTATTCTCGCCATCATCACCGGTGTTGAGGTATTGATTTACTACATCGATGCTCTCTCTGGTGTCCTGGTACCGGCGCTGCTGATTCTCTCGGCCATCAAGTTTGTGACTGTGGTCGGATACTTCATGCACCTGAAGTTCGATTCCAGGATTCTCACCTTCACCTTTGGTGCGGCGCTGGTGGTGAGTATCATCCTCTTCATCGGACTCTTCGCCGTGATGCATTTCGATGCGCCGACGGTGTTCAACGGGAATATGAGCATCTTCGCGGATAAACCATCGCGCCCGTAAACGAGCGCGCGAAAGAACATTTTCATGCTGCACCCTGTTGCATCAGCACCATACTTCCACGTTGGCGGGCCGGAACCAACTGGCCCGCTCTACACTCACTGGTTGATCGATCCGGCAATAGCTGTATTGATCATGCTGATGACGGCTGGTTACTTTGCGGCTATCGGACCATTGAATCGACGCAAACCCGGGAGTGAGAATCGACCGGTCAGCAATGCCCAGATCCGCTGGTTCCTGGCTGGCCAGGTACTTCTGCTGGTATCACTCGGTCCGCCTCTGGATGACTGGAGCTACTACTTCTTTAGTAGTGCCCATATGGTGCAGCACCTCTTGTTGATGTTTGCGGTGGTGCCGTGCTGGATCAAAGGTACACCTCCGTGGTTGATCCAGCCACTGGTGCGGACAAAGGTAGGGCGAGTCGTTTTCAACATTCTGCCGAAGGCCCTCCCGGGGTTCCTGCTGGCCACCATGATTATCGTTTTGTGGCACTTCCCGGCATTCTATAATCTCACGCTGCAGAACCAGTTTATCCATGCCCTGCAGCACGCCTTCTTTATCCTGGCGGGTTTCCTCTTCTTCTGGCCGATTATGAGCACGGTGCCGGAGTCGCCGCAGCTTAGCCCGTTGATGAAGTGTCTCTATCTCTTTTTGCAAACATTGCCGAGTGGTGCCGTGGGTGCGTTCATCGTCTATGCAGCACCGGGGCTCTATCCGCACTACGCCAACGCCACCCAGCGGCCATTTGGCCTGAGTGTGGCGGAGGATCAGGTGCTGGGTGGCGCTATCATGTGGGTGGGAATGAACGCCGTCTTCCTGACAATGATCACGGTGATTTTCCTGAAGTACGCCGCCGAGGAGGAAGCGAAGGACCGGGCGGCAATCAAGGCAGGTACGTTAAAGCAGCGTATCGCGCCGGTGAAGGATCCTACTGGCGCGCATACGGGCTGATTGCGAAAGGATGGGCGGACATGGCAGTTCCAATTCAAACGCCGCCACAACCTTCGTATTCCGAGAAGGCCTTGCGGCAGATGGAACACGAACGCCAGCTGTTTGAGGACGAAAAGTTCACCAGCTGGGGCATTATCTGGACGCTCTTTGCGTTCAAAATGGGTACAATCGGTATCATTCTGTACATGATGCGGAATGCAACCGGGGATCAGAAAACTGAGGCGACGGCATACCTTGTCTCCACCTCGGCAATCTGGATATTCGTACCGATTGTGGCATTGAGCGGGTTTGTGATGTGGCGCTTGCGTTTGCGCAACGCCCGCAAAAAGGCGCAACAGCTGCGCCAAAGCGAGTTCAGCGCGATTCATGCGCGCGATCTTGCACCATTGACGGAAGAGGAAAAGATGCGGCTGCGGCAAATTCCGCAGCTACCGGTGGATGAACGTTAGTACGGATTGATCGACAAGAGGAGAGCTTGCATGACCAGTTTCCGGCACAAATTCATTGATCCTATCGCGCTACCCATTACCGGGTTGCTTGTGGTGGGATTGCTTATCGTCTCCATCGGGAGCATTTTCCTGGGTGTGCACGAGCCTGGTATCAAGGACCGTATCGATCGCCCTGAACTGTGGGCTGGTATGGGTATTCTCCTGGGTGTCATCGGGGTTATGGCATTCCTCGCATCGCGCCCGGCGGATTCTGGCTTCCTGGGTAAGGATGTTGCTATCGGTGCCAACGGCATCTGGGACGGGGCTCTGCCTCCGGTCGATCCGCGGGCGAAGTACGGTGAGCCGGGCTCGTTGAAGGATATCTCCGAGGGATACACCGTCTATGCCGCCAGTGGCGCACTCGCTGTTGTGAATGGCGTGCTGCCAGCCGGTGTCGATTATGGCCGCCGCTTCAGTGGCATGATCTATGCCCAGGGTATCAAGAGCGCAGCCAAGGAGATGTGGATCCCATTCGAGGCTGTTACGGCAGTGTATCCGGAAGGGAAGGCCGCGTTCCTCGCCATTCAGGGCGACGAGGCGGAATCCCTCGGCTGGACTGCGCCACCGCAGGGCATGACCCGCGGTGCCAACAAGCACCTCTCCGCCGCCGACAAGGTGAAGTAAGCTGATGCAGACGTAAGCCCCGGATCAAAAATCCGGGGCTTTTCGTTGATGGTCATACCAGGGCGATAACACTCATCTGCTATGGTGATTCCATGGAGGTGACCACGTGATCCATCCCGAACTGCTTCTCGCTGGACCACGCGGCCGACGGCTTTTGCTCGAATATGCGCTGATATCAGACAACGCTGCGATGACGGAGTACGACGAAGCATCGTTCATCGCGGCAATGAGCAAAGCGTCTTACAACCTCGATCCGGGCAGAGGGACATCTCGCGTCATCCTGAGCTTCTCCGATGCAGAGTATGTGGTGCCGGATGTCTCTCCCGAGGAGGTGGCGAGGCGTCTGGCTAACGTGCATCTTCTCCCGGTTACATCAGTCTCACTACGCACAGCACTTGCACGGGCGGTGGATAACGCTCGCTATTGGCAGGAGCCAGATGGCGAGGATAACCTGGCGGCCACACCACCAATGCTCTCTGGCCTGCGCCGTGTCGCCGATCACATTGCTGCATCTACTCAGGTAGCATGGTGGACTGATCCGTTTCAGCCCAATGATCAATGGTCTATCCGCTGGTTTCCTGATCGTTATGCACCGGAGTTGGCAGATGCATCCTGGCTGGCACGCTGGCGAGAAGAGGAGATTGCCCAGGAGGAGCGATCCCAACGTGAGCGACCGTCCGATCCGACCGCGAACTGGTCGGGTACCTGGTGGTCGATTCCTCCCTATACACTCGCGCACACCTCGCGGACATTGAGCGATGGTTCGCCAGCCGGAGTGTGGTTTGTAGAGGATCAAGCTGGTCACGAACAGGCGGCGGCTCATCCGGTCATCGTCCCGAAGTGCCGCATTTGTGAGATCGAAAGTGCTGAGGCCTGGGTCGATCTCTGCCAACGATATCCGCTTGATGTTACCTGGGGAAAGCGCCACGACTGGTATCGCACCACCGGTCGTATTGGCCGGTGGGTGATGCCGGATTGGTCAGCCGTGGCCCGGGAATATGATGGTGTGCATCTCACGGTTATGGGTTATCTATCTGCCGCTGGTGTCGCTATTCCTGTGGACGACACGGCCAGCGTCATCGCTGGCTGGAATCCAGACGAAACCTGGTGGCTGACAAATACCATCTCGTTTGGTGAGCCGGTGGTGTGGGCACTGCATCGGTCTGAGGGTGAAGATGCGTGGGAACGATTGGAGTATCGCGAATAGCGAAGACACAAGAATTCGATAGGTGCTGCCTGCGAATTGATTGTGCCGATAGCAATGTTTATCAGTCGAACTCTAGTGACTCGAGCCTACGCTGCGCTTCCTTGTATAGGTTTTCTCTGGCAGCTATGAGGAAAACCAGACAGACCGTCTGATCCTTTGTAATCACGTAGATGGCGCGGTATTGACCTCCACCCTTGAGTGAGAAATGGAGAGAACGAGCATCGCGGAGTTCCCCCTTTAGGATTTCTCCCCGAAGTGGGTCAGTTTCGAGAACAGAAATCTGTTGCAATACGTTGGCAAGGTCATGTCGGAGCTTCTTGAGGTCCTTTTCCGCTCGTGGCGTAAGCTGTACGTCATATTTGGGAGTGGTCATTCCAACTCAATGCCTTCGCTCTTGGCAAAGTCACGAAGAGAAACAGTGTTTCCAGCTTCATACTCATCAATTGCTTCATCAATCAGTGCGTCGAAAGGATTCACAACCTTGGCGATTCGTAGCACTTGAGTACTAGTGTCAAAAACAATGACATCACCAGGTTCGAGTCCAAGCTTTTCACGCACGGTGGTGGGGATCGCCAACCTACCCTTATCGTCAATTTTGCCGGTAACCATAGTAGACTCCTTTTGAAGTGGGATTATCCCACTTGCGACAGTATGAGGCCTGATTTGGCTCGGCGTCAATAAGTCGCATTCTCCGGCTCGGTTGCGAGCAGCAGAGCATACGCTGCGACCCAGTGGCTGACCATATAGTGTGATCCCGTCACGACATCGATTGATGCATCGATATGCGCCGCACGCAATCTCTGCAATTCTTCCCGTCGATTTGGCACCACCGCGGCGAGTTCGCCCAATGCCCAGGCTCGGCTCAGATTCAATCCATGCAAATGCGCCAATTGCCCATCGCTCTCATCGCTGATGATGGCTGGCACCAGCCAGTGCGCACCGGGAGTCGGCAGAAAGCTCTGAATCCAGGTTCCGAACTCGTCCCCGGTCATCACCCGTTGCATCAGCACCGCCTCGCAGAGACCGGCGCTGAGGAAATCGGCACCGCTTGGCTCATAACTAAAGGGATAGTGCACATCATCCAGGAACCAGAAACGGGCACGATCGGCGAAGAGCGCTGCCAAATCCGGATGATTACTGCTCACTTCCGGCCACGATAGCGTCAAGGCGAATGCTGTGTTGGTGTGCATGCCGATTCGTTGCGCATAGGTCAGTTTGGGTAGCCACTGCGAGAAGTTGGCAACAACCTGCTGCGAGAGCGGACGTAGCGTCTCACTCCACCGTCGGGCTTCCGGGGACATCCCGCGCCCGAGCTCATGCTGCAGTTGTAGCAACCAGCCCCAGCCATACGGACGTTCGAACCCGGGGTGATCTGCGATGAACCTCGCTTCCTGGGCGATATTCGTGGGGGTCAACAGCTCGTTGATGATAGCGACGGCTTCATTCTCGGCTGGAAGACCAGGGAAGAGCCGCATAATGCGGGCGGCTACCCAATACATCTCGACACAGCTATGCCAATCAAGCGAACCGAAGAAGGTTGGGTGGCTTTCCCGGTGCATCACGTAGTCGTTGGCGGATTCCGCCACGATCCATGGCAGGTGCGGATACTCCTGCTGGATATTCTCGACTGCCTGGGTGAGCCAATCGTTGGCGATCTCTGGTGTAAGGACAAAGTCAGGTGTGTGGTTCATGGTTGATCTCCGGGGCCGTGGTGTGAAAAGACATCATGCTCAATCATATGTGCGATCAGGCCCGTCTTCACCATACCAATCCAACATCGCGGTCGTATGGCGGGTAACGGGAAAATCACTCTTCCGCCTGTATCATTGCGACAGTTCTGTGGAGCGAGGCACGATTATGACGAACGAACAACAGCGCGCAATTGTCATTACGGGTCCCGTTGGTGCCGGTAAAACCAGCACCATGTGGGCGCTGGCCGATCTTCTGCAGGCGCATGATCTCTCCTGTGCCGGGATCGATATGGATACGCTGCGCCGCTATCATCCGCAACCGTCGGATGATCCTTTCGGGAATCGACTCGGGCGCAAGCATCTCGCCTTTATGGCTGCCAGCTACTTCGGGGCTGGGATCGAGCGCGTGATTCTTGCAGATGTTGTGGAAACCACTGACGATCGTGAAGCCCTCGCGTTAGCGATGGGCGATCCTGGCTTGATCGTGGTGCGACTGCGGGTACCGATGGACACCTTGCGCCAACGTCTTCACGGGCGCGAATCAGCAGAGCGTTTGCCATGGTATCTCAATCGTGCCGTTGAGCTCGAGGAGATTTTGGATGCGAACGCCATCGGCGATCTGATCGTGGAAGTCACCGAACAGCCGCCGCACCACGTCGCCCATGAGATCGCAGCCAGATTAGGACTCATTGACTTCACGGCAACCTGATATTCCGTTCTGGCACTCTGTACACTCTGCATCATGAATAATCAGGGTGCTACCAACAAGCACGATGCCATTGCCGATGCCGTTCTCTCGCTGGCAGCGAGGAAGGGGCTGGAATATGTGAGCCTGCGCCATGTCGCGATCGAGGCTGGCGTTTCCATGGGGCAAATCCAGTACTACTTCGGTACCACCGCTGACTTGCTCCACTTCTCGATCAAACGCATGATCGATCAGCTGGGTGTGCTGGTGGCGGCGCGGGCGGCATCCTGGGAGGAGCAGGACGATCCGCTCGATCCCCTCTTTGCCCTGGTGCACGCGCTGATTACCGACGATCCGGAGATCTGCCGGATCATGAATGTTCTGGGACAGTACGAGGCGCGTCTGACCAACGATGACCGCATCGGCGGATTGCTCGCGCGCAACGATCCGAATCTGCAGGCGTACACCGTTGCGATCTTCGCCGGCGCAGTCGAGGCCGGTGTATTACCGGAAAGCGTCGATCCCGTGATGGAAGCGCAGATCTATTGGGTTCTGCTGGGATCGCTTTCGGTGGAGATTGCGCTGGGGTCCAGCACCGTCGCTCGTGGACTGGAGTTGATGACCTATCACCTCACGCGGTTACGATTGCTACACTCGTAGGAGCGGTGCTCCCAACAGATCACGAATCTGGGCCAGTCGTTCTGGTACAAGCGTGAAGAACGCCCATTTGCCCCGTTGCTCACGCGTGAGCAATCCCGCCTCGGTGAGACGCTTCAGATGATGGGATGCGGTCGGCTGGCCGATCCCCAATCGTTCAGGAAACTCGCAGGCGCAAACATCCGCGCCACCCAACTCCACAATGATCGAGATGATACGCAAACGCATTGGCTCGGCCACGGCCTTCAGCAGTGCCGCGATCGCTTCGGCATCGTCGGCAGTGAGGACGTTCAGTGGACGTGTTTGGTCGATACAATCGCAGGGCTCGTTCATGACCATAGTATCGCACATATTGACAGGCATCGATGCGTTTGTTATGCTCGGATTGTATTGATGAGTATCGATATGAAATGAAGAGGAGCAGACGATGACTGATCTGGATCAACGCACACTCGCGGCCGTTCGCGATCGCTATGCCAATGCCGCTACCAGGGTGCTCACCATGGCTGAACCCGCATGCTGCGGCCCGGATTGTTGCTCGGATAGTGCTGCCAATACCTCCGATCCAATCACCGGCAATCTCTATTCGGCAGATGAGTCGGCCCAAATCACGATTCGCGCACTGGAAGCATCGCTTGGGTGTGGGAATCCCACCGCGCTGGCGAAGTTGAATCCTGGCGAGAAAGTGCTCGATCTCGGCAGCGGTGGCGGTATCGATGTCCTGCTGAGCGCGTTACGTGTCGGACCCACTGGTCATGCATACGGTGTGGATATGACCGATGAGATGTTGGCCCTGGCCGAGCAAAACCGGCAGGCCCAGGGTGTGAGCAATGTCACCTTCCTGAAAGGACGCATTGAGGACATCCCATTGCCGAATGAGACGGTTGATGTCGTCATCTCGAACTGCGTGATTAATCTGGCGGTGGAGAAAGAGCCGGTATTGCGCGAAGCATTCCGTGTGCTCAAGCCTGGTGGACGCTTCGCCGTCAGCGATGTCGTCACCCAGGGTGCCTTGCCGGAAGATCTTCGCAACGATATGGAAGCATGGATCGGTTGTATCGCCGGGGCATTGGAAGAGCAGGAATTCCGTCGCCTTTTGGCTGAGGTTGGCTTTGAGGATATCGATATTCAGGTGACACGCGTTTACGATCCGCGGGAGTTGGCCAACGCTGCTGATGGTGAGCAGGCGTGCTGCTCTGGTGGTCGGGGCAGACCGGTCGCGTGGGATGGTTCCGCCTGGGATCGCTTCGAGCAGAGTGGCGGCAAAATGGTGAGCGCCTTCGTCCGTGCCACCAGGCCCGCATAAAACAATGTCGACAAATTCGTTAGCGCAACCGGCAGGTCGTCTCTCGGCGACGGATCAGTTGCTGCCAGTATGGATACTCGTGGCTATGGTCACGGGTATCCTGCTGGGCAAGATTCTTCCAGATCTGGGATCCTGGCTCGAAAAGATCAAGATCGCTGGTGTTTCGCTCCCTATTGCCATAGGACTGCTTTGGATGATGTATCCCGTCCTGGCGAAGGTGAAGTATGGCAAAGCCGGTCGTTTGCTGGGGAGTGCCAAATTATTGGCAACAACGTCTGTGCTGAATTGGATCATCGGTCCGGCACTGATGGCAGTACTTGCCTGGGTATTTCTGTTTGATGAACCTGCATTTCGCAACGGGCTGATCCTGATCGGCCTTGCTCGTTGTATCGCGATGGTGTTGATCTGGAACATGCTGGCCTGCGGTGATGGTGAAGTAGCGGCCGTCCTGGTAGCCATCAATTCGGTCTTTCAGATCGTGATGTATTCGGTACTTGGTTGGTTCTACCTCACCATGATTCCAGGGTGGTTCGGAGCTAGTACAAGCGCCTTCGAGGTTGGCATGGGGATGATCGCTCGTAATGTTGCGATTTTCCTTGGCGTTCCATTGGTTGCTGGTGCACTTACCCGATATCTGTTGACGCGCTCTCATGGCGAAGAATGGTATGAATCCACCTTTCTTCCACGGATAGGCCCAACGGCTTTATTGGGGCTGCTATACACTATCGTGCTTATGTTCGCGATGCAGGGTAGCCAAATCCTTGACCGACCACAGGTGATCTTGCGCATTGCCTTGCCGTTGATCGTCTACTTTGGTCTGATGTTCTTTATCTCTTTCTTCGTGGCCCGGGAGTTGGGATTCAGTTACGAAGAAACGGCGGCTATCGCTTTTACGGCGACTGGCAATAACTTTGAGTTGGCCATTGCTGTAGCAATCGGACTCTTCGGTATCAGCTCAGGTGAGGCACTTGCAGGGGTGATCGGGCCACTTATAGAAGTGCCGGTGTTGATCACTCTCGTCTACATTGCGCTTTGGCTTCGGGATAGGCTCTTTGCTTCATCGATATCGCTGACAGCGTGAAAGGATCAAAATATGGACTTCGCCTCGTTCTCCCCCGATTCCGTCCTTTTCCCCGAAGACTCGTTGCGGGATATCAAGCTACGAACGTATCGATTTGCCCGCGAGGAATGTCCTCTGGACGCATGTCCGATCGAATCGGCGTTGATCGAGTGCGTCAATCAGTCGGTGGCTCAGGCTGCTGCAAACAGCCAGATCGATACACATATCTCCATTTTGGCGATGCGCCTGATAAAGGATTGCATTAATTCAGAATCCTGTAATGGACAAGAATCGTCGTATGGATAGACATCGAAGCGCCGTCTTTGGTGACATTCACGGGAATGTTGCCGCTATCCAGGCTGTTCTGGGCGATATAGGACTCTATTGCCCAGACACACTCATTTGCCTTGGAGATCTCGTTGGCTACGCTGCCCATCCCAATGAAACAATCGAGGTCGTGAGATCACTCGATATCCCGGTAGTCATGGGTAACTACGACTATGGGATCGGTTTTGAGCGCGACGACTGTGGATGTGCGTATAAGGATAAGACCGAGAAGGCGAATGGAGAGCTATCCGTCGCCTGGACTTCGGCAGCTGTTACCTCTGAGAACAAGAAATGGTTGCGAACACTCCGTAAGGAGTATCGTCTAGAGGTCTCCGAGGTTCGCATCCGTTTCGTGCATGGCAGTCCGCGTCGTATCAATGAGTATCTGTTTGAGGATCGTGATCCCGCATCCCTCGCCAGAATAGCCAGGGTCGCCGACTGTGACGTGCTGGTTTTTGGTCACACACACAAGCCTTGGTCTCAAAAAATCGGGGACGTGCTGTTCGTCAATGCCGGAAGTGTTGGTAAGCCGAAGGATGGAGATTCCCGGGCATGTTGGGTATCGATCGAGATTGCGGCTGACCATTCGGTGACGGTGGATTTCCACCGTGTGAAGTATGACCTTTCGTCTGAAACAACAGCGATCCGGGCTGAGGCAGGATTACCCGATATTTACGCAACAGATATTGAGACTGGCGGACGTCCCAGTTAGTCCAGCCTCATCTTGTAGCCAAAATGGCTCTGCTCGAATCCGAGCCGTTCATAGAAGCGATGCGCATCGGCACGGCTCTTGTTGGTGGTGAGTTCCACCATACTGCAGCCATGGCCTCGCCCATAGGCGATTGCCCATTCGATCAGCCGTGTCCCGATGCCACCGCCACGACGTGATCCATCGACGCGGACAGCTTCGATGAGCAAGCGGCTGGCACCCTGATGCGAGAGCCCGGGGATAACCGTGAGCTGCATGGTCGCGACCACTTTGCCCTCGGTGACACCGACGATTTGCTGTGTGTCCGTGCTGGCCTGCATCTGTCGCCAGGCGGAGAGATACGGAGTGAGATCGTGTGGGGATTCACGCTGGGCACCCAGATGATCGTCCGCCAGCATCGCCACGATGGCGGGAATATCGTCTGCGGTGGCTGCACGGAAGACGATATCGCTCATTTCACGACAATCCGATAGTTGATGAAACCGCTGGCTGGTCCGAACTGATCGTAGAGTCGGCGAGCACGGGCATTGGTTTCGGCGGTGAGCCAATGCACCTGCTCCCAGTCGCGTTCGCGACCGATCTCGACCAGACGCTCGATCAGCATTTTGCCCGCGCCACTGCCACGAGCTTCGGGATCGACGTAGAGGTCGTTGAGATAGCAGCGATCCTTTGGCGACCAGGTGGAGCTGTGCACAATACCGTTGGCAATACCAATCACCTCGCCATCCCGTTCCGCGATTAAGCCCATATAGTGCGGCGTTGCCTCGTCGATCAATCGGGCAAATGTGGTAGCGGTGGTTTCCTCGGCAAAGGTCGTCTCGTAGAAAACGCCATATGCCTCCCAACATCGGCGCCAGGCCGCCTCATCGGCCGCAGTGAGATATCGAACCGTTGTTGTCATGTAGTCCTCCTCTGTTGCAGGCAGCGTACGCGGTTTGGATTGATTCGACCAGATCAGCTTGACATGCAAGTAAATGCTTGCCTATTATGATGCCATGGCAGATGTGTTCAAGGCGTTGGCCGATCCGACCCGCCGTCTCATTTTGGATGAGCTCGCCGAACGTAATGAGCAGACGCTCTTCGAGATATGCGGTCGGTTGACGACCCGCCATAGTCTCTCGCTGACTCGACAGGCGATCTCCCAGCATCTGGAGATTCTGGAGGAGGCCGGATTGGTGAGAACCCGACGCGAAGGCAGATACAAGTTTCATTCTATCGATACGACGCCTCTCGAACCGATCATGAGCAGATGGCTCAGAAGAACGACCACCAAGGAGAAGGGAGTTTCCGAATGAAAATCCACATGACGAGCGTCTTTGTTGACGATCAGGCAGTAGCCCACCGCTTCTATACGGAGGTTCTTGGTTTCGTCACCAAATACGATGTGCCCATTGGCGAAGATCGATGGTTGACGGTCGTTTCCGCTGATGATCCGGATGGCACGCAATTGTTGCTTGAGCCGAGTTCGCATCCTGCTGCCCGCGCCTATAAGGATGCGTTGGTTGCCGACGGTATCCCGGCAACACAGTTCGCGGTCGATGACGTGCAAGCCGAATACGATCGCCTGATTGCCCTCGGTGTGCGCTTCACCCAACCACCAACAGAAATGGGCCCGGTCACCACCGCCGTCTTCGATGACACCTGCGGAAATCTCATCCAGATCGCGACCGTGCCGGATATGTAGGCCAGGTTCACCAATTCCTTCTTGATCGACTGCAATCTATACTCACGATAGAAAAGGTCGATTCGTGAGTGCACGGAATGAACAGGGTGAAGGCAATGCCAGCACAACGCAATGTGATCATGGCATTTACGGCTGACCAGATCGCACAGCTATCGGGAATTACCGTGGATCGTCTCCGGTATTGGGAGAAGACAGAGGCGTTCATAGCGGAACATGTACGCAAAATCCTTCCTGGTCCGTTCTCCCGAATTTATTCGTTCCAGGATTTGGTCAATCTGCGTGTGATGGCGGATCTTCGGAAGAATCATGGGATTGATCTGCAACACCTGCGGGGCATCTCTCATTACATCGCCAACTATCCCGACTATCCCTGGTCCAGTCTTGCGCTTCGTGTTTATGGGACGCATCTCGAGTTTCGTGATCCGGCTACACAACGTTGGATGGCGGCCGATCCTCTCGGTCAATACACGATGGAACTCGAGTTCGAGTCCGTTAGCAGGCAAGCCGAGCAGGATGCACGTGACGCTATGCGCCGAGGGATGGATCAGCAGGGGGTGATCGTTCGTAACCGCAACGTGATGAGCAATCAGTTTGTCTTCGCGGGTACACGCATTCCTGTATCGACGGTGCTTCACCTGCTTAATGCCGGATATGAGCGTCATGACATTCTTCGCTGCTATCCAACCCTCTCGGATCAGGATATTCTGGCGGCGATCATCCATCGAGATACCGAAGCAGCCATAGCATGAGTCAGCCCATGACGATTACGTTCTTCTTCGATGAAAACGTCAATCGGGACATGGCACATCTCTACTGAAATAACCCAACTCGACGAGAGATTTCGAAGTAGACCCGGGCCTCGCAAGGCGCTTGCGCCTGCGAGTTGCCCGGGTTCCAGTATTCCGCATATGTCAAATCCGCCATCCGCTCCGAAATTGGACACCCTGCAGCCTCATGAACCCGGGCAACTCAATCGCGACGTGCCGTCGCTCTTGAGGCCCGAGTCTACTTTCCGTCCGCGATATCCTCCCAGGTCATCTTGTGCACAGAGATGAGTAGACAACGCTACCAATCGTTCGGCTGACTCCTCACATACGTTCGGATTGACGGCGAGACCCGCACCATTCGCGGCCAGGGTGAACGACTGATCCCCGGCTAATCCCCAAATGCTCCCTGGAGTCCGGCAACGATAATCCCAAGCTGCTCTTCAAAGCGGGTATCATCGTTCGCGCGCAGGTGACCGACAGCGCGGACGAGCGGCACATCCTCGCCCAGCGCCTCATCGCGCCTGGCCACGGAATAGCGATCCGGATCGGCCAGGACCGATTGGGCTCGTTCCTGTTCCTCAATCACGAAGCCAACTACAAAGGCACTGACCAGCTCGGCCGCGCTCGCGAGTTGCGCGATCGTCAGGTTGTCCGACGACCACCGACGCAACCACGGCTCCTGCGCACGCAGCACCGATGGATCAGTCAACCGTGTGCCGCTGAAGGTGCGGGCACCGTCGCGATGCCGCAGATATTCTCGGCGCAGCACACGGGCGTAATCAGTAAGACCATCCAACCAGTTATCGAATGCATCCGCGTCGAATGCCTGCTGGACGCGACGGTGAATCTCGGTTCCCATCTCGTCTAGCAGCTCCTGCTTGCTGTGCACATGCCAGTAGAGCGCCGGTGCCTGGACGCCGAGCTTCTTCGCGATGGCGCGCACCGTTACGGCATCCGCACCGCCTTCATCGAGTACTTCCAGCGCCGCCGCAACGATGCGCTCTTGTGTGATTCCCTTTGCCATGCTTGACAGTTTATCAAAGTTAAGCAATCCTGTGCATGAGAATTGAACTTAGTTAAGGAGAATTTCCATGCACGCTGCTGTTCTCACCTCTCCCGATACCGATCCGATCTACACCGATTTCCCCGATCCGGAACCATTTCCTGGTCGTGAGCCGCTTACGCTTGTGGCAGCTGGTATGCATCAGGTGGTGCGCTCCATCGCTACCGGGCGCCACTATGGCAGTACCGGGAACTATCCGCTGGTGCCGGGGGTCGATGCCGTCGCCCGGCATGACGATGGCACGCTTGTCTATACGGGATTCACAACCCCGCCGTGGGGAACGATGGCGGAGAAGATCGCCACCAGCTTCGATCTCGCACTACCCGCCAGTGCGGATCCCTTGGCTGTCGCTGCTGGTATGAATCCGGGTATGCCGGGGTACATGACGCTAACGCAGCACATGGAGCAACGAGGGCAGCTCGGTACGGTGCTTGTGCTTGGTGCCACCGGGATGGCTGGCCGCATCGCAACACAGATCGCGCTCGGACTCGGCGCCTCGCGTGTGATCGCCGTGGGCCGCGACGTCCACGAGCTTGAGGCACTGCAGGTGATGGGTGCAGAACCAATCTCCATCGCCACATCCTCCCGGGCACTGGAGAGTTGCGTGCAGGAGGAAGCGCCATCGCTCATCCTGGATTTCCTGTGGGGATCCGCCGCCGAAAGCCTCTTTGCCGCACTTGGTCGAAGCGGACTGGATGACGACACGGCTGATATCTCCTGGGTGCAGATTGGGAGTTTGGCTGGCACCAATGCCGCGCTGCCGGCGAGTCTGCTGCGGAGTCGGCGCATCACTATTAGCGGTCACGGAGCTGGCTCTGCATCCATGGAGGAGCTGCTGGCCAAACTCCCACGGTTGATGGCAATGATCGCCGATGGTACCATCACCGTCCCTTACACAGCCTATCCGTTGGAACGCATTGCCGATGCCTGGAACCACACTGGCCGCACCCGCGCGGTCGTAACGTTGTGAGCCATCATCCTGAGGGAGGACATGTAGCGCCGAGCCGCAGTGCTCGGCGTTGGATGGTGGACCTCGGTGGACCGATCTCACATCTCAACGGCCACTACGGGCCGTCGCTACAAATTACCGGAACGCGTCTCTGACGGCATTCCAGATCACGCCATTCATCAACCCGTAATTGTAGACATCGATGCCAGTGACACCTGTCTGCTCCCAAGCTGCTTTCCGTGGCGCGATCACTGCCGGATCGGTTGTATCCGGCGCGATCGCCCGAATCGCACCGCGCACTGGGCGGCCCAGCTGGGCAGCATCATGCGCACGTTGTGCGGCATCGTCATCGGAATCCGCATAGCCCGCCAGAGTACCATCGCCCGTCGCGATTAACGCCGCGTCACCCGGCGTGCCATCGAGTGCCGCAAAGTGCCAGATTTCCGTGGACGGGCTGCTCGCGCGAACTGCCTCGCGAACCTCCGTGACCAGGCTGAGCTCATGCTGCTTCAGCCAGACCATGTAGTGCGGCAATCCGTTCTTCACCAGTGCTTCCACCGTTTTGCTCGGTGTGCCATCGGCTTTGGCCAGCTTCACCCCCTGGTTCATGCTCGCATCCAGAACCGCAGCGGTGAGCTCACGGAGCATGGTTGCGGGTATCCCGGCCGCCTCCGCTTGCGCCACCTCGTAATCGCTGAAGCTGAGATTGAGCATATCCAGCTGTACGGCGTCAAACTCCGTGCCGATGAGCTCGTGATGCTCGCCGTGGATAAATCCCATATGTCCTGGCGATTCCATCATGATTGCGTGAATCGGATAGCGATTCACCATGTCGGTGATCAACGTCACCAGATACTCGCGCACCAGCGGATGCACCGGACTAAGACTATTCAGCAGTGGATCGCCAAACGCCGTGTGTTGCGTGGCCATAGGGAACTGCTCGCCCAGCCAGCGATTGTGCAGGCAAACTGTCCACGCCACCAGGTTCAGACCCAGTTTGTCAGCCCGACTCGCTACCTCATCTGCCGGGCTGGACGTCTCGGTTACCAGGCTGTGCAGGCGCGGTTTCATATCGCCATATCGGCCCGGATCAGGGCGGAAGCTGATCGCGCCATCCTCCGCGTAGTAGACGCGTCGCTTCGGATTGCGTGGCAGCAGAAACTTGCCGTTGTGATATTGCATCGCCAGATTCACATTGGTGAACCCCGCCTCCGCGATCTCATTCAGCGCCTTGTCGTATCCCTGATCCGCCAGTTCCCATGGGTATGCAAAGATTCCGTGCTGCATTAGGATTCCAGTTCTGTGTGTATCGATTGTGTCTCGAGCCATTTGAGGAAGATATCTACTGTTTCACGGATCCACTTCTCATGAACGGGAAGTTCCGCTACTACGTATGCGATGTGGGGACCAATCAGAAGTGAAAGACCATGAACCCGTCGTGATAATGGCAATAGGTTCCAGTCACCGTATGTTCCGATAGCGGCGTTCATGTGTGTCATGAGTTCGTTTAGTCGACGCGCGCGTAGTTGCTTTGCGCGGTGATCGATAGACGTACGGGAGAGGACATGGAACAACACGAGTCGACGCTCGGGATCACCGACAAGATCAGTAACCCATTTGATCCACGCCGTCAGGCGTTCCTCAAGAGTCCCCTCAATATCTGGATTCAGAAGGCGAAAAGGATCGTCATCAAGCAACGCAAAGACCATTTCGTCGGAAGTTTTCCAGTGACGATACACCGTTGCTCTACCAACCCCGGCCACCTCTGCCACATGTTGAAACGTAACACGATCAACCCCCTCGTTTATCAGAATTGATCGGACCGCCTTCAGAATAGATTCCCGTGATCGCAACGCGCGCGGATCGGTATTAGCCATGCGTTCTCCGCTGATCTGACGTACTTTGCACTTTTCCTATTCTACTTCCGAATATCTATGATACATATTGACTCATAGATATGATATGGTACATGATGTCTCATAGATTGCAGAGTTGCGAGGAGAAAAAGATGCATAGAGAAACTGGAAACACGATGGATGCTAGTCCGGTCAACCGTGCTATACCACTCGGAGCATTGATAGCGATTGGTATAGCAGCAGTACAGCTGCTATTTTTGTTCTGTTTTAGCTATCCACCGACCAATGCTACCCCGAAGGAGATTCCGCTCGGAATTTCTGGACCAGACCCTGCTATCCAGCAGCTCGGTGATTCAATTGGTCAATCGGGCGACACATTTGAAATCCGGACCTATCCAGATATCGAGGCAGCGCGGCAGGCGATTAGGGATCGAGAGATATACGGTGCGATTGTCATCGAAGCAGACGGAACAACGCTACTCGTATCAAGTGCGGCTAGTCCGGCAATAGCAACGATGCTTAAGTCCCATTTCACCTCTGTGGTACCGGATGGTCAAATGACAGTTGAAGATGTTGTTCCCGCATCTGCAGGTGACCCCAACGGCAGCGGATTCCTGACCTCGGTCCTACCATTGACGCTCTTGAGTCTCGCCTTGGGAACTGTCGTAGGCCTGGTCGAAGGCCGACCGATTTATGCATTGGGTTGGATTGCATTGACGGCTGTCATCAGTGCATCCGGTGCCAGCTGGATTACGTCAGAATTGGGGATTTTTACTGGTCATTTCTGGAGCACATCTTTGGTTTTCGCTCTTCTTGTATTCGGTATCGGGGTAACGAGCCAAAGTCTCACATATTTCGCCACCAGTGGTAAGGTGCTTGATTTGACGTTTGCGCTCGTTCTCCTTTGTCTCGGTATTCCCGGGGCAGGTGCACTGGTTCCGCGGCTGCTCCTCGTTGAACCGTGGCGATCACTGGGATGGCTTCTGCCTCCGGGTGCCGCAGTGGACACACTAAGAGGCGTGAACTTCTTCGCTGGAGCAGGTATAGCTGCTGGTCTATGGGTACTCATTGGTTGGGTTCTGATCGGATTGTCTGTGTCAGTGTTGAGGAGAGTCAAACACCACGCATAGCATCCCCGCTTGGTGACGATCTGCCAGGACTGTATGGTGAATCCTGGCAGTTTCGTCTATATGCTGTGTCAGGCTATTTTGATAGGTGCTATTGTGCCGGTTCCGGCAACGGGCGTACCAGCACGGATCCGGCAATGATGATTGCACCCAGAATCGCGAACATCATCGAGAGATTGATACCGGCCAACCACCCGAGAATAACCCCGCCAATGCTGACATAGAGTGTGACCATCAGGCTGATCAGGCTGAGACCCGTGGCGCGAGCCCCCTCCTCAATATGGTGATTGTAGAACCCGGAGAAGAGCGGTTGTGCCATCTGCACCGCACCCCACTGGAGGACAAAGAGCACCACCGCCCAGACCGGGTTGTGCACCATTGCCATCAGCAGATAGAGCAGACCTGGCACCCCGGTTGCGATCAGCAATGCCCGCCGATCTCCCAGCCATACCGGGAGTCTCCAGGCGTGGAGTTGGGTAAAGAAGGCTACACCCGATCCCAGCGCCAGACCCATACCGAGCCAGACAGCTGCGACCCCGGTGCGCAAGAAGTAATCCTGATAGAAGATCAGCAGGTGGGCCACAAACGCATTGGTCACGATAGTGATCAGCACCAATCGTATCAGCGCCGGACTGGAGCGGAGATTACTCCAGCCGGATTTGAGCAGGTTCAGGCTCCGCATCCGTTCGGCCACGATCTCACGCACGGGCTCACGCAGCGCCAGGACCAGCAGGGCCGCGCATGTCATTGAGACCACATCCAGCTTCAGGGTGAACCGCATATTCGCCATCGTAAGATCGCGTGTGAGCCAGCCACCAATGCTGTATGCCACCAGCGATGCCGCCTGGAGAGCTGCGCCGATCATACCTTTGGCGCGATGCATACCGCGGGTGCGATCCTGTTCCGGCAAACTTTCGTATACCAGCGCATCGACCGAGCCGCTGGCGAAGGCGAAGCCGGTACCAGCAACGAACTGCCCAAGCAGAAACTCGCTATAGCTACCAGCAAGGAGTGTTACGACCTCGCCGAGTAACGCCATGGCAAGGCTGATCTGATAGCTGCGTCGATGCCCAACCCGATCGGCGAGCACACCGGTGGGAATCTCCATCACCATCATGCTGATCATCAGCGCCGTTTGCATACCAGCGATCTGGGCGAGGCTGAGTCCCTTGCCCTGGAGATAGGGCGTCATTACTGGCACGAAGAAATAGAGCTGCCCGAAAAAGGAGATAAGGGCAACGAGTTTTGGCGTCGAAAGTGATCCCAGCCGATTCAGCCAGGAATAGGGGTGAAACATGCGTACCTCAAACAAGAGCCGGAATGAACCGGCACGAACACCGTAGAGGGGATGGCGATGAAACGCAGCATCAGATGTGGCTGCGGTCGGGTGTTATCCCAAAATATCGCCGGCGGCGGTGTCCGTATCTCCCATTGAGGTCCTCATCGATAATCGTTGGTCCGCACGGACGCAAGCGTCCGAGTGCGAGCAGCGAAGTGTGCCCTTATGTGCGGGTTCGGATTCACGTTTTTGCGTCTTGTGGGCGACCACGAATCGCAGCTTCGTCTCCGTAGGCCCGCACTTTATGTGCGGGCTGACTCTCTCACCCGACCCGTGCATAAAGCACGGGCGTACGCAGTGGAGTCGTCTCCCGCGATTGTACACGACTCCCCGCTATCAACAATCCTGCCATTCTGGCCTAGAATAGACAGAAGGCACACATCCCGCGTGCCGATTGTCCCCAATGCCATAAAGGAGTACCCGTGCCAGAGTTGAAAGCGATCCTGTGGGATCACGATGGCACCCTTGTTGAAACTGAGCCGTACTGGATCGAAGCCGAAGAGGAACTCGCCCTTATCTACGGTGCCAGCTGGAACGAAGCGGATGCTATTGCCTGCGTTGGTTCGCCGATGCGCGAGACCGGTGAACGCTTGCGGATTGCCGGTGTCCACGATATGAGCGCCGACGAGATTGTGGACTGGCTGGTTGATCGCGTTGCTGTGATGATGACGGAGCGCGGCATCCTCTGGATGCCAGGTGTTCAGGAACTCTTTCTCCAATGTCGGGAGCAGGGGATTCGTTGCGCGGTGGTCAGCAATGCCTGGCGCAAGGTGGTGGATATTACCGTGGCCGGTCTGCCGGAGGGCGTGGTCGAGTACGTGCTTGCTGGCGACGAGATGATCGTGGCCAAGCCTGATCCCTGGCCATACGCCCATGCCGCCGAAGTGTTGGGAGTGCCGCGGGAGAACTGCATCGCGATTGAGGATGCGCTTCCGGGTACGCTCAGCGCCGAGGCCGCCGGTATCGCCGTGCTGACGGTGAAGGGCATGATGCAGGTGCCTGCGGGTCCGCATCGATCGCGTGTCATTGATCTCTCGGATGTCACCCTCGATACCCTGCGTGATGTGGTCAACGGCAAACAACTTGAGCTGGTAGAGGTGGCGGAATGAGCCGATTGCAGGGTGTGCTCTGCGATATGGACGGCACGCTCGTCGATACCGAGCCCTATTGGGAAGCATCCAAGCTCGAACTCATGGCGCGCCATGATCTGCCCTTCACAGCCGCAGAGGCTGCCACGTTGGTCGGCAAGTCGATGATGTTCACCGTGCATTACCTGCAGGAAGCAGGTCTGCCCCTCAGCGATGAAGAAGTGCTCGACGCATTGGTGGATGATGTCGCTGAGCGTGTTCAGCAGCACATGCCCTGGTTACCCGGCGCGAGGGAGTTCCTGCGCACCATGCACGATGAAGGTGTCCCCTGTGCGCTGGTGACGCAGGGCTGGCCGAAGATCGCGCAGCAGATCGTCTCGGCTGCCGATGGCACACTCCAGACGATGGTGACTGGCAACGAGGTCGCTCATCCGAAGCCGCATCCGGAACCCTATCTCACCGCGGCGAGTCGGTTGGGTGTTGATATCGCTCACTGCATCGCGATTGAGGATTCTCCTTCAGGTGTAGAAAGCGCCGCTACCGCCGGGGCAACTGTGATCGTGCTCCCGGGCGTGCACGCCGTGCCAGAAGGCCCCCGCCGCATCCGCCGCGATTCCCTCATCGGCCTCAACCGCGCGGCTCTGGAAGCTCTCCTGTAGCTCCGCCCCGAACGTCGCCTCGGGTTTTACACCCGGGATTGAGAGACCATTTTCACAATCAACGGACCCCGGCCGTGGCCTCCGGGTTTTACACCATCTGTACCGAGAAGATACTCTGTAGAAAGGTCGCGCTGCGAAAGGTAGACCCAGGCCTCAAGAGCGACGTCCCGTCGCGATTGAGTTGCCTGGGTTCAAGTAGCCGCCAGCGAGCAATCCTGGAACAGGTGGCGGAGTTGACGCCCATCGAGTACTGGAACCCGGGCAACTCGCAGGCGCAAGCGCCTTGCGAGGCCCGAGTCTACGCTGTTGCGGCCCCATCGTTATCCATTTTCTCGGAACGAATGGTTTTACACCCGGGATTGAGAGACCATTTCATTTCCACAACCAACGGACTCCGGACGTAGCCCCGGGTTTTACACCCGGGGTTGAGAGACCATCTTTGCAACCAATGGACCCCGGACGTAGCCCCGGGTTTTACACCCGGGGTTGAGGGACCATCTCCGCAACCAACGCACCTCGGACGGAACCCGGGATTGACTCCCCGAGTCGAGTGACACGCGTCATGCTGAGCAGCGCGAAGCATCTCGATCTGTCGCGGCCCTCAGGATGACGGCTCATCCCTTCTGTCTATCGTGATCATCCCCTAAAATCATCTGCAGCATTACGAGTCTGTTCATACCTAACTCTAAAAGGAGCTCACCACATGTCAGAACCGCGTTATCCCGATCCAGCCATCACCGTGCCCGAGCGTTTGCTGATGATTCAGGCGCATCCCGACGATGCCGAGTTTAGTTCCGGTGGCACCATCGCCAAATGGGCCGCTGCGGGCAGCGAGATCATCTATTGCTCCATTACGAGCGGCGATAAAGGCACCAGGGATCCGAATATCACCGGCGAAGAATTGATGGCGCTGCGTGAGCAGGAGCAACTCGATGCCGCCGCCGTGTTGGGTGTGAAGGACGTCATCTTCCTCCGCTACCACGATGCCACGCTCGTGCCTGATCTCCGCCTGCGACTTGATCTGACCCGCGTCATCCGTCAGGTTCGTCCCACCGCGCTGATGTGTTTCGATCCCTCCACTCGCTTTATGGGTGATGGCTATATCAATCATCCGGATCACCTTGCTGCGGGCGAAGCATCATTGGCGGCAGTTTTTCCGAGCTGTCGTGATCGTCGGACGTTCCCGGAGCTGTTGGTTGAAGGGCTGGAACCGATCGATGTACCGAATATCTATATGTTCGGGAGCGCCAGCGCTGATTGCTGGATCGATACCACTGACTATATCGAGACCAAGATCGAAGCCCTGCGCAAGCACGCCTCCCAAATCGGTGGCACCGATGCCGATCTCAGCTTTGTGCGCGAATGGAATCGGGAGAACACGCGGAACCACCCCAACAAGCCGGAAGGTTTCGGTGAATACAGCGAGAGCTATAAGTACATGCACATCGGCTAAAATGAAGTCGGATACAGCTTTCGATCTGGCAGGAGTTTTAACCCGATGATGCAGCGCACAATTGGCACCTATATCGCCAACAAGGTGAAAGACGAGATCTTCAAGCCGACGGATATGGTTGAGGACGATGCTGGCGACGAGGTTCACTACGTCGAACAGATGTCCGACGCACTTCATGGCGAACTGATCCGTGATAGCAGCGGTGCCGTGCTGGGGCGCGCCTATCGTGTGCCTGCGGCAATCTATGTGGTTGCTGCCAACGATGCCGATGTACATGCTGCGCTGGAACGCACGCTGAATGATCCCGAACACGAGACGATTCTTCACTGGGATGGCAGCGAAATCGGTGCACTGGTATTTGTCAGTGGTGATGTCCGCGCCAATGCGGAATCCGGCCCACGCGGTTTTCGCGCGGATGATGTATAGGCCGTAGCCCCTTCCGAGTATTCAGCTTCGGACGTAGCCCCGTGGTTGATCCACAGGGTTCATGTCACGACTCTGGTACACGGTTACCTGGAACATGACAGGTGTTCAACCCAAAAGAAAACCGCCCGGGATCAACTCCCGGGCGGCTTTTTTTGACTACTTTGCGTCCAGATTGATCGCGAGCGAGTTCATGCAGAATCGCGCGCCATCATACTCTCGCGGTCCGTCATTGAAGACATGCCCGAGATGACTATTGCAACGCGCGCAGCGAACTTCGGTGCGGCGCATGCCATGGCTACGATCCTCGATATAGACTACTGAGCCTTCAAGCGGTTCGCCGAAACTCGGCCAGCCGCAGCCATGATCGAACTTGGTCGTGCTATCGAAGAGCGGGTTGCCGCAGGCAGCGCATCGATACGTACCGTCGTCCCAGACACTGTTGTAGTACCCCGTGAAGGGTCGCTCAGTGCCGGCCTCACGTAGCACGTGATATTGTTCCGGTCCCAATACCTCGCGCCATTCTTCTTCACTTTGCGGCAGGTCGCGCAATTTCTCGTCGTTAGTCATGTGGCACCGCCAGACTGGGGATCTCAAGTTCCTCGGTGAGATCAAGCACATCCTGCCGACTTGTCGCGCAAGTGATGCCCGTCCCCTTCAATCCACAATAGCCATCCGGCACCTTGTGTAGATATTGCTGGTGATAATCCTCGGCGTAGTAGAACTCCGGCACCGGCAACACCTCGGTAGTGACCTCCGGATAGCCCGCGCGCGCCAGCAGACGACCGAAGGATGCCGTCATCTCTTCCGCGATCGCTTTCTGCTCGTCATTGTGATAGTAGATGGCGCTGCGATACTGTGTGCCAACATCGCCACCCTGGCGCATGCCCTGTGTCGGATCGTGATTCTCGTAGAATGCCTTCACCAGTTGGCCGTAGGTCACCTTGCGTGGGTCGAAAATCACTTCTACCACTTCCGCATGACCAGTTTTGCCGGTGCAGACTTCCTGATAGGTGGGGTAGGGGGTGAAGCCACCGCTATAACCAACAAATGTGCTGTACACACCTTCCATCTGCCAGAAGAGACGTTCCGCACCCCAGAAACATCCGAGCGCGAAGGTAGCCGCCTGTAAACCGGCCGGGAAGGGTGGCTGAATGCGATTGCCATTGACTGCATGAATTTCGGGAACCGCGAAGGCATAGCCATCCCGCCCCGGCAATGCCGAATCGGAGGTAGGCATGTCGAGTTGCTTACCGAATAATCTGTCTAGAACCATATCGAGAACTCCGTGGTGAACACTGTGGAGCAGCGTGTGCTCCATTACTATTCTATCGGAAGTGTGCAAGTGGCCGGACCATCTGGCACACTGGTTGCTAACTTATTATCCGTTAGCGCTATGGCGAAGGAACCTCCCGATGAGCACAACAATTCCCGCATCCCACCTCGATCTGTTGGAGAATGGCCAGATCGTCATTCTCGGCACCAATGGTCCGGACGGCCAGCCAGAAATCACGGCGCTTTGGTATGTCTATGCCGATGGGCAGGTGCATATGAGCATCAACGATGCCCGCCAGAAGGCGAAGAACCTGGCGCGTGATCCCCGCGCATCGGCGTTCTTTGTCGATTCCCAGAATCCGTATCGCACACTGGAACTCCGTGGCACGGTGACGATCACACCGGATCCGGACTACACCTTCGCCGTCGCGGTCAACGCGAAGTACCACGCCGATGTGTCTCAAATGGACAAGGCGGGCGAATCCCGCTCCTGGGTGACGTTGAATGTCGAGAAGGTCTTGGTGTTTGGGAAGTAACATCGTATTTCTATACGACCATGAGAATGGAGCATAATGTCATCTACCTACAACGACCGTCTCCAATACCTCCGGGAAACTATTCCCTCCCTCACCGCCGCGGAGGTGGTGGAGTTGGCCCAGGCCGATGCCGTTCTGCTGGATGTGCGTGAACCGGATGAGACGGCCCAGGGGATCGTCGATGGTGCGGTGGTGATTCCCCGCGGTCTCCTGGAGATGAAGGTGCAAATGGATATTCCGAATACGGATACTCCGATTGTGGTCTATTGCGCATCAGGCGTGCGCTCGCTCTTCGCCGCCGAAGCGCTCCAGGCGGTCGGCTACACCAGCGTGGTGAGCCTCACGGGTGGTTTTGATGCCTGGAAGCAGGCCGGTCTCCCCTGGAGTGCTCCGCAGCAACTCACAACTACCCAATCGCAGCGCTACTCTCGGCATTTGCGTATTCCGGAGATCGGTATCGCGGGCCAGCAGAAATTGCTGGAGAGCAAGGTATTGCTCATCGGTGCCGGTGGACTCGGCTCGCCCGCCGGACTCTACCTCGCCGCGGCTGGGGTGGGGACGATTGGCATCGTGGATGACGATGTTGTGGATGCCAGCAATCTTCAGCGACAGATTCTCCACCGCACGCACGATCTCGGCACACCCAAGGTACTCAGCGCCCGCCGTACAATCGAAGCGCTCAATCCCGATGTGCAGGTGCAGGTCTATGCTGAACGTCTCACCGAAGAGAACGTGATCGATATCTTTGCTGGCTACGATCTCATTGTGGATGGTTCAGATAGCTTCGAAACGCGCTACATCGTCAACGATGCTACCGTGCAACTCGGTATCCCACAGGTGCACGGCAGCATCTTCCGTTTTGACGGGCAGGTGACCTCGTTTGATCCGCGACGGGATGACAGTCCCTGCTATCGTTGCCTCTTCCCAAGCCCACCCCCGCCCGAATTGGCGCCGAACTGCGCAGTGGCTGGCGTTCTGGGTGTGCTCCCCGGCGTGATCGGCACGATTCAGGCCACTGAAGCCATCAAACTCTTGCTCGGCATCGGTGAACCGTTGGTTGGTCGCTTGTTGATGTACGACGCCTTGAGCATGAGCTTCCGCACCCTCAAGGTGCGTCGCGACGAGAATTGTCCAGCATGCGGCCAGGCCCAATCCAGGTAGCATCATGCCGTCGATCCGGGTAGCGCCCAACATGGTGTCGAGATCGTAGGCCCGCATTGCCGAAGGCGGCGAAGCCCTTATATGCGGGCGGGAGATCAGCTGTTCTTGGCAGCCTCAATCGCATTGCGAAGAAGCAGATAATCCGCTTCCTCGATTTTGTGGACATTGCCCTGGAATGCCAGTGTCCAATTCTGTTCGGGCCATTTCTTGGTATAGGTCATCTGGCGGGCCATTTCCTGGGCGTCGATCATCTGGTCATCGTCCAGCCAGATATCGAGTTCGATCGGGAAACGATAGGGGTAATCATCCTGTTTCTTCTTTTCGCCACTCTTCCAGATCGGTGTGTGATCTTCAAAGCCATTACCGGTCACGGTGGTGATACCGGCGAACTTCTTCACCGCAGTGGTGTAGTAGATGAACTTGTCGCCTGGCTGCACCAATTCCAGCTTCTTGCGTTGGCGTGACTTCAGTCCCTGCAGATCAAAGCCGCGATCGCGCGTGATATGATGGTTTCCAAGCGAACTTACGATAATCCAGTATTGCGGTTGGTCGGTCATGAATGCTCCTCGGGCGCAAATGCGAATCCGTTGCTTTCAGTGTACCGGCAATGAAAGAACCCGGCCGCTGGGGCCGGGTTCAATCGGGGTTGGGGAGGAGAGAAATCAAGAAGCGTTGGTCTCACTTCTCAATACATGTATCCTATCGCCGCAGCCTGAACGTACGCTGAGACATTCCTGAGCATTTGCTGAATTCAGTCACGAATCTCAAATGCGTTCACAACCGCCCGTTGCAGGCTCGGATGCCTGTCCATCAGCTCATCCATACTCACCCGCAAAAACGCGGCCAGCTGGATCAATTCCAGTGGCGAAAGCGTGATGGTAAGGAAGTCAATGCTGAGTTGCACCTGATCCCCCTCTCCCAGCGTATCTTGTGGTTTATCAGGCACTGTCAGGGTCGTACTGAGCCCGGTCTCCGGCCAGATCATATCCAGCAGTTCGATTGTTGGTTTGTTGTTCATCGTTTTGCCTCCCATTCACGATGTAATTGTGCCACCTTCTATAATGAACGTCAGATCACCAGCGATGCCTCGGGAGCGATCATGACCACTGCCTATCAGCCTTTGCCTACCGATCCGCGCACGGTGCTGCGAGATATCTCCGCCAGCGCGCGTAATTCTCCGGAGATCGCGGCATTGCGCCTGGCAGTACTACGGCTGGATATTCCCGACGCCATCGTGCAGATCGATGCTGTGCGGCAGGATGACACCGCCATCGCGGTGAAAGCGACCATCGGTCTTCCTGGTGGTGCACGTCATTCCGCTATTGCTGCTCACGATGTGACAGGTGATTCCGGTTGGGCGATTCAGTATGCCGCCACCGAAGCCGAGGCGATCGCACGGGCTCTCGATGGCCTTGGAATCTCTCTGCAGAAGCAGATCGGTGCCGCAGCATCGCCCGCCAAATCCCAAACCCAGCCAAATCATGCTCCGAGCAAGACAAATGCAGACGACCACCTGCCTGAATATTCCTGGAACGCTTTTTGGCGGGAAGCGCATACCCGTGGGATTAGTCGGGAAGATGTCGAACGCGCCCTTGGCCGCTCTATACAAGAGGTAGCGCCGCAGGAAGCGGTAATTGCGCTCAAGTCCTCGGGGCTATGGACCTCCTGAGCGGGGATCTAGGCGCTGGTTGTTGTTGTGCATGCTGTCATTGCAGCACGCCTGCCAGATTACCATCCTTACTTTATCGACTAATTGTCAATTGATGTACGGACGCGATTATCAATCTCGCAATGAGTCAGATACACGGACACTGCGTACATTCATATTTGATTTCTATGTACGTACAGAATCAAATCAATGAAATAGATCATCATTGAATTGAATATCGGATGATATTTCCCGTACGGACACTGCATCTTGTGCCGAAATGGCAGTGAACGTACTCTTGTTACATCTTATCCACTCCGCCAGACTGGTCTTGCACGGGAACGCCTGTCCATCCCGCAAGCTGTGACAGGTCCCGGCCATCGGTCCCCCGCCCGATGCATGATCGATGCCAGCACATTCCCGCGATGTGGCATCAGCCAGAGGTAGATGTGCCCGTACACATCTCCCTTCGTGGCGCTTACATACCGCGGTTTCGTCTGGTTCGGAGGGGATAGACTGCTATGGCCATTAATCACACTTCGGGTGCGGCGGGATCATCGTCCCGCACCGCCCAGCAATTTCTCAAAGGCTCGCCATTTCGGGTGTTGGCCTCGTTTACGATTCTCACCACGCTCTTCGCGCTTGTGCTGAATGCTGCCGCGCAGGATTCCGGTACACCATCGGCCTCGCCGCAGGCAACGCCATCGGCAGCCTTTCTGCGCATCGAGCTGCCGTTGAAGGAAGAGAACGAAAGCGATCTCGGTGGCAAGGTCACACTCTATGAGTTCGGTGATCAGACCATCGTCGAGTTCGCTGCCGAGGGTGCCGGTGGAAATCATCCGGCAGCGATCATCAGCGGCACCTGTGCCGAACCAACCAACATGGCGCGGTACGATCTCAACTCTGTATCCAATACCGGTGAGAGTTCCACCACTATTGATGTGGCGTTAGATGACCTCCTCGCCTCGGATCATATTGTTCAAATCTTCATGAGCCCTGACGAAGCCGATACGGCCATCGCCTGTGCCACGATCGAAGGTGAGCCTGGTTTGGATACCGGGGCCACGCCTGAAGCCAGCCCGCAGGCGAGCCCGGCCGCGTCACCCGCAGCCACCGATGTTGAGGATCTCACCGGTGTTGGCGGTGAAACTACGGCAAACACACTCACTGTCGATCTCCAAGACTGGAGCGATACGGGTGTGACTGGTACGGCAATCCTGACCGATAACGGCACCAGCACCACCGTCTCCATTCAGCTGGATGGCGATGCAGTTACCGGCGGTCACACGGTACATATTCACAATGGCACGTGCGCATCACCAGGATCGGCGACCTACACACTTACCCCGATCGGTACCGATGGCAGCAGCGTTTCCACCGTGAATCTGAAGCTGGCAACACTGACGAATGGTGCCTATTTCATCAATGTCCATCCGGATGAGGAGCATTGGGAAGAGTGGATGGTTTGCGGCAATATCACAGCCGCCGCTGGCACGCTGACAGGTACCACGACAACGACGACTACGCAGACCGGCACCGGTGGTAATCAGACCGGCGATGGTTCCTCTGGTGGCAATACCACCACCAGCACAACCACTGCCCAGGCGGGTAGTTTCCCGCAGCAGGTGGGTGTGGGCGATGGCCTCCGTTGGCCCAGCGAAACACGCGATGCTGTCGTCTGGGCAGTAGCCATTAGCGGTGTGGTGCTGCTGACAACAGGTATGTTCATTCGACATGCAGAAAAGTCTGGCAAGTCGCCACGATTCACCCGACTGGGTCTGTAGTTTCACAAGCTCCTCGCGAACCAGCGTGGCCCCATCCTCCCTCGGGTGGGGCCACTCGCGTCTCTTTGCTGTTTAATAGGAGATAACACGCTCGTCACGCACCCTTGGGGAGGGATCATGCGCATTCTGCTCATACGTCACGGTCAATCGGAAGCGAATGTGAACGGTCGCATTCAGGGACCAGATGATCCGCTCACCGAGCTTGGTCGTGAGCAGGCGCACACATTGGCACCCTACCTTGCGGAAAGCTATACCATCGATCATCTCATCGCGAGCTCGCTGCATCGCGCACAGGAGACGGCTCGAATCATTGCATCCCAAACAGGCAATGACATCGTGGCCGATGCTCGCTTCCGCGAGATCGATAACGGCCACAGCATCGGCATGCTTTGGTCCGATTGGCGCGCTGCCAATCCGGAGATGTCCGCTGTCTGGGGATGGGATGTGCGTCACGCTGATGCCGGCTGGCCCGGTGGCGAGTGTGGTCGGGATGTCTGCAATCGCTCCTTTGCCGCTTTCGATGAGATTATTACCAATTACGTAGATACTGATAAGACCGTTGCTGTCGTCTCTCATGGTGGTGTTATCGCCTGGCTGGCCGCCCGGCTTTATGGTGATTCCCTGGAGACATGGCCGGCAGCATATGGAGATATCGCCAACTGTTCTGTCACGGAGATCGCGGTGAACGATGCCGGTCAGGCAAACATCGTCGCCTGGAATCGCACTGATTACCTGGGCGATACCTATGCACCGCACATTTCTCCCGTGATCCCAGGGAGGGGCGGAAACGCATGAACCTGAAGGTGCTGGCTGTTACCGATGAAGTTGATCCTCGTATTTACAGCAGCTCCGTGCGCGAACGCATGGGCGATGTTGATCTTGTCATCAGTTGTGGTGATCTGCCCGCGACCTACCTCGAGTTTCTCACCGATTCGCTGCACAAGGATGTCTACTATGTCCTGGGCAATCACGCCGAGGAGATCGTGCGTGAGGGGCAACGCGGCCAACCTCGGCATCCGCTGGGGTGCATTGATCTCGGCTTCAAAGTCGTGCGCGATGAGCGCACCGGGGTGATCTTTGCCGGACTACCGGGATCGCCAAAATATCTGGAGAACGCTCCGGTACAGTTCACCGAAGGGCAAATGCGGTGGGCGATCTTTAAGATGATGCCCAGACTCATCTGGAACCGGCTGCGATACGGGCGGGCGCTGGATATTCTCGTCACGCACGCCCCGCCCCGCGATGTTGGTGATCGCGAGGATCCCGCCCATCGGGGTTTCATCGTGATGCGAAAGCTGGTGAAATGGGCAAAACCAAAGTACCAACTGCACGGACATGTTCATCTCTATGATCGTAGTAAGGGCAACGCCACCGATCTCTTCGATACCAGGGTGATCAATGTGTACCCCTATCAGAAACTCGATCTCGTGCTCGAACGTCTACCAGAGGTAGAGGATCAACAGGTGGTCCATCCGGATTCGATTCGCGCCGAACTGGGCGGTGAGGAGGCACAACATGTTTAGGGATGTCTCCAATGCCGATTTTGATCGTGCTCGCAACAAGCAGGTCATCAACGATTGGCTCAGTGTCGTTCGGCGGCGCGAGAACCAGTTGGTGCCGTTGCACGAGATTACGCGCCGTCTGCGCCCAGAAGGCGAGAGCTACCGTGGTATGCAGGAAGTCCCAATCAATCAGATTGTGGGGAGCATGGATCGCTGGCGCGATTTCGATCGTGCCTTTCTGCCCAGAGATAGCCACACCAAGAGTCGATGGCGAAGTATTGATGAAGCCTATTATCAGGATGTTCGTCTCCCCCCGATTCAGCTCTACAAGGTTGGCGATATCTACTTCGTGAAGGATGGCAATCATCGCGTTTCTGTCGCCCGGGAACGTGGGGTGGAATTCATTGATGCCGAGGTGATCGAGGCGCATGTGCGTGTGCCCCTTAGTCCGGAAATGAGCACGCAGGAGCTGTTGATGCAGGCAGAATATGCCGAGTTCCTGCGGCGTACCGATCTGGATGTGCTTCAGCCCGATCACGATATTCGTCCCACCCAACTCGGTCGCTATGATGTTATCTGGGGACACATTCTGGGACACCAGGAATGGCTCAGCTATATCTGGCAGCGACCCGCCACCATCCATGAGGTGGTAAACGACTGGTATGAGTTCAACTACATGCCGATCGTGCAGGTGGTGCGTGATCGGCATGTGCTCGATCAGTTCCCGCGTCTGACCGAAGCGGATATTTATCTGTGGGTGATGCGTAACCGCCGTATGCTCGAGGATCAGACTGGCGCCGATGTCGGTTCCGTTGCCAGCGCGCAGGCATATGCTGATCTCATGACTCAGCCGAAAACGGTTATGCAGCGTCTGGTGGAGTTGCTGCCCGGTCGCAGTGCCGAGCGTTCTCCCGATCCCGAAGAGGAACAGCAGCGCCGCCACAATTGGTTCAAACGTCTCCTCAAACCCCGCGCGAACTAGCCCGCGGCATTCTTCCCAACAATCCCCGACATCTGCGGAAACTGGCGCGTGTTAATATCAGGTGATTGCCATTCGCGGAATTCGCCGCGCCTGTCGCGAGGGAGCCCCACGCATGCATTACCGATCGCTCCTCCTGGTTGTTCTGGCTTTTCTACTCACACCACTCATCATCACTACGGAAGCTGCTTCCATCACCCGCACAATTGGTGATCGTTTTGAGATCACCGTTGGTTATCTGCATGAACCAGCCATCCTTGGCGATACCAATGCCATGCGCATCGCCATCACCGAGAACGGTGAACCCGTAACCGGGCTCGCCACCGATTTGCATGGTCAAATCGAGTTCAGCGAAGCAGTGCGGGCGCTGAGTATCGTGGAATCCTCTACTGAGCCCGGTGTTTACACGGCCACGTTCATCCCCATGATGGATGGTAGCTACGCCTTCACCCTCACCGGCACTATCGATGGCGTGGAGATCAACGAGCGCTACACCGTGGACGATGGTCTGGTGAATGTGCAACCGCGTACCGACTTCGAGTTCCCGAATGCCGCCAACGGCTTCCGTAATGTCACACGTCTGGCCATGCCCACAGCAGCATTGCTCGTGGGTGGATTGGTCTTCCTTACCTGGCGGCGACGTACCGCCTGACGCTTGCAGAAAGATCGCCCAATGATGTGCGCTCGAAAATTCCATCTGGTTCTGCGGTTGCTTGCGTTGCTGATGCTGGGCTTCCTGCTCATCTCACCCTCTGCCTCCGCCGCTGCACCGATGGTCGAGCGCACGACACCACTTGATGGTGAAATCCTGGAGCGGACACCGACCGCTGTTGGGGTCGGCTTCGATCAGAAACTTGATCAGGAGCAGAGCAGCTTCACCTTACGAACAACAGACAATGCCGAGGTCGCCGGCATCACGGTCGCCTACGATGGCAGTGGTAGCTCAGTCACCATTGGTCTGCCAGCAACCTTGCCGAATGGTGTGTACACCATCGTCTGGCATGCGGTTTCGGCGACGGATGGCACCGCTACAGACGGCTGGAGTAGCTTCAGTGTCGGTAATGCGGAGGATGCGAACATCGTCACCATTCCCACCTCATCTGGTGGGAGCGGCAATGCTTCCTGGTTGGCGGTGGGTGCACGTTGGCTGACGGTTCTCGGCGTGGCGATGAGTGCAGCACTCTGGCCGGTCTGGAAAGGGATTTTGCGACCAGTTCTTGGCAAACAGCGCGCGTTGGCGAAGCCTACTGCATTGCGCTTGCAGAACCTCGCCTGGATTGCGCTCGGTGTCGCGATGTTGGGCTCGCTTCTGGATCTGCTCGCCCAGAGTGGGCTCGAAGACTTCCCCGATACCATCTTCCAGACGCTTGGTCACACCGATTGGGGATTTTGGTGGCTCGTGCGCATGGCGGTGTTGATTCTGCTCGGCATCGGTCTCGCCCTTTCGCCATGGTGGAACCGTTCGCGTCGCCAGATCGCGAATAGCTCCTTGTGGTTGCTAAGTCTGGTGTTGCCGGTTCCGATGGTACTGAGCGGTCACGCGATCGATGACGAGGTTGGCCGCATCACTACCGTTGTCACGAGCTATCTCTTCTTGCTTGCTCTCTTTCTGCTCATTGGCGGCGCGATCTGGATCGCTATCGCGCGGCGTGTGGCGCCCACCCTCGCCGATGCTGCCAGAGTACGTTGGCTGGTCATCGCTGCTGGCGGTACCGCCCTGCTGACCGCTATCTACCTTGGTTGGCTCTACATCGGCAATCGTGATGCCCTCACACAAACCACCTTCGGTCGCTTCGCCATCGCTGCTATCATCCTCGCCGGTTGGGCGCTGATACTCAGCCTGATTCCGCGCACCGGCATTGGTACCTTGGCCGCAGTCGGTGTTCTGCTCCTGCTTCCGCTGGCGGGTATGCAGGTGAACACCACTGCGCGCGCACAACTCTCTGAAGAATCCGTGCAGCTACGGCAGAATCTCAGCTTCGATGATCGTGCTGGTATCGTCCTGATTGCACCGGGCGAGACGGGTGTCAATCACATCCGCCTGGAGACACCCGGCACCTATCTGCAAACCGAGACAGAGGTCTGGCTCGATCTCAGCAGTCCGGATCACCCGGATCTGGGGAGCAAGAGTGTGCAGATGTACCGGGTGCAAGGCAATGCGTTTGAGCACCACGGTACCGAGTTCAGTCTGGATGGCAGCTGGCAGATCACTGTGCGCATTGAGGAGCCTGGTTTCGAGGCCAGTACTGCCACGTTTGAACATACTTTTACTGCCGAGAATACCAACGTTAATCTCCCCGGTACACCGTGGAAGTTCAAGGATGTCTCTGGTCTTGCAGGCATTGCGCTGGCGGTTGTCGGTGTGCTTGGCATTGCTACGGCCGTGGCAGTTGGTGGGCCATTGCGGAAGGAAGCCGGTGGTCTCGCTGGTGTCGCTATTATGCTGGCGGCGGTCGTCGTTATGCAGGGACGCATCAATCCGGTGTTGACGGTGGAGAGCGGCGAGGGTGCCATTAACGCCAATGATTTGGTAATGGTGCAGCGCGGTGCCGATCTCTACGCCCAATATTGCGCCAGTTGCCATGGTGCTGATCTTCGTGGCGATGGTCCGTTGGCCTCGACACTCAATCCTGCGCCGGCGGATTTCAGTCAGCCGCACACCAAAGTACATAGCGATGAAGATCTGCTCTACTGGATTCAGTACGGCATGCAGGGCACCGCCATGCCCGGCTTCGGTAGCCAGCTAGAGGATCAGGAGATCCGCGATATCATCTCCTTCATCAAACACTGGCAGCAGAATCCTGACGAGGCTGCGAATGCGACACCCGCTCTGGGTGTCTGTGAGGTGCAGCCGCTCGAATTCGCAGCCATTCCCGAGATCTTCCACGATGGACTGCACGGCTCTACCCGACGCGGTACACCGATGGTGAGAGCGGCCGACTCGGAGGTTGGGCCGGAACAAACGAATGAGGTGATGTGGATGCTGGAGCAGATGGTGAACTGTGCCAATCAGGATCAGTTCATGAGCCAGCTTCGTCTCTTCACCAGCGCCATGTTGCAGGATATCTTCCCCCAGGGCGCCAGCTGGGAGGTCACCAGCCGCGCCACCTCACCGAGCGAACCGGTTGATCCCGCGAATGCGATCGTCATCCAGGATGTGCAGAGCATGACATACCTGGCCGATGGCAGGATCGCCGTCACGGTTATCTTCAGCGATCCCACCGGCATCGGCGTGATTCCGGGAGCCGAACCGGTCTACCAGGTCACGTTGATCCTTGTCTATCAGGATGGGAATTGGCTCATTGATGAGGTGCGCTGATCTTTGCCGCACCTCCTTGAACGTCGTTCTCTCTACCTAATAACCCTGCTTTTGCCAGAAAAGTGGTGTGATAAGCTAAGGGTGCAATGAGCCTTGTGGCTGGAGAGTCGCTTCCAGTAAGGCATGCCGCGACGCCCGGTTTTAGCGTTCGGGCCAAGGCTCATTGACTTGGTTATCAATGATATCCACCATCCCGTTTCGACGATTTTCCACAAACTCCTTGCTTCCGCTCCCCGTCACACTGACGACATTCTCGCTCCCCAGAAGAACTCCGAAGGTCACGGCATACCAGCGACCATCGTTGCCACGAAGTATCACTCGGCGCATTTCAGGATTTTTTCTCTCACGCCCAAGGAACACCCAGTTGATGAGCTGGGTGGATAGGTCATTGATCACATGTTCGTCTCTAGGGTGCTTCTTTGTGAGTCGTTGGTGGTTACTGCGCGACCATCGTATGACTGGTGACGTGAACTCCAGATGGAACTGCATCTGGGGCGACAAGATCACACGTACTGCTGGGTCTTCCCAATCCTCGACGGGAATGTCATTACTTCCCCAAACATTGTCGGGACCGAGGTGAACGAGATGATTAGCTGGGTGCATTTTGGCGTCGTCAGCTTCAGTCATCTCATCTTCCCGCTACACCTTCGTGACGCACACATTCGAATGAGAGTGTCTCACGAATTACAGGATAAGTATGGATGCTGGGGCGCCCAGGCTGATGTCATAGTCCTTTAACCCAAAGATGGCGGAGCAACTGCTCCGCCATCTTTGTACGAGCGTCACAGCGTTGTGACGGTCATGCGTTACACATCGCTCTCGCTGAACGTCTGTGTCTCGTCGGTTTCCTCTGGTTCGCGCTCCGGGCGATCCCACGGACCACGAGGACCGCAGCCGCGACCTCGGCCATGACGACCGCGTGGTCCGAATCCGCGGGGGTCAAACCCACGGGGACCAAAGCCACCGAAAGGACCGAATCCGCCCGGGAATCCGCGGCGATCCATAAATGCCTCGCGCTGCTCCTCATCCAGGCTTTCGATGAATGCACGCATCTTCTCGGCGCGCGTATCCACGCTATCCTCGTCGCCCGATTCCGCCTCCAGGCGCTCGATGAGCTTGCCGAGCAGATCGCTCAGCGTCTCCAGTTCGCCCTCATCCAGGGCGGAGAGGAAGCCCGCATCCGAGTCGGCATCGTCTGCCGAAGAGGCTGCAGCCTGCTGTCCAGCATCGGTGAGACGCACCATCAGGACGCGCTTGTCATCTTCGGATTGTTCGCGTGTGATCAGCCCTGCGGATTCCAGCTTCGCGAGTAGCTCTGCCAGCCCCTGCTTGCTCATATCGAGCAGATAGGCGAGATCCTTCTGGCTGACGCGATCAGTCAGGCTGAGCGCCTGCAGTACACGACCCTGCCCGCGACGAGGATCGGGTCGACGACGACCGTGGCGACCACGGAGTGCCATGTGGCGGCCGAGAAGACGATGAAGATAGACGAACTGGCCGAGTACATCGGCATGAGTTGGGTTTTGCATGAAGTTCTCCTTGCATAGTCGGAATGTAGTAATGTACCTGACGATCAAGTACTGGACGAATAATAGAACATGGAATCGTGATTGTCAAGTGCTGGACTATTATTCGATGATTTGTGTCTTCCCAGGGTATCAACCGGGCGGGCAGTAGTCTCGATCACGACGGGGAACCCCTCGTCATTCGGAGCCGCATAGCGGCGAAGAATCAGCCGAACGAGCAGTAGCCAGGCGAGATACACCACTCGGTCCGTCAACTAGGTATTATCTTCATCACATAATGAGAGCGACTGATCGGTATTTTTCTGTCTGACACCTCCAACCAGAGGACACAACCATGCGACGAATCGAGAACATCACCTACGTCACCCGAGACGCGATCGAACTACAGCTCGATATGGCCTTGCCCGAAGGCGATGGTCCGTACCCTGCCGTTATCCATGTGCATGGAGGAGGGTGGGCCTTCGGCGAACGCGCCACCACCTGGATCGATTGGTTAGCAGCCAACGGCTTCGCCGCAATTACCATCAGCTACCGCTTCACCGATATCGCCTGCTTCCCAGCCCAGATTCACGATGTGAAGGCAGCTATCCGCTGGGTACGCGGCCATGCTGCTGAATACGGTATCGATCCTGAACACATCGGTCTTTGGGGGGTAAGTGCCGGCGGGCATCTCTCCGCGCTCGCGGCCTGCACGAATGGCGATCCATTGTTCGATGGAGACGGCAATAATGATTACAGCAGCGATGTACAGTGCGCAGTTCCGATCTGCCCACCGACGGAGTTCCTGATCAATTGGTACGCGGTGAGTGAGCTACCCGATAACGAGGAAGGACTTGCCTTAAGCGAGGCTTTCTTCGGCGGCGGTATTGTGACGACGGAGGAGTTGCGCAGGCAGGCCTCACCGCTCTGGAAGGTCGGACCAGATGCTGTTCCGCAGCTGATCATTCACGGCGAGCAGGATGATCTCGTTCCTGTCAGCGAGGTGCGTGCCTATGCTGCGGCACTGCGTGAGCACAGCGTTGAGCATGAACTGATTGTGGATCCCGTTTTGGGCCACGATGTTCATATCCGTGTGGATGCGGAGGAAGGGGAGCCAGAATCGCTTAGACCACAGATTCTGGCATTCTTCCGTAAGCACCTCTGCCCGGCATAGAAAATCGCCCCGGGATCATAACCCCGGGGCGATTTTTCAATTTGTCTTCGCGTTGTTCGGCTAGTAGTGAATCACTACCGGCATACCGATATAGGCAATGCTGTAGAGCCAGGCCGCAGCGCCTTCCGGCATATTGATGCAGCCGTGGCTCATCGGTGTACCGAAATTATTGTGCCAATAGGTACCGTGAATCGCGCGGCCCTCATTGGTGAAGTACATGACATCCGGCACCGAGGGGACATTGTAGTACTCGCCGCCGATCACACCTTCCATATCATCGGAAGGCAGCATCGTGAGCACGTAGAAGGTACCGGTGGGGGTATCGAACCCCGCCCGCCCCGAACTGATATACAGCTCATAGATAATGGTATCGCCCTGATAGACGGTCATGTACTGCCAGCTGAGGTTGATATCTACCCAGATGGCGTCGCCACTCGGATCGTAATTTCCATACGATGGACCTGGCTTGACGAAGAGCGATTCATCGTAGGTCGGGATATCGCCCTGGGCAGAGGCGGCTGTGCTGAGGTTGTACTTGGTCGCCAACGTCTGGCCGACCGGTACCATCTGCACGCCATCGGTTGCCGTCCAGCGGAGTTGGCCATACTCGAAGGTCTGGTAGGTGATGCCACCGACCGAATACTCCTGCGTGATCGGGTTCCCGAGATAGTTCACATCGCCAGTTGCCCACCAGAAATCGCGGAACCCGCCGAAAATGGTGTGACCGGTCTCGGAGACAAAGGTGACATTCGGATCTTTCGCGGTATCGGAATCCGCGCTCACCGGCAACCACGCCTTCATCTGCGTGGTCACGGAGGTGAACCCTTCCGGGACCTGCGTGCTGGCGATCATCGAGCGCTGCAGCATGGATGGGCGCAGTTCCTCACCGATCTTGCCAAGCACGAACTTGTTCCCGTTGGCATCGCCCTCCGGCCAATACTCGAAGCGTGCATACTGCAGGTACTGCACGATATGGCCGTTATCCATCGTAATTTCCGGCGTGATCGGCAAACCGAGATTGGTTTGCCCGCCATTGGCGCGCCAGTAATCGAGGAACACCTGATCGAGCGATTGCCCGGTCTCCTCGAAGTAGACGGTGCGCGGTGCACTCCACTCGGCAGCAGCATTGGTCGCCAGGCTTGGCGCAAAACTGACCAACAGCATCGCCAGCGATGCCGTTACAAAACTGATCTTCTTCAGCAAAGATCGAGAAGCAGACATTGTTCTCCCCTTTGTCCCCAACTGTGATTGTCCGATTCCCGGAGCGAGCCAATCGACTCTGTCATAGGTTAAACGCATCAACCCCCGGAAAAGATTCGTTTCGGTGAAAAGCGCGCGTGTCAAAAAGTCACCGCAGAAACGACATGTACGTACACTATACGGCATCGACGTATCGTTAGCAAAGGCAACGTTAGTTAAGCGTAATGTCCAGGCTGATATCCAGACTGGGGTGCGAATGCGTCAGCGCCCCCACCGAGATCAAATCTACACCAGTTGCTGCGATCTCTGGCAGGCGGGCGATGGTGATACCACCTGAGGCCTCCAGGAGTGCGCGGTTCGCGTGCGCATCGCGGATAGAAACGGCCTCCGCCATAGTGGCGGTGTCCATATTATCCAACATGACGATATCGGCACCGGCGTTCAGGGCCTCTCGTAATTCGTCCAGTGTCGCCACTTCCACCTCGATTTTGAGCGTGTGTGGCGCTGTTGCCCGTGCGGCCGTAATCGCATCGGTGATCCGGTGCGGACCGCCGATCGCGGCAAGGTGATTGTCCTTAATCAACACACCGTCGGCGAGACCGAAGCGATGATTACTCCCACCACCATTGATGACCGCCCGCTTTTGGAGTAGCCGCATACCAGGTGTTGTCTTGCGCGTGTCCACGACTCGTGTCGAGGTTCCAGCCACTGCTGCCGCGTATTCCGCGGTGATGGTGGCAACACCACTGAGCCGCTGCACGAAGTTCAGCGCCGTGCGTTCGGCGATGAGAATACTACGGGCATTGCCACGCACAATCGCGATCTGGGTGGGATTGGTAACCCGCTCGCCATTATTGCGCAGTCGCTCAAAGGTCAGGCTGGGATCAACGGTGTGGAAAACCTCTTCCGCCACATCCATCCCACTCAGCACGCCATCCTGCTTGGCCAGCATAATCGCGGTAGCAGTGCGATCAGCCGGAACCGTGGCTAATGTGGTGATATCGCCTGTGCCGATGTCTTCGGCAAGCGCCAAGTCGATGAGTGCGCGTACATCGGGTTCGATTGCAATTGTCATTTCTCGCTCCTGTCAGCACACCCATGTGCCGAACGATATCAAGAATACGCTGATACCCGAAGGCACACAAAAACGGGATGCCGCAAGGCACCCCGTTCATCACTATTCTGTTTTGTCGATCACGATGCCGGAGGCGTGGCGTCCGCAGCGTCCTCTTCCGTCGAGCTATCGTCCGTTCTGTCATCACCGGTAGCCGCGACAACCGTTGCCTTGGTGGCATCTATCTGATCCTGCGTATAGCCGCAGTAATTCAGCGCCTCGCGATCCCAGTACGAGACCAGTCGACTCTTGCCCGCGGCATGTGCTTCTGCCACGGTGCCAACGTGAATCTCGCCGTCCTTGGACTCCTTGTTGACATCCGGCACCGCATCGCAAACATGGAAGACCTTGCCGCTCTTGGTCCAGTAGACCTCATCCTTACCGGTCAGTGTCTCGATAATGCTTTGCTCGGCCGCATATTGTTCCTGCGATGGGGAGTCATAAGAGTATCCGAGCGCAGCCACGATGGCCAATACCGCGATGGCAACACCACCCGCCATACCCTTCTGCTTGCTATCCATATCCTTGTTCATAAAGATCAGGATGATAAGCGGCAGGAAGGAGACCACCGCCATAATGGCGCCAAGCTGATTCTGTACCCAGAAGCGGAAACCATCTTCTTTCGATGCGGGATCGAGGCGATTCGCCTTCTTCCACATCATGGAACCACCCACGGAGAGAAGCCCCGTCACTACAATGGCGCCGATCAGGAGCACCATATTGACTGGTACCTGCTTCAGAATCCAGAAAATAGCAAAAAGCTGCACACCAATAGCCGCCAGCCAAGCCACCCAGGCATAGATACGGAGCTTGTTTGCCTGGCTCTTTGCCTCCGGAGTAGGCTTCCATGCCGGTTCGGTGGATTTGACTTTTGGTTGCTTCGGGTCAGATTGCGCCCTGACGACCTTTTTCTTCCCTTTGGAATTCTCGCTCACGACTAACCTTTCGTATCAGGCACGCCCACGGAAGAGGCATACTACACGCGGATATTGAGTGCGACGTTACTATCGCAGGTTCGGATACTGGAATTGTAGTTCACCGTTCGACACCTGACAATATTGCGTTTATCAAAACGAGGTTAGGGAAATCTGTTAGCAGGTTTCCGTGTTGTCGTGACCGACCCGCGGAGCATGCCAGCCCATGCGATAGCGGAAGACACCGCTCGGGTGCATGCGTCGCCCCACCATCTTGAAGCCACAGGTCTTGTAAAACCCCATCGAGTCGTCGTCGGTCTCTGCAGTTAATGGTCGGCGGCCGGACCTGCGGAGGGCATCGGTCAGCATCAGCCGCCCGTATCCTTGGCGACGATACTCCGGGGCCACGGCAATCACACCAATCTGATTCGCCATACCATCGCGTTCCAGCGTGTAGGCGGCAACCAATGTATCGTGCAACCAGCCACCGATCACACGATTATTCGCACCGGCGCGAGCCTGATCGATCCGTAGCTGCGCTGCTTCCGCAGTGCCTTCGCCGGTGGCATCCGCCAGTACGATTGCCGCTGCCGCGTCATCGCTTTCGGGCAATGGCCGCAGTTCGAAGCCGGTATCGGGATCGATGAAGATTGGAGCCGAATTGAAATCTACAGACATACCTTAATCCAACGTTATGAGCGGCAGATATTCTCGCTCGCGGGCATATGGGCCAATCAGCACCAGATTCATGAGTTGTTCCTGGAGCAGATCGTTCGCCAGCTCCTGAACCTGGGCCGAGGTGACGGCGTCGATGTGGACCATCATTTCTTCTGGCGTCTCAATGAAGCCATAGGTCGCTTCCTGACTACCAACCCAGCTCGCCACCGAGCGACTATCCTCCAGTCCCATCAACAGGCGACCCTTGCGCAGTGTCTTGGTGCGCTCGAGTTCATCCTCCGGTACCGGCTCATCGCGGAGCTTCTTCAGCTCCACCATAATCGCCTCGATCGTCTCCTTGACCCGCTCGGTATCGGTGCCAGCGTAGATAACCCCCTGGCCGATATCCTCGTGACTGCGGAAGTAGCCATACACGCTATAGACCAGGCCACGCTTCTCCCGAATCTCCTGGAAAAGGCGTGAGCTCATCCCACTGCTGAGGATCGCCTCAATGGTGCTCTGTACGTAGCGACGATCATCGTAGTAACTCAAAGCCGGGAATCCGAGGCAGAGATGAGCCTGCTCGGTATCGCGGGTGATGAGCTTGATCCGCTTTTCGGTCTGGTCGCTACTGGCTACCGTCGAAGTATGTGGATTGATCGTTACCGGCAGATCACCAAAGAAGCGTTCTGTCAACGCGACAACTTCTTCGTGATTAACATCGCCACCAGCCGCGACTACCAGGCGATCAGCACCGTAATTGCGATGGAAGAAATCGACCATCGCCTCACGGTCGATATTTGCGACCGTCTCTTCACTGCCCGCCACATCGCGCCCGACCGGATCATCGCCCCAGACCAGCTGATCGATGACATCGTGCACCATATCCTCCGGGATATCCTGCACGGCACGGATCTCCTCGAAGATCACCTTTCGCTCTTTCTCCAACTCGTCAGGATCGAAGACCGAATTGCGCAGCATATCCGCCAGCACCTCAAATGCCAGCGCCAGATGCATACCCGGCACTTTCGCCCAGTAGCTGGTGTTCTCCCGGCCGGTACCGGCATTGAGAATGCCGCCGACCGATTCGATCTCCTGCGAGATTGTGAGGGGATCAGGTCTATTCGTTGTGCCCTTGAAGAGCATATGCTCCAGAAAATGGGCGGCACCCGCGATAGGCGCGGGTTCGATACGGCTGCCAACATTGTAGGCAATGATCAGACTCGCGGATTTCACACCCTCCATTCGACCGGTCACAATGCGAACCCCATTTGGGAGCGTCGTTTTCTTGTAGGGGCGGGTATCGCTCACAGGCTAGTTGTCCTTCGCATAGTGCAGCAGGTAGTCCAGCAGCATTTCCAGTGCGCGCTCGGTGCTGGCGGCAGTGACAGCCGCGCGATCACCGGCAAAGGTGTGTTCTTCACAGGTGGTGCCATCGGGGCTTGCCACCGCGATGTAGACCAGTCCCACGGGCTTGCGTTGGGTCGCTCCGCTGGGTCCGGCGATGCCGGTGGTGCTCACCGTAATGGTTGCCCCCAGAGCCTTGCGTGCTCCCACCGCCATGCGGCGGGCACATTCATCGCTGACAGCACCAGGGTTATCCAGTACCTGCCGCGGGACGCCGAGCACGTTCTCTTTCACATCGTAGGCGTAGCTGACGATACCGCCCATGAGATAGGCCGATGCTCCGGCCGGGGTCGCGAGTCGACTCGCGACCGCTCCTGCGGTGATGCTCTCTGCGGTACCGATCGTGATACCGGAGCGAGTAGTGAGCAGATCGAAAATGCGTTGTTCCGGTGATGCATCCGGCATATAGTGCCCTCCTGCGCGCAATCCTTTATCCTCGTATTATCGCGCAGATCAGTGAACCGCGGGAGCAACTGTCATGGTGGATGCGAGAATCGATCAGGTTTCTTTTCGCCCAGTCGATGTGGATACGGATCTGCCGTTGCTCTTTGCCTGGTTGGGCGATGAAGATGTGCATCAGTGGTACGACGAAGGCGAACACTCGCTGGAGAATTATCGCCATCGCTTCGCATCGGAACCCACGACCCGCAAGTTCATCTTTGCAATTAATGGGCACCCGGCCGGGTATCTGCAGACTTATTGGCTGCACGACGAACCCGCCTATCAGCAGCAACTCGGGTTGGAACACGATGCTGTTTCCATAGACATGTTTATTGGTGCGGCGGACTTTCGCAATCAGGGGTGGGGGAGTAGCGTGCTCCGGGCGGCCTTAGGGACGATCGTCTTTGGTGAGATGGGTGCGGAGCACGCCTGCATCAATCCCGTGCCGGAGAATATCCGCGCCATCAAGAGCTACGAGAAGGCGGGTTTCGTGCAGGACCGCATCGTCTACGTCCGCGACAGCCAGCCGGAAAATACCGGCCACGAGCGCATCATGCTGCTTTCCAAAGCCGATTTCGATCGGTAAACGTGGCCCCGGGGTGTTGGCGCTTACTCCTGAAACGGCCTCACCCGAATCAGATGAATACCACTTACAGAGGTACCGCTGGTGACATACGGCATCACCAAATAGGTGGTGCCCTCCACCTCTACACAGTCGTGCGGGGCATCGTCCAGCGATCCCGCCTTGGGAAAGATCAATTCTTGTTGGCAGGCAGCCATGCTCTCGGTACGGAACATGAAGTAGACCGTGTAGGTGCCGCGACCGCTCATCGTGAAGGTGATGGTATTCTGGCCACCACTGCTGGCAGCGATTGTTTCGAAGCCGCCTTCAAGCGGATTCGATGTCGCCATCAGCACCGTACCGTCGCCGATCTCAAAGGGATCGCATGCCGCGACGGATTTTAACTCGCCGTTCACTACCTCTTTGGCCGGGCACTCCAGCATCACGATGCGTAGCGTGTGATCGACCAGTGCAGGCTGCATCTCCGCCATGGCGGAAGGCATCAATACAATGGCCAGTAGGGCTCCAAGTGGATAGATCAACCCCATACTGTGCTCGCCGCTGAGCCATTCGCGGTATCCCACCAATCCGAGCGTGATTGGCACCAACACCCAGATCAATCGGCTGCTGAAGTCATCACTGATATTGCTGATACTGGCGAAATCCTGATTCGAGATCAGCCGCAACTGCACCAGCTTGCCGATATTCCAGAGCGCGGTGACGACCAGTAGCGCAATGAGTCCGTTGATGAGCACGTCCAAACGGCGCAATCTGGCATAGGCACGTTGCGCATTTGGTGATGGCATGAAGAGCGAATAATCGCGTACCCGGAACATCTGTGTTCCTCCCTGGTACATGGTTGGCAATGCGACTGGTATGTAGTTCGATTCTAGCAAAGCCGTTGCCAATCTCCGTCCGCTTTTCCAGGTATCCGACATAGAATCTACGAGAGACAGACTTCTTCCTGGAAAGGTGCACCCGGTGACCGACCTCGATCTTCGCGACTGGCAGAACCCTGAAATCACGCACCGGCAGCGGCTCGATCCGTGGGCGCTGCTGATTCCCTTCGCCGATGATGCCTCGGCCATGGCGGGGGAACGTGCTCGTAGCCCCTGGTATCAGTCGCTCAACGGTATCTGGGATTTTTACTATGCCGATTCAGTGACCGGGGTGCCGCCCGTCGATGCGGATACGGATGCGTGGGACACCCTGCCGGTGCCCTCGGTATGGCAGATGCATGGCTATGGCACACCGCAATACGTCAATGTGCAGTATCCCTTCCCACTCGATCCACCCTTTGTGCCCGATCACGCGGTGGGTAGCTATCACACCAGCTTTCGCGTGCCACAGCGGTGGAGTGATCGTCGCCTCCATTTGACCTTCGATGGTGTCTGTAGCGCCTTTACTGTCTGGCTTAATGGTCAGGAGATCGGCTTCAGCAAGGGGAGTCACGTTCCCGCCGAGTTCGATATCACCGATGTTATCCATCCAGGTGAGAACGATCTGCGGGTGGATGTGCATCAGTGGAGCGATGCCAGCTACCTGGAAGATCAGGATATGTGGCGCTTCAATGGCATCTTTCGCGATGTCTGGCTGGCAGCGCTTCCTGAGAACCATATTCGGGATATTACCGTCACGACCGACATCGATTCCGACTTTCTCAGCGCCATGATGAAGGTTGTTGTGGATGGCGGTGATGATTTGGAAGCGTCGCTGTACGATCCGGACGCCATGCTCGTGGCTACCTTGCCAGTGGTTCATGGAGTTGCCGACTTTACGGTTGAGAATCCGATGCTCTGGAGCAACGAAACGCCGCAGTGTTACACGTTGCTTGTTCGTAATCGCACAGGTGACGACCTGCTGGAGGTGCAACGACAAACGGTCGGATTCCGGACGGTGGAGATTCGGGATCAGCAGCTTTGGATCAATGGTGTCTCGGTGAAGATTCAGGGGGTGAATCGACACGATGATCATCCCGATTTTGGCTTCGCTGTTCCGGTTGATGCCATGGAGACTGATATCGTGCTGATGAAGCAGCACAACGTCAACACGGTGCGCACGAGCCATTACCCGAACGACAGTCGTTTCTATGAACTCTGTAATCTACACGGTCTCTTCGTGATCGACGAGACCGATCTGGAGACGCACGGTATGTCCGCCACTGATATCAGTGGTATCAGCAATGATCCTCGCTGGCAGAAGGCGTATATGGACCGTATGCAACGGATGTACTACCGAGACAAGAATCATCCCTGCATCATCATCTGGAGTCTCGGCAACGAGAGCGGCTACGGTCAGAACCAGGATGCGATGTATGGCTGGCTCAAGGCCAAGGATTCGAGCCGCCCGGTGCACATGGAGGTCGAACACCAGCGATACGCACCGGTTGCCGCTTCCGATTTTCTGAGCACGATGTATCCAACGTTAGAGACGGTGATCCATCAGGGAGAGCTTGATGAGCAAAAGCCATACATTCTGATCGAATACGCGCATGCGATGGGGAATGCCGGTGGTATTGCCGATTACTGGAACGTGATTCGTCAGCACGATCGCCTCATCGGTGGGCTTGTTTGGGAATGGAGCGACCACGGTATCCGCCAGTACACCGATGATGGCCGCGAATACTTCGCCTACGGTGGCGATTTCGGCGAGTTTCCGCACGATGGCACCTTCTGTATCGATGGTCTTACCAGTCCGGATCGTCTTCCGCACCCCGCTGCGATCGAGATGAAGAAGGCGTATGAGCCAATCGCGCTTGAACTGGTGGATGCTGCCAGTGGGATCGTGCGATTGACCAACCGCCGTTACTTCACTGATCTAAGCGATGTTTCTGTGCGATGTGTCATTAGCTCTGGTGGTGCGCCACTGATAACCGAATGGCTGGATGTTGCGGATCTGCCTCCGGGAGAAGCGGTGGATCTGCTGCTGGACGATCTGGTGATCTTTTCTGGTGAACCCGACTCCTGGCTGGATTGCTACGTGGAGTTGCAGGATGCCACCAGTTGGGCGGAGGCACATCACCAAATCGCGCATGTGCAGCTCTGTATTTGTCCGCCGAGTGGAGCAGCTATTGCCGCCCAACCGCGTGCGCCCATTGAGATCGACGAATCCGAAGCCGAGTTCCGCTTCGTCACCGAGCGCGGCGAGATTGTTTTCAATAAGGCTGCGGGCAGATTGACATCCTGGGCCATCAACGGTCAGCCCATCATGGCGGCAGGTCCGCAATTCGATGTCTATCGAGCTCCAACCGATAACGATGCCTATGCTCTGGAGCAATGGAACTGGGCGCGGCTCGCACAGAGTGCCCTGCATACCCGCTCGGTTGCACTGGATGCATCCGATGAGCACGTTGCCCGGCTGATTGTGCATGCGGTGCTGGCGTCACCATCCTGTCCGCCACTGTTCACACTGGTCACGACCTATGCGATCCATGGCAATGGCGATGTCATTGTCGAAACCGTGGCCACACCGGGGAACCCGGCTCTGGATCTCGATACTTTGCCGCGGATCGGTCTAACGCTGGAACTGCCGGGTATCTTCGAGCAGGTGGTTTGGCGCGGACTTGGTCCGCACGAAAACTATTGTGATCGGCAGACATCTGCCAGTTACAACACCTGGAGCACGACGGTATCCGGGATGTTGACCGATTACATCGTCCCGCAGGATTGCGGGAATCGCGGCGGCACGCATTGGGTGTCGGTAACTCCCGAGCACGGATTTGGCTTGCTCGCCTGGAGCGATGAGGGCATGAGCATCAAGGCCCTGCCTGTGACTGCGCATCAACTGGCAACCGCGAAGCACACCACCGATCTTGAACCCGGTGGTACCACAGTGCTCAGCCTCGATCACAGGGTAGCTGGCTTGGGAAGTTCCATCTGTGGTCCGCAACCACTACCGCAATATCTCGTGCCTGCCACCGAGTTCCGCTTCACGGTTGGGTTGCGGGCAATACCCGTGTAGTCGCGCTAATCCAGTCCGACGACTTCGCGGACTTTCGCCACGACCTCCGGAGCACCGGCGATCACCAGATCGCCGGAAGCGTCATGCCAAATCTCGCCACCTGCCTCGGACACGATCAACTCACCGCAGAGGAGGTCGTGGGCCTCGTTCTTCCAGGCACCGAAGGCACCAACCCTCCCGGCGGCAATCAGACCCCAATCGATGCTTGGACTCCATGTCCGTAGCACTCGCTTGAAGGTCTGTTCCAGGTCATATATCACGCCCTTTACCCAGGCATCGGTGGTCGGTACCACATAGCCTTGCGTCCAGGAGAGGGTGGTGCGGCGGAGATCAGGAAAGCTGCCGATGCGCGTAGGATGCCCATGTCGCCAGGCACCGCCGCCTTTATACGCCGAGGTGGTAATACGGCTGACGCTATCGTGTACCGCTGCCACCACCGGCTCGCCGTTCTCCAGCACCGTAATGCAGTTGCCGAACATGGGCATACCGAGTACGTAATTGTTCGTCCCATCCAGCGGATCAATCAACCACTGGATTGGTGCATCGGCATTGCAGACCACGCCGTGTTCCTCGCCCGTGATACCGTGATGCGGAAAGCTCTGCTGAATGCGCTCAATCATCCGTAACTCGCAGGCGATATCAACCTCGGTCACGACATCAATCCCGTGTCCCTTCTGTTGACTCTCGATACCTTGCCGCAGTTGCGTTACGGCGGTATCACCCGCTTCCAGCGCGAGTGAGGTCATGAGATCGTGGATGGCGGCGTAATCGGTCATGGTGGCTTCCTTTCATATATTCGGATGCCAATCCTACCCGATCGCGCGGATTTGCATGATCTCCGCTAGAATGCGTCCATAAGGATCGTCGGCTTATGGAGTAAAGCCTGGAACATGGTGAACATCTTATGGATTGGAATCGGAGGATTCCTCGGCGCGAACATGCGCTATTGGCTCGGTAGTCTTATCGGCCGTTGGTTAGGTACCGGATTTCCCTACGCGACCGGTATCATCAATATCACTGGTGCATTTACCATCGGCATCATCGCGACGTTATTTGCCGATCGCGCCATGGACAACGAATCGCTACGGTTGTTTCTGATTGTGGGCATCCTCGGCGGATATACCACCTTTAGCAGCTACAGCTATGAGGCTGTCACGCTCATGCAGGAGGATCGTTGGTTGGCTGCCATCGGCTATCTCGTTGGGAGCAACGTGATCGGAATCAGTGCCTGTGTCGCGGGGGTATTGGTCGCTCGCATTTGGACGTAGGCGTGTCTGCGGACGTAGCCCCGGGGTTGATCCCCGGGGATGGCATAACGACTCGTCATCGCCCTCGCTAGCGTAACCGTAGCCCCGGGGTTGATCCCCGGGGAACGGGGAGGAACCTGGCCAGACCACCGATCGTTCGGCTGATTCCTCGCCTGCGGCTTCGGAATGACGGCGATGCAGACGTAGCCCCGGGGTTGATCCCCGGGGTGAATGGGACGACTCGTCATCGTCCTCGCTAGCGTACAACCGTAGCCCCGGGGTTGATCCCCGGGGAACGGGGAGGAACCTGACCAGACCACCGATTGTTCGGCTGATTCCTCGCCTGCGGCTTCGGAATGACGGTGATGCAGACGTAGCCCCGGGGTTGATCCCCGGGGATGGCATGGCGACTCGTCATCGTCCTTGCTACTTACAGACGTAACCTCTGGGGACGAACTCCATGGGGACCAGATAAAGGAGTTTTCATATGCGGTATGTTCTGACGACACTCATGATTCTCACCTCGCTCATTGCCACGGGCTCGTCCGTGAGCGCTGAAGTGATGTGCGCCGAACCGGCGGCCTCCGCCGGCACCGCTGTGACCGAGGGGACACCGGTCGCCACACCCTTCACGGCGACAGAGTTCCCGGAGAGCGGTGGCGAGCTTACCATCTTTGCTGCCGCATCTTTGACCGATGCCTACGCCGAGATGGCCGAGAACCTGGAAGCAGCCCATCCGGGTCTGACGATCACTGTCGAGACGGCAGGTTCGCAGTCTCTGGTAACCCAATTGGAAGAGGGCGCCACTGCTGATGTCCTGGCCACCGCCAATACCAGCACGATGACTCGTGCGCAGGAGAGTGGTCTGATCAGCGGCGACCCGGTCACCTTCACCGGCAATCGTCTGGTCATCGTCACCCCGGCCGATAATCCTGCGGGTATCGCCAGCATCGATGATCTCGCTGGCGATGGTATCCGCCTGGTTCTGGCGAATCCGGATGTACCAGCCGGCAACTATGCCGCCAAGGCCTTCTGCACCTATGACACCGTCGATGGTGCTCCGGAAGGCTTCCTGGATAGCATCAATGCGAATCTCGCCTCCGAGGAGTCCGATGTGCGCGATGTGCTTGCCAAGGTGCAGCTGGGCGAGGCCGATGCCGGTGTTGTTTACGCCAGCGATGCCAAGGCCAGCGAACTCAGTGGTGTCAGCCTGAATGTCATCGAATTCCCTGAGAGCGTGCCCACGCGCGCTTCGTATCCGATCGCTGCAGTCGAAGGCGGCAACACCGAGCTGGCGAACGCCTTCATCAGCTACGTTCTCAGTGATGAGGGTCAGGCGATCCTCAAGGAAGACGGCTTCGAATAGATGATCGGATCGCGCCCGACCCGTATCTGGGTGCTCATGTGGATTCTTGCGGCCATCGGTATCGCCTTCCTGGCGCTGCCGGTGGTCTCCCTTTTCTGGCGGGCGATCGATTATCGCGATGCGGTTAGCGATGCTCGCACGCGCGGCATCCTCGTCGATGCCGTTATGCTCAGCCTGGTCACCAGCGCTTTGGCAATGGTACTGGTTGTCGGCTTCGGTACTCCTCTGGCGTATGTGCTGGCGCGGAGTCAGAGTCGGTTCGCGAAGATTGTCGATGCCGTTATCGATCTGCCGATCTTGCTACCACCGGCTGTAGCTGGTATCGCACTGCTGACCGCCTTTGGTCGGGCAGGCACACTCGGTGGTTGGCTTGATGATCGTGGTGTGCAGATCGGGTTCACGACTACTGCCGTCGTGCTGGCGCAGGTTTTTGTCAGTTCGCCCTTCTTCATCCGCTCGGCCCGAGCCGGATTCATGCGTATTGATCGCAATCTGGAGGATGCCGCCGCCGATCTCGGTGCGCCCCCGTTCACTGTTTTCCGCCGCATCACATTGCCGCTAGTGCGGAATAGCCTGGTGGCCGGGGCAGTCTTGGCCTGGGCGCGAGCGTTGGGTGAATTTGGTGCAACGATCATGTTCGCGGGCAGCCGTCGGGGTGTCACCCAAACGATGCCTCTCGCCATTTACGAACGCTTCGGTGGCGGCGATCTCCCCGCCGCCATCGTCATGAGCGTAGTGCTGCTGGGTATCAGTGTCGTTTTCCTCGTGATGGTACGTGTGGTTGGCGAACGCTCGGTGTAGTGGATTAGTCCGGGATATCCAGCGAATCAACCAGAGATATCACCGCTGCCCATGCTTCATCGAAAGGGATGAACGTGTGACGGACCGTATCACGGAGTGCGTCATACCCGAACTCTGAGCGCTCACGTACTTCAGGATCTCGAAATGCACTTTTCGTTGGATCAATATCCCTGTTCTGGCATTTTGCGGGCAAGAACTGGCTGATGAGTGCGACGTCAGGGTCGAGATTCCGATAGATCATAGCAATATCAAGTATGTCCTGATTTCGATGTCGACGCCGCACGGGCTGTTGAAGGATGGCCCTCAGTTTCTCGGCAACAATGTCTTCAATCGTTGACACCTTTAGGGGATGAGAGATATCACGCAGGAGCGTTTCATCATAGGCGCAAACATTCTCATTGACGCTGATATCAAGATCGATAATTTGCGCTCCTGGTTTGCCATCCAGGAGAAGCTGTCGTTGGCGTTCTTGCCCAGGAGCGGCCCAGCCAATCCTGACTTTATAGGTAACTCGTGTCCGGTCTTTTCCACGCGGCTGTTGGTCAATTCTCTGAAGCCGGATCACGGTACCAACACCGTCATCGGATCGCTGCAACGCCGTTGAGAGCCTTTCCCCTAAAGATTCCTTGAGCACGTCAAGATCGCCCGGAGCACTCAAATAGGTAAAGTCCAGATCTGTGGTGGCTCGATTCTCAAGATAGATAAATTCGAGGGCATTGCCACCCTTAAAGACAAGCTCTCTACGCAAGGAAGAACTATCGGCAATGGCTTTGAGCGTAAGGAACTGGATGTACTTACTGCGTCCTTCGAGAACGGGTATCCCTTCCTGGTTACTCCATCCTTCTACTTCAGCAAACGACGTTGGGAAGTTGCTATTGGTCATCGTATTAGTATCTCCACTGGTCCGTTGAGCGAGAGATTCCAACGACTATCGAATTCCGAGGAGAAAGGATTCCCTCCAACTAACTTACTAGAGCCGCCGCGCTTGGATCTCGCGGCCCATTCGTCAAAGGCCGGATGCATCAACCCAACCGATTCCGCAACGTAACCCACACGCTGACGTAACAGATTTATGCCGAACTTCTCTGTGATCGTGACAATCTGATCTGGATCCACGAAATCCTCAGCTCGTTGCCAGGAACGGAGGACATTGGCAATGCCGCCGCTCCGATCCGGATGTTGCAGCGATTCGACAAGTGTCCGCTCTGGGGTGGTTACCCGAACGGGTACCTGTCCGGATTGGACGGTTTCGATGCCAAATGAAATGTCCATTTTGCCGCGAAACCAATCGACCCGTTGCGAAATCACCTTCTTGGGTCGATGTGCCACGGGCAAGTCAAGTCCTTGCCACTCTTCCTCCTTCGTGCCCAAAGGAATCAACCCAAAACCAGATTCTCCCCAGGCGGAGATGACCTTCGGTTGGTCGATAGTGAAATTGTGATGCTCAAGGGCACTGTAGTGGGTGAGGATTGTGTATGGGTTAAGCTCAAACAGGAGCTCGAGTTCTCTTAGAGGGTAGCGTCGCCCGAACGAATCTCTGGTTGCGAAGCAGTTAGGAGCGTGGGGGATCGATTCGATCCTCTGCGAGGTAAACAAATTATTGAGAGTGCTCTGAACGTCACTTTCAGACTGCGGCACTTTGACCCACCTGCGTTCATCGGGAGTGTATTCAGATGAAGCACGGCGAAGGTAGATAAGCGCGCGCCATCGAGACAGAATTCTTCGCTGATCACTACCAAGCGACTGCATAATGGCGGTCGTCGTGGTAATTCGTGAATTCATAGTAATAACCCCTATACTCGTCCTTAGGACGAGTATAGGGGTTATAATGTACAAATTCAAGAGTGAAAAAGAACAATTGTGTCCTGGGACGTATATCGTCTGAACATACCCTCTATATAGGTCCCATTCAGCCCATTGGCGTCACAACTTTAACTCTGGATGTGCGGCCATGTACTCCGCGATCACGTGTGGATACAGCTCCCGTTCAGCAGCGAAGACGCGATCAGCCAGGTCGTGGACTCCGTCATCAGGCAGTACCGGCACCACCGCCTGGGCCAGCGGGGGGCCATCATCGTACTCGTCCGTGACCACATGCACCGTCGCGCCGCTTTCGGTATCGCCATGAGCCAGCACGGCAGCGTGCACGTGATCGCCATAGAATCCACGGCCAGCGGCGTACGTCTGTGCCTGAGGCAGCAATGCCGGATGGATATTGAGAATCCGATTCTCCCAACCAGGGAAGATGAGTAGGCGTCGCAGGAATCCCGCCATGATCACGAGATCGACTTGATAGGGTGCCAGCAGTTCATACATCGCGGCGGAGTAAGCATCGACGCCGCGAGCATCCTTGTGTGTGAGCACATGCGTAGGAATGCCAGCCTCAGCGGCGATCTGTAACGCCCGCACATGGGCGACCGAGCTCACGACTACGGCGATCTCGGCGGAGATATCGCCGCGCGCAATGATCTGCAGCAGATTCTCCAGACTGCGACCACTGCCGCTTACCAATACCGCCAGTCGCCAGCTTGATCTATCCACCTGCATGCGAGAGTTTTTCCTTCCAGAGCGCGCATCTATCCCACTATCGAGTAGTATCACCTACTGAGGCCGCTCACCCAACCACGCCGAAGGATCACCAGTACCATGACGCACCGCACTACACCCGATATCACCCTGGATGTCACCATCGATCGCATCGTCGGCGATGGTAAAGGCATTGGCTTTGCCAATGGCAAAACCATTTTTGTTAGCCGTACCGCGCCTGGTGATCATGTGCGGGCGCGCGTGATTCGGGCGAACAAGAATGTGCTTCATGCCGTGCCGGAGAAGATCTATACGCCTTCACCCATGCGTATCACACCAGATGTGGAGTATGCCGAGCGCGCTGGTGCCTACGACTTTATCCACATCAACTATCCGGATCAGCTCAAGCTGAAAATCGGGATCATTGAGGACTCGCTCCGCCGCATCGCCAAGTTGGAGATCTGGCCGGAGATCAACATCATCGCCAGCCCCCAGCAGTTTGGTTATCGCAGTCGCGCCGAGTTCCAGGTGAGTGCAGAAAATAGTCTCGTTGGCTACTTCGCCGAGAACAGCAATGTCATTGTGGATGTCCCTCGTTGTCCCCTTTGCAATGACACCGTGAACATGCTCCTGCAGACGCTGCGGGACGATGTCGAGGCCGGACTCGTCCCTGCCACGGCGCGCGAGTATCGGGCTGTCGCTGGCGATTTCGGTACAGCATTGGAGCAGACGACGACTCAGCGTTCGGCCACGTTACAGCAGCGGGTAGGGGAGTTCGATTACCGCTTCAGCGCCGAGTGCTTCTTCCAGGCGAATCACGGTATCGCCGAGGAGTTGGTCAAGGGTGTGATGCGCATCGCTACCCAGGCTCGGGCTGAGAATGGGTATGCCGTCGATCTCTACGCTGGTGTCGGCCTCTTCAGCCTGCCGCTGGCCAAGCTCTTCAAGCGTGTGCTCGCGGTGGAGAGCCACAAACCCGCCATTGCATTCTTGAAAGAGAATCTGGAGCATGCCGGATACACGCGCAGCAAGGTCATCAGCACACCGGTCGAGCACTGGGTGCAGGGTGATGTCAGTAAATATGGCCGCGTGGCGATGATGGTCTTCGATCCACCGCGCACCGGCGCTGGTGCGAAGGCGATTGATGGCATGATCACCATGAATCCGGCCCATATCGCCGCGGTTAGTTGCGATCCGGCGACATTCGCGCGCGACCTCGCTGGTTTGATCGATGGTGGCTATCAGCTCGTCAACATCACTGCCTACGATATGTTCCCGCAGACGCATCACGTCGAAATCCTGGCGCATCTGAAACGTGCGGATGTCTAGCCGATGCTGACGATTGCGCCATTCGATAGCGATTTGGATGAGGTTGTCGCTTTTGCGCGCAGATTCGAGCAGGAGGCGTTGGAGCACTATCCTGCGCTGCCCCGCCCGGATCTGACCGCGTTGCCGGATATGTTGAACCGTATCGCTGCACGCAGTCACGGCCTGGTCGCGCGGGATCGCGGAGAAATGGTCGGCTGCCTGACGGTGATCGGACCATTCTCGAACTATCATGGCGGCGCATCTGGCATCTTCTCTCCACTTCTGACGTGCCTCGCACAGCCTGAGCATGCGGATCGCATCTTCACGGAGATGTTGACGGCGTTGGGAGAGGCATCCGAACTTGATGGTGTTGATACGATGGCTGTCAGCCTCTTCGCGCACCAGGCGAATTTGAGGGAAAGCGTTGTTCTCAATGGCTTCGGGGCTCGCTGTGCCGATGCCGTGCAGCAGCTTGATCTGCTACCGCAGTCCACCAGCGATTTTCCATTCGCGATTGAAGAAGTGCACTGGCGCGATGCTGTTTCGATCATCGAGGTCAAGCGTGCGCTGGCTGCTCATCTCAATGGTTCACCGGTCTTCATGGAGTACTTCGATTTCACCCCGGAGTTCGTCGCGAAGAAGAGTGAGGAGCGTGAATCCGTTCATCTCATTGCCCGCGATGGTGATCGTATCGTTGGCTATGTCGAAGCGACCTATGCCGGCGAGAACTACCTCACGATTCATCCAACCATGCGGAATATCTGTGGTGCCGGTGTGCTGCCGGAATACCGCGATCGTGGCATCATGCGCGAACTGGTTGCTCGTCTCGCCGATCGATATCGCGCCGAGGGCATCACCACACTCGGCGTAGATTACGAGACCATGAATCCCAATGCCCGCGGATTCTGGGAGCGCTATTTCGTGCCTTACACGCGCTCATTCGAGCGTCGTTTTGATCGTCCCTGGTCGCGGTCATGAGCGCGCCCAAACCGGTCACGCTCCATCTCTCCTTGCCGATCCCACCCAGCATCAACAGTCAGTATGTGGTGGTTGGTAAACGCAAGCGTGTGCTCAGCAAAGAGGCGAACACCTGGAAGAAAGACGCCACCAAGGCCCTGAAGATGCTGCGGGATAAATCCGTCATTTCACCGGTAGAGGAGCATGCCTTTCAGACCAATCTTCTCGGGGTCTATATGACGTTCTACTTCACGACACCAATGCGGCGTGATGTCGATGGTGGCGTCAAGATCACGCTCGATACCGTCGCCGAAGCGCTCGGTTTCGATGATCGCAATGTGGTGGATATGCATCTCACCAAGCAGATTGATCCGCTCCACCCACGTGTTGAAATCGATATCGAAACCATCCACGACTGGACCTTCGATCGGGAGTACGTGGTGTTGATTGACGAAGAAGAGACGTAGGTCCGCATTTTACATGCGGACAACGAGGCATCGCCTCGTCATCCCACCAACCACACCTCGTCGCCGACGCAAATCTCCGCCACACCTGCCTCATCGTCATACACCGCTACAAATCCGCGTGTGCCGTTCTCCAGGAATTGCAGTGTCTCTGTGATGCGTTTGTCTGGCTTTTCATCGGGTGTCATTCGCAGACAAAACTTGCTGAATGGAGCACAAGGATGCGCGATATCCCAAGGACCGATCGTGATCTCCCGATCATCGCCGCGAATCACCACACCGTGCGCGATCTCCTCATAGGAAACCGTGATATCGTGGTCGATCAGCATATTCTCGCCCGCGATTCCGTTTGTCAGATGATCCCCGTACCGGTCTCTCATCCGTCGATAGTGCTCGGTGAAGCAAATACTGACGCCGTTATCACCCCGAAACTTACTGTGCGGATGCGTGCGGTTATGCACATCCGGCAGGATCGTGCCGGATTGATCGATACCCTCCACACCGTCGGCCGTCAGTCGCAGCACGGGTACCGATGTGAGGTTCGGCACCGGGGTATAGATCTGGTGTGGACGCTCGCCAGTCTTGATCGAGTCCACCTGCACCTGCAATCGCACGATTTTTCCGAGATATCGCATCCCATCTCCCACCATTCATCAGGTGAAGCATACGGGATAGATACACTCACCGGACGGCAGCCGCATCAATCCGCGCCTGAATCTGCCGGACAACGTCATCTTTGGCATTGGCATAGTCGCTCATCGTTTCGAAGTCCTGTGCGGCCAATACTCGCTTGGTCTCGGCGTAGAGCTGCCGATCATCATCGTGCGTACGCAACCAGTCCCGGAAATTGATGTGACGTGCCACTTCCGGAGAGTCGGCACTCCAGACATGCAGGTTCACATTGATGCGCTCGCTCTTGAACGCGCGATGCTCATTCCACTCCGGATGTCGTAGCCGCAGTACGAATCCATGCTGCTCCAACGCTGGTACATACGCATCTTCATCGGCTGAATCTGTCACCCCCAGCAACATATCGATACATGGTTTGGCGATCAGCCCTGGCACCGATGTCGAGCCGATGTGTTCCAGCACGATCGCCTTCTCTCCGAGCGCCGCCCGCACATGTGCAGCTTCTGCTTCATACATCTCTGGCCAGACAGGATCGTATTCGACCAGCACGATCTGCCCGTGTATGGGCGTCGGTGTATTGATAGGGGTGCTGCGATCAGCATTGGTGCTGAAAGGATCGAACGTGGACATGGCAACCTCGCACGAAATCGACAGGAAAATAGTGGATCAGTGTACCCCATTCTCGCGCACCTGTGGTTGAATACCGATGGTATGTGGAGAGTGGGGATTCATGATCGAAGTCAATCACATCGCGCGCGAGTTTCGACGCGCCAAACAGGTGCATGGAGCCTTTGGTGGGCTCCGCACATTCTTCGCACGCGAGAGCGAGATCGTGCACGCGGTGGAGGATGTCTCCTTCCACATTGATGCTGGTGAGGTCGTGGGCTATCTCGGTGCGAATGGTGCCGGCAAGAGTACGACCATCAAGATGCTGAGCGGTATTCTCGTGCCGACCTCTGGTGAGGTGCGTGTCAACGGCCTCATTCCATGGGAGAACCGCGAGGAGAACGCGCTCAATATCGGTGTCGTCTTTGGGCAGCGCACGCAGCTCTGGTGGGATTTGCCGCTCATCGACTCGCTGCGTATCATCAGCAAGCTCTATCAGTTGGATACTGACCGCTTTCAGCGCAACCTTGCCCGGTTGGACGACATGCTCGGGCTCGCACCCTTTCTCGATGCGCCGGTGCGACAGCTTAGCCTGGGACAACGCATGCGCGGGGATCTCGCTGCAGCCATGCTCTACGAGCCCAAGATCCTCTATCTCGATGAACCAACCATTGGTCTGGATGTGGTCGCCAAGGAGCGCATGCGTAACTTTATTGAGCAGGTGAACCAGGAATCCGGGACCACCATCATGCTCACCACCCACGATCTCGCTGATGTCGAACGGCTCACCAAACGCATCATCTTTATCGATAAGGGCCGTGTTCTTTTCGATGGCCCCGTTGCCGAATTGAAGCATCGCTACTCGCCCTTCCGGGAGTTACATGTCACTCTGGTTCCGAATGGCAACGAAGCATCGTCTGTCGATGACATCGCGGGCGTGATCCATGTGGAGGCAACACCGACTAGTCTGGTAATCCGCTTCGATCCGGAACGCATCGCTGTAGCGGATCTCATCGCGGCTGTGGTCGCGCGTTACGCCGTCAACGATCTCGCCATTGTCGAACCCGCGCTGGAGAATGTGGTGCGTGAGATCGTGCAGAGTGGGGAAGTGCGGGCATGAATATTGCCATGCACTATGGAGCCTGGCGAGAGATAGCGCGTTCGCGTATCCGTGTCCAGTACATGTATCGCTTTGCTGTTATTCTCCATTTTCTGTTGGCGGCAGTCACGATCTACCTGCTCACGGTGGTCTGGCGCAGTGCCTATGGCGATAGTACCGAGGTCGATGGCATCCCCCTGAAACTGATGCTGGTCTATCTGACAATCGGTAACCTGCAATCGAAGTTCCTCAGACCAGAGATCGGTTATGACATTGTCGATCGCATCCGCCAGGGGCAAATTGGGTTCGATATCAGCCGTCCCGTGAGTTATCCCAGCCAACTCGTGGCCACAGAAGCGGGATTAATGCTGGGTATGGCCCCAATGCTGATCCTGGTGCTGCCGGTGGCTGGTTTCCTTGGCGAACTTGCACCACCAGCCAGCTGGGAAGCTGGTATCGGCTATGCCGCAAGCTTCCTCATCGCCTGGCTCATTGCCGTTGAGCTCAGCATGATCATCGGACTCGTTGCCTTTTGGACGCTCGAGATGACCGGATTCATGATGGTCTATAACCTGGTTGGCAGCTTCGCCACCGGAGCGTTGGTACCACTCTGGTTCATGCCGGATCTACTGCGACAGTTCGTGCAGTTACTTCCATTCCAGAGCATCGTCTACATCCCGGTTTCTATCTATATCGGTATTCCTGCCACGGGTCATATCGCCACGGCGCTATTGCTGCAATGCTTCTGGGCGGTGGTTCTGGTGGGTGTGATCGCTATCGTCTGGAAGCGCGCCATGATCCGCACCGTGATCCAGGGAGGTTGATATGCAAAAGCTCTCTGTTCTCGGCACACTTGCCAGCGCCTCGATCCGATCGGAATTGCAGTATCGCGCGAATGCGGTCAGTAGCATTATCGGCGGCATCCTCTTTCAGATCACCGGATTTGTGGTGGTCTGGATCATCGCCGCCCGCTTCGGTCAGATCGGCGGTTGGGGTCTGCCGGAGTTAACGTTCCTCTACGGTATGCGTTTGACCAGTCACGGGATCTTTTATGCCTGCTTCAGTCAGATGTTTGAGTTCGATCGCGTGCTGATTACGGGCGAGTTCGATCGCTATCTCGTGCGGCCAATGCCGCCACTGATCCAGCTCTTTACCCGCAAGCTGCGCATCAATGCCTTTGGTGATCTCATCGGTGGCACGGTTCTGGTCATTGCCGCCAGTACTGCTGCTCCGGTGGATTGGAGTCCTTTGGCGGTGACCTACCTGATTCTGGCCATGATTGGTGGCGGTCTGGTGGAAGGTGCCGTGCAGATCACGCTGGGATCGCTCAGCTTCCGTTTTCTGCAGACATTGCCATTGCGTAGCACCGTGAATGAGGTCTTCAATCTCTACGGAAATTACCCGAATACGATCTTCCCCGGAGCACTGCGCTGGTCGCTGACCTTCCTGCTCCCGATCGCATTCGTTGCCTTCTTCCCGGCAAGCGTATTGCTGAATCGCGCGGGCGAACTAAGTGTTCCTCTCTGGCTGGCGGCAGCCTCGCCATTGGTGGGTATGGTGCTCTTTAGCATCGCTGTCCGTGTTTGGAAATGGCAGAGCGTGCATTACCAGAGTTCCGGGAACTAGAGATCTCTTCTTGGGGGCCGAACGCCTGTTTGTTGGTAGTGGTGGCCTTTATGGCCACCCTGTGGTGGATGATCAACACCCACCTTTTCCTCCCGGATGTGCACGAGGCACACCACTACCGATACGGCGGGGATCACTCAACTCGGGGCGGACCGGCGACGATGCGCTCCAGCAACGATGTCGGTGTTTCGGATTCGTCCCATCGACTCTCGATGAACCACGTGGCGCCAGCCGCTGCGGCAGCGGTCACATACTCCACATCGTCGGCACTGCTGGTTTTGCCTTCAACGATGATATCGAATGGATCAGACGACTCGCGGTGATCATCGATCCAGCTTCCTGCCTCGCGGATGACATCTGGAGATGGTGGTGCCCACATCGATTGCTCCGTTGTCATATCTGAGAGGACCAATCCGTCCCAACGGGCTGCTCGTGCCAGCGACTTTGGTTTCTTCCAGCCCCCTACAGCCCATACTGGTATCCGCTGCTGGATCGGCTGGGGCAGAATCAGCATCTCTTCAATCTGATAATGGGTACCGTTGTAGTCGAAGGTTTCGCCGGATTGCGCCAGAGCCAGGATATCCAGCGTTTCATCAAGGCGGGCAGCGCGCTCCTTCCGGTCAGGTGAATCCGTGTTCACCCCGACAAAGCCGCGATCATCAACAGCACCCAGTCCTACCGGAATCACCAGCCGTCCCTGACTGAGATGGTCGATGGTAATCGCCTCCTTGGCGACTTTCCATGGGCGACGTCGCGCCAGTGGCAACACCATCGCCCCGATGGTGACACGATGTGTCACCCCCGCAATAGCGCCCATCATCACCCACGGATCGTAGACTTCCATACGCCCGATCGAGATAGCGTCCCAGGTAAAAACGCCGTCCCAACCGTGGGCCTCCGCGGCCGTTGCCATCTCCAGAATCTCTGCGGGGCTTCCCCAACTCAACACGAATCCGTATTTCATGCCTTGCACCTTTCTGATTCAGAAGTCCAGTCTACTCCCTTTATGCGCAACCACCCCCTATCAATATTCAACTGAGTAATATTTTGACTTGACGTATATAGAGAATATCATTGGATGATTATGTAACCTTCCATCATCTCCATATTGTTGATTGACATCAAGACAGGTCTTTATAAGGGTGAGTATCCGTGCATGTGCATTGATGGCTATTGCCTTATTGACAGGGCACTTCTAGACTGTAAGTACAAACCGTGCAAACCGGCGCGGTAGATGTTTCAACTACTTGTCATAGGGGGAGAGTGAGCCCGTGAATCACGATTCTGGGGGTACCGTACGCGCTATTCGAGTTCTGGCTCTACTGGGCATAATGTTCTCGCTGTTCTCGAATTTCGGCGCTTCCGCGCAGGATGATTCCTGGAAAACCGTTGTCTATCCCGGACGAGTAGTCGTCACACCAGGAAGCTGTGTGGATGGCACCGTTACATCCGCCACGGTTTCCGTGCCTGCGGATACGTTGGATGACGGCATCTACTACACCATTACTCAGCCGGATGCCTCTGGTGCATTCACGGTCACTGCTCAGGTGGGTGATGCCTATCTGATGGCCGAGGATCCCGGTAATGGCTGGGTTTTCAAGAACAAGTGGAATGCCACCTACGCTGGCACCGCCGAGATTCCCGATTGTAACCAGGGACCGAATCAGAATTCTGATGATGACGCACTCGAAGCCGAGGACGGCACGGGCGTTGGTACCCTCGCGCTCACAAATAGCTGCGGCACGGCACCCTATCCCGATCCAGACGGCGATGATGTCTCTGGCGTGGTCGCCTTCTCCAACTACGTTGTCACTCAGGATGGTGTGGATCACACCAACGGACCCATTACGCTTTCCCAGCCGGAAGAAGAGCTAACCCTGAGCTTCGATTGGGATGCCAGCACCCGTATTTCTGCGGGAGATTTCTTCACATTCGCAGGCCCGCTCGATACCAATGGTGCGAAGGTCTTTACCTCCGCTACCCAATGGTTCCCTGTTTATAACTATCTGGGTACCTATCAAGCCGGTTGTGCCAGTGTGGTTGGTGGCGATATCGTCGTCCAGTTCACCAATTACGTGAATGGTCGCGATAACGTTGGTGGTAACATCTCGCTCTATGTCGAGATGGCTGCCGGCAGCAGCACCGAGACCAAGACCATCGATTTCAGCTTCGATGATGACTCCAGTTTCAGCATCATCATTCCGGGCATTCCCACGGAAAGCTTCGGCAAGCGCGGCTGGTTCATGCGGGATGATCAGGGCATTGTTCAGGGCACCACGGCTATCCAGTGGAAGCTGCATGTCCCTGCCAGCGCCAGTGGCTATACCAACCTGGTGCTTACGGACGCCGCGCCGTCGGATGGTAGCTGGACCTTCAGTTGTGCTGGAGAATCCGCAACCACCACGACATACTCGGCGCTGGATAAGAACGGTGCACCGGTCACGATTGCCTTTGCCGAAAATTGTTCGGCCACGGCCATGACCCTCAGTGTGGACTCCGTTCCGAAGAACACATCGATCGATTTCTTCTTCTACGCGGATATCACCTCCGGTGCGGAGGGCCCCTTCTACAATGAAGCGACCGCCAGCGCCGATGAGATTGAGACAGTTGTACTGCCGTACGAGGTGCGTCGCACCATTGGTAGCGGCCAGGCAGATGGTGACTTCGTGGTTACCCCGATCCCTCCGGCTATCACCAATGCCGCCTGTGTGGATGAAGTCAACGACGAGTGGATTCCGGCCAGTGTTACCCTGCCGACCGATCAGGAAGGCGTCACCTATACGATGACTCCCGATCCTTTCCCGGCCGAGGGTGGTCACCTGGTGGTCATCGCCACCCTGGACGAGGGGTATGTATGGTCCGATGAAACCAATGGCTGGGTCTACGATGAGACCAATGGCACGATGGTGTATGAGACCGATGTCACCAACGATCCTTGTGTGATTGAGACACCGACTCCGACCACGCCGCCGAGCCCAACGACCACACCGAATCCGACCTCGACGCCGGAGATCCCGTGTGTGCCACCGACTCCGGAGGAATGCCTGCCCACTCCGACGCCAGAAGGCGAAGGCACACCGCCAGGTGGCGAGCAGACACCGCCGCCATGCGAGACTCCGACCATTCCGGCGCAGTGCCAAACCCCGACGCCTCCGACGGTGAAGGAGTTCCCGAAGACCGGTACCGATGGTAGCCATGGTGTCAGCGGCGCCTACGTCATGGCCGGTATGCTCGTGGCCACGGCAGTCGTTGCTGCTGGTGCAATCGCCTACCGTGAGCGCATGCGCTAAGTAAAAGGCTTAATCCAAAACCACCCCGGCAGGATCAATTCCGCTGGGGTGGTTTTGCTTAATTTTCATGTGTGCTACGTTGTTCCCGCCAGAGTCGCAGCAACCTCGCCGAGCGCCTCCTCGGTCATCATCCAGATCCGCAGGTAAGCGGTCTCGCTCATGAGGTAGAACTCATACGAATCTCCGATCACATCAACACCCTGCTTCATGGCATAGAGCCATGGCAGACCTGTGGAAGGTTCACTGTTCCAGCCAATGATCTCTACCGGTGGCTGATTTTGGGTAATGGTAGCGATCGCCTCAAGCTGCTGTTTCGCGGTTCCCATATTGAGATAGCCGCCGAGTTCGACCGTGCCCAGCGGAAATTCGCTCGGTGGATTGATCGCCTTGTAACGGAAGAGCTCACTCGGCAGGAATGACTCCCCGGGCTGGATATCCGCGGAAAGATCATCCAGTCCGTAATTCGTCTTGAACACATCCGAGTAGAGCGTGGTTGGCAGTTCTCCCACCAGCGAGAAGTTGAGCGATGTCAGTACATCGAGTCCCAATGGCGCATTCCCGGCGGGACCGATTTTGCTCAGTTGGTCGAAGCGATCATTCTGTTCTTCCACCCACGATTGCGAGCGACCAAAGAACCACTTCCATTCGCCGTTACGTTGCACCAGCCGCACGACATCGTTGTCCACCGAACCGTCCGCGAACTCCTGGGTATAGCTCACCTCTGCGACATTGCTATATGCCACACCGCTTACGGGCCAGGTCCAGCTATCCAGCCATTGCACACCAGTTGCCGTGGCGGGCTTGGGTCCACGCGGATTGAAGTCCTCGCTATACCAGCCGATCACGGTTGCGCGCGGCACAATCTTTTTTGCATCCGGGTGCATATAGTCGTAGAGCTGATACATCGAGGGGATGTAGGTAAAGCTCTCCAACAAACTGAGGTATTCTGCCGCCTTCATGGGATCATCGCCAGTCATATCGGCCTGATCCGCAGCGCGAGAGGTATGTGTGACCGCCAAAGCAGAGGCAGCGATCACAGAGAGAAACGTGCGACGATTCATCGTCGTGCTCCTTTCTCGAACACGGTTATCCGCGTTCGTTATCGCATACCCCTCCTCTTGCTAATTGAGACGCACAACAGGCTAAAAAGGTTTCACGATTCATCATCAATCGTTCCATGACGTGTACGATGTCCACTCACGATGAAAACGACCGCTGAAAGAATGACGATACCGCCGAAGATCACATTCGGTCCCACCGGATCGTTATCGATCCAGGCGCCCAGGAGCACTGCCAGCACCGGATTCACATAGGCATAGGTGGAGACGACCTCGATCGGCAGTGTGCGGTTGGCATACATATAGGCGCTGTAGGCGAGCACCGATCCTGCCAACACCAGCCAACAGAAGGCGATCCACGATTTGGTGGAGATATCGGCAATGCTCAACTCCTGCCATTCACCTCTGGCAAAAGAGATCGTCATCAGGGCTATGCCACCGGTGAGCATTTGCAGAGCTGAGGAGACGAACGAGTTTCTCGGTAACTCCCGAAATCGGCTTTCCACCGTGCCGTAGGACCATGCTAGTGACGAGGTCATGATCAGAACCACACCGAGGAGGGAGATGTGCCCGGATCCTGGTCCGCCGACCATGATGCCGATACCGATCAGACCGACCACCAGCGCCAGCATCACCTTGCGATCGGGTGATCGTTTTGTTCGTAGCGCGGTGAAGGTACTCATCCAGATCGGACTCAGGCTTACCATCAGCGCCGCGAACGAGGAATCCAGATAGCGTTGTGCCAGAGCGCCGAGTCCGGTACCGCCCAGGAGAAGCAATACACCGATGAGCGCGGCCGATTTTAGCTGCGTCGGGGTGACACGAACCTCACCACGTTTGATCGCTGGCGATGCAAAGAGGAGCAGGATAGGCGCGGCGATGAAGAAACGCATGGCGGTCATGAAGAAGGGCGGAATAGTCTCGACCGCGAGCTTCATGCCGAGATAGGTGCTGCCCCACACTGTCCAAATCGTTAGCAGTGCCAGCCACGGCAGCAGCGCGCCGCGATTTTGTGTTTGCATTGTTTTCCCACAACCCGGAGAGGAGCCCGATAACCCCCTGCGGCAGTGTACCGCGAGTTATGAATCTGCGGGTAACATGGTCCTTGTGCCATTGGTACCGGTAAATAGATGGCGACGAGCGGTGTTGCGGTAGACTCGGGCCTCGCGCCAGCGAAGCAGCGCGAGTCGCCCGGGTTCATGTGGCTATACGCTGTCCTACCTCGGAGCAAGGGGTGGAATTGTCGCGTTGGCCAGGTTTTATACCCGGCGTTACAAAACCGCCCCCTGCGGCTTCGCGCTCGGAATTCAGGATTTTCGCCGTTGGAGCGCTTGCCCACTCACGATAGCGATCACGGCCAGCAGGATTATCGCGCCGCCGATGATCACATTCGGACCCACGGGTTCGTTATCGATAACGGCGCCGAGCGAGATCGCCACGATAGGATTGATATAGACATACGTACTGACGATCTCGATAGGGAGCGTGAGAACCGCATAGCTATAGGCGTTATACGCCAGCAGCGATCCGCCAATCACCAGCCAGACAAAGCCGATCCAGCTGCGTTGGGAGACATCCGCAAGGTGGAAGGTATCCCACTCACCCAGCGTGTAGGCAATGACCATCAGGACGGCACCACCAGTTAGCAACTGGATGCCGGAGTTGACGAAGGCACTCCTGGGCAACTCCATGAAGCGTGCCTGGACCGAGCCGAGACACCAGAAGAACGATGAGACCAGCATCAGTGAGATGCCCAGTGCAGAGATTGTGCCTCCACCTGGTCCACCCATCATGATGCCAATACCCAGAAGCCCCGCCAGCATGGAAATGATCACCCGCGTTTCTGGTCGGGTTCGTGTGCGCAGTCCCATCATCACGGCCATCCAAATGGGATTCAGACAGACCATGAGCGAGGCGATACCGGAGTCGATATGCTTCAACGCTACTGCCTGGAGCAAGAGTCCACCCACCTGCAGCACGATTCCGATCAACGCCGCATTGCGAAAGGTGGTCCAGGTGAGGCCAGCCGCACCGCGCCGAATTGTTGGCAGCGCAATCAGGAGAAGGATGGGCGCCGCGATGAAAAAGCGTGCACCAGAGAGCGTGAAGGGCGGCAGCGTCTCCACCGCCGCCTTCATTCTCAGATAGGTGGTGCCCCATACAATCGCGATAATGGCAAACGCCAACCACGGCAGAAATTGACTTCGCGAATTGGCATGCATCAAACGCTCTCCACCCTCATCTTGTCCCGCATGTATTGTGGAATTGGGCCAGGCGTTTGTAACGATGCAACATGCACAGTCAGGTTGTGCTTAACGCCCTCCCTGACTACTGAGCGCATCACCGTGACTGACGCTCCGCACGGCCAATGGCAAGACGATCAGTGTGAGTATCATCATCACGATCCCAGTTACCTGAAACTGACCATATAGCAGGAGATTCCGCATCGCATCCACCTGATACGCCAGTGGATTGATCCGCGCTATCCACTGCAGATAGGTGGGGGCGGTTTCGATGGGATAAAAGATTGGGGCTGCCATACTCAGCGGCAGCATCACCCAGGTCACCACCATATCCCGCACGATATAGTCGCGGACAAAACCAGTAATGATGATCGCGAGGGCGCTCCAGAATATGGCTGCAATTATCGCCATTGCTACGGTGCCGATTACTGGTACAATCGCGAATCGTGCCCCCATCACCAAGACCAGCAGGAAGAGTGTGCAGAGTTGCAGGCTCAGCGCGATCGCTGAAGGGACGATCTTCCCGAGCGTGTATCCAGTGCCGGTGACACCTGCCAGCCTCTTGATAGTGAGCATGCCCCACTGGCGGTCCAGGACCGTGCGATACATGGTGCGGCTGAATGCTCGCAAGGTTTGGAGCGCTACCAGACCCGGAAAGACCCAGGTGATGTAGTGATCGGTGAAGGCCGCACCCTGGAATGCTCCTTGTAGACCTGCCGCCAGAATCACGAGCTGTACCACTGGCTCCAGTAGCAACGAACTGATCAGCGTTTTCTTTTCACTCAGGAGTGCGACGATCTCGATCTCGGCCGTCGGCCGAAATCCATGAAGCCTCCATCCACCCGCTGACGGTGTGACTAGTGATTGCATCGCAGATTCTCCTTGGCCGTAAGTTGCAGGTAGACATCACGCAAGCTGGCGCGTTCTCGACTCGCTTCGATCACCATGCCTGTGCCATCAATCAGGTTGAGGACATCCGCCAACGAGATCTGCGGAGACAGTGCTGCTCGTAAACGATTGCGATAGTCGCCCTCAATATGTGGCGATAGGTGGCCAAGCCGTGCCTCAAGCTCCGCCGAAATCGGCTCAGCGAAGGAGAGAACGATTTCATCTGCTGGAGATACTGAGCGCAGAAAAGCTGCCATTGATTGATGCACCATAACGCGCTGGTTGAGGACAAAGAGCACGTCATCGCAGAACTGCTCCAACAGTCCGAGATCGTGTGACGAGATCAGCGCCAATGCTCCTTCGCGTGTTCGTTCCCGGATAAGTCGGAGCACATCGGCGGACGACTCCACATCCAGCGCGGCAGTTGGTTCATCGAGCAACATGATGTCTGGGTTGGACATGAGCGTTCGCGCCACTTGCACACGTTGTTGCTGACCGCCACTGAGCATGCTGACATCGGTCTCGGCGAGATCGGAAAGATGAAATCGTGCCAGTAGCTCCGTTGCCCGATTTCGTATCGTTGTTCGATCCAGTCCGTAGAGTCGGCCACCGAGTTCGATATTCTGGCGTGTGTTGAGATACCAATCGATGGTTGTGCGCTGACTGCTCCAGCCAATACGAAGGTTGGGATCAGCGATGGTGATCGCGCCTTCGGTCTGCTGAATGGCGCCCGCCAACATATGGATCAGGGTGGATTTGCCGGCACCATTAGGCCCGAGCACGGCCACCGTACGTCCCTTTGAGAACGCGGCCGTTGCATGACGAATCCCCCAGACATCGTTGGGGTAGCGCTTGCCGAGACCTTGAATGGTCAGCGCGATATCATCGCCTTCGCGATGGGTGAACATGTGAATCGTCCTGGTCAGAAAGCGCGGAAATGCTCCGCCCGATAGACACATACATCCGCCTCAACCCCGGGGCAAAGTGGGGGAGTGCTGGATGTCAATGGATTGTGTGTGCCGATCAGGCGAACCTTAAGCGCATGGATGATTCCGGATGAACGAGGACGACCAATTCTCTACTCATACTACCGGAGAAAATATCGCGAAGACAAACTCTTGTGATATATCGCCGATTCTCTGCTGGCATACTGCCATTATTGGTTGCCGAACTACCGCCGTTGCCTTGAGCATACGGAGGTGGTTAGCCAGTTGGGGACGATATGGCAGTGCGATTGTCGGAGCGATTGACACTCCCGCAGGCTCGCGCCAAAAAGGAACAGAGCGAACAGCCCTATGTTATGCCGCGGTGTATCTTGTTTGGCGTGATTTGGGCATTTCTGCGGAGAAAACGACGCAGCGTATGGGATGATACGCTGCGTGCTCAGGATACCCTCCGACATCCACCGATTGTTCGCGGCATGCAACATGTGCCGCAGGATGGCCCGGTCGTTTTTCTGCCGAACCATTATGAACGGAAAGATAAGGTTTGGGTCGGATGGGGCGCTATCGGGCTCACCAGCGCGCTGGCACGCGAGCGCGACACCTTAAGGCTGCGCGATCTCCACTGGGTCATGACCGATACCTGGGCCGATTGTTACTTTGGCCCCATTCATCTCAATCCCATCTATCTTGGCTGGATCCTGAAGGGATTCGGGGATGTCTACGGCATCATCCGTATGCCGGCGCACGATCTTCCCAACCATAAAGACCAGCGCGGCCGGAGTGCCTCTGCCCTCCGCGATCTCCTTGGTCATTTGGATCAAGGCGAATGCATCGCTTTCCATCCGGAAGCAGGAGGTTTCGAGGAGTTGATCGTGCCACCGGCCGGAGCTGGCCGGCTGCTGGCGGCCATCAATCGCCGTGGTGTGACCATGATTCCAGTGGGGGTATTTGAGGAGGATGATCGTCTGGTAATCAACATCGGTACCCCCTTTGCCTCCGGGGACTTCCAGGATAAGTCCGATGAAGAGGCGGCCGCGGTGGCGATGCATGCCATTGCCGATCTGGTACCCGCTCATACCCGGGGAGCCTTTGCGCACCGAGCCTAGGCGAGATCCACCCGTGGCGCACATCTTGCTACACTTGGCTTAGCCACATCGGCAACCGGACGAGATGCGCCGTACCCGGACGACGACAAGACGACGCAATGGAGTTTGCCATGGCGTGGTTTGTGTTGATTATCTCCGGCGCATTGGAAGCTGTTTGGGCGACGGCGATGAGCCAGAGTAATGGCTTCACGAAGCTTTGGCCTTCTATCATCTTCCTCATCGGTGTTGTCTGCAGCATGGGTGGTCTTGCCATTGCGCTGAAGCACATCCCGGTCGGTACCGGCTATGCGGTCTGGGTTGGTATCGGAGCGGTAACCACCGCTACCTGGGCGATGGCACGGGGTGCGGAGCCGGTGAGTCTGCTCAAGGTTGTTTTCCTGGTTGGCATTATCGGCTGCATCGTGGGTCTCCAGCTGGTCTCCTCTGGCGAAGCCCACTAGATAATGAAGTTGGCTCGGCCTGGTACGCTCCACAAGCCATTCTCGCCCAGGGAGATTTCATGACCAATCAAACGCACTTTGGTGAGGACTCTATCGCGCGCATCCTGTCTTCGGTTACGAAGCAAGATGCCCGCCCATTCATATTGGTGTTGGATGGTCCGGGCGGTTCTGGCAAGTCCACGTTGGCCCGCGAGCTGGCTGCGGTCTCGGACGGTGCGGTCGCCATCGTACAAGGCGATGATTTCTACGCCGATCTGGATGATGAGTACCGCGCCTCGCTCGATGCCGAGGGCGGTTACCAGGAGTATTTCGATTGGCGTCGCCTTCGTGATCAGGTGTTTCAACCCGCTCGCGCCGGTAAGGTGGTCACCTACCAACGTTACGATTGGGATCACGGACGGCTGGGCGATTGGGTGACGGTACCAGATGTTGACGTGCTGATCGTGGAGGGTGTTCGCTGCGCGCGTCCCGAGTTACGAGAGTATGCCGATACGGTGGTTTGGGTAAACACCTCGGAACGTGAGCGTTTGCACCGACAGATTGCCCGCGGTGAGAACGAAGCTATCTGGATTCAGCGTTGGATGGCTGCGGAGAACTACTACCGTGAGCATGTGCACCAGCCTGGGCCGGATGATATTGAGATTACGGGGGAGTAGCGTCAATCCCTGAAGATTGTTGGTTCCCGCATGGGTGGCAGCAAGATCCGTGGAGCGCCGGGTGTTTCTGCGCGGCGCTCCACATTCTTTCCTCCTAATACATAACCGCCGCGGCTTCGGTGATGTCCGCCGAGATATCACCGTTATAGAATCCGGAGTTCGGATCAATCGCGGTCATTGGCAGTCCCTCACTGAAATCCAGCTTCTTCAGATCGACCCAGATCACACTCGGGCTGGTGGAAAGCTCGAAGAAATAGAGCCGATCGGTGAGATCGCAGACCGTACGGTACTCGGTATTGTAGATACCGAAACCCTTGTATGGTGCGCCAAACGGAACTGAACAATTCCGGACAATCGCCATCACCCCGGCCACAGCTTCCTGAACCGACTCAGCTGCGGGGAGAAGATTGAGGTAGTATGAGGCCCGCTGGAAGCGATCCCGCGGATTCACATTGCCCGGCAGCGGCATATCGGAGCTTGGGTGACTGAAGTCTTGCTGAGCCAACAGGGCCAGCTGCTCGGAGTACGCGGGATCGTTGGTCATCAGCTGATATTCGGAACCGTGATAAATACGGCGTTCACCATCCACAAACTCGATCACGGCTGAATCGCCGGAAGCATCCTCAATCGCCATGTGAATCGACGAATCGCGCCCCTCGGCGGTCACCATCATCAGCTGGACGCCATCCATCAACGCGAGCGCTTCCGTAACTGTCGCCGCGCAATCGAGCAAGTACTGTGCCCACAAACCCATGTGCAATACAGGCAGATCGTCGATGCGCTCGGGCAGCTTTGTCGCGGTGAGGAAGAGGCCATGCACCCCCAGCCCCTTCTCATTGATACCGTCTACGGAGCCCAGATCATAGATCGAGGTCGCAACATTACCGTATAGGCTCGTCCATTGGAGTGGATTCTCCTTCTCCACCTGGATCGGTCCGAGCATGCCACCATTGCGCTGCAGGCCGCGTGGGTTAACCACGATGCGTGGGCGCGTCGATTCCGGCCAGTCCATTGAACGTCCGACAACCTTAATAGCACTTGAGTTATTGAACACACGTGTACACATGGGCTTGACCTCGCGATTTGAATCATCGTAACTCTCGGTATCGTAGCATAGGGTTCCCGTGTTTTCTGGGGATTTCCGGTATACTCGTCGCTAATACGATGACGGAGCCGAGTAATCGCCGGTACTCTTGATGACCAGCAAGCTGCGGACGATGTGAGCGCAGCCATCACCCTGGCGATGAAGACCCTCCCGAGTGCGATGTGAACGCGCTATTCCGCCCAAACTCGCCGGTTCGCCACCGTTAGCAGGCTCCAGAAGGTTCGCGAGATAATCGCGAACGAAATTGCGGTGGCACCACGAGACGCTCCACTCGTCCGCATTTGCGGCGTGGGGCGTCTGGCATTTTTCAGGAAAGGTGGCTGCCATGCCTCCCGTTATCTCTGCGCGTACCCTCGCGCAATCCCTCTCTGCCCACATGGGCGAAACCATATCGCTGCAGGGGTGGGTGCATCACACCCGCCACCTCAGCGCTGTCGATTTTCTCCTGCTGCGTGATCGCTCTGGTGTTTGCCAGATTGTGGTTGAGCTGCCGGAGCAACGATCGCTTCTGGCAACACTCCCGCACGAAAGCGTCGTGACCGTGACAGGCAACGTCGTTGCGAACAGGCAGGCACCGGGCGGTGTGGAAGTGCATGCTCCGGTGATTGCGCCTATGGTGGTACCTGCATCCGATCCACCATTCGAGCTCTATAGGCCAGCGCTCGATGTCCATCTCCCCACCCGCCTTGACCATGCGGCGGTGAGCTTGCGTCACCCCCAAGCGATAGCTGCGCAGCGTCTCACCGCGGCCGCCATGCGTGGGTTCCGTGAGACACTGGATAGTTACGGATTTACGGAGATTCAGACACCGAAACTGCTGGAGACCGCACCCGAAGGCGGAGCGAATGTTTTTCGTGTCGATTACTTCGGGCGGGATGCGTTTCTGGCGCAGAGTCCGCAGCTTTACAAGCAAATCATGGTCGGTGCGCTGGAGCGTGTCTACGAGGTCGCACCCGCTTTTCGTGCCGAGCCGCACGATACCTCGCGCCATGTCAGCCAGTATCTCAGCCTCGATGCCGAGCTTGGATTCATTGCGGATCATCAGGATGTGATGGCGGTGCTGCGCGATGTTATTGCGGGCATGATCGCGGCCATGCACATGGTCGATGCTCCCGGTGTCGTGCTGCCCGAGGTACCGGCCGTCATTCCGCAGATCCACTTCCGTGATGCCTTGGTATTGGTTGGCGCGCCGGAGGACGAATCGGACCTGGCGCCGGAGCACGAGCGTGCACTCGGGGAATGGGCGCTACAGGAGCACGGCTCCGCCTGGTGTTTCGTCACCGGTTATCCGATGAAGAAGCGACCCTTCTATACCCATCCTCAGCCGAGCGACCCAACCTGGAGCAACAGCTTCGATCTGCTCTGTATGGGATTGGAAATCACCACCGGTGGTCAGCGTTTGCATCGCTACGAGGATTATCTGGCCGCGATCACCGCGCGCGAAATGGATCCGGCACCATTCGCTGGTTACCTGGAAGCATTCCGCACGGGTATGCCTCCGCACGGCGGCTTCGCCATCGGTCTCGAGCGCATGATCAAACAGATCGTTGGCGCCAGCAACGTCCGCGAGGTCATGCTCTTCCCCCGCGATATGCATCGCCTGGCGCCGTAACTCTCACGGGTGGAATGTAGCACCGCATTTTACATGCGGTGTCCGTAGACGTACGCCCGCACATTTCGTGCGGGCCGTGGAGGCGGATACGGTTCAGAATTCATCGCCTTCAGGAACCCGCGAGTAAATCGCGGGCGTACGTGCTTTGGATTCCAGGGTATCCGCCCGATATGCAGCACCCACACATTGGGCGGACACCCTCCGGGGTCCGCCCCTACCCAGCCAATCCCACTGCTGCTCTCAGCAACACATTCGCTGCGGCCGCGATATCCTCGGGCGAGGAATACTCCGCCTCCGCGTGGCTGAGACCATCCTTGCTGCGGACGAAGATCATTCCTGCTGGCCACTGCAGTGCGGCCACACCGGCATCGTGTCCACCACCGGACCACAACTCTCGTACCGGCAACCCTTCCGCAGTCATTGCCTCACGGATCATACCCATCACTTCGGTATCGAACAGAATTGTTGGATAGGATTCGTCACCCGAGATCTCAACAGTCACACCCTCGGCAGCCGCTGCCTGTTCGACAACATCCACCACACCGTTCTCCAGCATGGTCAGATCTTCGGCCAGCACGCAGCGAGCATCAATGGTGAAATCCACCTTCGCGGGCACGATATTCATCGCGCCGGGCGCCACGGACATCTTCCCGACCGTGGCTACGCCATACCCTGCGCACTGCAGCGCCAGCTCGCGGATACCCAGCACCATGCGCGACGCTGCTACCAGTGCGTCCGCGCGTGAATCCATGGGATTCGCACCGGCATGTCCGGCGCGACCCTTCACCGTAACTTCGCGCCAGAACTGCCCCTGGATACCGCGCACGAGCCCGACCGGGTAGTCCTCAGCCTCCAAAACCGGACCCTGTTCGATATGCACTTCCAGATAGGCGCGTGCATCCGTCGGACGATTGGCCTTATCACCGGCGTAGCCGATACGAACCAGCTCATCGCGAAAGCTGCATCCAGCTTCATCGGTGGCATTCAGCGCTTCTTCGGCAGCGCGCGTGCCCAGCGCAGCGGTCGAACCGAAGAGTCCCGGCAGGAAGCGTGCTCCTTCCTCGTTGCTCCAGTTGACGATATCGATCGGATGTTTCGTCACGATTCCCTGATCGTTCAGCGTGCGCACGACCTCCAGGGCTGTCAGCACCCCGACTGGTCCATCGTAACGACCACCAAACGGCACCGAATCGAGATGCGATCCCAGCATCACCGGCGGCAGATCCTCGCTGCCGGCACGACGGCCGTACATATTACCGAAATCGTCGATGCGAACCGTCATTCCGGCATCTTCACACCATTCCCGGAAAAGATTGCGCGCATCACGATCCTCATCGGTAAGTGCCAACCGATACACGCCACCATTGGCTGTCGCGCCGATTTGCCCCATCAGGGCGAGTGATTCAGTCAGTCGGTCCTTATTGATTCCCTGCATCCATGCTCTCCTCTTGTCGCTCGCATTCTCGCATAGACGGTAACCTCAGATGTACCGAGTGCGAGGTCCGCCCGTTCCATCGGTGTCACGTTGTGGCGGATGATCACCACTCATCCGATCTTTCCGAGCGTGCACAAGGCACGCTACTACCGGTGGGGGATGGTCAGCTTCTGTGAAGACTACAAGTGATCGCTATTTGCTACGCTACGCTGAGAAGGAGAATATCAATGACCGACCAACCACAACGCTGGACCAAAGCCACTGTCTACCCCGATATGTGGGTGAATCCGGACGACGATCCGCGTGATACCGATAAAAACGCGCCCGATGGCGAGCTCCCGACGCTCCTTCATTATCTGAAGAGCTATCGACTCACCATATTGATGAAATGTGATGGTCTGACAGCTGAGCAGATGGCGACGCGATCGGTGCCACCCTCCGATCTCTCGTTGCTCGGTCTCATCCGTCACCTCGCCGAGGTGGAGCGTGATTGGCGTAACTGGATTCTCCCCGGCGAGGAGGAACCGCATATCTATGGCGGCCCTGATGCCGATTTCGATGATGTAAAGCCGGAGCAGGCGATGGTCGATGAGGCGTTCGCCAATCTCGAGAGGGAGCAGGCCGCTACCGATGCCATACTCTCGGGCTACGACGATCTCGGCGTCAAGCCGGGCAAGGGAGAAATCGCCATTCGGGATTTGCAGGTACATCGCATCGAGGAATATGCACGCCACGCGGGTCATGCCGACTTGCTGCGCGAATGTATCGATGGCCGGGTGGGGCAATAGGAGAGGTGGAAAAGCAGCAGAGATCGATGCACCTGCACCGATCTCTGCCCAGGTAAATACCTGATTCTTCGATATCGAGCAATGGCAGCTGGATGTGATCGCCACCAATACCGATATCCGTTATGCGAAGACTACGAGCCAGACATATCGATGAACGCGTCCATGCCCTGCAGCGGAGCCTCATCGTTTATCCGGATATCAGCCTGAATCTGCTCCAGAATCGCCACTGCATCGGCACCTTCAGCGAACATATCGCTGGTGAAGACGGAGATGTAGTGATCCAGATCGTCAGCGGTTGCCACGCCCTGAACCAGCCGCAATCCGAACTCTCCGTCAGTTGCGAACGAGAAGCCGGTTGGGGTGACAATATGCGATGTCATCGTCGCATCTGGTCCCTGGTCCCCGGCTAGCCAGTCCATATACTCCTGGGCAACTTCTTCCCAGCCCAGTCCGTCGAATGCGCTCACCTGCATGTTCAGGATGACCGTTTGCTCCGGGTTCTGAAGCTCGATACCGTCCAGGTTGAACGAGATGATCGTCCAACCCTCTGGCCAGGTCACGTGCATATTGCCGGAGCCGTCAGTGTACTCGCCACCAGACCCTGCCTGCGCATCTGCCACTGTTGGTTCTTGCCCGCTGGCCAGCATCGTGACACCGGCATCCAGATCGGTCTGGATATCATCACGACCAAAACCATCAAGAACCGGCACACCATTCAACGCTACCGCTGCCTGCACGGACTCGACGGTCGGCGCAAATTCCTCTACCGGGGCGAACAGGGACGTCGCCTTCACACCATCGGTAATTTGGATCAGAACGCTAAATACCTGATCCAAATCATCCTTCCAAACAGAGAGGCTATGCTCAACCTCTGAAACCACAGTACCATTGGCATCCACCGTTTGGCTTTCGCCCCCGGACACCGGTGTCGCTACTATTCCCATCGCATTCAGTGCGTTATCGGTGGTCATTGGTGCGCTGAGATTTCCCACCGCGAGAGTTGCCTGACCAGAAATGAGCATGGCAAATTCCCCGAGACCATCCACCATTCCGGATTCACGCAAGGTCCAGGGATCCGACCAGGTCAACACCGATCCATCGCCCAACGTGTACGGGGATTCCGATTGCGCTGCCACGGAGAGTGTGCGTAGACTCGCCATCCCAAGGGCAGAAACTCCGGCGACGGCTACAAACGAACGACGACTTGATTTCATGATTGACACTCCCGAAGATCTTGGCCCCGATATCTCAGGGCAGCTAGGGCCGATCAGAGTTCACATTCAGTTGAATGAGTTCTGTCCCTCCATGGTTACATAAGGTAACGATCGGAGCAATCCCCAGGAGTTTACGATTCTGTTATCCAACTCATCGCGCCCGCCCAGGTATGGATATAGTGCACATAGTGAACGATCTGGATTCGTGCCGCTGATCTGCTATTATCAGCGCAGGTAATCGTGTGCACATGCACTGATCGAGAAGGAGGCGTTTTATGAGAGAACTTGTCCGTATCTCCCCCTGCCTTTGTTCCGTACTCGATCAAGGATGCACTGCATGCTATCAAACCCTCTGCTTCTCTGGGGCGCAACCGAGCGCCATCTAACCCTCGCTTCTGACAATTCGTCTCTTCATCTCGCCCGCGTCATCGCCCAGGAACGCGGTCAGTACACCGTTATCACGGAAGCTGGCGAGCGGTCTGCGGTGCTCAGCGGCAAGATGCTCTACGACACCACCGATATCTCCACACTTCCCGGTGTGGGCGATTGGGTGCTGCTGGCTGGCGATGCCGATCTTGGTGTCATCCAGCAGATTCTGCCGCGTACCAGCATGATCGCGCGTAAGGCGGTCGGGATGCCGCCACGTCCGCAGGTGATCGCGACCAATGTCGATACCGTTTTCATTTGCATGGCGTTGAACGCGAACTTCAATCTGAGCCGCCTGGAGCGCTATCTCGCGGTGGTATGGGAGAGCGGCGCCACACCCGTGGTGGTTTTGACCAAGGCTGATCTCGCGACCGATCTGGAGGTACAGATCGCGCAGGTGCAGAGTGTCGCGATCGGTGCTGATATCGTCACCACCTCCGCCACCGATCATGTCGGCATCGAAGCCGTGCGCGCCTTCGTACGGGAAGGTATCACCATCGCCTTCATCGGCTCCTCCGGTGTCGGCAAATCGACACTCGTGAACACCCTGGTCGGTCACGAGGTCCTGAAGACAAGTCATCTGCGGAATGACGATCAGGGCCGACATACCACCACGCATCGGGAGGCGATTCTGCTGCCGGGTGGCGGTGTGCTCATCGATACTCCCGGTATGCGCGAACTCGGTATCGAAAGCGCCGATGTCGACCGCACATTCGCCGATATTGAGGCCCTCGCGGAGGCATGTCGTTTCGGCGATTGCACGCATCGTTCCGAACCCGGGTGTGCCGTGCGTGCCGCGGTGGACGATGGCAGCCTTGATCATCGTCGCCTGGAAAGCTGGCGCAAACTCAGCAAGGAGGCCGGATATGCTGGCAAGACCAGCCGCCAGATCGGCGATGAGAAGCTGAACCGCATCTTCGGTGGTAAATCCGGTGCCAAGGCCGCCCGCAAGCAGTTCAAGGAAAAGGAACGACTCCGGGGTGGTTGAACACCAGATGTTGACCCGGGGTTCCTGGTGGGCCAGTCTTAGTCCACGCTACGATGCCAATTCCCACACGTTCCCTGCTGGATCCGCGAAGGCGATGGTGCGTGGTCCCCATGGGCGATCCTGGGGACCATTGAGGAAGGTTACGCCCCGCGCTGTCATCTCGGCATAAACCGCGTCTACATCCTCGACGTGGATCGTGTACATGCATCGTGCCCCGAGTCCCGGTGCCGCAACGGCATTTGGCTCGACCAGCATCGGTGCCTGTTCCACCATGAGGATATTGATCAGATTCTCGCCGAAGCGGAAGACGACTGAATGCTCATCCTCGAAGATCGGCTCCATCGCGAAGGCGTTGCTATAGAACGCCTTCATCGTCGGGACATCTTCGGCAAAGAGTGTGATGGCGAAGAGTGTGCGTGCGATTGGTTGGGTCACGTGGTTCCTCTTTCTATTGAGACTATGCCCTGCATCATACGATCAGTGGTGACAGCCGGGCTTCTCAAATATTGCCCTGCTAGTGGTCCAGCCGGCGGAGCAATGGATGCAATCAACCACACCTGAATCGGGTCCGAGGCACTCCCAATGTGTCATCGCAACTTCGGAGAAGAACATAGATGTAGTATCCGCAACAATGGATGTGATCGGATACCCGACTGATTGCGGCTACGGAACGGGAGGCATAATGATGGTCAATACGCATATGAATCACGGGATGCTAACTGCAACGCGCGATGTCGCAGTGGATCAGCAGACGGCCTTCGATGCCTGGTCGTTGCTGGAGCATCGCCGCAAGTGGTTCGCCGGGCCAGGATGGACCGAGATCGAGCGTGCACAGGATTTTCGCGTCGGTGGCTCGGAAGTCGCTCACGGTGCATTCCCGGATGGTATCGAGACGATCTATCAGGCTCGCTATCATCGTATCGATAATGGTCACAGGCTGATCTATGACTTCGATATGACCGTTGCTGGTCAACCCTTCTCAGTCTCTCTTGCCAGTGCGGAGTTCACTCCTGGCGCGAACGGCACAGTGATCACCTACATCGAACAAGGCATTTTCTTCGCTCCCGAATATGACGCGGAATCGCGTGCCAAAGGCACCGAAGGGTTGATGGATCAGTTTGCACTCTATGTAAGTAGAGCATTCACCTGACATCGACATCCCAATTCACCCGCCTCTCTGTTAAGCGGTACGGCCGGTGGAGCAATGCTCAACACCGGCCGACCTGGGGTGGGGAGGAGAGATGTTGAAGGGGCTTTGGGTTCCTTTCAACACTCGTAGTATCGTTGTGGCAATTGAGAATTCCCTGAGAGATAGCTGAAATGTTGCTGAATTCATGGAGACCCACGACAGAAGCTGGTTCCTAATGCATCGTGGAGAACTGGATAGGTAGCAGGGGAGCTTGTCTCCCCTCTGGGGCAGTTTGTCTCCCCTTCCACCGATTCCTCGTGTGATAACTCGTGGGGAATCCGCCATAGGTACGGAGACATGTATCATTGACCTATCTGGACATGATCGTCTGCGAATAACTGACACCGATTTTACTAACGCTCGTTATATCAGGTAGATATTCGTATCCCTTTGGTTCTGCGATATCGATTCTGTCCCGAATGTTGGGAGGATGCGTTGATACCACGAGCGTCGAAGCTGAGTGTTCTCGTCGTTTTGCTGCTGCTGTCTGCGTGTGGCGGAGGCGACAACAAGGCCGGTGATGAGGCTACATCTACGACTGCACCCGCTGCGAAATCGAGCAGTCCTGAAGTTTCGATCTCTACAGAAGGGACTGAATCTGGCGCGATAAGCAGTGATGATCAGGGGACGTGTTCACATTTTACCGCGGGCAAGTTCCAGTCTGACGCAGAGTTTCAGAAGGAAGTCTATGCTTGCGTAGATGTTTATGACTGGCCGGTCGAGTATCCTGCGGATGCCAGCAAGATTGTGGAAAGAAGTAGTGATCCGAACTCCAGGAGTGAGTTGGGATTGGCACGTGGCTTAGTTGGCACTCTCAACCAGTGTTCATGGACGATGACGTGGCTGGACGCGTACAAGACCGGGGATACGGAGCGCCAGGCAGAGGCTATGACTGTGATGACGGACGATATTCCGTATTACTACGATGGGGGCGACGATGGCATCCCTGACAGAAACAGTCAGAGGATTGTCGAAGGCGCGGAAATGGGTGATCCCACCGAGGCACAATTGTTCGTCACCGCAAACTGTCAGCCAGCCTACTGGGTGGTAGATCCATGAAGATATTGCTGACACGCCTTGCCCTTGTACTGCTATTGATAGCCATCTCCGCAGGCACGGCGTACCTTGTCGCCAGGAACACAGGAGGTGCGACTGGATCTGGGCTGGATACGGCAACACAGCCACCGATTCAGACCAGTGATCGGGAGTTGGTCAGTCTTTCGGAACAGACGATCATGCCCATCTATTCCAGTGATGGCACGGTTGTGCAACAGGAGGATGGGAAATCGTGGATGATCGAATCGCCCATCACACCGCAAACACTCGCCTACCGCTACATAAGTGCGCCCGTCGGCGTAAAAGGGCGGATCGGTGGCGGACCAGCTGGTTTCGATTGTGCCTGGATTGGTCTCGGGCAGGCTGCTGATGGCAGCGTGACCATGCAATGTGCAATTCCAGCCGATATCACGGTTGTCGCCGGATTACCTGCCACGATGGTCGTGCAGCTTTCCGAGCCGATAACTGCTATGGCATTACCCATTACAGCTGTGCTCGGTAGCGCCGAACAGGGTCAGGTGGTTGTGGTACATGATGACGGCACCACGGAAGTTCGCGCTATCCAGATAGGCGCTACGGATTCCTTCTGGGTAGAGGTTACCGGTGGCCTTACAGAGGGAGAGTCGGTATTGGCGGTCCCCGTCGAGACGGACTTTCACACCAATACGCCGTGACCCACATTCTTGAGCTGCGCGATATCACCAAGTCCTTTCGGTTACCTTCCGGTGAGTTGCTCACGATACTGAATGATCTTAATTTCCACATCGATCAGGGTGAGGTGGTATCCATCATCGGTCGGTCCGGCGAAGGGAAATCCACGCTGCTTAATCTGCTGGGGATGCTGGACACGCCCACATCAGGAGCCTACCTCTGCGAGGGTGAGGATGTCGCCAAATATCGCGACGGCAAGCTTTCCCGGTTGCGTGGTTCTTTCTTTGGTTTTGTTTTTCAACAGTTCTTTCTGTCCGACCGACGTACAGCGCTGGAGAACGTCGCTGAACCATTTCTTTTCGGTCCTTCTGCTGGTCTTCCTTATCGCCTCGAGCGTGCGACTGAGTTACTGGAAAAGGTTGGCCTCTCTCATCGTTTACACGCCACACCCGATCAATTGAGTGGTGGGGAGCAACAGCGGGTCGCGATCGCCCGCGCATTGGCACGCCGCCCCAAGGTTGTGCTGGCGGATGAACCCACTGGGGCACTCGACGCTACCACGGGCGCGCGTATTATCGAGCTCCTGTTCGACCTGGTGCGGTCAGAGCAGTTGACGCTTATCCTCGTCAGCCATGATACCCAGATTGCCAGCCTTGCTGATCGTGTTCTCTCTCTTAGTGGTGGTCAACTCCACGAGGAGGTGAGCATGTGAAGGGCACCGTTATCGCGGCCTGGCTTGATGTTCGTAGCAAGCCGCTTCGCACGATTGTGGCGACGGCAGGGATGATCGCGGCGATTATTGCCGTGGTGGTGGTCGATGCCGCTGGCATTCTCTCGGCGCATGCCAATGCGGAGCATCTCATGCGCACCTACGGAAGGCCCGCCACATTCCTTGTTGGCCCTACTGGAGAATTCACACAGGATGCGGATGATCTGGCTATACGGATGGCGGAATTCGAATCGTTTATGCAACGCAATGGTGTCTCCCAAATCTCTCCTTATATGGAAGTTGGTATTGCCATCGTTCGTGATGGACAAGCCACGGCTGCACCTACGATGTGGGTGAACTCCAGCTTTGTTGATATCGGCGTGATCTCACTGCGATCTGGGACGTTCCCGGACAGCACGGCAGATGCCTTGTCCGTGCATGTGGTGGTTACGACCGATTTCGCTCAGTCGCTTGGATTCACACCTGAAGCCGCGATTGGTCAGGTTCTCACCTACGCTACGCCATACTCTGGCTCGAATGTCGTGAACGATATCCGCACGGAACCCCTTCTGTCTTTGGTGATCGATGGGGTGGCGGATACGCTTGGCCCCGGCCTGTCATCGATGCAGATGCTGGTAGTAACGGACAAGTACCCTGCTGAACTGATGAATAGTCAAAGTGTGTCTTGGATTCTCACTGTGAACTCATCAGACGTGGAGTTCGTCCAGCAGCTTGTCAGCAAGGCATTTCCGGAATTGGCCAATCCGGAGCCGGCTCTCCGCGCGGTTCACATCGATCAGGGCGAGAATCTGCAGCCGCTGCTTGATCAGCAAGGGGTTACAGCCAGGGCTGTTCAGGCCGTTGCCCTTTCTATTGGCGGGCTGGGGATATTGGGTGTCGGTCTGGCCAGCGTGCGGGAGCGCGGTCAGGAGTACGGATTGCGCAGAGCGTTAGGCGCCAGCAAGGTCGGTGTGTTCAGCGGAGTTATCCTGCAGACACTGATCGAAACGCTCCTGGCCGCGATTGTGGCATTACCAGCCGCAGCGATCCTCGTGCAGATGTTCGCCCGCAAGCTGGTGCTGGCACAGCTACCGCTTCCTCAATCCACGCTCCTGCCGGTTCGTAGCGCCGTGATAGGGTTGGTTGCGGCTCTCGTGGTTGGGTTGGTGGCCGGGATGATTCCCGCGATACGGGCGGCACGGGCAAGCGTGGTGCAGGCCCTGCGCAGTTAGAACGGATTAGCGGTGTGTTGTCGCGTGTCAATACATCCAGAACGCGCTTTGGTGGGATACCGGCGCTATTCTCGCGGCAAAACGCCCGCCATTTTCTCCGGATTGCGGATCGTGAGCACATGTGTCACGTGTGATTCGTTGCTGAGGAATGTCCAGACGGAGTCGAGCTCTCCCGTATCCGCGTAGATCAGAATGCCCAGACTGCCGTTGATTACTGCTACCTCAACGCGCCAACCATCTCGCCGGGAGGTGAGACCAATCAGACCGCGCGCCACCTTGTCGGCACCTGCCACCGGTCTGGCTGTCGCCGGGCGAATACCGCCACCGTCACCAATCCACGTCGCGTCAGCACTCAGCAATTCGATCAATGCTGTTGTATCGCCGGCATGAAGCGTTCGCAGGAATGCTTCCGCCAGGTTCGGCGGTGCTGGCCGCACCGCGTGTTCCGGCACAGCATCCAGTTTCTGGCGTGCTCGTCGGTAGATCTGCCGCGTGTTCTCCACGCGCTGACCCGTGATTTCGGCTATCTCGACAAAGCTCATCTCCAGTGTGGTGCGCAGCACCCACACTGCGCGTTGGTCCGGGGTGAGGTGTTCCAGCATAAGCAGCAGCGCCATGCTGAGATCCTCGCGCAGGATCGCTTCCGCCTCCGGTCCGCGGAAATACGATTCCGGTGAGATCGGCTCCGGAAGCCACGGCCCGTGATAGCCTGTGGCGGTGCGTTTTGCGGTTCTGAGCGTATCGATAGCCAGATTGCTGACGGTGCGATAGAGCCAGGCGGGCTCGGATTCTACCTTTCCGGCAGGCTGGTCCAGGAGCCGTGCCCACGCCTCCTGGATCGCATCTTCAGCATCGCTGACCGAGCCCGTCATGCGATAGGCGAGGGCAAAGAGCTTGGGATAGGTCTCCTGATAAACGCTCATTGTGCTCCATCGAACGCGAACGGCTCTGGTTGCGTTCCAAACCCGATACTCAGTCGATTCCAGCTATTGATCGCGATGATCAGTGTGGTCAGATCAACCATCTCCTGTTCCGAGAAGACCGTGCGGCACTCCTCATAGAGCTCATCGGAGACATTGCCTGCCGCCAGATCAGTCAGTGCTTCCGTCCAGGCGAGTGCCGCTCGCTCGCGATCCGAATACCACGGGCATTCGCGCCATGCTGGCAGTGTTGCCAATCGATCCGGTCGCTCACCCAGCTTGAGGGCATCCCGATGATGCATGGAGAGGCAGAACGCGCAGCCATTGATCTGCGATGCCCGGATTTTCACGAATTCCTGGATCGATTTCTCGATCGTGCCGGACTCTCCCAGCTTCTGAATATCCAGATTCTCCTTGCGGAATGGTGCCATGAGCACCGGATCGGAGAGTCGCTGGTTATGCTGCCCCTCCTTGATAAAGATATTCAGGAATCGGGAGGCAGTGCGCGATCGCAACATGGGTTGCTCCTTTCGAGTACGAATGGTTTCAGACTCTAGACGGAGCATAGCCCGAAAACGTGACACATCGTATTAAGCGGTACAGCCGGTGGAGCAATGCTCAACACCGGCCGACCTGGGGTGGGGGAGGAGAGATGTTGAAGGGGCTTTGGGTTCCTTTCAACACTCGTAGTATCGCTGTGGCAATTGAGAATTCCCTGAGAGATAGCTGAAATGTTGCTGAATTCGTTTTGGATGCAATACCTCTGGTAGCTAACCCTCACGATACAGAGGTGTACCTTTTCGTATACCAATTCGTGTATGATCTGGTAGAAAGGAGATCAGAATATGGCAAGATCCTCGGCGGTAACGGTAAAGATTCCGACGCAAACTCACATTAAGCTTCTCCAACTCGCGCATGAAGATGACGTTTCCATGGGCGAGATCATTACTGATCTTGTAAATCGGTATGAGACCGAGCGCTTTTGGCAAGGCGTCAAAGAGGACTACGATCGTCTCAAGCGTGATCCCGTGGCCTGGCAAGAATATATCGATGAGGTCAAGGAGATCGATGCCGCTGGATTTGATGATCCAGACGGCCTGTTGTTTGGTGATGAAGAATGACATTCCACCAAGGGGAAGTATGGTACGCATACCTGGGGCCAGTCGTTGGCGTAGAGCAGGATGGTCGCCGCCCGGTACTTGTCGTCTCTAACGATATGTTCAACTCCATCGACAACAACCTGGTCTGGATTGTCCCACTTACGCGTACCATTAGGGGCATTGGGTTTCATGTCATTGTTGATCCGCCCGAGGGCGGCTTAACCGATCGCTCTGCGATCATGTGTGAGCAGATTCGGGCTGTGGACAGGAGCCGGTTGAAGAAGCTCCAGGGAGCCGTTGATAGTGAGACTATGACTGCGGTTCTTCGACTACTTTCAACAATTCCAAGATCAATGCAACCTGAGCAGTAACTCGATCACCGACTGATGATGAAGTGGGCAGCCACCGAGTTACTGCGTGCCCTAATTGCGAAGGTGGCTATTCTCCTGCCGGTACCTCAAACGCGAATGCCTGACCCGTGCCGAAGGCGGTGTTAATCCGATTCCAGGTGTTGATGCTGAGGATCGCCCAGGTGAGATCCACCATCTCCTCTTCGGTGAAATGTACACGAACGGCATCGTATTGGGCATCGCTCACGTGTGTATCCGCGTTACGCGTGAGTGCTTCGGTCCACTCCAGGGCCGCCTCTTCCCGCGGCGAAAAGATTCCGGCTTCCTGCCAGACATTGATCATTGCCAGATGATCGACCCGCATCCCCAGCGCCAGCGCAGCCTTCCAGTGCGCGGCCAGGCAGCGACCGCAGCCAGTGATCTGCGAGGAGCGAATGCGAGCCAGTTCCAGTGTCGTCTCTTCCACCGTCGTTGAGGCAACCGCCTTGCTGAATTCGCCCAGTGCAGCGCGGCCGGGGTTGAGCATTTTGATATCGGATAGTCGGGCCATGTCTCTTCCTTTGATACACAGTTAAGTCGCAACTCAATCGAGTCGTGATACATATAGTAACTATACTTTGGAAAGAATAGAACCCCTACAGCGGAATCTCACTGGTACTCAGGACCAACGGGCAGTTGAGATAGGGGTGTTGCATAACCACCATCGGGCAACCGAAGGTCTGCTGCAGCACCGATTGGTCGGCCACCTCCCACGGTGTACCCACCGCTGCGATGCGGCCTTCGTCCATGAGAACCAACCTGTCGGCATAGGTAAACGCCAGATTGATATCATGCACGATCGCCACCACCGTGCCCCCATCGCGCGCGATACCCCTGGCGACGGTCATGACATCGTGTTGATGACGCAGATCGAGACTCGCCGTCGGTTCGTCCAGGAGGATCACCGGTGTAGATTGTGTCAACACCCGGGCAAAACTCACACGGCTCTGTTCGCCACCGGAGAGTTGCGGAAAGAGCCGCTCGCGCAGATGTGCGGTTTCCGTATGTGTCATCGCCGCGGTGATGGCCTCATGTTCCTGTTGGGGCGAAGCTGGTGGCAATGCGCTTCGGCCCATCGCCACGACTTCCTCGGCGCGAAAGGCGAATTGCAGAAAGGTGCTCTGGGGGAGTACCGCTCGCTGCCGGGCCAGATCGCGTGCCGACCACTCTCTCATTTCCCGGTTGCGGAAGCGCACGGTGCCGCGGTCCGGGGGGATATCCCCGGCCATCACACCCACCAGGGTCGATTTTCCGGCGCCGTTGGGGCCGAGAATCACGGTGACCTCACCGGAGGCGACTTCCAGCGAGATATCGTCGATCAACGTATTCTCGCCTCGAATCACGCTGAGGTTACGAATCTCGTAGACAGCCTCGGTCATCCCCAGCCTCCCTGGCGATCCCGCATACGCAGTAATAACCACAGGAAGAATGGCCCACCTACCAGGCTCATGGTTACCCCAATCGGAATCTCCCGCGGTTGAGCTATCGTGCGACTGATGAGATCGGCGAAGAGTAGAAGTGTTGCCCCCGCGATAGTGGCCAACGGCAACAGCCTGTGGTGATCCGGACCACGCAACAATCGGATCAGATGGGGAACCACCAGCCCGACAAAACCGATCGTGCCGGTGAAGGCGACCCCGCTGCCCACCATCATCGCCACCGCGACGATCAATATCACGCGCACCTGTTCAATCTCGATACCGAGGTGTCGGGCCTCCCGCTCCCCCAATGCCAGCAGATTTAGGGCATTGGCACGCCGGATGCACACGATGCTGCCAACAAATGTGACCAGCGTAACGATTCCCACCTGACTCCAACGCGCCCCACCCAGGCTACCCAGCGTCCAGAAGGTGATCGAACGGAGCTGGGCATCGGTGGCAATCGTCATAAGCATCCCGATAGCAGCGCCGAGGATAGCCGTGATCGCTACACCCGCCAGGATCAGGGTGACGACCTCGGTGCGGCCATTGTGACGAGCAATGGTGTAAACCAGCAGAGTGGTCAGCATTGCGCCAAGGAATGCCGCAAAAGGGAGTGTCCACATTCCGAAGAAGCTTAGCCCGGCCACAATTGCCAGAATCGCGCCGAGCGATGCCCCGGTACTCACACCGATCAGCCCGGGATCGGCCAGGGGATTGCGAAAGAGTCCCTGCATGGATGCGCCGGAGACAGCCAGGCCGGCGCCGACAACCGTGGCCAGCAATGTGCGCGGCAGACGGATATTCCAAACCACGCTATCGATCTGGCGGGTATAGGGCACATCGATCCAGTGGACGATATTGGCGACTACTCCGATGTTCATCAGCCAGCTGCCGATGGCTTCCAATGGTGATGCGAGCAAGGAATCGTCCAGCAAGCCCCAGATATGCACAGAGATGATGCTGACGATCTGCCGGGGCGATGCCTCCACCGCACCCATGCCGATATTCAGGAAGAGTGCGATCACCAGCGCGAGCACAAACCACCACTGGATCATTTCCGGGGCGAAGAACGAAACCCGGCGGGAGGAAACTTCCTCCCGCGCGGGTGCCGTTGAACTCGTGCTGTGCTCGCGCGATGTCATGCCGCCGGACTGGCTTCTGGTGCGGTGTCATCCCATCCCTGCCACTCGGGGTGCAGTGGTTCGGCATCGATATCATCATGAATGGCGATGGTCAGATCGTAGACCGAATCGCCGATACGTGGTCCGAAGCCGAGCAGATACAGATCCTCGAAGGCAACGATGTGTCGGTCCATCCCGGCCGGTGTCTCCGCCACGCCCGGAATCTCCAGCAATCCGTCCACGCCACCGATACTTTCCAGTCCGCCCTGCATGACCAAAATGACATCGGGTGCGGCGGTCACCAATGCTTCCGGTGTGATGGGTTGGTATCCCTCAATGCCGATTTCGGCACCGACATTGATACCTCCCGCAGCCATGATCACGCCATCAGCAGCCGATCCACTTCCGGAAAGCAGTTGGGTGCCCGCGCCACGGATATAGAGGAAGGCGACTCGTGGCTGACTGGCCGAACTTGCCGCCAATGCTTCCGCATCGGCCAGGCGCTGCTCGACACCGCTGGCGAGTTGCTCACCAGCTTCGGGCAATCCGACGGCTGTCGCGATATTGCGGATTTCGGTCGATGCCGCGTGCGGATCACCCGGTGCTTCGAATATCACCAGTGCTACTCCGGCATCGGCGATCTGCTGAATCACATCTTCTGGACCCGCCTCGGTGGTGCCGATGACCAGCGTCGGTTCGAAGGAGAGCACACCCTCGGCGCTGAGACTGCGCTGATAGCCAATTTGCGGCAGCTCTGTAGCTTCTTCGGGATAGAGCGCACTCTCATCCACCGCCACCACATTGGCACCGAGCCCAAGCGCGAAGATCGTCTCGGTTACATTGCCATTGAGCGGGATAATGCGGCTGACATCGGTAACCGTAACCTCGTTGCCATTCACATCCGTTACCGTTACTGGCAGCTCGGGCACGGCAGATTCAGGTGTTGCATCCTGCGCCAACAGCTGGCGAATGGGAGAAATGGCCAGGAGTGCTGCTGCACCCTGTGTAAACGTACGTCGGTTCATACGGAACCCTCCTGCAAGCCCATCTGGGCATCGGATAGCAACCAGGTGAGAAACCTCACCGGCTTCAGAATTGGGTTGCCTCTACCCGTGCAGTTTGATATTGCTGAGTTTGAACATACGTTCGGTGACGCCATTGCCATCGGAGAGCGAGACACGTCGCTCCAGTGGCACATCCACACCGTCCACCACACCATAGGTGTCACGGAAGATCTCGCTGCGCTCCAGCGTGTTGGTTTCGGTATTGCGATAGGAGACCGTGAACGCCTCGGGCAAGCTCCGACCATCCGATGCCTGCACATGCGTCTGCATGGAGATACTGAAGCTGGTGCTACCCATGGTGCGATTCACCACACTGATCGCATTGTCGCGGACGCGATAGCTGCTGGTGAAGGGATCATTGAGCTGACGCACCAGCGCCCCTCGTGGATCTCCGTCCTCCTCCAGCACCATATCGTACTTGCCATCGCCCTCGTCATAGGATCGCGCCCAGCGGTGACCAACCATGGAACCCAGTTGGCTTTTCACCCAGTCCACCAGGTCGGATGGAGCATCGATATCGAGTGTGTAGTAGCGCGGACCAGTGATATCCACGCTACCCCTGGCGGTTACGCCGGTAGCGAATACCTCGATATCGGCGGAGAATCCAGCAAATGTTTTCGGAAAGCGGTACGACTTTTCGTGCGCGTTCCGCAAGAGTTCGTGGGCTTCGGGTTGATTGGTAATGGTGGAGGACACGACTGATCTCCTTTGCTTGTATAGCGATATTGCCGATCTGCAAAGTCGGATTTAGTGTAGGACGCTCCGCCCCGACCGTCAAACGTAATTCGGTAGCGAATGCGCGAACATCCGGTAGGATTATGAGCACACAAGGAGAAGATGATGACGCAGTTGCTCCAACTCACATCTATCACAATTGGTAGTCCGAATCCTCGCGAATTGGCGCGCTTCTATGCTCGGCTGCTTGATGGTGAGATTACCGCCGACGATCCTCCGCGTGAGACTGAGCCGCCCGATTCCGGTTGGGCGCAGGTTCGTACCAGCAGCGACTTTGGCCGTATCACACTGAACTTCGAGTACGAAGCGGCATGGCGCACACTCATCTGGCCAAGTCAGCCGGGACAGCAGCACATCACCCAGCATCTCGATATTCGTGTGACCGATTTGGAAGCTGCCGTCGCCCACGCCATTGAGTGCGGTGCCATTCAGGACTCCTTTCAGCCGCAGGAGAGCGTACGCGTGATGCGCGATCCGCACGGGCATCCGTTCTGTTTGTTCCTTGCAGGGTAGGAGAGACGCATGATTCATGTTGGCGCATTGCAACTAGGCACATCTTCGGAAGGCACGGCGGCGACGTTGGCCAAAATCTTCTCATATGAGGAGCAAATCGCAGCGCACGATCTTGTTGTGATGCCGGAGGCGCTACTCGGCGGCTATCCCAAGGGCGAGGGCTTTGGCACGCTGCTGGGTTACAGACTCCAGGAGGGACGAGAGACATTCGCAGCCTACGCCGCACAGGCCATCACCATTCCGGGTCCGGAGATAGCGGCATTGGCTGATCTCAGTCGGCGCACCGATACGGTTCTGGTTGTCGGGGTCATTGAGCGCGCCGGCTCCACCCTCTATTGCACACAGGTCTATTTCGATCCCGAGCACGGATTCATCGGCAAGCATCGCAAGTTAATGCCGACCGCCACCGAACGACTCATTTGGGGCCAGGGCGATGGCAGCACCCTGATGGTCGCGGAAACAGCCATTGGCAAGATCGGCGGCGCGATCTGCTGGGAGCACTACATGCCTCTTCTCCGCACCGCGCTCTACGCCAAAGGGCTGGAAATCTGGGCGGCCAGCACCGTCGACACCCGCGATATCTGGCAGAGCACCATGCGCCATATCGCTACGGAGGGTCGCTGCTTCGTGGTCAGCGCCTGCCAGTATCTGCCGACTGCGCGCGATCTTGGGCTGGAAACACCACCAGGCTGGGACGCCGAGACACCTTTGATCGATGGTGGCAGTGTCATCTGCGATCCCTACGGCAATGTGCTCGCTGGTCCGCTTCGTGGCACCGAGGGGATGGTCTCCGCCGAGGTTGACCTCGCCGTCATTTCGCAGGCCCGCTACGATCTCGATGTCGTCGGTCACTACGCCCGCCCGGATGTCTTTCAACTCACCGTCGACACGCGCGAGAAACAGGCGGTCAGTTTCTCGAAAAGCAGTGAAGAAGTGTCTGATGGGTAGAGGGGTAAATGCGCCTGGGCTGTGTCCAGGCGCGTCTGCCCTCTATCCTAGTACAGCGTACTGACACCAATCAGGAAGAGAGTGTCATCGGTTACGGCACTCTTGTCCAGCTCGACCTCTACCTTGGCTGATTCACCGGGAGCTAGGGTGTCTTCGGTGTCGACAGAGAACTTCTCCTCGGCAACAAGCGTGGAGTCCGCATCAAACCAAAGGATGAGACCATCGGCGAAACCGGGAGGAGCATCGTAATCTTTGAACTGATTCTCCACCTCAATCTTCATACCGGTGTCGGTCCATTCCACACTGTTGATCTGCATGCGGAAGTCGTAGTTCGCATCGGGCGACTCAAAGGTTGGAACCATGCCGGTCAGATCGTCGCTCGGCTCCCCGTCGAAGATAATCTCGGCTCTCATCAGTGCATAGCTTCGTGGCTGGATGGTTAAGGGCCAAATAGTGGGGTAATCGTCGGTGCTTGTCTCCTGCAGATCAATCTTCCGCAATACGCATTCATCATCCGTATTGTTATGGATCACACCGCAGATGTAGTAGCTATCGCCCCAGACATCGTCCTTTTCTGTAATCAGGCTGCTGATAACGATCTCAGTCTTGCCATCGGCTGCCTGGGGGAGAATATCCCAGGCATTGCCGTAGAGCATACTCACATCGTCCCCGTGGGTTTCGTTCTCTTTGGCGAACGCTGCTGGAGCGATGCGCGTATATGCGTAAATACCAATTGTACTTTTGAGTAGGGTGCGTCGATCCATTGTCATCTCCTCATACCATGTCTTTCTGCAGAGCTGAGATAAGCTGACATCCCTGGATTGTTCCCAGGCATATCCACTCCACGGGACATCATCCGGGATAGGTTGCGATGCGCATCCCAACCAGAAATAGTGATGTCGCGTCCACATGTCTGAGATCAAGAGAGAGAACCTTATCCCAGGTCTCACCCGATACCAACGGTTCATAGTCATCTGACCATTTGGCTGTAAACCCCTCCTCAATCACCAGCTTGCCCTCTGTGTCGAACCAAATGATGATCCCCTCAGCCAACGAATCCATCTCCTTGTCTGTGGTTGGGTTGGTCATATTCGCACTGAAATTTTCGGTCCAGTCACTCGTGCCCGTTCGCTCGAATGCGTTGATCTGAACGGGGAGGGTCTGATAGACCGACTCAGGATGAATGGTTTTGAAATGATCATCCTCAAGCGCATCGCTGACCTTGTCGGGCGCCACGAAGAGTGGGGTGATCGTCGTCGGATCAATGGTGAGCTCACTGTCTGCCTCAATAATGCCCTTGACCAGTCCATATCCATGTGGCTGCACAGTGCTTTGGGTCAATACGAGCTGTGTGCGTTCAGCGACACCTGGGATATCGATCTTGAGAAGCACCGCTGGCTCATCCGTATTGTTGTGGATGACACCACCGAAAATCTGGTTGCTGCCAAAGAGGCTGCTCTCTGTGGCAAATCCACTGGTCACGATCGCGATTTCGCCATCGGCTGCCCTGGGGAGTACGTCCCAGGCGTTGCCATAGAGCTGGCTGGCTTCATCCCAGCGTGCTTCGCTGTTCTGTGCGAATACAGATGGAGCGATACGCGTGTATGCATAGAGGCCAAGTGTGCTTTTGAGTAAGGTGCGTCGGTTCAATTTCATCTCCGTTTTTGTTTAGCAACGATCCGGCAAAGTGAACGCGCCCGGACAGAATCCAGACGTGTCCACCTTGCGGAGGCAAAAGACGGGAGCTGGTTTTTATGGCACTTCCACCACGGTGTGCATACCCAGCATGGCGTGCGGCATTCCCACATGCTGATCCGGGAAGAAGCAGGCGAGTCCATAGGTACCGGATGCCAGTTCCACATTCATCCAACTGGTGGTGCCGAGCGACTGGATACTGGTGACCAGCACCGCCGCGATCCCGCCACCCTCGTCGCCTCCGCCGTCTTCTGCAGTCGGTGAAGATTCTTCCTCAGGTCCTTCCGCCGCGGCGAACATCATCTCAAACTGATCGTCGGTCATACCTGGTGGCAGGCCCAGCATCACCACGAAGTGGGGCTGACCGCCCATTGCGGTGAGCGAGAGGACATTTCTTCCCGCTACCAATTCACCGCCAGTGATATGGAAGTACATCTCACCCATCATCATATCCACGGTCGATGTCGGTGTGGGCGCATCCGCTGGCACCTCGCCAGTGACCGTGAAGGCCTGCAACGGGCGGACAAGTTGCCCATCTGCCAGCATCCAGTCCCCGGCAGTGAGGGTGACCACACACTGCGAAGAGGTCTCGCCAGTATCCAGAATCACATCGCGCCCACCCGCAAAGGTGCCCTCGTAGATGAAATCCGGGAGCATGGGTGAGGACGGATCGAGCGCAGGCATCGTATCCAGCGTCATCCCGTCCGGGAAGCGGAAGAGCATAACACTCAGATCCGTTTCACCCTCCATGGGCTCGCCACTGAGTTCCACCAGATAGTTGCCAGCAGCCAATTCGATAGGCATGCCGGTGATCGTATCTGGCGTCATGACCAGTGAAATTTTCTCCAGCCCCAAATCCTCAAACGATTCAGTCTGTGCTGCCACGGCACTGAACGCGCCAAATTTGCCAAGCAGCGAGGCCGCCATCAGTGTCGGGATCGCTGTCACACGCATGCGCGTATTCATCGCATTCTCCTCTTCATCCGCATCCGTTCCTCACCATGAGGAACACTGCATCTATTCTGCGAAGCAGAGGAGAGGGATCATATTGGCGAATCGACGTATTTATCGGATCGATTCAGGAATTGACTGGACTACGTATATCTACGTAGTGGGGTATCCAGCGCACGCGTGACCGCAGCCGTGCGGCTTTTGACATTCAGCTTGGTCATGGCATTGGCGATATGGGTGGTCACCGTACGAGGACTGATCGAGAGCGTCTCCGCGATTTCGGCGGTCGAAAGATCCAGCGCCAGGAGTTGCAGAATTTCGGTCTCCCTGGCGGAGAGGATACTATCGCCCACGACTCGTGGCGGTGCGGCAGCAGCTCGCTCGGCGATCTTGTGGACTTGCAGCAGTATCTCCGGTGAGCACTGCGGCATAGCGACAACGGCGGCAATCGTTGCCATATCAGTGGGTATGGTCACGATATCCCCGAGAATATCCAGCACTGCTGTGACCGTCTCCCGATTAACACTGTTGCGATAGAGGTTGAGCAATTCGGCGCATGCCTTTGCGGCCAGCGGATCATTGTCACTGGCATGAGCAATCTGTGCATACAACAGGCGTGCCTGCTGCTCGATACGGGGGAGACCCGAGGTGCGACAGATCTCGATCGCTTCATCCAGATGCGAGAGCGCAGAGGCATGATCGCCAAGACCGCTTCTCACCCTGGCCAGGCTAATGAGCGTGAGTGTCAACGATGAGCGAGAGTCGTAGGCACGATCGATCGCCTCTACCTTGAGCAGGAGCTCCAGTGCCCGTTGCAGATCGTTGCGCTGTAGCTCTATCTCGCACGCTCGCGCGATGGTCGCGGCCATGCAAACGACATCACCAAGATCTTCCAGATCGTTGATGCTGTGTTCGAAGAGTGATTGCGCGGCATCAAGCCGATGTTCCAGCACGCAGAGTTCCGCGCGATTAACCATGACGGTCACTTCGGCGCGTTTGAAGCCAACCTGACGCGCCAGGAACTCGGCGCGATCAAGCCAGGAGCGAGATTCGTTGATCTCACCCTTTCCGCGCCAGGCACGGGCGAGGCCGCAATAGGCTTGTGCAAGCTCACGTTTATGTGGCGAATCGATCAGCAGCTTCACTGCGGATTCGAACGATGTCACTGCCAGATCCCACGATTGCTGTACGGCCCCCACATAGCCGCGTGCGATCCAGGCGTTCGCGATATCGACACCGGTGGCTGAATCCGTCAGCACGTTATCGAGCCAGCCAGCGAGTTCCACCGTACCGCCACGGATCTCAGCGTATCGCCAGAGATGGCCGCCGATTCGTGCTACAACCTCGTTATCGCCCTGCTGAACCGCTTGAGTCATAAGGGCACGGATGGTTGGATAGGCGCGATCGAGCCGATTGAGCACATCGGGTTGATGGCGCTCGGTGAGTTCGATGTCGGCACGAGCGACCATCGCCGCCAGTACATCTGTCAAAACCTTATGTGCGAACGGCGCATGCGGAGAATGCTGCAGATATTCCTTGCCGTAGGTACGCAGTACCGAGAGGATCAGGAACTGATTGCTCTCTGGCATATGACGTACCATCGAATTCGCTACCAGAGATTCCACAACATCCAGACCACCCGGATGCTCCAGGAGTTGTTGACAGAGTTCCTCCACCAACTCGAGGTCGATTGCTCCCTCGAAGAGACAGAGATGCAGAAAGACCAGTTGCTGTACGGGATTAAGCCGATTGAAGGACCACTCGATTGCACCCCGAATCGTACGGAGGCGAGGTGGCACATCGCTCCGTTGGCTGGAAAGAACCTCGAGTTGATGTCGCAGCCGATCCACCAATGCCGCTGGTGGGAGCACATTCACCTTGGCTGCTGCCAGCTGGATCGCCAATGGCATGCCATCCAGTGTCCGCGTAATTTCAGCGATTGCCAGCAGATCGGTATCGTGTGTGATCTGACCGCTTGTAACCCGATGTGCCTGATCCAGAAAGATCTGTACACAAGGGTTGTCCAGTAGTTGGGAGGATTCTGTCAATGTGGAAGCGGGCAGCGGCAAGGGTTCCAGCAGAACGACGATTTCGCCGGCGATGCCAGCTTGCTTTTGGCTGGTGCCGAGGATCGATAGCTGGGTCGTGTGCTGCATGAGCGTCGAAAGGGCTTTGCCGATACCGCTAATCTGCTCCAGGTTGTCCAGAATCAGCAGCGTACGACGGACATTGATGACCTGGGCTAGGTGTTCAATATCCGGGACAGCATCCCAATCGCGGTCGAGCTGGTGACCGATCATGTTGATGGCACTGATATGTTCGGTACAGGCATCCAGCGCGATGAAATGCACACCACCGGGGAACGAGTCCTCGAGCAGCGGTGCAAGGTGCAGCGCCAGATGGGTTTTACCTACTCCTCCCGGACCGCGCAACGTAATGAATTGACGATCGCTATGCAGCAGGAGATCGGCGAGTTGCGCAATCTCACGCTCGCGCCCGAAGATCGGTGTGAGTGGGTGAGGATATGCGGAATTGGTACGACGTTGCGTCATATTGCACCGAACCCAGAATGACAACTGCCTTATAGGCAGCATACCGCCGCCGCCGGGTTCCTACCAGTCATGGCGCGTGGCCATCCGGTCCGAAAAAGTGCCACTGAGGAGGTTGCATGGCGAAAAGTAGACACGCCCCTCGCCAGCGACGGGACGTCGCGGCGAGTCGGGCGGGTTCAAGTAGCCGCCCAGCGCGAAATTCTGGAACAGGTGGCGGAGTTGACCGCATTAGCCGGGTATAAAACCCGGCGCTACCAACCCGGCAACTCGCATAGCTTCGCTGCAGCGAGGCTCAGGTCTTGTCTCTACTATGGAGAT
>JAGQGU010000035.1 GCA_020432165.1 Thermomicrobiales bacterium
AGGCTAGAGGAGGCCAGGAATGTCAGCATAGCGCTGAACAAGGCAGGTCGGGTGCGGCGCAAGCGCGGCGACGGTGCTCGTGCTGAGCAAATGTTCGAGGAGTCTCTAGAGATCAGTCGGGGGTTGGCGGTGGCGCAGCCGGAGTCCGAGCAGGCGGCCAGGGATGTGAGCATCGCGTTGGAACTCTTGGGCGAGGTGCAATTGCTGCGTAGTAACTTCACCGGTGCTGAGCACTTGTTCGCGGAGTCATGCGAAATCAGAAAGGGCTTGGTGGCCGCGCAGCCGGATTCGGTGCAGGCGGCCGAGGAACTGCGGACAGTTCAGAAAAGTATGGCTATCGCGCGGGGTGCGCATTGGCACAACCGCTGGGTCGGGTGGGTCCGCCGAGCGAAACCGAAGATCGGTACAAAATCCTCATCAAGTAATGACGGATAAAGCCAGGTTCTATTGTCGACTGGTCCAGTAGTGCCAGCGTTCGTATAGGCAATCTTATTGTCAGGTTTCGATGAAGTCACAGCTCATTCAGACCGTTCCAAGAGATCTGCCCATGCCGCACATTCTTTACGTAGGGATCGTTTTAGCGAGCGTGAGAGTGAAACCCTGCGTAGGTTCTTGGTAATACTCTGCCTAATGCTGATGAGGGCCTCGCTCGAAGTCGGACTGCCAGCGGTCCGTGCGGCTCGGATCCATGTGGCGGTGGCATCCTCGAGATAGCCCGTATTGGCTTGGTGAGCGCCCCACGAGTCAAGTACGCCCAGCCAGTTGTAGCGATGGGATTCCTGTTCTGGAAACTTGTTCACGAGCAGGGAAGCGTATCGGAGGGCGTACGGGAACAGAGTATCGGCCTGCGCGGGTTCGTTCATCGCAACATATGTGAGTCGGCGGGCGAGCATGCGATTCACAGCCTCGTCGCCATCGTCATCAGAGAGGTAGGTTGTCCAATGGTGAGCGATGTTCGCGGCTGCTTGGGCACGATCGTGGCCACGTAACTCACTGGCTTCCAGAAGAAGTGCTCGACCGAGCTCGCGCGCGCGGTCGGTTATGTCCTCAGGTTGCGAGCCTTCGAGTCGTCGGATACGAAAGCCAATAATCGCGTCAACGGTATCCAGCCAGTCCGGGTCTCCATTGCCCGCGCGGTGTTCGGCTATTAGCTCACGTGCGTCGAAAACTAGGGCTAAGTCTGCATCAGCTCTTCTGCTTCGATCACGACTGCTATCGCCCACCTCTTGCGTTGCCGTTTGTTCAAATTCTTCTAACTGCGATGAGTTGGCGCTATTAGATTCTTTCGCGGACTCTTCGAGTGAAGCAGTGTCAATCACGAGCTGGGCAATCTGGACTCCGTATTGCGGGTTTTTGCGTGCGATGTCCAGTAGCTCGTCGGCAGTCTGGGCGAAAACCCAGCCATGGTGCCCTGTGGAATCTAGCTCTATTAGGTAGCCCCGAAGGCGTTTGCGGGCATTGTTATAGTCTCCGTCAATCACGTCAGCACCCGCTGCCATGGCGGCCATTCTAGCACCGAAAATCCACTGGGGAGTGGTCGGCTCCAGTTGCACGCGTCGACGAAAGAGCTCGTCGGAGTAATCGAGCCATTGGCGTGCCGTTTTATACTCATGGAGATTCATGAACGCCTTTCCGTATCCAAAGGCAGACACGGCCAGACTAGAAGTCTGGCTGATGTAGGGATTCCGTGTGTACATATCCTGTGCAATGTCTACCGCAGAGCGGAAATAGTCGCGGGCCTCGTCGTGACGGCCTACGGCTCCGGCTACGTCACCTAGATGGATATATAGGTTAACGAGGTTGCTATTAGTGCTGGAATTGGGTGATGTTGTATCTGCATAGCTATCCACGGCGTGGGCCATGGGTAGCGCCTTCAGGTACGCGGCGCGAGCAGCCTCATGGCAGTCCGAAGTCGCGTAGGCGGTGCCAAGCTGCAATAGTGCGAACTGATGCCATGAATCAGTGCGGATGCTTGGCTCGCGCTGGCTGATCACCTCCCACGCGTTGCAGGCCTGAGTGAGTTCTTCGATCAAATCGGACCGGCCCGGCGATTCGTTGACGAAAGCCATTGTGGTGAGTGCGAAAGCCTCAATCAGCATGATGTTATCTGGCCGCTCTTCCAGCAGTTGCTTGGTGAATCGCCGGGCCTCGGCCACCGCTGGGAATAGGTTGATCCCGGATACGCTTGACAGGTCGGCGAGGCAGCCTGACGCGTCCGACAACACGGAGAAGGCCGTTGGACTGGTTTCGCCGCGATCGATGACTTGGCGGGCGGCGTCGAACAGCGCGATGGCCAACTCTGCACGGACCGCACCGGTCAATTCGGACTTGAACCGATGGGCCGTTGTGATCAGGTCGTGCACCCCGTGCGAGCTCAATTCGCGCAGACTGTTCCGAAAATGGGGTGCGTGAACGGAATCTACGATTACTGCGCTGATCTTCGATATCTCGGCTTTGGTCGGGTGGTTCAGGATTTGCGCAACTGCCGTCGACTGCGAAGGTGAGCGAAAGGCATGCCAGAGACGATCTTCGACGCAAAGACGGTCGTCATTGTAGGTAGCCAGGAACGTTACCAATCGGGCGTGCAGACGTTCGATTTCGTGGTTGGGTATCGAGCGGCGGATGTGTGCGCTGATGATGGCGTGGGTGAACCCGAGGCGTCCGCCCTCGCGCCGCGGGGCCAACAACGGCGCGAGGCCGCGACGTATGCCGGCGACCGTGAGGGCATCGATTCCGACGAGCTGTTCGATGTCGAACGGCCGAAGCCCTGAGCGCGACACAGCGCACAGCTTCAGCACCGATCGCACTACGTACTCGCCGAATTGCTCTGTGGATCTGTTGATCACACGGTCGACGAGACCTTCGATTGCGGGAGGTAGTGCGGTTACGGCTGAGTTGATGAGCCGCGCAGTTTCCTGTAGCGCGTCTGCCGTCGGGTCGACGCCGGCGTAGTCGTCGGCATCCAGGGCAAGGAGTTCCGCGATGGCCAGGCGCAACCACAACGGTGACCGCTCACGGGAGGCGAGAGAATCGACCGCCTCCGGAGGAAGTGTTCGTCTTATCGAAGTGCTGATCGCCGTGACTGCTGCTCGCGTCGCCTCGGCATCCATCGAGGGAACTGCGACACGCTGAATTCCGACTCCCGACAGATGGTTGACGTGGTCATCCAGGGTCGTCGACGTAAGAATTCGTACCCCGGAAGGTGGTGCGGTGAAGAACGTCAGACGAGTGTCGTCCGGAAGCTGGTCTAGGGCATCGATCGCGACGATGATCGGCGCGGCCGCACCAAGTAGTTCACCTGCGTGCTGGACGAGTTCATCGGGGCTGATAGAGACATCCGGCGTCGAACCCAACTCGCCGCAGATGCGAAGGAGAATGCCATGGAGAGTGGCAACTTCAGGCGCCACGGCCGCTGGAATCGCGATCACGCGATGCCCGCGAGATCGGAGTCGGGATACCGCCGCACACCAGACAGCCGATTTGCCCGAACCAGATGCGCCGGACAGACACACCGACCCGCCACCGTCGGCAATGTCGGTGACCTCTTCGACCAACGCAGTGCGCCCGGCGAAACCGTGTGAGCGGTCATCGAAGAACAACTTGGTCGCCGCGCTGACCGGGTCAACCGTCGTGGCCGACAGCTGTCGTGCTCGTGCCCGGACCTGGGCGCCGAGGTGTTCCGCCACAGTCGCGACGAAATGCGAAAGGTCGATGCTCGACGCGGTGATGTCTACTTGATAGCGGTGCACTGTGCAGAGGTCATGCACTCGCTCCTTCAACCCTGCTACCTTGCTGAGGTCAGCGTCACGCCAACCTTCGGGGACTTCACCTGTGACCTCGCGCTCGAAGAAGAGTGCGGTCTGTGACCTGGCGCGGAGGGCGCCGAACTCGAATTCCAACGCGGTTACCGACGAATCGGCCGGTACCGTGGACATCCCAGCTTCGTAGGCTGCTCGCTGCATACGTTCCAGGGGAGCCACCCACCCGTAGCGTTCGCCGAGCAGGCCCACGAACAACGGTTCAGCACGGGTGATCTCCGACAGGCACACATCCAGAATGCGAAGGTCACGCGATCGTGCATCACCGTCTTCGGCGGTAATCCCCCAACGTAGGTCGATCAGCTCGACTCGACTCCCGAAGGGCGCCGCAAGCTCATTGAGCACCGGTAAAACCGTGCGGTTCAGTTCATCTCGCTCACGGTGGAAGTCGCGGAACGTGGATGAAACGAACACCGGAATAACAGACATAACACTCCCGTTGCCGACAATAGACCAAGCCGATTCAAGGTACCGGCAACCTTGGTCACGCTGCAATCGCCAATTTGGACGACAAGCTCCACGGGGAAATGTCGGATATGTGTAGAAATTGACGTATCGATTGCCAACTGTGCTGGGATTGTCAGCTGGACTGTTTCGACATGACAGCCAGACGACATCGAATGAGAGTCAAATGTGTTAGGTGCCTACGTGTTGTTCGCGAGGTAAGTGCGTGCGAACCCGATTGCAGGAACGGCCCAGCGCTCGCCATCGCTATCCTCGATGATCCAATCGCCGACACGAGCGTCAGAGGCGCCTTCGCGCGATTCGACGATCTCGTTGGTAACGGCGAGTCGCGCGCGGACGGTACCGATTCGGATGTATCTATTTCCGTCGGCATCTTCACCTGCGCACGGCATATGTGTCGCTGCGAACTTGTCGGCAGCCACTGAGCGCTGGTCGCCCCATTCATCGGTGACCCACCAATCACCAGCCTTGGCATTCATCAGTTTTCCGTAGCTGGTGTACCATGTCCAGTCGTAGTTACGCTGCTCGGCAGTGACCCGATTGGAACGACGCGTGTAGGTCCCCCAGGATTCCATGTCGTCACCAGTAGCGTCGGGGAAAGCCTTCTCTCCTCGTGGAACTATCGCGTAACCGTAGGCAGCAGCGATCGCTGGGTAGGTCTCGGTCACGATTCGCCGATTGTAGTTCGCTACCTGTGGGAACTTCTTTATGTTATCCGGTTCGATCATATCGGGATAGAGTGCACAATATTTATCGCTTTCAGCGATGCGAGCGATACATTTTTCGACGTTGTCTGGAGCAGATTCCAGTTCCTCCATCGAAAAGTGGCGCACACCGGATGCACTGAGTCCCGCGATTTTCTCACCAATCGGATCAGGCTGCGGTTTGAATATCCTTAGAAGTAGTGCCCGTCGGCCGGCAGGATAGAACCACACGCGGTGTCGCCAGTCGTCGTGTTCAGCGTTCGCGATCGCCGCTATGGTGTCTACCGCAAAGTACGGCGCTACAGGCGGGCTGGTCGACTTGCGCTCACATCTGACGAGCTCGTAGCCATGGTCGTTCAGAAATCTCAGCATATTCTTCACTGCTGCCTGGCTCGAGTATCGGTCGCTGATCTTTTTTCTGGCCTCCCGAATATCTCTCTTGGTTGAATCTGACCACTGTTTTGAATCTGACGTCTCATTGGCGGATCGGATAGCGGCATTCTGCATCTCTATCACTCGATCTGCCAGATCTGCGCCCGGCTCCCATGCAATGATAGATCGATTTGTACTGTCGACTGGGTCCTGTTGCGCGCCAGCATACATAAAGTCGTGGGTTTGGGCGAACATGCGCGCCCATTGCAATGTAATAGCGTCGACAATAAGGTTCGCATCGAGGCCGACTTCTAAAGGATCGACTGCAATCGTCGTTGCAACTTCGGAACGGTCGAGTTCAGGCTTGAGTTCAGGTAGTGGTGCCTTCTTCTCGAGCCACTCGCGACCTGGTAATACGCGGCCTTCCGTGGTTCGGAAGCTACTGGCAGTTGCTTGTGCAGTTGCCTCATCTGACAGGAGAATTGTCAGGTCGGCAAAGTCGCTCGGGCGTGCGGCCTGGTCCTCCAGCGCGGTAATGACGCTCATCGTTGATGATCCGGCATAAATACGGATCGTGAACACTTTACTCGTTGGAAGCGGATCGGATGCGTCGATTACCTGGATCCGGACGATGGGGTTGAACGTTCCGTCGTCTAGTTCTTTGCCTCTGAGGAAGATTCTGCCCCAAGACTGTCGTCTAACCCATATTTCTATGGTCTCCGCGAGTAATGGCAACTGACTGACGTCGTCAGTAGCAACGCCCACATCGATGACCTGTACCACGACTCTATCGACCAGAGTATCGATAGCCGATCCCGCACCTGGTTTGACGACACGCGGCCCTGTCGCTGCAGCATCTATGAGATGGCAGATATGTTCAGCCACATTCTCAGCTGGACACGTCACATCTTCTTCGATGAAAGCTCCTGTCAGCCGTGCCGGACGCATGACCTCGGCCAGGCGCGGGTCTTGTACTACGGCCATCAACGAACGGAAGTCATCCAGTTCACCCGCTCCCGGTCTGAGGTCTGTGAGTTCCTGTCTAATGCGCAGGTTCTCCGATGCGGACTCCGTTGCGACAACGATATTCTGCGCGCGGCGAACCAAGCGCTTGTAGGCCGAGCTTGATTCCGGTGAATCCAGTTTGGACAGGATGAGTACGGGGACGGCCTTCGCAGCAGTGTGCGCCGCGATGGAGTTCTCATCGTCGCTGATCAGTACTGTCGTGATCTTCTGACGGGTAGCCGAGGCAACAATGGAATTCGCAGTGGCGCCCGACCCGACGACGACGAGTCTAGGGTTGGACCGCCACACTCGGATCGCGTTTCTGGCGCGGCGCGAGAGAACATAGACAACGGTGAGGGCCGTACTGAACACGATCGCGATCGCGAATACAGACGGTATTGCAACTGCTGTCGGAGGTATCGGAGATGACGGCTCACCAGGGGGGAAGAACCCGCCGGCGAACGCTACGAGTGTGGCGAGGAGCCGTTGCGCCAATCCCGACCCGGGAAAGCTCACGGTGAAGGCGATGAAGATCCAGGCACCGACGATTGCCGCGGACACCGCGGCCGCCGCCGGTGCGAGCGCGCGTAGGGACCGACCCCAGCGAGCCCGCCTGATTCTCGAGTCGTCGTCAGCTGGCCTCATCTGGCAACATCCCTCCGTACAGCGCTAGGTCACGGCAGCCACGGAAGCGCCGTTGGTCTGACGATACTGGCAAGCTTCTCGCCGGCGCCTCATTCGGCACGGTCGTTGCGGAGGTGTTCAGCTGACGGAACCGGTGTCGTCGCCAGTGAGCAGCGCGACCTTTCCGCCAGCCTTTCCCGACGCCACCAACTCCAGGGTGTCGACGGCCTCGGCCAGGGGATAGGTGCGGGCGATCGGGACCACCAGTTCGCCGCGTTCGGCGAGTAGGACGAGTTCGGCGCGGATCTCGTCGCGGAAGGCCATCGAGTCGGGTTGGTTGCCGCCGATGGCGACGAATCCGTCGGCGGCGGCCCGGGTGGGGGCGGCGATGGTGACGATGCGGGAGCGGTCGTAGACAAGGGAGAGGGAGGCGTCGATGGCCTCGTCGGTGCCGGCGGCGTC
>JAGQGU010000100.1 GCA_020432165.1 Thermomicrobiales bacterium
CCTGCGCAGAGCGCTTAGTTCAACGAATAAGGATTATGCGGCGTGAAGAGAATCAAGGTGTCACCAAGCCCGGTTGCCGCCGCCGCATAATCCGTGTTGAAGTAAGCCGGTGGGACCGGACTCTCTATGGAATTTCAGTCTTGTAGCCGAGGCTTCGGGATGTCCGAGACAGGCACCCAAGTGCCCTCATTGTAGCCAATGATCGAGCCGACAGCAACAGGGTGCAATGCAACCCAGTGTGATTGCCGCCGGTCATGGCGACGAAGAAGCCGAACTAGCGCGATGGACGCACCATGATGGCGCGTGCGATCCAAGGGCACATCTGCGGCCCTTCAACATGACAATCAGTTCTTTGTTGTCCTATGTCATGTACGGCGGACAGCGCGCACGTGGGTGAATGCGCTGAACGAGTACCATCGGTTGACCGCAGTGAGGGCAAATGATCTCCTTGGCATCATGTGACTCATCTTCGTCCTTTGCGTGCGGCTCATCCGTTGTGGCCGTTGTCTTGCCAAGCAGACATTTGGCTTGGGCCAGTCGTTTCCGATTGCCCGGTGCCAGCAAGCCGTAGTAGCGCACCTTGACAAAGCCTCTGGGCAGTACATGCTGGAGAAAGCGATGGATGAAGGCCTCGGCAGAGAGAGTGCAGGTACGTTGCCGTTTGGTGGCGCCGTCTTGATAGCGGAAGGTGACCTGGCCATCCTGTACCATGAGAATGCGTTTGTTGCTCAAGGCGACGCGGAAGACATAGGGCGCCAGATACTTGAGTGCGGTTTCACCCTTACCCACCGGTCGGCAGTCGACTACCCAATCTTGCCGCCATGTCTTATCAGGAACCTGAGCGAGTAGCTTCTCCTTGCGTAAGCCATCGAGCATCTTGCCGCGGAAGAGCCTGGACAACGGTTTGACGTGGACGAAGAAGTGATTCTTGGCACGTAACCAGCGCTGACCATCAGCAGAGAGAGCACCGCCGGGGACGAGAAAGTGCACATGCGGATGATAGCGCAGATCGCGCGTCCAAGTCTGGAGGATGCCGACCATACCGATTTGACCGCCGACAAAGCGGGAGTCTTGAGCCAGTTGCTGCAAGGATTGGGCGGCCGAACGAAAGAGCAGGTTGTAGACGGCCTTCTGTTCGGTACGTGCCAGTGAGCGCAACGACTGCGGCAGGGTGAATGTCACCAGGAAGTAGGGCACGGGCAGGCGCAGATCATGCTGCCTCTCCAGCCATGTCTGTGCGGCATCCTGTTGACACTTGGGACAGTGCCGATTGCGGCAAGAATGGTAGCTATACCAGCTTTCATCACAGTCTGCGCAGTAGTAGAGATGGCCGCCCAGCGCCTCGGTACGGCACTGCTCGATGGCGCGCATGGCCGCCAGATGGCTCGGCAACATGTGTGGTCCGTATTCTGCCCGATAGGCTGGACCATATTCACGGAAGATGTCGGCCAGTTCGACTATATCAACCCTGCCACAATGCGATTGATAGCTTCGCTGGCAGTCATCTCAGCCGGTCGTGTCACATGGGTGTAGCGGGCAGTGGTCTTGGGGGAACTGTGGCCCAGGTAGGCCTGAATCAAGCACAGATTGACGCCCGCTTCCAGTAAGTGGGTCGCATAGGAGTGGCGCAAGGTGTGCACTGTTGCATACTTCTGGATGCCGCTCGTTTTCACAGCAGCACGCATGGCCCGTTGCACGCCACTCGAAGACATCGGTGTGTCAGCCGCTGCATAGGGTTCCCCTTCACTTGGGCGTCCCGGAAAGAGCAAAGTGGGATGGCGGTGAAGCGTCCAGAAGCTGCGCAGCATTTCCAACGTGGCTTCGGGCAGAGGTACATAGCGGTCTTTGGCTCCCTTGCCCTGGCGTACATGGAGCAACATACGTTCACCGTCGATGTCTGCGATTTGAAGCGAAACACCTTCATTCAGACGCAGACCGCAGGCATAGATCGTGCTCAAGCAAATTCGAAAGCGCGGTTTGTACACGCAGCCGAGGATCCGTTGCACCTCACCCACACTGAGCACATCTGGCAACTTGCTCTCTTTCTGCGGTCGAATCACTAAATCTGCTGGCCAGGTTTGGCCCAGCGTGTGCACATACAAGAAGCGGATGGCGTAGTGGGCTACCCGACAACTGCTGGAGGAAAGTTGCTTCTCGTTCATCAGATAGAGGAAGTACTGGCGCAATTCCTCCTCATCGATCTGATCCGGCGGCTTCTGGTAGTGCTCGGCCAGTTGCCTGACCGCATTGAGATAGCTCTGCTGCGTGCGCGGCGACAGACCGCGCAACTGCATCTCGTCCGTCATCTGTTGGCGTAGGGACGTCATGGTAGTACCTCCTGTCTGAATGGAAAATGGATTCGACAGAAGGTATGGAACCACGATTAATAACAGAGGGGAAGTGGTGAGGAAAGACAGGGGATGCTGGATAACCCCCTGCGCAGAGCGCTTAGTTCAAC
>JAGQGU010000036.1 GCA_020432165.1 Thermomicrobiales bacterium
AAGCAACTGATGCCGAAGTGGAGGAGGCAGCGCGTACCGTTGCCGGTGGAGACTGGGTCGATTCGTTGCAGGATGGTCTGCAGACGGATGTGGGCGAATACGGTCGCTCCCTTTCCATGGGACAACGACAGTTGGTCGCGCTGGCGCGCGTCCTGATTCAGGAACCAGCAATCGTCATCCTGGATGAGGCGACCGCAAGTGTCGATCCGCTGACCGAGGCACAGATTCAGGAAGGTCTGGATATCGTGCTGAAGGATCGTACCAGCATCGTCATCGCCCATCGACTCAGCACCATCGAGCATGCCGATCGCATCCTTGTGCTGGATCACGGCGATGTTGTGGAAGAGGGGACGCATCGCGAGCTGCTGGCTATGGGAGGCCGATACTGCGATGTCTACAACACCTACTTCCGTCACCAGAGTCCGGATTACGTTCCGGGCGAGGGTTTTGTTGCGGTAGCCGAGTAGCTTGAGCGACGAAGCCGCATAACCGCCAGCAGCGCCAGCGCAATGAAGATGAGCGAGAGACTCATACTGGTGCCGGCTGCTGCTGGTTGGCCACGACCGTTATCGATCATTCCGGTCAGGATGAAGCCACCGATACCGACGCCGATAGCATTGGCGAAGAGATCGAGCAACAGGAAACTGGAGCTGACGAGTCCATCCTGACCGGTTGGCGCGTACTGAAACGCCATTGCCGTGGCGGTGGTAAAGCAGATACCGATACCCAATCCGGTAAGCGCCCAGGCAACCATCGCCAGTGGCCAGAAAATATCCTGTGTGACCAGGACATCTGCGACAATGGCCCCACAGCCAGCGATCATGAAGAGAACACCCAGCAGAAGTCGCTGAGGCCGACCATCGGCACCATCCTGCCGATCCCATCGTGCCTGCAATACCGATCCTAACGTCCAGGTGAGCGAACCAATCGTCAAGATCATCCCCGCCTGAGAGGAAGTGAGTTCGCCGAAGGTCTTGAGGGCATAGACCACGTAGGTTTCGGTAATGGTGAAACCACCAAATGCAAGCGACCGCACCGCGATTGCGGCCGGTAGCATGGGGCGGAGGGTGAACGTGCCCGCGGGCATGAGTCGCTGTAGTGTCGGTGCAATCAGAACAAGCCCGGCAACCACGAATGCACCGCTCACCAACACGGGGACATTGTTTACCGAGGCACCCACCAGCCTGGCGAGCTCGGTGAGATCTGGTCCAGCGAGGAAGAGCGTGGTGCCGATTGCCAATATGATTGCCAGCGGCAACCGCGTGCGACTCAGCGCTTCATTGGCGGGATCGCGGGGTAATACCACGGTGCTGTAGGTTCTCCAGGTCAGCGCACCGCTGAGTAGCACGAGCGGTAGGAGCATGACGAAGACCCATCGCCAGTGGAAGGTGTCTGCAATGCTCCCGGCGATAAACGGACCGACAAGGCTTGGCACCACCCAGGCGGTTGAGATTGCCGCCAGCATGGCCGGACGTAGGGAATCGTCGTAACTCGCGCCAATGATGGCGTAGACCGTACTGAAAAGCGCTCCACAGCCGAAGCCGACCAACATGCGGCCGACCAGCAGAATACCCATTGAGTCGGCAACAGAGCAGACGATCAATCCGATAGCGAAGAGTGCCAATGCGGGATAGAAGACCATCCAGGGTGGGCGCCGATCAACTTCCCGACCACCGAGCACGGTCCCGACGATCTGCGGGATCAGGAAGGCGTTGAAGACCCATCCATAGAGGCTTTCGCCGCCAAGATCGCTGGTGACAACTGGCGTGATGGTGGCCACTGCCAGACCCTGGAAGGCAGCGACGGTCACCGCCATGATTGAGCCGATGGTGAGGGGCAGATTCGCCCGATCCCAAATAGATACGTGTGGTGTCATGTTGGTAAAACTCCGGCGGCTCCGGTAGACACGGATGAGTTCCGCCGCCGGTAGAGATGATGAAATTTGCTAGTTGCCGTTCTCGGTCTCTGGCGCGATAAACCACTCGCACAATCTTGTCCAGGTGGAAACGGTGGGGTTAAACATTGCAGGTAGATCCTGGGTGTTGGGCCGGCAGAGGCTGCTCGTACCCGGAAGTGGGGTAGTGGTCGAATCCTCTTCATCCAGGTTCACGAACCACGGCGCCACGATCACCGCCACCATCATCAGTACGAGCACAGCGGAGAGTATCGGCATCCACCATTGGGGTGGATCGTCCAGATCGATATAAACGCGGTTGTCGGCGGTCTTCGTCGTATCCATGGCGCTATTGTAACGGTCGTTAGTGCTCGTGTGTCATCGGTACCAGTTGCTCTTCGACAGGGATAAGATAGAGCCGCCTGCTCGTCTCCCGAAAACCCAGTCGCGCTGCGATTCTGAGACTGGGTTCGTTGTGCGCGCCGGTGCTCCAGACAGGGATCTTGCCGCGCTTCTGAACCTCGGTGGCAACGATTGCGGCGGCTGCGGTTGCCATGCCCTGGCCACGAAATTGTTCGTGGGTAGTGACTCCGATATCGACATACAGAGGGCTCCAGGCGAAGGTGTGCGCCAGGCTGACGATCTCGCCGTCGCTGACAGCCCCCGCAACGATCGGCTTGTACGCTGAGGTCTGCTGGAGCTCATCGATCATCATTGTCAGCATCGCATCGTCATCGGTCAGAAGCCTCACTTGAGGGTGCGTGGGAATATCAACAATTGGGCTATCGAGCACGTGATAGATATCCGTGACAGTCCGAAGAGAAGTGGTGTCTCGGGCGGCCGTGACGGCGCGCTCGATACCTTCTACCAGATGCAGAGGGGTACAAAACGTATCCCATTCATCCACGTACGGTATGATGCCAGCAATATCTTCAGCGTCGAAACCGTGGATATTGGGTTCTGCGGGGAATGCATGAGCCTGAACGATCAGCCCTCTGGGTTGGCGGACATCCCCGACATACCAGGCATTGCAGGCACGCGATGTGAGCAAATGATGGCTGATCACCGTCTCGGGCGATTCGCCGATGGCGGCTGCCAATATTGGCATATCCTCGGGAGATGCAACGTGAACACGGGCCGACGTGTATTCCATAGTGACCGAATCTTCCTGCTAGCTTCAGTGTTTGCTCAGGTACCGACGCTACTATGGACGTAGCGTATGGCAATCGACTCAAGCATACTGTTTTGCTACACGATACGTGGAAAGGCGCCAGCATGATCTACGAACTCGGGACACCGGTACACACCAGCACACGCATTGATCGCCGCACATTTGTGGGCTCGGCTATCGCGCTCGGTCTTTTTGGATCGGTCATGGATGTTGTGGCGCAGACGGCCACACCAGCAAGTGACGCCGAAGGCGATGCTGACGCGCTGGCGATCCTGCAATCGGCAGCCGAGGCCATTCTCGAGCTGGACTCCTTCACGTTCTCTTTGGAAACAATCAACGGAAGCAGTTCGATCTTCCCCGGCGTTGAGATTAAGTCGATCAAGGGAGCTGTCCGGCGGCCGATGGATGTGCGGGCCACATTGACGGTGCATGCCCTGATTCAGACCCTAACGCTTAGTGCTGTGGCTGTCGATGGCGATCTCTATATCCAGAATCCGTTGAACGCCGGTGCCTGGGAGAATATGGGCAGTGCTCCCGAAATGGTCAATATGATCAATCCGGACTGGATTCTGCAGTTGGCACTCAGTCAGATACAGGATGCGCACATCACCAGCGTGAAGGATGAAGTGACCTTAATCGAAGGCTATTTCGATCTGAGTAATGCCCTCCAGAATCTGGATGAAGAGTCTCAGGAGACGTTGGGGGAGTATCTCGCCCAGTCACCGGTCGATATCGCCTTCTGGATCAATTCAGACAACCTCATCACGGCGGCGGAACTCTACGGTCCAATCTTCTCGTCGGAATCAGCCGATGTTGAAAAGCGGATCGAGTTAAGCGACTTCAACGAACCCGTGAATATCGAAGTGCCTGCTTTGTAGTGGAGGTCCTGTAAGCCTGTGCGATATAGTGGCAGCGGAAATGGGTCGTTGAGAGTAGAGATAACCTATCGTCTACGACCGGATCCACCCTTCGGGGTAAGGTCATGAGGGGGTGATAGTCCCTCCACACCATTTCTGCTGAAGCCATGGGTAGTGGCACCTCTCGCTGTACGGATCGACACTACCCATTCCGCAACACCGATCAGGATGTCGGCCTATACCTGCCGCACCTTCGGCAACACCGTACTCGCCAGTAACTCCAGCCCCGCAATGTCGTCGAACTCGAGCCACTGCAGTACCACAGCTTCGACACCCGCCTCTGCCTTGGCCTGCAGGATCTCAACCACCTGGTTCGGTGTGCCAACCACCTCGCCCTTCTCCAGGAACTCCTCGAAGCGATCAACTTCCGGGTCGGCATTCAGTGCCGCCTGGTCCTTGCCGAAGATGATTCCGCACATCTGTGAACGACGCACGCTTTTTGGATCGCGACCCTCAGCAATCAGTAATTCGGTAAGTTGGGCGGAGCGATCCTGGAAGACCTGCATCCCACCCTTGAGAGCGTTCCACTCGTCCGCATACTTCGCCGCCAGCGGCATTGTTCGTTGCGGACCATTCCCACCGATGATGATGTCTGGACTCTGCTTTTCCGGCCAGCGTGGCAATAGCTGGGCATCGGTGAGTTTGTAGCGCTCGCTGTTGTTGCTCACCGGCTCGTCACTGCGAGTGAGGGCAAGCACCGTCTGGAGACCATCCTCCATGCGGTCAAAACGCTCGCTCATCGAACCTAACTCGAAACCAAAGGCATCATGCTCCTGAACCTGCCATCCGGTACCGATGCCGATCCGCAGACGACCATGTGCCAGATCGTTGATAGCCGTCGCCTGCCAGGCCAGAATCCGCGGATCCCGAAAGGAAACCGGGCTTACCAGCGTGCCCAACTCGATTCTTTCGGTGTGATCAGCCGCCCATGTAAGACTGGTATAGGCCTCCAGTGCATCCTCGCGTACACCCGCCCGACCCATGAAATGGTCGGAGCGATAGATGCCATCGAAACCGAAATCCTCCGCGGCACGCACCAGATTCTGCCAGCGGGGCCAGTTGAGCCCCAGCGCTCCTTCGATCATCAATGAAACGAGCATGTCTCCTCCTTGTCAGTAAAAACGCCATTCCTGGCAGGCATGGTACATGATTGTACCCGCATAAAACGGCCCGGAGTACGGGTACAATGACCATAGTGAAGGGCGGAAAGAGGTCGAGGGTGTGTCTCGGGCGATTCCGCCACAGAGGAGGCTATTGTGGCAGACGGTACTGGTGCCATGCGCACTGTGCGCGATTCCATGGGTGAGATGCAGGTTCCCGAAGATGCGATGTATGGCGCAACGACCGCCCGCGCAGTCGAGAATTTTCCGATCAGCGATCTGCGCTTCGGTCGGGCATTCCTGAATGCACTCGGTCTCATTAAGGATGCGACCGCTCAGGTCAATAAGGAACTCGGACTGCTCGATCCCGCGATGGCCGACCTTATCTCCGCAGCCGCGTTGGATGTTGCCGCCGGCATGTTTGATGATCAGTTCCCCATCGATATCTTCCAGACAGGTTCGGGCACCTCGACCAATATGAACGCGAACGAGGTTATCAGCAGCCGCGCCCGCCAGCTCCAGCCGGATGCGAATCAGCCTCATCCGAACGACCACGTCAACATGGGGCAGAGCTCAAACGATGTTATCCCGACGGCCATCAGTGTCTCTGCGTATATCGAGATTGCGGAGAAGCTAATCCCGGCGATGAAGCACCTGGAGGAGACAGTCCTCGCTCGTTCTGCCGAGTTCGATGGCATCGTGAAGACCGGGCGCACGCATCTGATGGATGCCACACCTGTCCGCCTCAGCGATACCACGCGTGCCTGGGCTACGCAGGTAAGACTCGGCCGGGAGCGCATCGAATCCACCCTGCCGCATCTGGCACGTCTGGCTATTGGGGGCACTGCCGTTGGTTCCGGACTCAATGCGCATCCCGAGTTTGGTGCACGCGTGGCTGCCAAGCTATCGGAGAAGACGGGTTTGCCGTTTGTGGAGACGGATGACCATTTCGAAGCACAGGCCAGCATGGGTATCGCCGCCGAGGTGAGTGGTGCACTCAAGGCAACTGCGACCGATTACATCAAAATCGCCAATGATCTGCGCCATATGAATAGCGGACCGCTCAGCGGTCTCGGCGAGATCGTGCTCCCGGCACTCCAGCCAGGGTCCAGCATCATGCCTGGCAAGATCAATCCGGTTATTGCGGAAGCGACCATGATGGTGTCCGCGCAGGTGATCGGAAACGATGCCACCATCAACTATTGCAGTGCCCTCGGCAACTTTGAACTGAACGTCATGCTCCCCATCCTGCAGTACAACCTCAGCCAAAGCATTGAGATCATGGCCACCATGAGCAATGTGCTTGCTGATAAGGCGATCGCTGGCTTTATGGTGAATGTCGATCATATCAACGATCTGGTCGACAAGAATCCGATCATGGTGACTGCGCTCAATCCGATTATTGGCTACGAAACCGGTGCCAAGATCGCCAAGCGCGCCTATGCGGAGAAGCGGACCGTGAAGGATGTCGCCGCTGAAATGACCGACCTCACACCAGCTGAGCTGGACAAACTGCTCGATCCCGCCGAATTGGCTGTGCCCGGCATCAAGGGAGAATAGCCAGAACCAGCCGTCATCCTGACGCTGTGCCCACCCTCGGGGTTTTTGCCCCCGGGGTGGGCATTTTTGCGCATCACCCAAATCTCTGTGGAATCCAGACGGTAAAATTCGTACCCTGACCGGGCGTGGATGCCACATCAATCCAGCCATTGTGCGCCCGCACAATGCTGAGAGCGATACTCAGCCCCAGACCGGTCCCACCCGATGTCCTCGCCCGGTGACCCTCGGCGCGATAGAATCGCTCAAAGAGGTGTGGCAAATGTTCCGGTGCAATCCCGCAGCCGGTGTCATCAACATCAATGCGCGCGCAGGGAACCTTGTCCTGGGGATCAACATCCTCGCTAATCGTCAGGCAAACCCGACCACCAGCAGGTGTATGCCGAATGGCGTTGTCCAGCAAGATCAGCATCACCTGTACCAAGGCATCGCCATCTCCGTGGATTAGTACTTCCTTCTCGGAGTTGAGAATAAGTTCCTGCCCATCCAGCAGCACTTCGGCGGTGCGCACCGCTTCCCTCGCCAGCAGATCGAGGCTAACAACATCGCTTTCGGTGACCTTGCGGGTAGGATCCCCATCTGTGCGGGCGAGACTGAGTAGATCCGTGACGAGTCGACTCATGCGTTCGCTCTCGCGGCTGACATCACCCAATGCCTCTGCCAAATCCTGCGGATCGATGGGGCGACCACTCGAAAGCTGCTTACGCACAACATCGACATTGCCCTTGATGCTTGTCAGCGGTGTACGGAGTTCATGACTGGCATCGGCGACAAAGCGCTGTTGTGTCTTGAACGACTGTTCGATACGGTCCAGCATGTCGTTGAAGGTATTACCCAGTTCCGCCAGCTCATCACCGGTTTGGGGCACATCCAGTCGCCGTCGTAGTGATGCCGCGGTGCGATCCTTGGCGATATCGTCTGCGCTATCGATGAACCTGTTTACCGGAGCAAGTGCCCGACCGGCCAGACTCCAACCGCCGATGCTTGCTGTGGCACCACCGATAACACCGAAGAGGATGAGCGCCTGACTGAGTTGGCTGAGCATGTGGGTGGTCCCGCTAAGGGACTCGCTGGTGAAGATGACGCCGATGACCAAATGCAAACCGGTGCGAGGATCAACGTCCTTTTCGCTCACGATCGGCAATGTGTAACCACGGATCGCATATCCATCGATCCGATACGTGTTTAGCGTTGGTTTGCTCGCCGTCCGAAAGTCATTGATATCCTCTTCCGTCGGCCAAAGATTGCTGAGATCTCCCTGATGGTACTTGACCTCATTGTTCGTGAGATCAACTACCGTAACCGAGACTCCGCTCAACAGGATACTGCGGACATCCAGGGATGGTGATGTCTCCAGGGCACCATCATTATCTCCGTCGTCCGCATCTGGCTCGCTAACCTGGTTCCGCACCTCAATCGCGGCCTCGCTCAGGCGTTTCTCGGCATCGGCGTCGAGCGATCGTATCAGCAACACGCGCAGACCGATGCCCAACATTGCCAATGTGATGATCAGCACCCCCGCGTACCAGGCGGTAATGCCAAAGCGCACGCTGAAAAGGAACGGCACACGGCGCCGTAGCACGCTCTGATTTCGTTCGTCCGGTAGTTCCCGGCTGGTGACAGAGGAAGTTGGGCGCTGGTTCACTGGGAGCGCAACACGTAACCGATTCCGCGCACTGTTTGCACGACGCGAGATTGATCGTTCGTTTCCAACGCGCGGCGGAGATTACCGATCACCACCTCAAGCACATTGGATTCGCCGTAGAAGTCTTCACCCCAAACACGCTGCATCAGGGTTTGGCGCGTTAGCACCTGATTCGGATGGCGCATCAGGATCACCAGGAGATCAAACTCGCGTGGAGTGAGTTCAATCACCTGATCGTCTCGACTGACGATGTGACTGGTGAGATTCACTGTGATATTTTCGAAGGTCAGCACTTCCTGATTGTTGGTGGATGTTGGGGTGGCACGCCGCAGAAGGGCGCGCACGCGTGCGACCAACTCGTCGAAATCGAAGGGCTTAATCAGATAGTCGTCGGCGCCAGCATCGAGTCCGTTGACGCGATCGGCCACGGCGTCGCGCGCCGTTAGCATCAGAATCGGGAGTCGGGGAGTGCCTTCGGCCTCTTCCGCCGCGCGGACACGCTGGGTGATCTGAATACCGTCGATACCCGGCAGCATCAGATCCAGCACGACCAGATCGGGTGGATTATCGCGCATCTGCAGCAACGCGTCGGTGCCATTGTCGACAACCGAGACATCGAACCCTTCAAAGATCAGACCACGACGAACAAACCCGGAAATTGAGGGCTCATCTTCGACAATCAGGATTTGGCGGCTACGCTCGGTCGCATCGTTTTGTACTATTGCCATGGTGGAGTTGGTACCTCGAATGTACCGGATAATCTTTCGTATCATAATCCACACCGGTTATCGCCACCGCACCCGTGTTAGCTGGATATACATAAGCGGCGAAACATCCTGGATGTCCGCCGCTTACGCATGGGGTGGGGAGGAGAGACGTTAGAAATGTTCATAGTTGTATTGAAAGTCCGAGTGACCATTTCCAACTAGACTCATGATAGGTAAGCAGCCTGAATGTTCTCTGAAACGAACCTGAAAAAACCATGAATTCATTCTCGGTGGAATCCATAACTGTTCCATATCGGCTGCGGGCGATTCGTGAGCTGGATCTGGAGGGGCTTCCGCAGCTCTTTCCGGAAAGCACCGTGCATGGTCGGGAATTGGCTGATCGGCGCGCCTGGTTGCGCGATGTGGAGAGTATCGCCTGGGGCAAGAATCCCCGGCTGCGACTGGTGTTGGAAGAGACATCTACCGGACGAGCGCTGGCAGGATTTACGTTTGATCGCAAGAGCGAAGCGGTAGCGATTCTTCGCTACGGATTTCGACCAACCACAGCGATGACACAGATTGCCGGATTTGTTCTGGCAAAGGAGTTCGCTTTCACCACGTTGCGGTTGATCGCACTGCGTACGGATATGGTGCAAGGACAGGACCCTCTGGCGAACATTCACGAGCAGATCGGCTATCGTCAGGCGGTGCGGCTACGAGAATGGTGGCGCGATGCCGAGGACAATGCCCTCGATCTCATCACCTATGAGGCGGTGAATCCGGACTGGGAGGCGAAGCATGGCCGATAAAGGCTACCAACCGGAGATGTTTGGCGAAGGCATATGGCTGCGTCCGCTGGAACCGCGGGATGCTCTGGCCATCGCACAGTCCACCGAGATTGTCGAAGACTCTGCGCAACCGGTTCCCAATGTACCCACCAGCGAGACCGCCTACCGTAATTGGGTTGCAGCACAGGATGAATCCTCGCTTGTCTGGGTTGTTTGCCGCACCGACGAGCAGGAGGCCATTGGCACGGCCAGCATCCGCAATATCGAAATGGGTACGCGCACCGCCGAGACCGGTATGGGCCTCTTCTACCCGGAAGATCGGGGCAAGGGGATTGGCCAGGAGGTCAAGGCGCTTGTACTCGACTTCGCGTTCGAGGTTATGGGACTGCATTGTGTGCGTTGCACGATCGATGCCCGCAATACTCGCAGCCGACGTTCAGTGGAGAAGAGTGGGTACGTTCTGGCCGGTTCCTACACCGCCGACATCCCTGTCGGTTTAGGCGAATATGCGGATACGCTTGTCTACCAGCTACTCGCCTCCGATTGGCGCGCGGCGAAATTAGGGTAGGCGCATCCCGAAAGGGTCTGCGCCTACCCTAATCATCCTTCCAGAATTCGTGCCAATCCCCGTGTCAATGCATCCGGGGAAGCAACCAGCGCGGCATCGAGCGCACCCGAGAGGGCCGCATCCAGATCACGTAGCGCTGCCAGCGCCTCTTCGTCGATCACCTCAATAACCGTCTCGAGGTCGCCTTCCTCATCGTCAACTGCCAGCATGGAACTGACCAGGGGATCGCCGCTAAGTACGAGCGTCCACTCATCTCCGATGATATGTAGTTCGCCCGCGTCACTCCCGAGTTCGATATCATCAGCGGCAATCTGTTCCGCGAAGACGTGCTCCACTATCTCGCGCAGGCTCTCACTCATCGGCAGGTTCTTTCGGCTTCAGCGACCAATCCGTCAGCGATTGCTCCAGCACTGCGAGGGTCGAGTTGATCGACTTCTCTCCGCGCGAACCACCACCCGGATTCAGACTGGTAATGCAGACAACCACCGTTGTGCCATGCTTGGTTACTTCCCGAATCATCCACGCGAGCTGACGCGGTGAGAGGCCATTCGCTTCAGGCGTCGAAGCACTCGGGACGTACTGCGGGTCGAGCACATCGAGATCGACATTCACCACGATCACATCGGTACGACTGGCGAGTCGCTCGATAGCCGCCTCAAACAGCTGGCTGCGTTGGGAGCTCTTGGCTTCGATCAGCCGCACATCCGTGCTTTTTAGCAACGTACGTTCCTTGTCGTCCAGCATGCGCACACCCGCGACCACAATGTGATCGGTGGGAAGCGTGTGGGCCAGGTTCGCATTCTCGCGCCAAATTGGTCCGGCCAGACCGGCCAGGATCGCCACCGGCATTCCGGCGAGGATACCGCTGAAGCTGGTTTCCGGTGTATTGAAATCGGCGTGAGCATCGATCCAGACAAGTCCGATCTTCGAGCCCGGCCGGGCAACCTCAACACCGCTGATAACGCCGATGGTAGCGGTATCGTCACCCGCGATCACCAGTACGGGATCGCCATCCTCAAGTGACTCCGCCACAATGCGGGCTGTGTTCCGCCCGAGCGCACCGATATTGGCGGCAATCGGGCCGCTGACGCGTTCTTCATCCTTGAGGATGCTCTCCACAGGATCGCTTGTACTCACACCGACAGCATCGAGCCGGTTGCGCAATCCGGACCGCAGCAGCGCTTTCGGTCCGCGACCCATGCCATCCTGATACTCATCGTAGCGATACGGGACTGTGACAATATGGACAGGCATGGTTCGTCTCTCCCCCAAATAATCATGTCAGTGCAACTGGATACACTCTACATTCGTATAATACTTGCTGCCACTGCCGGATGAGGCATTTCCTCCCGGTTTGGCGATACAACCGGATCCAGACTCGAGACGCTGGCGATTGGACAACCTATGGTGCAGTCACAACAGAATCACTATCGGTTGTTGAATGTGCCATTCAGCGCTTCGCGGAAAGAGATCGTGGCCGCCTATCGTAAAGAGATTCGGCAATGGCACCCGGATCAGTTCAAGGGAACCGACAAATCGCTGGCGGAGGAATACTCCCGCCAACTGAACCAGGCCTACAGCATACTCAGCGATCCCCATAAGCGTGCAGAATACGATCGCTCCATCCGTGTGGAGGCGCTCCAGGCGCAAATTATGGAGCGCTACGTCGCGGGCTCCGGTAGCTGGAATCTGGATGGCAATGGTCCGCTACCCGCGGATGCTCCTCGTCGAGCCATGACGGAGCGCGAGAAACGGGAACGTCGCTACACCGATCGCAATGCCATGCGCAGCCTGATCATTACGTTCGCGATATTGGCACTCGCTGCGATTGCGTTGCTACTGCTCTTCGCCCTCTTTGAGAACTCGGTCGCCGCGGTTTTTTAGAGTGGGTGTTGTTATGTATGAGATCGGTAGTAGGGGAGCTTGTCTCCCCTTGGGGCAGATAAACTGCCCCGCTACCAATCCGTGCACGTGTTAGTACATCCGGAGCCGGCTCTAAAGCGGATTCGCTATGTGTTGTTATGTATGAGATCGGTGGCGGGGGAGCAGTGTGCTTTTACTTCTGGACCCAATCTCAGGTTAGGTCCGTTGGCTCCTCAGTCGGTGTTGGTTCCGGTATCACCGGGGTAACAACAGGACTGGCGGCAGGAGAGGCAATGGGCTCCGGGATCTGGAACGAATCCGTCTCGATCGGCAATGAGGCATCTTGTCCCCAGGCGGCATACCCCTCCTGATAAATGCGGACATTGTCATAGTCCGCGATATGCAGCGCCAACCACATATTGCCGGATTGATGGGCGAAGAGACTGTAGACAATGACGTCATCGTCCGGTGAGATCCCGTTTGCTTCGAAAATCTCGCGTAGGTCCGCCGCGGATTTGAATGTGCCGTCCTCGCGCATAACATCGGCAGTGAGGATATTGATGGCACCGGGGATATGCCCCTCTCGCGTCGTGCCATTCACCGTGTCTTGCATCTGCTCACTATCACGCGTGTCGATGATTTTGGTACCGTCATTAATTGCGTTGCTGACACCCTCGGTTTTGACAAGGAATGCGGTATCCGTGGTAGGAGTCGCCTGTATGGAGTCATCGACGGCGGGCGCCGCATCCGTAGTCAGTTCACCCCCTGCGCCAATCCAGGCGGCAAGGCCACCGTCCAGTACCTGCACATCGGTGTATCCATTGATCTGCATCACCCAAAGCAGCCAGGTGGCACGCTCGGAACCGTTGCTGTCATAGATCACCACGTGGGCATCCTGGGGTATATGCAGATTGAGGAATCCGAAAACACCTGTACCAGATGCCAACTGGCTGATCTTGTCTGGTTCGGAGTAGTTGCTGGCGTGCGCGCTCATGGCATCTTGCCACCAGATGTGATGCGCGTTGGGAATGTGACCGAGATCGTATTGTCGCTGATCACCCAGATCAAGAATGTAGTCAACCTGATCCAGGTTCCCCAGTAGCCATTGAGCATCGACCAGGCCACTGCGTGTCTCCCCGGTGATCGCAGGTGTCGCCGAAATACCTTCAATCGGATCAGCCTCCTGATCGCGATCGATACGCACACCAATCGCACCGATGACCAGAACGGCGACAACGGCGAACGCGATCATGGCGAGGTAATTCTTGATGACAGACCGCATGCAGCACACTCTCCCAAGACAAGATGTTCTGGCTAATGGTACCCGACCGTGAGGCGGGGGACACAGGACTCAATACTTGCCCAGGCCACAAGAAAACCCGGCTGTTCTATGGACAGCCGGGTGAATGCAGGGCCTCGGGCTATTAGTTTGCCGGGGTGGATTCCGGCTGAATCGTGCCATTCGGCTCAATCGTCCAGGTTGTCTCCACGCGCACGGTGATCCTGGTTGTGCCGGCGCTAACATCGACCGGATTCGATACCATGTCCGCTGCGGCAGTCATTGGGGCTGCTTCTGCGGTGTCGTAGGTCCCCCCGTCCTTGGCGGTCGGCTGCGGACTGCTGCTCTCATAGAGGCTGAACAGACCGGTAATGGTGGCATCGGAACCAAAGGCGTAGTCTTCTGCCTTCTGGCGAGCATCGGCAATTGCCAGCTTGCGTGCTTCCTGAATGTGTGGACTCGGATCGCTGACACCAAAGCTGATTGAACTGACATAGTCAGCGCCCAACGTTACGGTTTGGTCCAGCAACTCACCGACCAGATCGATATCACGCACGGTGATACTGATCGTCATGCGCACCACGTAGCTTTCGATGCTGACGAAGTTGCCATTGCGGTCGTACTTGTTCTCTGGTGTCACCTGATAGGAGGAGGTAACAATGTCCTTCTGGTCGATACCCGCTTCCAGAAGGGCCGCGGTGATGGCATTGGCTTCGTTGGTGACTTCATCTTGTGCGGGCTTCAACGTTTCGTCACGAGCTTCCATACCGACGCTGAATGTGGCCATATCTGGCTCAACGGTAACGATACCTGTTCCTGACGTGCTGATGGTACGTTGTGGTTCATACATTTCTTGCGCGCTCACGAGTGGGGAGGCAATAAGGGTAAGGGAGGTTAGCACTGCCACAGCGGCAATGCGCAAACTGCGGATCATATTGGTTCTCCAGTTCCTAGCTGACGGTGCCAGCCCGATATCGTAGAAGGATCCAACAGGCGATTGCTGCCAACGCGACGATGCCAATGCTAACGGTCGTCAGTTCGATTGCTGTCAGGCCGCTATCCTGGACCTGCGCTGTGGTATCGACACGAGCAAGTTCTGCTTCGATCGCGCTGCTTTCGGCGGCGGCGGATTCTCCGGTTTCCCGAACCTCACCACGCGAAAGCGCTGCCGCGGATTCCTGATTCTGTGACGCATTGGTGGACGAATCGGTTTCTCCTACCAGCGCGACATCGTTCGAGGTGGTGTTTTCTTCACCGAACAGTCCACCCAGCTGTGCTCCGCCCAATGCGATGAAGACTACTGCCGCAGCAATCGCGACAATGCGTACGACCTTCTCGGCCAGCACGATTCTGGTGCTCCGAATAGGTGTCGGCGAGGCGGGGCTACTCAAGGGAGATGGTGAGGCCACCATCTCTTTGGTCAACGCAAAAGAACGCGGAACATCGACTTCCCCCAATGCCGCGAAGGTGTTCTTGATTGTTGTCAGCGCATCAAGTTCTTCCGTGCATGCCGAACATGCGGCCAGATGCGCCAAAATGGCCGGCATTTCTGCCGACACGATTTCCCCATCCAGATATGCGCTGAGCTCTTCTGTAGTGAGATGTTGCGTACTCATGCTCATTCTGCTTCCGATATGTATTGAGCCTCGATATGAACGCCGTTGTTCACATCCTGCGATTCCCGGACTCCGATCCCAAAATCACTCATTAGGGAGACGAACAAAGCGCTCAGCCAGTTCCATCCCTGCTGGCGTTGATTGCAGGTATTCACGCAATCGACTTCGGCCGCGTGAAATGCGCGATTTCACCGTGCCAACCGCCGTGTTCATGATGTCCGCAATCTCGTCGTAGCCGTAACCCTGAACATCGCTGAGGACGATGGCGAGTCGCTGATCCTCAGGCAGTTGCAGCAGTGCCTGTTCCAGAAATGCACTCATCTCGCCGCGCGTACTGTACTGCTCGGGATGCTCACTTACGCTCACCGTGGCCCATTCCGGCTCGGATTCGAAAGGCTGGGCATCCAGGCTGGCAGCGGGCTTACGTGCTTTCGAACGCAGCATGTCATACGTACGATTTGTGGCGATGCGCAGCAGCCACGGCCGCACGATGCCGCCGCGGAAGCTATCGATCGCGTTCCAGGCGCGAATGAATGAATCCTGTGTTGCATCCTCTGCCAGGTGCGGATCACGCAACATGCGCAGGCACGTTGAATAGACGGCTCGTTGATGCCGTTCCACAATCAGATTGAACGCAGCGAGATCGCCGCCCTGTGCCAGCACAATGAGCCGCTGATCTTCTTCGTTTGGATCCTGCTCCGTAATCTCCGTCATGGTCCCCACATCATGCCCCGGCTCTGAATAAGGCCTCATTCTAGATTAACATGCGATGTGTGACGATGGTTACGATACCGGTTGACAGCATGCCGGATATGCGGACGATAGTAATGACTGGTCGCTACACACAAGGAGTATCCTCATGAGTTGGAAAGACGATCTCAAGAACCTCGAACAGGATCATATCGCCGAAATGCTGGAGCTGATCCGCATCCCCAGCGTAAGCACCTCGCCGGATCACAAGGCCGATATGCAAAAGGCTGCCGAGTTCGTGGCGGCGCGGATGCAGAAGGCGGGTGTGCCGGAGGTTCGCATCGCCCAGAGCGATGGTCATCCATCGGTCATTGGACGCTGGCATGTGAGCGATGATCAGCCAACCATCCTTATCTATGGCCATTACGATGTTCAGCCCGCGGAGCCGCTGGAGTTGTGGACCACACCTCCGTTTGAACCAACCGTGGATGGAAACATCATCTACGGGCGTGGCAGCTCGGATATGAAGGGCAACCTCCTCAGTGCGATTCAGGGTGTCGAAGCTTCGTCCAAGGCGAATGGCGGTCAACCACCGGTGAATGTCAGCTTCATCTTTGAGGGTGAGGAGGAGATTGGTAGCCCGCACATGATCCAGATTATTCGCGAGAATCGGGATCTCCTTGGTGCGGATGCGGTTATCTCCGCCGATGGTGGCCAATACAGTGCCGATACCCCGAGCCAGGGTGTTGCCCTCAAGGGTCTCGCTGGCCTCCAGGTAAATGTCACCACTGCGAACACGGATATGCACTCCGGTGGCTTCGGTGCCTACATGCCGAATGCGATCCAGTCGTTGATCCAACTGGCTGCAACCTTCCACAACGAAGATGGTCACGTGATGGTGGAAGGATTCTATGACCGTGTGAACGAGCTTACCGAAGCCGACAAGGCGGAGATGGCCCTGTTGCCGATCGATGTTGACAAGCAAATGGCCGATATGGCGGTTAAGGGTCTCTTCGGCGAATCCGCTTTCACCCCGCGGGAACGAAACTGGGGCCGACCAACCCTCGATTTCAATGGCATTTGGGGCGGATTCCAGGGCGATGGCGTCAAGACGGTGACTCCCGCCAAGGCACACCTGAAGATCACCTGCCGCCTGGTACCGGATCAGAACCCGGGTGAGATTCGGGAGTTGATCATCAAGCACTGTGAGAAGCATCTGCCGGCCTATGCCAGCTTCGATGTCATCCTGGCCGATGGTTCTGCCAAGCCCTATGTCGTCAACCGGGAGGATCCAGTCTACCAGGCAGTGACGGATACACTCGTTGATCTCTATGGGAAGGAGCCGGTGATCACCCGAAGTGGTGGTTCGGTACCAGCCACCGCGATCTTCCAGGATGAGCTTGGCCTGGAGACCATCACCTTGGGCTGGAGCCAGGATGGATCTCGCGCCCACGCACCCAATGAGTGGTACAGCATTCCGGACTATTTGCGCGGCCGCGAAGGCTACGCATTGCTGCTGGACAAGCTGGTGCGATAGCATCGTCGAGATCGAAATCGTCAAACAAGGGTGGCCGCGAGGTCACCCTTTCTCCTTTGTTGATGTGTTCATATCACTGTTGCGGATTTGATACGTCAACAGCAACTGTCAGGACATTCCTGTCATGCAGCAGCCACTAGACTCAGAACCAGAAAGTAGAGGTACCGTCAACATAGGCGTACCGCAACCAGATGCTATGTCTTCTTACGAGGTCTTTGGTCGAGCAATACATGATGATTCGCTAAGCCTGACAGTTGGCGAGGCGGAGTCGCCGTCGCTACGTCGGCTCGCAGTCATCGCTGCATATGAAGCAGCGCTCGCTGTGGCATCCGAGGTGCGCATCGAAACGGTGCTGCGGCGAATCGTTGATCTCGCCCGCTCAGTTGCCTTTGCCGAGATTGCGGCTATTTCCCAGCCACAATCGATCGGGAACGCGGGCGTCCTCGTGAGTAGCTCCGATGCCGAACCCGGTGAAGCCCTGGAAGCGCTCAATCTGCACCTTGCCGCACTATTCGCCTCCATGCAGCCTATCGCCAAAGCAATCGCCGTCACCTCACTTGATACGCTTCCCGGTGTGAGTTTTACTTCGGATTCTCCTCTTGCTCACAAGGCGGCCATCCTTGCCCCAATTCGCTCGGGCGATGGTCAAATTGGCACGCTTGTCATTATCGGTCCCACCAGTGCGTCCACATTTGCTGACGAGGATGTCGGGGCAATCGGTCTGCTTTCAGATCACGCAGCCGCTGCGGTAGATCGCGCCCGACTCTTTGATCTTGCCGAATCACGGAACGAACGTGCCCGCGCGCAGCTTCTGCAATTGCGCGAGGTGTTGGATAACCTGCCGGCAGGAGTGCTTGTGATTCAGCCCCCAGATGCCTGGATCCAGATGACCAACAATACCGGTATCGAAATGATCTATGGAGATACCGCGCACCATTCCGCGATTCCGGTTATTTACCGCGATTTTCGTTGGCAGAGTGCCGATGGCATGGATCTGCCGCGACATGCGCATCCAGGTATGCGCGCGTTGCGGGGTGAACGTGTGGAAAATCGCCAACTCATCCTGGTCAATGCCAGAGGAGAGCAGATACCGGTGCTCGTGCAGAGTGCCCCCGTGCTCACGAACGACAACGAGATCATGGGTGCCGTTGTTGTTTTTCAGGATTATTCCCGATTGCGAGCCGCGGAGCAGATCAAGGACGATTTCCTCTCCCTCATCTCTCACGAGTTCCGCACACCGCTTACTGCTATTCATGGTGGTGCTCTGCTGCTCCAGCAGCAATGGGACGATCTGGACGAGGAGACGCGCACCGAACTGTTGGGCGATATCGGTACCGAAAGCTCCCGGCTTGATCGTATGCTTGGCAACCTGCTCAGTGTCGCCGAAATCATGGCCGGACGTTTCCAGGGCGAAACAGAACCGATTGTGATCGAGCCGCTGGTTAAGGAATTGATCGATGCCTTCAACGAGCGCTCGGATAACCATCGCTTCACATTGGTCATTGATGCGGGCCTGCCATTGGCCGAGGGTGATCCGGACTGGCTCAGCCAGATCATGCAGAACCTCTATGAGAATGCGGTGAAGTACTCACCTGGCGGCGGCGAGATTCGCACCCAGGCCAGCCGTGACGGCGACTGGGTGAGCATCCGCGTCATCGATTCTGGACTCGGCATTCTGGCGGAGCATGTCCCCCACGTTTTCGAACGATTCCGTCGACCCGGTGCCGATCCGACTGTGCGCGGTATGGGTCTTGGGCTTTACCTCAGTCGCCTGTTAGTCGATGCCATGGGTGGGCGAATTCGCGCCGAATCTGATGGCCCTGGTACCGGTTCCACCTTCACTGTTGAACTACCGGTCGTACGGGAGTGGGAGCACCCCGAAGGAGAACGAGATGCGTAAACACCTGATTCTGGTTGTCGATGACGAACCCCCGATTGTGCGTTTGGTCAAAGCGAAGCTGCGGGTCGATGGGTATGAGGTTCTGACGGCGACCCGAGGCGGCGAGGCACTCGCAATCGTCAACCAGGAATCGCCGGATTTGGTGGTGCTGGATGTGATGATGCCGGATATGGACGGGTTCGAAACTCTTCGTCGTATCCGCCAGCAGAGCACGGTGCCGGTGGTGATGCTAACCGCCCGCGGCAGCGATATGGACAAGCTGAAGGGGCTGCAGAGCGGCGCCGACGACTATATCACGAAGCCCTTCAATCCGGATGAGTTGGAGGCACGGATTGCTGCCATTCTGCGGCGCACCGCTGGTGTGCATCAGCCGGAATCGGAGGCGGTGCTGCACTATCCTGGCCTTGTCATTGATCTGGAACGCAAGATTGTCACCGCCGACGGCGAGGAGGTTCGCCTTAGTCGTACGGAGTGGGATCTGCTCAGTCAGCTCGCTGGCAATGCTGGCCGCGTCATGATGCATACAGAGCTGCTCAGTCGTATTTGGGGGCCGGAATATCGCAACGAAACCCAGTACCTGCGCACCTGGGTGAGCCGTCTTCGCGCCAAGCTAGAGCCAAAGGATGGCAGCTTCACCCTCATCACGACCTACCCCGGGATGGGCTATCGATTTGAGAGTCCCGCCACCACCTGATAGTGGTGCACTTACACGCTGATAGATTGTAGACTTCTGCCAAGTGACGCGCTCAGGGGTGAGGAGTCCTTTTGGATTACATTTTGTTTGGTATGGGGTTTGGTGCCTCGCTCATGTTGCTTGGGTGGGCTTTGCGCACCTTCGGACCAGCGTGGAAATACGCTGATGTCAGCAGCGACGACCCTTCCAACCGGTACGTCTACAAACGATTCTGGAACCGGTTCGTGCAGGGACTCGGTGGTGTGCTGGCCATTGCCGGCTCAGCCATGGTCATTCTCACGTTCCTCGTCATGCTGCTGAATCCCGCTGATGAAACGGGCGAGTTGTTTGCGCTCGTTGTCTGGATATCCATCGTTCTGATCATTTTCGGCTGGTGTTGGGCGTATATGAGACGATACGGCACCACCGGTATCTGGAGTCGGGAAGAAGGCTACGGTTTCCGCTCCCAATCACCCAAGGTTGCGCGTGCTGCCCGAGTGTCCCCTCGTGCTTCGGCACCTGTGGTGGAACACATTAGCGAATCGGATCCCGTCTTTGAATCGCCAGAACCAGAACTTGGAACCAGCGACGACCAACTGATTGAGGCGATCGACGAGGTGCCTGAGTTAGAGGTCGAGGCCGCAGCTGATAGTACTGATTCTGATTACGACTTTGGCGATAGTGCCGATACCACCGTACCCAGCGAATCCGGTGGAAGAGAGCTTGCCCTGCAACGCCTGCGTGAACGCCAGGAACAGGGATCCGAAGAGTAGTGATCAACATCCCGGCTGAATCAGTACTTGCACGGTGTGATAGGGTAGGAGGTGCTTCATATGACATACTCGGAAAGGAGTCGAAGCACATGTTGGATATTCTTTGGTGGCTCATTGTTGGTGTAGCTGCTGGCTGGTTGGCTGGCGTTATTACCGGCACGAACCGCGGACTCGTAGGTGATCTCATACTCGGCCTGGTTGGTGCGTTTGTCGCCGGATTGGTGACGGATCAGATCGGTGGCAACATGATCTGGAGCATCATTGTGGCGGCGATCTTCGCTGCAATCCTGGTTGTTCTCAAGAACATGCTGCTCAAAGAGCGCTAACTCCGTAGAGCGATAACACGCAGTGGAAGGAGGGGCAGATTGCTGGCCCTCCTTCCTTCTGTTATGGGGGATAGCCAGCAATTACAGTATCGACTACAGAAATCCACACATTCGTGACATTTAGCCATGTAGTATACGGTCGGTGCCTCATCCGATGAGGCGGACGAGGAGAGGAATATCGTGAGCTTCCCTTACGACGTTCCAACGCACACAGGAGCGGACGACAGATGTTTGGACGAGGAAAATCAGCGGCTCAGCAGTCGATTGATGCCAGCGGCGCGATTGTGGCCGCTGCGAGCGTAGTGAAAACCTACGACACTGGTTCCACTACGGTGCAGGCGCTGAAGGGAATCGATTTCTCCGTTCGCCGTGGCGAGATGGTCGGTGTTATGGGTCCTTCCGGTTGTGGCAAGACAACCCTGTTGAATTGCCTCAGCGGTCTGGACGACGTGACCGAGGGTGTGATCACCATTGAAGGCGAGAACATCGCGGAAATGGGCGACAAGAAACGCACCAGCTATCGCGCGTTGCGCATGGGATTCATTTTTCAGGTCTACAATCTGCTCCCGGTTTTGAGTGCGGTGGAGAATGTGGAGCTGCCGCTCCTCGTGGCGAATGTCCGCCCTGGTGAGGCTCGCCGTCGTGCGGAAGAAGCATTGGAACAGGTGGGCTTGCGCGAATGGGCACACCACCGTCCGGCAGAGCTGAGCGGTGGTCAGCGTCAACGTGTGACGATCGCGCGCTCGCTGGTGAACGATCCCGCGATCGTTTGGGCCGATGAACCGACCGGTGCATTGGACTCCGCCTCCGCAAGCGATATCATGATGCTCCTTAAGCAACTGAATAAGGAACACGGACTGACTATCGTGCTGGTAACGCACGATCATGGTGTTGGGAATATGTGCGATCGCATCGTCCGCATGCGAGATGGCGAGATCGTCGGCGAGGATATTCCGCAGCCCGGCACCACCTTTGTGACTCAGAATGCTGATCTGCTTGGACAAGCTGTTCAGTAGTTTTAGCACCTGACCCGAAGAGGAGGTCTATAGTGGAAACCTTATTTGGTGTCTCCATGAACGCCATCATGATCGTGCTGCTGGTGCTGCTGTTCCTCAGCTTGCTGGCGGTGATCTATGTGGCCATTCGCCGTCCGGTGATTTTCCGGATGGGCATGCGCAATATCCCCCGCCGGAAGACGCAGAGTCTTCTGATTGTTGTTGGTCTCATGTTGGCCACGCTTATCAGCTCAGCCGCACTTACTGTGGGCGATACCCTCAATCATTCGGTGGGCAACGAGATCTATCACAATCTCGACACCATTGATGAAGTGGTGGTTGCCGGCGAGTATGATGCCGAGAATGTCGAACTCTCTGGCATGCTGACTGAGCATCTTCCCGGCGATGCTGTCGATCAGGTGCGCACTGCCGCAGATGGTCTCGAAGTAGACGCTGTCGGTGGATTGTTGGTAAGCACCGGACCCGCCATCTCGATTGGCGATGCCAGCAACGTTGATGCCTCGAACCCGCAATCACTTTTCGCGAACGCCCAGGCGTCCGAGCCTACGGTGGGAATCGTCGCGGCTGAGCAGCAGACATTCACAGACTTCAGTGTCAAGGATATCGATGGCAATCCGGTGGATGTCAGTAATCTCGGCGCGGATAAGGTGTACATCAATCGGGAGCTCGCCGATAACATTGATGCCAAGGTTGGCGATACGGTCGTCTATGTTGTCGGGAACAGTTTCTACCCGGCGCAGGTTGTTGGTATTGTCGAGAACCAGTTCCTGGCGGGCTCATACATTCAGCCGCAGTCGGCGGGTATGATTGTCGGCCTTGATCATTTGCGCGAGATTACGGGCGTGGATGATGGTTGGAGTGCGGTTGTCGTTTCCAATACTGGTGATAGCCGTTCCGGTCTCGATCATTCCGAAGACGTAACCACCCAACTTGATCAGCGTCTTGATGCCGCGGGCATGTCCGTCGATGACACCAAAGCGAGTCTGGTGAAGCAGGCTGACCTTATCGGTTCGCTCTTTGTGACCATGTTTATCGGCTTTGGACTCTTCAGCATCGCTGTTGGTGTCCTGCTGATCGTACTTATCTTCACTATGCTGGCGGCGGAACGTCGTGGCGAGATGGGGATGATGCGCGCTATTGGTGGCCAGCGTCGGCAACTGGTGCAGCAGTTCCTCTCCGAAGGTGCGGGCTATACGCTACTTTCCGGCTTGATCGGTGCCGCGCTCGGTATCGGCGTTGCCTGGATCATTGCCTACGCTGCTGGCAGCCTGACGGGCGGCATGTTCGATATCAGCCTGTATGTGCATCCGCGCTCACTGATCATTGCCTATGCGCTTGGTGTGGTTATCACCTTCGCGGCAGTTATCTTCTCCAGCTATCGCGCCAGTCGACTGAACGTGGTAGCGGCTCTACGCGATATCCCCGAGAATGCGCATTTCAGCCATAGCAAGAAGCCGCTCATCTTTGCCGCGATTGGTATCGTGCTGGGATCATGGCTGATGTGGACGGGTCACTCGCGTCCCAGCGTTTCCCTCTTCCTTATCGGTATTACCATGGTGCCGTTTGCGCTGGCAGCTATCGTCACCTGGTTCGGCATAAGCTCTCGGCTGGTGCTGACGGTGGTGGGATTCTTCGTGCTGATCGTATGGGGCATGCCGACATCCTGGTTCAATCGCATCTTTGGCGATATGGGCGATGGTGGTATCGAACTCTTCCTGGTCAGCGGCATTTCCATGGTTGCAGCCAGCACCATGATCATCATGCAGAACATGGGTCTGCTGCTGCGATTGGTGGAGATGCTCGGAAGCCGGGTCAAGAGCTGGTTGGCGGCTGTTCGGCTGGGCGTCTCCTATCCACGCGCGAACGGTGGTCGCAGCGGAATGACCATCGCCATGTTCTCACTCATCGTCTTCTCCATCGTGGTGATGGCGTCCGTCAACCACATCTTTATGCAGGCATTCCTCAGTGGTGATGCTATGGCAGGTCTCGATGTGCGGGTGGACATGATGAGTTCAAACTCCATCGACGATATCGATGCCGAGCTCGAAAACGCGGGCGTGAATATGGATGGCGTGAGTGCTCCTGCCCGTGTCGATATGGTTGCCGGTGATCTCTCCCAGCTCAAGGTTGTGAAAGATGGACAGACTGAGTGGCAAATGGCACCTCAGGTCAGTTCTCCGAATGCAACCTTCTACGATCTGACCCAGTTCCGCTTCGATATGCGTGCCGACGGATACGACTCCGACGAAGCTATCTGGGAGGCGATGAAGACGCAGCCGAATCTGGTCATTCTGTCCGCAGATACCGTGACCTACTCTGACAATACCGATTCCGATCCGTTTAGCGATGGTGGTTCCAAGATAAAGGTGGAGAAGACGAGCGAGAACACGATTGCTCCGACCACTATCACCATGCGTGATGACTCCGGTGAGGAGCATGAGTTCACGGTCATTGGTGTGCTGGAGTCCGATTACTCAATGCTCTTCGGCGTCTTCCTGAGCGCTCCCACCATGGCCGAGATTCTTCCGGACGCGGCGTTTGCCTCCACGACGTACTACTTCACCGTAGACGACAGCCGTGATCCCAACGAGGTCGCTGCTGATATGGAGAAGGCGCTGCTGCGCTACGGCGCCCAGGGAGTCGGTATCGAGAAGCAACTGGAGGAATTCCAGGCTCAGCAGAGCGGTTTCATGACCGTGCTCCAGTGGTTTATGGGTCTTGGACTCATCGTTGGTATCGCTGCGGTCGGTGTGATTGCCTATCGTGCGGTTGTGGAGCGGCGGCAGCAGATTGGTGTTCTGCGTGCGCTCGGCTTCCAGGCCAGTACCATCGGACGCGCCTTCGTCATTGAAACCGGGATCATCGTTATTCTCGGTTCGATCGCCGGTGCCATCCTGGGATTGATCGTGAGCTACGGTTTGACGAACGACGAGGGTATGACTGGCGGCGCCAGCGTCGCCTTCTCGGTGCCGTGGGGCACCCTGGGTGTAACCCTGGGCCTCGCCATCGGTATGGCGCTGTTAATGAGTTGGCTGCCAGCACGGCAGGCGAGTCGCACCCTGCCAGCCGAGGCACTCCGGTACGAATAGACCGGTCACTCTGTGACTTCACAGGAAAGCAGATGGATTCCCCGGAATCCATCTGCTTTGTGGTATTCGGTCCACATCATACCGATCATGAAATTCCTGTACCATTGCACCAGTGTGTGAGGAACATGTGAACCTCGTTCGTTGGCCAGAGGGAGACAGGATACGGTATGGGACGCAAGGTCAAAATCGTCACGACAGTTGGCCCGGCAGTCAGCACCGTTGAGATGCTGCGCAGTCTGATGGAAGCTGGTGCCGATGTTGTGCGTGTGAATGCTGCGCACGGCTCGCCGGAAGATCGACTCGGCATTATCAACATGGTGCGGCAAGCTGCCGATAGCCTTGGACGTCACGTTCCGATTCTGCTGGATTTGCGTGGTCTCAAAATCCGCACTGGTCCACTTCCTGAAGGCACCTTCGGGATGGAGATCAATCGTGGTGACGAGATTCGTCTCGTCCCTGGTCCGGTGGTGAGCAGTAACGATCAGATCGGTATCAATCTCGAGCAGTTCTTGCAGGTGGTTGAGCCCGGAAGCCGTGTATTGATCAGCGATGGCTTGATTGAGCTTGTTGTTCAGAGCGTGCACGACGATCATGCCATCGGCGTCGTCACCCGTCCGGGATCGGTACTCAGCCGTCAGGGTGTGACCCTGCCTGGTGCTCCGATTAAGGGCGGCGCCCTCACTGATGTTGATATTGAGGACATCCGTTTCGCGGTGGATCACCAGCTTGACTACATCGGTCTCAGCTTCCTGAACGATGCTGAGGATCTCCTGCAGGCGCGTGAGATCGCCTATGGCCATGGCGATGGTACGTATTGCCCGGGCCTGGTAGCCAAGATCGAACGCCCACAGGCACTTGCGGATATTGAGAATATTGCCCGCGAAAGCGATGTGGTAATGGTCGCCCGCGGTGACCTGGGGGTGCAGTTGCCGCCGGAGCGTGTCCCGCGTGCCCAGAAAGACATCATCGCCGCCTGTAACGCCGCCGGTACACCAGTGATCACGGCAACCCAGATGCTGGAGAGCATGATCCAGAATCCGGTGCCAACCCGTGCGGAAACCAGCGATGTTGCCAATGCCGTTTGGGACGGTACCGATGCCGTCATGCTCAGCGCGGAAACGGCCGTGGGTGCCTATCCTCTTGAGGCTGTCGCCGTGATGGATCGCGTGATTCGCGAGGTCGAGAATCAGGGTGTCGTCCGCTCCGTCGCGTCGCACATCGGCTACGACGATCACAGCAGTCAGAATCGACTATTTGCCGATGCCATCTCGCGTGCTGCCATCGCTTTAACCGATCAGACACCGGTGGAGCACCTGGTGATTCTTACGCAGACAGGTTCCAGTGCGATTCGCGTGGCGAAGTATCGTCCGGAGCATGGCATTGTCGCTATCTGCGGTACGGATGCCGTTGCCCGCAAGCTCGGTGTGGTGTGGGGCGTAACCGCCATCGTCTTCGATGTGGATAACGATCCCGATCAGGCATTCCGCGAAGCTGGACTGGAGCTGGTGCGTCGCAGTTTGGCCACGGAAGGGGACTGGGCGTTGATCGTCGGATCGGTGCCGGTCTTCAAACAGGCCGGTCGTACCAACAACCTGCATTTCCGTCAGATCGGCACCTAGCGTTTCCTAACCGCCACGCATACCCGGAGATGTATTTCGGGCGAACGACATAGATTCAGTCACCGGGAGTCTTATGACTCCCGGTTTGCGTTTGCTATACTAGGGACATAGAGAGGACATTCGAGGGACATTCGTAGGACACATCCTCTCTCATCGAAAGGATCAGATATGTCTCAGGCAACCACTATTGCTCATCAGAAGGCGGTTCATGCCAGTTTGCAAGAGATGGCAACGACGCTCACTGAGGCACTCGGTCGAGTATTGGTGGCTGGAATTGTCGGTGTACGTAATCCCAAAACAGTCACACGCTGGGTAAACGGAGAAGTGACATCAATCAGAGATCGATACTCTGAGGAGCGGATGTTGGCTCTGTATCAGATAGTCGTGTTTATGCAGGAGTACGAAGCCGACGAAACAATTCGAGCATTCATGATTGGTATGAATCCAGTGCTGGACGATGCCTCACCTGCTATGGAATTGCGCGAGGGGAATTTTGACAACGTCATGGGTGCCGCCAAAGTGATGATCACGGGTGGTTACGCGTGACCGTCCTATCTGATCTGCAACAGTATGGGATTACGCTCGATGAGGCTGTCTGGCGAGTGGTGTCCAAACGCTTCAGCCCCATGGCGGCACCACCGCGGTCATTGCAGGGTGAAAGTCGATTCGACGACCCGCTGATCGGCACTGATGATGGTGGTAGCGGTTACTCAGTGCTCTATGCGGCCACTGAACCTAAAGCAGCTTTTCTCGAAGTCCTATATCAGTTTCGTCCAGCGATCCAGGCCGTAGCGGGATTTGCAGCGGATATGGTTCTCGATGTTGCTGAACGCGATCGCTTTCTCGATCCGGAAGGTCAGGTTATGCCCTCCTGGATGCGGCAGACCCAACTGAGTTCTGCCCAGCTTATGCCTGATGCCCCGTTGTTTGATCTCACAGACCCAGGTGCGATCCAGATGTTGCGACTCTTTTTGGCGCCATCGTTGATAGCGCTCGGGGTTGCTGATCTGGATTTTGGCGAAGTACTTGGAACCAATCGTCAACTCACGCGTGCGATTAGCAGATGGCTGTGGTCGCTTTCGGCGTCATCTGGCATTCCCTTGTTTAGTGGGATTCGATATAGAAGCAGACTCGATCCGAGTTGTTTCTGTCTTGCCCTCTTTGAGGATCGTTTCCGAGTCATCGGAGAGGTGAGCACGGAGACCATTACAACGCATTCTGCGGGATTCGCGGAGGCAGCGGAGATCTTAAGACTTCGCATTCCCGGATAGCGATACTCTTTTCCCTCTCATCCCGTTACCACTTCTGAACACGGCTTTCGCTGAGGTGATGGGATGTACGCGCAGATGCCAGACAACACAGCATCGGATGATGAGCTTACGATCATCGCTGCGGCATTGCGCGACCCGGCAGCATTTGCTCCGCTCTACGAACAACATGCCCCCGACATCTACCGCTTCTGCTACCTGAGACTAGGCCAGCGCGAAGCCGCCGACGATCTCACCGCCAAAACCTTCATCCGCGCTATCGAGCGCTTGCATCAATACCGACCCAAATCCGGCGCGACATTTCGCAGCTGGCTCTTCGCGATCGCGCGCAACCTGCTGGCTGACGAATGGCGACGGCGTCGAGATATCCGCCTTATCCCTCCGATTGAGGATCTGACGCACGACGACTATCCCGGACCCGAGCAACTTGCCATTCATCTTACCGAGATGGATCGATTGCGTGCCGCCTTGCAGTATCTGCCCGATCGCCAACGCGAGATCGTGGAGTTGCGCATGGTGGGATTCAACACCGATGAGATCGCCACAACGATGAATACCACTATCGCCGCCGTGAAGTCCGCCCAGGCGCGTGCCTACCGCACGCTGCGTGAACACCTCTCCGAAGGAGTCGAACCATGAGGATACTCCATCGCGCCTCTCGCACTGACGAAATCGATCAGGCGCTAAACGCCCTTGTCAGTCGGCGGCCATACGACCCGGAGACTGCTTTGGTCTCCGATGTGATCGATACCCACACGCAGGCGATGTCCGCGCTGCGTTCTGATCCGGCGGCAACGGGCCCCGCTGCCGGGACATGGAATAGAGTGCTGCGCGCCAATGCGCAGCCAACAGCGAAAGGACAAGGAACAATGTCCGCAACAGCCACACTTCAGTCCCCACTACCTGGAGCAATCTCCGCACCGGCCAGGAAGCAAGCGGGAGGATTCAGCCATTTCGTGAACATCGCTGCCAGCGTTCTGGTGGTCGCGGCCATCGCGTTCAGTGGCTGGTTCGCCACTATGCATCTCCAGCCATCTGGTGACAACAGCAATGGTCTGCTTGGTATGGCGCAAGGCACACCAGGACTCGACAGTGCGACATGTGATGTCGAGCCACTATCCGTTGATGAAGTAATGGCAATTGTGGAGAATCCATATTCTGCTTTTGATCACGACCTAATCACATCAAGAGATTGGCTCAAGGTCTGGGAGGAAAAGACAGGCTACGACCTCCTTGAGACCAACTCCCCGGCGATAGATCAGCAACTGCTTGACGGGTTTACCTATCCCGCAACTCAACCAAGTTTCGATGGTGCAGTCGATAGGGCAAATGGCTTTCTGGTTTGCGCTCAGAAAGGGACAATTGGCCAGGTGTTCGTCTATATGGATCCCAAGGAGATTCAGAGAATCGTGTTGGCGAATCATCCAGTTTATCGTAGCGAAGAACAGGTGCGCGCAACTGTAATAGAGTTGATGGAGATGCCGGGTTCAACGTTTGTTTTCCCCGGTGGTGATACTCTCCATGCTAGTAGCCTAAGTTTGGCAGTCAATCCAGAGATTGACAGTGCACTTGTTGCGCAAGGTGCCGGTGTCAGTAGATATGATGCTACTCGGGTGATGATGTTTGGCATCATTGCTACCGATACCGATGGAACGGTTGTCTATCAGTCCGATGCCACCGGTGTTGCTTCACCAGTCGCCGGTCTCGAAAGGACTGAACGCTTCCGGCTGATTATTAAGCAGTCTTCCATTGATGGTCAGTGGTACGTTTTGGCGATTTTGCCCGATATGATCTACGTGATTTAGACCAGCTAGATAGCGACCCTGCATACCGGGCCGATGAGATTAGCCGCCGTGCTACTGGATAGGTATGTCAAAACGAGAGACCGGGGCATCATTGCCCCGGTCTTTTGCGTTAAGTCACATCGCTATTGTTACGTTTGTTGTGTCCACGCGTATTACCTATCAAGCGGTGGAGGAGTGGTATGGCGCACAACGGAATCGATCCGTCCATGGAGGACGATGCCATTGTGCAAAGGGCGCGCAAGAACGTCGACGATTTTGCTCCGCTCTATGATCGATACGCTCTTTCCATGTACCGCTGGATGTGCCGGGAAACCGGAGACGCCGAACTTGCTGCCGATCTCACCGCCCAGGTTTTCGTGCAGGCGCTGCAGCGCTTGCATCAGTACGATCCCCGGCGTGGGGCGACATTTCGTGCCTGGCTCTTTGCTATTGCCCGCAATCTGCTGCGTGATAGCTGGCGACGTTACAAGCCGGGGCCATTGCTCGCTGAGTTGGTCGATCAGCGGCCCGGGCCAGAGGAACTGGCACTGCACCGAACACTGATGGACGATGTGCGCGCAGCGCTCGAGGCATTGCCGGAGAGGCAGCGAGAGACGATCGAACTCCGCCTCGCCGGACTCACCCATCGTGAGATCGCGGAGATTCAGGGCACGAGCGAAAACGCGGTAAGGATGGCGCAATCTCGAGCCATGAAAACGCTACGGGTGCTCCTGCACCAGGGAGTTAAGACATGACCGATACGGATGCATCCTTTGACGAACTACGAAATCTGATGAATCAGGCTCACCGCACATTCACTGGACGGGACGATGTTCCCGCTGAGATCTGGATGCGCGTGCGATCCCAAATACCCCAGAACCCACCAACGGAGATACCCCCCATGGAGACCACACTGACCCAATCCCCTGCATACAACGTGCCGCCCCGATCAACACCTGGTCGACCATCAACGATCTCTCGATACCTCAACTTCGCAGCGAGTGTTGTTATCGTTGCCGCCATTGCGTTCGGTGGCTGGTTTGCCGCCCTAAACCTGCAACCATCTCGCGACAATAGCAATGGGTTGCTTGGTCTTGCCCAAAGCACACCCGTCGCCCAAACGTGCGATGTCGAACCGCTTACGGTTGACCAGGTGATGCAGATTGTGAAGAACCCCTGGGAGTTCGGATTTAGCCAACTGAACCCATCAACCGAGTTCTCCGGTCCGGAGTTTACTGAGGTGAGCTTGAGACCTTCTACCGCAGAGTTCGATGCGGCGACAAAGACAAAACCAGCAGAGAAGGATTTTGAAGACGCGATAGCGGTCGCGAATTCCTATCTTGCCTGCTTACCCACTGCTTCTTGGGGACAAGTCTGGGCGTTGAGCGATCCGGTATGGGTTCAGAGTTCGATTTTGGCCCACTTCCCGGTTTTCGCGAATGAATCTGAGGTACGTGAATTTATCGAGGGGCGTATTGATGAACCGCTCTCCGTGGACCACAACCCCCTGGACGATATCTATGCACTGGCGGATGGTCAATCGATTGTGGCGAATCCGGATATTGGTGCGGCACTGACGATCTGGCCAGGCAATACCTCGAATAGCGCGATGCTGTTTGTTGCTTTCGGTGTTCTGGTAACAAATGACGATGGCAGCATTGTGCTGGAGTCGAATGCTGAGGGTGAGTCCCTTGAGTATCAAACTGGAAGCTCCAGGCAGCGACCGACTATCGTCGTCGGGCAATCCAGCGCTGATGGCAGCTGGTACATTGCCCCGTGGTTGAGCTCATATGCGGCGCTCTGGGAGTATCAATATGCCACTGGTGAGTGACCCCACCTGGCTAACATGATCCGTAGAACCCTCACGCGTACTTCGTCGGAATTCTCAAGGACCGGGGCATTATCGCCCCGGTCTTTTTGCGTTAGTCCAGAATGGCACCGTTACTCTTTACCCACCCATGCGTTCTGTACTGCAGTCGGCGGAGGAGTGCGATGAATCACAACGGAGTTGATCCGTCCCGGGAGGACGATGCCATTGTGATGGCCGCACGCGACGATGTCGATGCGTTTGCACCGCTCTACCAGCGATATTCAGGTCCGATCTTTCGCTGGATGTATCGGGAGACTGGTGATGTGGATATTGCCAACGACTTCACCGCTCAGGTGTTTGCGCAGGCACTCCAGAATCTGCATCGATACCAGCCACGACAGTCCTCGAGCTTTCGGAGCTGGCTCTTCACGATCGCCAGGAACCTCCTCCGCGATTCCTGGAGGCGATACCGACCAACATCGTTGCCGATGCACATGCCCGATCATCGACCTGGGCCGGAGGAGATCGCTATTCGTCGCACCGAAATGGATGAGTTGCGAGCAGCGTTCAGTTCTCTTCCGGCGCGACAGAGGGAGATTGTGGAGCTTCGGCTTACTGGATTGAGTATGCAGGAGATTGCCGATATCCAGGGCACGAGTGTGGAAGCCGTGAGAACAGCGCAGACACGCGCGTTCAAAACCCTCCGCGCACTCCTGACGAAGGAGGTAGCCAGGTGATAGATGACGATTTGTTTCTGAACGATTTACGGTATCGAATCGAATCGGCCCATCGTGCCAATCCGGGCACATATGAACCTGCGACCGATGTGTGGCAGCGAGCCAAATCGCAGATCGATTCCGGAAAACCCAGGAAGGACACGACCATGATTCCAGCATCAACTCTCGCCATACCAGCGCCGCAACTCCGGAAGCCCGCTCGCAGAGAATGGGGGCACTATCGTAACATCGCTGCCATCCTCGCTTTGGTCGTCGCCCTCGTGTTGGGAGGCTGGTTCGCCAGGAACCAACTGCCACCAGAGTCGGAACCGACCTCTCGTTTCGCCGTGCTCGGATTGCAAACTGAGGGAACGGCCTGCGATGTCGAGCCACTCACCGTTGATCAGGCGATCGTGATCATGAAGAATCCATTCACCGTCATCGACCTGGTGCTCTACGACATGACTGGAATGCACGCAAAGATGTCTGGGCAAGAATACGCGGTTCCTGCGCACTCCCAAATGACTCAGCTTATGACCCATAACCCGAGAAACGATATTGATCAGGATGAATGGGCCGAGACGTTGGAGCTCGGGAATCGATATCTGGATTGCATTCAAAACGGGACTGTTGGACAGGTGCTTGCGCTCATGGATCCGTTTGTTGTTCAGGGTTACCTGCGTGACCAGTTGCCTCTCTTCATGAACGAGGAAGCCACTCGTTCATTTTTGGCCGATCTTTTGCAAGGGAGCGCCATTGAGTATGGTTGGACGGATTCGGATCAACTCGCCTTTGTCTCCGACAAGGTGCTTCAGATCAACCCCGACTTTGGATTGATTTATGCTGACTCAACGGTGCTGTCTCGCAACGGGTTCTACACAGAGGTGATTGGTGCACCTGTATTGTTCAGCCACTCAGATGGCACTGTCGCCAGCGCTCCCACCTTCGCTGGTATGCCATTTGGCATAAATGTCGAGGTGACCAGGTTCGCCCGGAATGTCTTCTTCGTGAAGTCCGCATTTGATGGTCAGTGGTATGTGTTTGGCATCTTCATTCCATGACGGGTTGATGCTTTCAACCTGACCTACAGCGGATTCGCTATGTGTTGTCATGTATAAGATCGGTAGCAAGGGAGCTTGTCTCCCCTTGGGGCAGATAAACTGCCCCACTACCAGTCCATGGGTGTGTCAGTACGTCCGGAACCGGCTCTAAGCGCATAGTCAAAAGTTTTGA
>JAGQGU010000101.1 GCA_020432165.1 Thermomicrobiales bacterium
TGCCGACAGCGTTGCTGTACGCCATCGAAGTAATCCAGGCCGACCTGTCCCCAGTGCGCGTACTTTTCCCGAAGCAGCGTCAGTTGTTGTTTGTGGTCTTTGGGCGGCAGGTGAGCTGGATCGGTCCGCTTGGCGTGCTTGCCTGACAAGAGATAATGTGTGGCTACTAAGTCGATGTGCGTGTTATAGATTTCTAGCTGATCTTCCAGAATTCGGATCGGCAGCATGTGGCCAATCAACCGCCAGGGAACGCTGTAGCGGTTGTCGGCATAGTTGATGAGTCCTTCACTATCGACGATGCGGTAGACTACCTGAGCCGTATCAAAGCGGAGCGTGGGTAGTTCAATCAGCAGAGGCTTTTCTTCCTCGTGAAGCTCCAAGGGAGTGCGCTTGGTGGTGCCGTGAATGCGCCGGTCGTTGACTTCACTCAGCCACCAACGAGTCACCTCGTTAAGATGTTCCAAAGAGCGAAAGCTACGACCATTGAGCAGATTTTTTTCCACGTAGTCGAACGGGCGTTCCACTTTTCCTTTCGTTTCGGGGCGCCCAGCTTGGCATGCCCAGGGCTTGTAACCATAGTGCGTGGCGAACGATAAGAACCGCGTATTGTAGACCGGCTGACCATCTTCCCAGCGAGTGACTACAACCTTCATATTGTCGTACAGACATACAGCCGCCACGCCGCCTACATGTTCGAAGGCTGCGATATGCTGACGCACGGTCGTTTCAAAGTCCTGCCGTTCGGTAAAGCAGATATACTGACGCCGCGAATAGCCAAGGATATAACTGAACAGTTCTACCCGTCGACGTCCCTCTTGCTCAAAGTCGAGTGTGTAAGTCGACCAGTCCATTTGAGCCTGCGCTCCTGGCGCGGTTTCAAAGCGAACCGTAGGTGCTTTCGGTTTGGGACGAAGTGCTTTGACCCGATTGCGTACGCTTGAGTAACTGCCGCCGTAGCCCAGTTGTCGCAATTCCTCGAAAGCTCGTTGAGCTGTCAATCGAGGATAGCGCTCCAGCAACTGCCCCAGTGGCTCAATGAATGCATCCAGTTTTGACTTGCGGGTGAGCCGAATCGGACCCAAACTAGCTGGCCGCGAGGGTGCGTCCACAGACTCTGTTTGCGAGACATGCTGGCCAATAACTCGCGTGATCACGTGCCGCCCCAGCCCCAACTCTCTTGAGATAGCTCGTAGACTTTGACCGCTCTTCCAACGCCAGACGATGTCATTCTTTTGAAGTGGATCGACCTTCACGGCAGTTGTAACTCCTTGATAAAGTCGCCATTGGCTTCGGTGAGCAGAGATGTTTCCAGTTCGAGTTTGCGGAAGCTGTCAACCAGGATTGAGCGATCGCAGGCCTGCAGTTCACTGCGACCGCTCAGGCGCAGCCAATGATTCATCTTGGTCACACAGTCGAGTAACAGCCCCAAGCGGCGAGCTGTTCGATTGCCTGCCGTGCTCAGCCGCGGGTCCCATTGATAGACATAACGATCTTGGGCTTGGCGAATAGCCTCGCGTGGTTTTTCTAAAACGAATTGTGTTTGCTCATGAGTACTGGATGCTTGCAGAAGCTTGACTGCCTCTGACAATTCGCGCGAAGTGAGTGCATGCTCGGTGGCACACTGCATGGCAGAGTTCTGGTTGCAGCGCTGCAACCCGGTTAGATGATGAGCTTGCGTCGGCGTGAGCAGCCCCAGCCTGAGTGCCTCGCGGGCTTCGTCAGTCAATCGCTCGATGAGAGCCAAGCGACGATTAATCCACGACTTGTGACGTCCCAACAACTCAGCCACTTCGACTTGTTGTAGCCCATCGTCATGTACCAGAGCATAGATGATCCACGACTCTTCCAGTTCATTCGGCTTGGATGAGATGCGATTGAGATTGAAGATGGCCGCTTTGGCCCCGTGCTCGTCGACTTCCAGGCTACGTGCTTGCAGAGTGCTGAGGCCTTTAAGTGTTCTGGCCGCTCGTAAACGTTTGAAGCCATCGATCAGTACCAACGCCCCTTCCAGCTCACAGTAGACGACCGGAGCCAGTTGACTGTATTTTGACAGTGAACGAGCCATGAGCTGATCCGCTTTGGGCTGAATCAGCCGATAACGGTCCAGTCGCAGATCGAAGTCGTCTAAGTCCAGACATCGAACCAGGTCTCCTGCTGAAGACGCCTTGGGAAGTGGCACTGTCGATGGCCTCTCACGTTTTTGGAACCAGTACGACCGGCCAAGTCGTTTTGGTCGGTCAGAAAGTCTCAACAGCGTAGTACAGCCGACTCGAAAGCCCTAAGCTGTCCACGTGAACCGGGCCTGGCCAGCAGCACTTTTAGACGGTTGTGACGTGTGATGGCTCCCAGGTTTCCACGTGCTTTGAAATACCGCTCAACACGAGTTGCAGCCGCACGTAAAGCGTTGTCACACAAAGAGCTAC
>JAGQGU010000037.1 GCA_020432165.1 Thermomicrobiales bacterium
GACATGGGTAACACTTCCCGCATGACATAGGTAACACATCCTATGGTCGTTTGGGAACCGTGCGGAGGTCAACCGTACGAAGAATCGTGCGGTAGTACATGATGTCGATCGTGTCTTCCTCCTCGTGCTCATAGATACCAACGTACTCACCTTGCAACTGCTGATTTGCCAGAATACGGCGATTCTCATAACTGATCGTGCCGTTGTAGCCGACCTTCCGGATGGCCAGTGCATCGGGATAGTCCGGAGGCAAAATCAGATCAGGGTAAGGTCGCCGGGATGGCTGATAGACCTCTACCGGATAGCGGTTCTCAATCGCCTGATGGGCACGTCTCGTGTTGTACGTGTCCCGAAAGTGATCAAGCCTTGCCTGTGTCTCGAGCACGCCGGTAAAGGTCGTGCGGGTAATGAGTTCTCTCTTCAACGTCCCGTGAAAACGCTCGACTTTCCCTTGTGTTTGGGGATGATACGGTCGTCCATGGATGAGGACAATCCCCAACTGGATCAGCCAGAGATCCAGTCCGGTTAATGCTCGTGTTCCTGGTGCACCCCATGGTCCGGCATTGTCAGCCAGGATCCGCTCAGGAAGACCATAGAGCTGGAAGAGCCGCCGCAATGATGTCCACACGGTCTCCCGTGCCTGATTGGTGCACGCATCCAATCCCAGCAGGAAGCGACTATGGTCATCCAGCACACTCAATGGGTGGATCGTGATCCGGTCAGTGGTGCGGAACCACCCCTTGAAGTCCATCTGCCATAACAGGTTTGGTGCGGCAGATACGAACCGTTGCCATCCTGTGGGACCGGGTGCCTGGCCGCCAGGATGGTGGTCATGCCGATCCATAATCCGACCAACCGTGCGTGCCGCCGGTATCGTGAGCTCGGGATACCGCCGGACACACTCCTTGCGAATCTTGGTCTCGCCCCAGACCGGATAGTCGTGTGCCACCTCCATGATGATGGCCTCAATGGATGGATTCGTCCTGGTGGTGGTATGTGGACGTCGGGATCGATCCTCAAACGTCTCCGTCGGGTCTTCGGCGCGCTTGAGATACTGATAGATCGTCTTGCGACTGAGCCCCGTCTCCCGGGACGCCTCGGTCACATTCCAGATACCGGCACGTATCTTCTCCACAATCTGTCGGCGTTGGTCTGCCATCGTGATCACCTTCAACGGCATTGTGCACTCCTTTGCGAGCGTCCTGCGACAATGCCCAAAGTGTTACCTATGTGGTGCCGGTTCTGTTACCTATGTGATGGCGTCATACAGTACTCGGTGCCGCGCTGATCGTGGCATTCGGCGGGGCGATGTTTGAATCGCCAATCTCGGCCGCCATCGCTGCCCTCTCCTATCCGGAAGAGCGACGACGATACTACGCCCGCCTGGGTATGATCAGCGGTATCGGCACTACGGTTGGCACGCAGATCGGTGCCTTCCTGATCGGTTACGACTTCAAGCAAGTCTGCCTCGGAGGTGCCGCATTTTTCTTCGTGGCGGCCTTGGCAATCTCCCTCGCCCTACCCCCGGTGGCTGCCTCTGTAGGCTCCGCATCGGCCTCAGCTGGTATCCGGCAGGTTCTGACCGGTACCCTCTTCCTCCGCTATGTAGTGATCGTAGCTGGATACTGGTTCGCCTGGACACAGTTCGGCCTGACGATCACGCTCGCAGCCGTCGATATCACCGGATCTGATCGCGCCGTGAGCTGGATCTATCTCGTCAATGCCATCGTCACAATTGCTCTGGGATATGTCCTGCCACGATTCCTGGAGCGATGGTTACCACCATTGCAGCTACAAATTGCGGGAGTTGCCACCATTGGACTCGGTCTGATGGCGGTTGGACTTGCCTCCGGCTTCAATGGTGTGCTCATTGCGGTGGCGATCTTCGCGATCGGCGCGGTCATGGCCCGACCAGGACAGGAAACCGTGATGGCGAATCTGGCGCACCCCAGCGCTCGCGGCACCTACTTCGGTATCGCCTCCATCGCGCTGGCTGTCGGTGGCGGATTGGGGAACTATCTTGGCGGCGTGATCTACGATGCTGGCGGCGGTGCTGAATCGCCCGTGCCGTGGCTCATTTTCGGTGGGGTTGCGCTGACAACTTCCGCGCTCCTTTGGTTCAACAGAAACAGATTCAGCGTGGTCCGTTCCTGAGGGAGTGGTGCGTTGAGACAGGCTGTGATATCATCACGCCGTTAGTTTAGTGATGACTAAACTACGAACTGTCCACCTGTGAACAACGACTCGAGGCGCACATGCTCTCGGCTGCAGTGCCAAAGCGCAACTACAAAATAACTCGCATCCTCCCCTATCTCGGCCCGGCATTTATCGCTGCCATCGCCTATGTGGATCCTGGCAACTTCGCTACAAATATCCAGGGTGGAGCCCGTTATGGGTATCTGCTCGTCTGGGTGATTCTGGCCAGTAATCTGATGGCGATGTTGATTCAGGCGCTTTCCGCCAAGATCGGAATCGCAACCGGACACAACCTGGCCGAGGTGATGCGCGATCACCTTCCGGATTGGGGACGCTACGTGATCTGGGCGATCACCGAGATTGTGGCGATGGCAACGGATCTGGCCGAATTCATTGGTGCTGCCCTCGGTATCCACCTGCTCTTCGGTTTGGATATGATGACTGCCACTGTCATCACCGCCGTTGCCACTGTTGCCATCCTCCAGCTTCATCAACGCGGGATGCGCATGTTTGAAGCCCTGGTTACCGTGATGATTGGAGTGATCTCGGTCTGTTATCTGATTCTGCTTGGCTATGAATCGCATGACTGGGGGCAGATCGGTCTGGCGGCGACTCGTCCCCGTTTCGATGGAGCAGAGAGTGTCATTCTCGCGGCAGGTATGCTCGGCGCCACGGTGATGCCGCATGCAATCTTCCTGCATTCCGCTCTGGTCAATGACCGCACCAATGAATCAACAACCGAGCAACGCAAGCTCCGCCTCTTCAAGATTGAGCTGGTAGATATCTTCATCGCCATGAGCATCGCCGGATTGGTGAACGCGTCCATGCTGATCATGGCAGCCTCGACCTTCTATGATCGTGGTTTACGGGATGTCGCCAGCATTGAAGTGGCATATGCCACACTGGAACCACTGCTGGGACGGGCCGCGAGCGCATTCTTCGGAATCTCTCTGCTCGTCTCCGGTCTTGCCAGTGCTTCAGTTGGCACACTGGCCGGACAAACGATGATGCAAGGATTTCTGCATAAACGCATTCCCATCTGGCTGCGGCGTGTGGTGACCATGGCACCAAGTTTTGTGGTGGTATGGCTGGGTTGGGATGTCACCAACTCGCTTGTGGTGAGCCAGGTCGTCCTAAGCTTCGGTATCCCCTTCGCGTTGATTCCGCTCGTGATCTATACATCACGCAAGGACATCATGGGCAGTGTGATGGTGAATACCCTGCCGACAAAGATCATCGCATCCGCTGTGAGCGTTCTGATCGTTGCGTTGAATATCTATCTGCTATACAGCGTCATCAGCGGCTAACCGATCAGGCCAGAAGGCAACCGACTCTACCGAACGCGTCCCCGGACACGAATAGCCAACCAACCACCAACCATGGCGGCGGCCAGCATCACGAATGGGACAACGGCAGCAGTCGGAGGTGGCTCACTACGAATAGAGGCATCCATACCGAGTGCGCTCCGCCCGGCTGCCTTCAGCACAGCCGTGCCGATGTGCAGCGGCAAATAGAGCGCGGGAATCATCTTCGCCCACAGCATCGGATCACGCTTAACCCGTATACCGGCTAGAAATGCAGCTGGCACGAAACCGATGCTTGCCAGCACGATATCCGAGGGTTTGATCACAAAGGCGACAACACTGGTCAACGCCGTGATTCCGACCCACTGCAACGTACTGGATCCCCGGGCTTTCCCTTCCAGAACGAATAATCCGGATGACGCGAACCAGGTGAGACCAGCGATACCATTCAGCACTTTGGCCGGACTGCCATCAGCGACAATCGACGCACCGACGATAACCGTGGCGGCAGCCAGGGTACCGGTAGCGATGCGCTCGCGAGGATTTTCGCCCAGCAAGGAATCCAACATCGAAGATTGCATACGTATCTATCCTCTAGAGAAATTCGGTAACAACGCTGTTCGCCAACATCATGCCGCGCGTAGTCAAACGCACTCCGGTTGGCGTGGATTCCATCATACCCAGCCCGGTCATGCGCATGATTTGCTCACCGAAGCAAGCATCCAAAGCCACTCCATGCCGACGCCGAAAGGCCTCTGCATCAATACCGTCCACCAACAGTCGCAACCCCAGCATCATTGTTTCGCCCCGAGCAGTCTCCTCGTCCAGTACCTCGGTATTGGATTGCGGAAGCAGATCGGCATTGATCTCGCTGATGTATCGCTCCGGCAGCAGCTGGTTCATGACCCGCGCGCCATCCATCGTCCCGAATGCGCCCGCACCCAGGCCAAGATAATCGCCGTGTTGCCAGTAGATAGCATTGTGCCGACTATAGCCTTCCGCTGATCTACTCCAGTTCGCAATCTCATAGTGCGTCCAACCAACATCCGCCAATATGCGAATGGCATCTTCGTAGAGATCGGCGGTGAAGTCATCATCCGGCATGTGCAGAATGCCGCGAGCCTGGGCATCGGCATACGGTGTGCCCGGTTCGATGATCAAGCTGTAGAGACTGAGATGATCTGGTCCGGCATCACCGAGGGCGACAATCTGCTGCAGATCCCGCTGCCATGATTCACGCGTTTGTCCAGGCCAGCCAAAGATGAAATCCAGATTGATTCGCTCGAAACCAACCTCCCGAGCCATCGCCACCGCCGCCAACACATCGGTAGATTCGTGCTGACGACCCAATGTACGCAGACCTCGACGATCGAGCGTTTGCGCACCAATACTCAGGCGATTCACACCCGCGGACAGGTAGCCTTCCAGATGATCACGGTTGAGCCCGTTTGGATTGGCTTCCATGGTGACTTCGGCATCCGGAAGCACCGTCAACCGGCTCTGAATCGTCGCCAATATGCGAGCGATCTGCTCCGGAGCCAGCAGACTCGGTGTTCCGCCACCAAGATAGATAGTCGCCGCGGAACGTCCTCTTGCCTCCCCTGCCCTGCGCTCGATCTCGGTAATCAATGCATCGACATAGGCAGGAATCAGACTCTCCTTGCCGGCATAGGTCGTAAAGTCGCAATAGGGACAAATATGAGCGCAGAAGGGAACATGGATATAGATGCCGATGGGATCATCAGCACCCGCCGGAGCGACGATCATGCCTCGGACTTCTGCTTGCGCTGATCCTTCAACACCTCGTCCATTTCCAGACCGGTGAGTTTACTGAGGGTGGACATAATGTAGAGGATAGATGCGGTAAGGGCGATGAAGACCGGAATAGTGATCACGGGAAAACTCAAGGCGGTCATACGACCGATCTGCTCGGTGTATTGCTGTGTGCCGCCATCGGCCGTGACCACAATACGAGCGAGGATGAAGTTCAATACGGCGCTGAGGATGAAGGTGCCTGCCAGCATCCAGGTAGCGACAGAGGTGCGACGATCGTAATCATCCATCTTTCCCTGCGCTTCCAGAATCGGATAGATCTTCTCCTTATCGATAATGGCATCGAGGAAGAGGCGCGCCAGGGGTTTGCCGATCCAGCCTGAGACCAGAATGGCCAATGCGAGGATGGCCGGAATCATCGCCTCCTTAACGGCAATCCAGCGGGCAGGCAACTCGAGTAAACCGATGCCGCCGCTGATAGCGATGCTCACCAAACCAAGCACCGGCACCCAGCCGATCTTGTGGTTTCGCACCATTTCATAGATGCCATAAATAAATGGAAACGCAAGCGCCAGGAGCAGCGCATTGATCGCACCCAGCTTATCGTCATCGGCAAAGCGGGTCATGATAATAGTGGGGATCACGACATTGATAAGGATGCTGATCATGGGTGTCGTTGTGCAGCCTTGCAGCGAAATCGAATAGGGTGGAACATTCAGCCTGGTAGCCGGATGTACCGGGTGTACACGATCAACACAGGAATCGCATGACCGAGACGTATCAACGATACCACGCAGCCGCAGCCCGTATGGATGCCCTGATAGAGATGACTCCCAGCCCAACGGATTCATCCCGCGAAGCGGTGCGGGAACGAGCAGAGATCCGGATGGAACGGCTACAACGATTTCTGGCCACCATCGGCAGTCCGCAGTCGGGTCGACCACTGATCCACGTCGGCGGCACCTCTGGCAAGGGCAGCACCAGCACGATCATCGCTGCGATTCTGACAGCCGCGGGCTATCGCACGGGCCTGCATACCTCGCCCTATTTACAGACACCAGCCGAGAAGCTTCAGGTCGATGGCAGATTGATCAGCCCGGAAGCATATATCGCACTGGTCGACGAGTTCTTCGTCGCGCACAACAGATGGGTAAGCGCAGGTAATCCTCCCCTCACCTACGGCGAAGGTTTCAATGCACTGATGTGGATGTATTTCACCAGGGAAAGCGTTGATATCGGTGTGGTTGAGGTCGGTGCAGGTGGACGCTTTGATCTGACGAATATCCTCGAACCAACCCTCTGCGTGATCACCTCGGTCGGTATCGATCACACGCACACACTGGGGAACACCATCGCCGAGATCGCCTGGCACAAGGCTGGCATCATCAAGCAAGGTGTACCGGTGGTGAGCGGTGTTCCGGATCCGGAAGCGCAAGAGATCATCCGCTCCGAGGCCGAGATGGTCGGCGCTCCCCTCACCCAACTGAATATGGGACTGACGATCCGGCAGGTGGCCACCAGCCCCGCCGGTACCAGCTGGGCGGAGCGCCCGGAGGGTATCCCGCATCATATGCGCATGGCGGGAAGCTTCCAGGCACGGAATGGACAACTGGCAATAACCGCTGTGCGGCAGCTGCGCGCATTCGGCTTCGATATCTCGGATCAGGCAATCACAGAAGGTTTGCGCAAGGCCCGCATCCCTGGCCGGGCCGAGATGGTGGACGATATCGTTCCGGTGATTCTGGACGGCGCCCACAATCCGGAGAAACTGGCTGCTTTTGCCGCTGATATCCCCTATTTGCTCCCGAGCACAATGGGCAAACGAATCGTGGTAGCGGGATTGCTCGAAGCCAAGCAAGGTGATGCCATGATCGCATCGCTCGTACCGGTGATGGATGTGCTGGTGGCAACAAGCCCGCAGGTACTGGGTAAAGCTCCGAAAGTGACAACTGATATCGAAACATATGCTCGTAAGGCTGGCTTCAACGGCCAGGTGATACTCGAGCCGGATCCGGAACGCGCGATAGCTCTCGCACTGAAGATGGCGATTCCCGGCATTGATGCGGTGATTGTTACCGGATCGCTCTATCTGGTTGGCAATGTACGCGGGCGATGGTTCCCGGAAGCATCGATCCTCCGCACGCAATCCCCCTGGGCAACGAACCGCTAGTTTCCCACCTTCGCCAGCAACAATGTGCACTCCGGAAACGATGAAGGGCGACCATATGGCCGCCCTTCTCTACTGCATCATCTGTGGTGGATTTAGTCCTCGGCCAGGCGGTTGTGCATGATCATGCCGATAATCACCGCGAGAATACCAATGATAGACGCCGCCGCTCCGATGTTTACCTCGAAGTTGCCAGCACCATCGATCGCGTGGCCAATACCATAGACAGTGAAACCAACCCCAAAGAGTGTGGCTCCCAGCGCCGTGAGAATTCGGCTAAATTCCAGCATGATTGTCTCCTCTCGGTCACTGTATGACATGACACGCAATCGACCACAGGCCGATACCCACCCATATGTTGTCTACATTACCCCAGCCCGTACATCCGCGCCAGTAGCGTCAGGGATTTCCGCGCACCGCTGCCAGATGCACAAAGCCGGAGCATCTCTGCTCCGGCTTTGTCTTGCTATCGATATTGATCGATGGCGAACTACATCGTCGGGACGACGATGATCGCACCACCATCAACCTGCAGGCTGCCATCAGCATTGGCCAGGGCAGAGAAGGCAATGTAGGTGCCACCGGTCACGGTCAGCTCAAAGTAACCGTACTTGTCCGGGCTGAGAACGCCCATACCACCGACAACAGTGGCACCGACTTCCTCACCAGCGATCCAGGACTTGGCAAGGTCCACAGCGGCAGCGGCATCAACGCTCTCGGTGCTGTTCAGCACAACCAGGTTCGCCGGACCACTACCATCGTTGCGAACACCAATGGTGTTCAGACCAGCGCTCGGCATCGCGTCGGCGCTAATGGCGCTCTCGGATACGCTCACGGTGAAGTTGGAACCGAAGCCTTCAGGAGCAAGCTCGCCGCCCTCTGGAGTGGCGACTGGTTCGCTGCCCATGTAGACGGTCTCTTCGGGAGTCAGCACCTTGATCGTGGTGGAGCTCTGCTTGGAGGCAGCGTGTGCGCTGAAGATCACCCACTCACCAGCGGACAGGTTGACCAGCACGCTGGCAGCGCCGCCAGCCGCGACCGTGGTACCACCAGCGAAGGTGACACCCTCGAAGGTGCTGACTTCGGTGCCAGAGATGGTCTTGAAGACGGCGGAGTTGAAATCGCTCACCGACATGCCCTCAGGCAGCTGGGCGAGGTTAAAGCTGGCATCAGCATCGCTGCCGTTCTCCACCTGGAAGACAAACCAGCCCGGCTGATTCTCGGAACCACCATAGATACCGAAGGAGCCATTGGTAACAGCGATACCGATCTGGGTAACGGTTTCAAGTTCGGCAAGCGTTGGGGCAGTTTCCGGTGTTGCTTCATCAGCAGAAGGAGTCGCGTCCTGTGCGGAAACAAGGTAGGCCAAACCGGTGGTTGCAGCTGCGCCAAGAGCAACGCCACCAAGTGTTCGGCGACTCATACTACTTTCAAAAACGCTCATGTTTGTGAACTCCTTTGTTCCGGGCTCACCCTGAACCCGATCTGTTCGCCTGTGCATGTGAGCAACCGCAGAGGAAGCGCATTTCCCCAGGCATCCGCAGGCCACGTTAGCCCAATGGTGGGCATTCCTCCATACTATACAGAATTAGGCGTAATATTTCGCGACGTCCACGATGTTATTCACGTCCACCCGGGTGGACACGGAGTTTGTTGATGAGTTTAAACCAGACAGATGATGTCGATATTCTCCAGGTTGCCCACGCGAGCTCCGAACTGGAAGCGCTCATGTGGAGCGAAATGCTAAAGGATGCCGGATTACATGTGCTTGTCCGGAGTGGCGGACCGGGTGCGGGTGCCTGGGGATCGGCGGCGACCTTCGACCACTATCTCTTTGTTCGTGCAGATCAATACGACCAGGCGCGTGCGATTCTGGAGGCAAACAAGGCCATCCGTAAGCAATGGCCCCGTGCCCGCACTGAAGCTCCCGTGGTGAATCCGAGGCAGATAGGCTAAGAAATGACCGAACCGGTCAACACTCTCACCAAGATCCGCAGCACGCTTCCCGTGCGATTCGTGACGGATATCATCGAGATAGTCATCAACCGGAACCTGAATGGCTATGCCCAAATGGTGGCCTATCATCTGCTCTTCGCGACAGCACCCCTGCTCATCGTGATCACGGCTGGCGCCGGTGCTATCACACGAGCAGTCAATGATGACCTGGAAAACCCGGCCCTCCCCGTTCTGAACTGGATGCAGGAAAACTTTCCCGCGGAAGTTGCCGATTTCCTTCGCGGTCCAATCGAATCCGCAATCAATCAACAAGCAAACTGGGCCTTCTCTATCGGCTCCATCCTGGCACTTTGGGGTGCCCGGGGTGCTATAGCCGCGATCATGCGTGGACTCAATGTTGCCTACGGAATCGAGAAAGAACCACGCAACTTTATCGTCACCAACCTGATCGCTACGGCACTCGCCATCCTGTTGGTTGTGTTGGTGGCGACATCGGGCATCGTTTATACGCTCAGCACATCGTTCGGTGCTGATCTGGCGGAGCGACTCGGATTCCTCGATTCGTTCAATCGCTTCGCGGCTATTGCCACTTACCCATTCATGCTACTTATTGCGGTAGGCGCATTCGTTGTTCTGAACCGCTATGGCCCCGCCTGGAGAGGTCCGGTGCGTGCCTACATACCCGGTGCAATCTTCACAGTACTGGGGCTCTACATTTCTACCTTTGCCCTCTCCTTCTGGTTTTCCATTAGCGGTGGCTTTTCCGAAGCCTATGGCGTCTTCGGCTCGGTACTGGTCTTCATCTTTTTCCTCTATGTCATGGCACTCATTGTCTTGCTTGGAGGAGCAATCAATGCCACCTGGCATCGATTCGCTCAGGCTCAACATGATTGACCTGGTTTCACATGAAACATATTCCTGCGTACATACGCACCTTCCAACACCGTCCATGTTCGTTGGTCCCAACCTGCGATACTGTACCGAGCATGGGATGTGCGTGCCGCGAAACCGGCGGTCAGCCTCAACCGTTTCAGCAACGATGGGGAAACGGCTGACTGACGGGCTCATATGGCACTCACTTGGGAATGGTCACCTGGTTGGCCGACTGAATTTGGCAGGAGCAGGTACTTGTTGACGGACGACCGTCATCTTGTAGAACGGGCCCGCGCCGGAGACGCTGATGCGTTTGGCGTGCTCTTTGAGCACTACCACGCACCCATTCTTAATTACCTGAATCGCATGGTTTCAGATCGCGCCCTGGCAGAGGATCTCACCCAGGACACCTTCATCAAAGCGTACAAATCCCTGCCGAAGACTGATCCCGATCTTGCTTTCAAGGCGTGGCTCTATCGCATTGCCACCAATACCGCTATCTCGCATCTGCGTCGGGGCAAGATCGTACGTTGGCTACCCTTTGTCGGCGAGCATGAGACCCGCGCCGAGCGTATCGATAGCCAGGTAACGCGCACATCGGATATCTCCGCCGCGCTCGATCAGCTACCCAAACATTACGCATCGATTCTGTTACTCAGGCATTACCAGGGGCTTTCCCTGGCAGAGACGGCCCAGGCATTGGATATCACCGAAAACGCAGCAAAACTCAGACTCTTCCGTGCCCGCAAGGCCTTTGCCAAGATCTATGAGGATTCGCCACTTTCTGGAGAGGAGGACCTGCGATGATTTCGCATCAGGAAGCAGAAATCCTCACCTCCGCCCGTCAGGACGCTCCACTCGATCCCGTTGTGGAACGCGAGTTGCAAGCGCATCTCGCCACCTGCGATCAATGCCGCGCGTTCGCCGCGGCTACCGAACGTCTCACCGCCGGATTGCGCGCATTGCCAACAACACCGGCGAGTCCGCGTGTTCGCCGCGAAGTTATGGAACAGGTGAATGCCGGTCGAAATCCTCTGGTAGCGCTGCTCACCGGCAATAGCTCTGCCAGCTTTGGTACCACTCTGTCGACACTGGCGGCTGTATTACTCATTGGTGTTATTGGCTGGTTTGCGCTGGATCGCCTCTACTTCGATAGCAACAACGGTAACGAGAACAACCAGATCGCTGCGGTGCCAACCGAAGTGCCCGCGAACGTCTTCAGCGCCACATCGACTCTTGAAGCAACCGATGCTCCGGCTCCAACAGCAACCTCTGAGACAAAGGCGACGGAAACACCCTCGCCCACCGCGACCTCTGAGCCGACGGCGACAACTCCGCCAACACCGACCGCTACGCTGGTTCCGACCTCAACCACGGCACCCACCGCAACATCGGCATCGACCGAAGTGCCCGTGGATCTGACCGTCCCGCAAGAGACCGCGGCAGTGAGATCAGCGAAAGAACCCACGGCAACGGCGACCGAGAAAGCAACAGTTGCACCGACAACGGTGCCACCAACACAGACGCCTGCTCCCACACCCACTCAGACGCCAGAACCGACGCAAACACCGGCTATTGAACCGATGGATGGTTCCACAACGAGCGCTGAAGACGTGACTGCTACCAGTGAATCCGAGAGGACCACTGCCGCGTCCACCGGTGAGGCCGGGGAGAATAGTCCGGGTATCGAACTCATCGATCCAGGCGATGGTACGGAAGGTGCCGTCGAGGATGTACCCAATGAAACCACGAACACTGACGCCATCGAGCCGATCGGAAGCGATGAGGAAGCCACACCTGGTGTTGGCGGCAGCGGCGATACTACCCTGGTAGAGGCGGACCAATCGGAGGCAGGCACCACATCACTGATGGATGCATCGGTGAGCTACAACATGATCGATGGTGATCCGAGCAATCATCTGGGGCTCACCGCCGAAGGCCGCATGATCTTCACCAACGTACCGGATGGGGCGACATTCACCACCTCGGATGGCTACACGATGCGATCGGCCGATAGCCAACCCGGCGTTGTCGAGATATGCACCGATTCCTATTGCGAACCTGCGCTCGAGACCCCGGAGGATGGTTCCTGGCAGCAGGATGTCCCCATGGGTGTTTCGGGCACAACTGCCTACGTATTGCGTATCTATAGCGACCGCAGTGAGGTCATTGTGGGCACACCACAAGGGACGCAGATCGTGGATCCCGCGGTGGTGTTGGACCTTGGTCCGACATCTTCGCCGGCTGCATCTTACGACAGCGATGGCACCATCTATGCCTGGCTACCCAGTGGCGAGTGGCTGATTATGAGCGGTGGCGATGCCTACACCACCCAGAGTGGCTACCCGAATCCAACGCTCGTGCGTTTTGCTCCATCTGGTAACGATGGTCCGTTGGTCGGGTACTTCAGTGGCAATACGCTGGTGGTCGCCTATGCGTCCGATCCTGGCTCTGCACTACTGACCCTGAACACCGAGGGCGTTGATTTCGACATCTCGCCTCCAGGCGATCAGGTGGCCGTGATTCGTGGCAACGATATCGTGATCTACGATATGCAAGGCAATGAGAAAGTCGTTTACGAAGGCGGCGATTCCCAGCCTGGTAGTGTGCTCTGGCTACGCAGTGGCCTCGTTTGGGTCGACCGCACCTCCGGCCTGCTCTTCCAGATTCCGGACACCGCTCCCTAGGATGAACCGGGGGATGATCCCCTGGTTCATCCTCGTCCACCCGGGTGGACGACCCTCCGCTCGTAACACTTTGGTACACTCACCCACAGGGTTCGGATGGAGTTCTACCCGCGAATGTGGCGAAAGATGGAGCACTGTGTCCTTCGATCATTGGGATAATTCCAATCAAACGGTGGAAGAGAATGGTGTCCGCTTTGGACGCACGATTCTGCGCGCGCAATTCGGTGGCTGGGCGACCTCGCATCTTGATCTGCTGGTATTGCCTGGAAATCAACGTGGTCTCACCGGAGTGAATCTGACCGGTGGCGGCCGTATTGATGGTGGGCTTGATGTTGAGCGCGAACTGATGGCGCGAGCGCCACTCACCCTTGGCACCGCCGCAGCCACCGGCGCCGGAACCTTGGCAACCGGAGGAATCCACGGCATCGTGCATGCCATTGTTGCCGAGCAACTCGGCGACCCCCCGCGAGAATCGTCGCTACGACAGGCAATCGCCGCCGCGATGCGGGAGTTGGACCGGGTACGAGCGCGCCGGGTTGGCGTTCTTCCGTTTGGCTCGGGTTCGATGCTGGCGCGCGTGGGTCGAACTGAATCGCTTCCCATCATGATCGAAGAGATCGTCGGCTACTTTCGCAGAACCTCCTCGCGTGTAGAGTTGGTCACCATTCTCTGTAACTCCTCTTCCGAAGCACAGGAGGTCAGCGGATTGATCGATCGTATCCGCCGGGATTTGTGGGGCACCCGTGTCTGAACCAACCCTCACCAACTGGCGGGCCGGAGCTGATGTTTGGCGCTCAATGCGGAAATTCGACGAACGTTATGTCGATTTCGGTTTTCGCCTCTTCAGTGCTGGACGTCTTCCCGCAAACCTTTTCGTCCGTTTACATACCTTCGGCATACCGCAGGAAGCCGTCGCCCAGACACTTCGCGATATTCGGTCGCTGGACGACTGGAGTCGTGCCTGGGTCGAGACTGCCCAGAGCTACCTCGGCATGAGTCGACGTGAGACTTCCGCAGGGAATTTAGCGGAAGCCGAGCGTGCCCGCTATATGGCAGCAATGTGCTACCACGCAGCGCAGATCATGGAGATTCACGATCTCAAAACGCGTGACAGCTGCCGTGCCTGGACAAGTAGCCTGGTAAAGCAGTCACTCCATGTTATTCGGCCCAACGCCCGGCACATGACCGTGCAGTGGCGGGATCGTCAGCTCCCGATTCTCTTTGAGGCACCGGAGCAGGCGGCGCAGCCATTCGGACTGGTAGTTCTCTTCAATGGCATCTCGCAGAGCAAGGAAGAGACCTTCCTGCTGGCGCCACGCTTTCTGGAAGCGGGGTACGCCGTGCTGGCGATCGATAGTCCTGGTACCGGCGAGGCCACCAGTTTGGGTCCACTCAGCGCCTCCGCCAGCGATATCCTGGATGCTGTGCTGCAGGAACTCAGCGCTGAGCCAACGATTGATCTCCAGCGGCTCGTGCTGGTTGGATGCAGCTTTGGCGGAAATGAGGCCATTCGCATCGCAAGGCGGATTCCGAACGTGATGGCTGTCGTCACTGTCACACCAGCCGTGGCACCGGCAGCATGGATGGATTACGCCAACACCATCATTTGGGCGGAGTTGCGCGATGCAGTGGGCGATCGTGATCCCCGCGAGGTAGCTACCACGTTTGATGTCAACGAGACCGTGGACAAGCTGCATGTGCCCATGCTGATCTTCGGCGCGGGACACGACACGGTCGTGCCACCAAACGAAAGTCAGAAACTGGCGGAACGGGTAGGGGAGCGAGGTACTCTCGTTTGGTATCCGGATCTCGGACACTGCCTCTATGAGGCCGGTGATCAATGGACTACTGAAGCCGTGAGCTGGCTGAATGCTATCGCCGTGGCCAAAGCCGATGGAGAAGTTGATGCAGGTGCATTGAATACCATCGGGCGCCATGCGATGGAGTCTTCCGAGTATCATCCACTCGGCAATGACGAGAGCTACGAGGAAGAAGACTTCACTGAATACGCACGATTGATTTCCGCTGACGAATAGGGGAGAGCAGTTACGCGCGTGACCGCCGCATTGCTTTTGTTTTCGTCACGGAATCATCGGCCACCAAGGCAGCGTATTCGGGAGAATCCATCGCCACCAGCGCGATTTTTCCCTCAGCATCATGATGCACACCCCAGCCATACTGCTTCGGTAGCGGCGAAGCGCGCAGACATGCGCGTCCCTTCTGAAAGTACTCTCCCTGCGCATCCGCCATCGCCTCAACCGAAATCGCTTCCTTGGCAGCGACCCGGGCGAAGATCACATCGTCGGATGTGTAGGTATACGGGTGGTCGGTGATCATCACATATTGCTGGGCAGCAACACTCCCTTTGGTTAGATCGGGCACAACCGCATGATCTGTCGGACTATCGTCCGCCACGACAATCAGCGTATTGAAATAGTTGGTTGTCATGGTAACTTCCTTCAGTCTGGGTACACTTTGGCAGTGCGATCCGGTGCTACAGGCATGGTACCGGATGAGTGAGGACATTTTGTGACCGCAATGGTGAGTCCAATCAACGAGACTGTGCAACGAACCGCACGCACATTTCTGTGGGTGTTACTCGGTCTCTTTCTTGCCAAGGGCATCATCATCGCATTGGTGAGTGCACCGTATTCCGGCCACGATGAGATCGCACACTACAGCTATGTGAAGGTTCTGGCAGAGGAGGGGAGGCTACCGCTCATCCCCGATCTTGAGGAATGGCGCCTTGCGCACGCAACCGGTGGCGATACCAGCTTCGATGAGATTCCGGATGAGTTCTACCCCTACGCCGGACACTTCACCACCCCCGACTGGCTCCGCGGTCTGGCATACATCCCACGGGAAATATTCGCCGAGGACGGGGAGTGGTATCCAAGCGGTTGGATCTATACCGCCAATCATCCCCCTCTCTACTATCTCTGGCTAACGCCAGTCTATTGGCTGACGGATCATCTCCCAACCGACCAGCAGATGCTCTTCATGCGGTTCGCAACGATCCCGTTCGGCATGGCCACCGTTGCATTTGCCTGGCTGGCGGCCCGTGCGCTCTTTCGGAACGACCTCTTTCTGCGGGCACTCATTCCGGCATTTGTGGCACTGCAGCCACAGATCGCCTATGAATCGAGCATCATCAACAACGATATCCTCGCGATCATGTTTTGTAGCGCCATCTTCTGGCTCTTGCTCGAGGGTCTGAGAAATGGCTTCAGCCGGAAGATCGTCACCTGGCTTGGCATCGCCTACGGTCTCGCGATTTTGGGCAAATCCAGCTCCGCCACAATGGGAGCGATTATCGCCATGGCGATGGTGCTCGGGATTGGTTGGCGGAATTGGCGCACCTGGTTGATGAAAGGCGCTGCGGTTGTTGGTATCGGCGGAGCCATCACCGCACCCTGGTTGATCTTCATGTGGCGGACCTATGGTGAGCTCACCGGACTCAATCGTGTCGCCGCACTCCAGGCCTGGTGGAACTCCCAGAGCGACAATCCTCCGACACTACTGGGCGAACTCTTCAATAGCACCTTCTTCTGGTTCCGTTGGAAGGAAACCTGGGGAGAGTTCGGCTGGAGACTGATTGAGCTCGATGGCTATATGGCCGATGTCTACGGTATCGGACCACGTGTACCCACATTCCTCACGGTGATTCTGGTGATCGTGCTCTTTGGCTCGGCCGGAGGCGGAATCTGGTACTGGCGCTATCGCAAGGCGAAAGAAGAGGGGAGGAAAGACGAAGTCTTCAACCCCGGGCAATGGCAGTGGATCGCGCTATGGACAATGGCAGCGGCATGCGTCCTCGGGTACTACACCGTCCTCCAGTTTGGACTCAGCTTCCGTCTGACCCAGGCACGCTACTACTTCCCGATGATTGTGCCGGCGAGCATGCTGCTCATGCTTGGCTTCCGCAGCTGGTTACCATCCAATCTTGTTCGTATCGGGGGTGCAGCGCTCTTCCTGTCACTGGTGATACTGAATGTGCTCATCTATACCGGCTGGGTCTTGCCATACTGGTATCCCAATGCCGGTGCCGGAGTACACTGATGCAGGTAGCGTGCGTCGATAGATATTTCGGGAGCGCCAATTGACCCTTTTCCGCTCGGTCCCGCTCAAGTTCCTCTGGCTGCTGCTGGCGCTCTTTGCGGCCAAGGGCCTGGTGACCACGTTCGCGTTCCCGGCGTTTTCCGGCCACGATGAAGTCGCCCACTACGCCTATCTGCGTATCTTCGCGGAGGAGGGACGTGTTCCCGTCATTCCGAATCTGGAGGAGTGGCAAGCCGAGTATCAGGCCCTGGGAGATCACTTCCAGTGGGACAAGATACCGGCGGAGCTCTACAAATACGCCCACGAAGATGGCCGCATCACCGCCTATACCACCAAGGACTGGTTCGGGGGGCAGAGTCAGCCAATCTGGGTCGTGCAGGTATTGGGCAAGTATTACCCCTCAGGTTGGGTCTACACTGGCAACCATCCACCCCTCTACTATCTCTATCTGACTCCGGTCTACCATTTGGTGAAGAACCTGCCGGTGGATGAGCAGCTCTACATATTTCGGCTGGCCACGATTCCGCTCGGTATGGCGACGGTGGTTTTTGCGTATCTCACCGTGCGCACGCTCTTTCCACGCGACAAGTTCCTGGCCATGACCGTGCCCGCCTTTGTCGCCTTTCAACCTCAGATCTCCTACGAAAGCACCATGCTCAATAACGATATCCTTGCCATCGCGATCACCAGCGCGGTGGTGTGGATGCTGACGCTGGGTCTGCGCAAACGCTTCCCCTGGTGGATATGCATGGTGATCGGTCTCCTCTTTGGTTTCTCCATGCTCGCCAAGGCCACCTCGGTGATGGTGGCGCTCCTGATCGCCATCGCGATGGCATTCGGCATCGGTATTCGCCGCTGGAAGCAGTGGGTACCCAAGGGAGCACTTACGGCGGCTATCGCCGGAATCCTGGCACTGCCGTGGTACCTCTACATGTATGTTCAATATGGTGATGCAACTGCGCTCAATGCGGTCAAGGAGCTGCAGTGGTGGAACTATTCCAGCGGCGATAATCCCGCTATCCGGGAGATGCTCACCAATCGCTGGTTCCATTGGGATCGATGGAGAGAAACCTGGGGGGCCTTTGGCTGGCGTCGTGTCCAACTCGATATGGGTGGTGACGCGACATTACTGCGACTGCTCCTGTGGCTCACGCTCTTTGGGGTGGTTGGGCTGGCGGTTTATGCGCTCCGCTTCCTGCGTACCCAACGGGAGATCATTGCGCTGGAGGAATCCGGACTCAGCTTCAGTGAGATTCGCGATCATCGCGACGAAACCCTGGCCATCCTGCCCTGGCAAGTGACTGGTGTCCTCACCATGGGTGTCGCCTGTGTGGTGGGTTACTACGCGGTGCTCCAGTTCGGCACATCGTTCGCGCTCACCCAGGCCCGCTATTACTTTCCCATGATCGTACCGGCCGCAATTCTCCTGATGCTTGGCTTCCGCAGCTGGTTCCCGCGACACTGGTTACCCTATGTCGGCGCAGTTATCTTCCTCGGACTGGTTGTGCTGAATATCTACATCTATGCGGCATTCGTCATCCCATTCTGGCCCGGCTACATCAGTACCATGCCCGCCATCCACTAATGGAAAAGGCGAGGTGGATAGCTCCACCTCGCCCCGTGTCTACCAACCTTACTTCAGCGTGCGTACCTTGAAACCAAAGAGAATCTCCGTGACGCCGATGAGAATCGCGTAGATACCGATCAACCAGATCAAGCTCAATGCACCCGTGCCGGGGAAGGCGATCATGATGAATCCGAAGACGATGTTCACCAGGCCCAGAAGCCCCATCGTCCATTCGTTGTCGATCACCTTACGCAGGCGAATGGCTTCGACAATCTCCACGACACCAGCCCAAATCGCGAAAATACCGATGGTCACAATCAACCAGACCGCAGTAAATCCTGGCCAGGCCATGATGAAGATACCGGCGAAAATGGCAGCGATACCGACAAGAATGTGAGGCCAGATGCTCTCGATTTCAGCACGATTGACCACTGTCGCGCTGATCGCGAAGACGCCATCGAAAACCAGCCAGAATCCGGCGAGCCAGATCAGGGTTGCCAATGTCAGACCGGGCCAGGCCCAGGCTGTGATACCGAAGACGATCGCCAGAATTCCGCGGAGGACAAAGAGCCACCAATTCTGGGCAACTGCCCCCGTCAAATCCCTCGCAGACATTGAAAACATACGCTTCCCTCCTCAACGCATATTGATGACATGGCAAGATGCCAGTCACACAATCATACAGCCACGATATTTGATAGACATAATGATATCGACTGATCCTAATCGAATGTCAGATTCGGATATGCCCTGGCGATACGATCCGGAATAACCGGGACGAGATTGGGGACAAAAGCCTTGTGAACGTAGCGCCTCCACAGGAGCACGATGCCGATACCAAGCAGCATGCCACTGGCAATGAGAACCTCAGGCTGTCCATAGATCCCCACCAGCCACGAAACGAGCAGCGTGCTGAAGGGCATGACGCCATTGAAAGCAAGTGTGTTCAGGCTCATCACCCGACCACGTAACTGATCGGGCGCAGTCTGCTGGAGTCTGGTGGAAAGCTGGGTATTCCCCATGCTAAAGCTGAATCCACTAATCATTACACCCGGAATGGCCAACCAGACATTGGGAGCGAAGCCGAGCCACACGAGGCCAACGCACAGACCAACCATCGCGATTTTCATACGCTTGCGAGCGGCTGTTTCCGTCTTGCGGCCGCGCAGCAGCACAAACGCACCAGTAAGTGACCCGACACCGAGAGCGCTGAGCATATACCCAACCCAGCCATCACTACCGCCCAATACATTGGTGGTGTAGAGGGGCAGGAGCACGAGGAGGTTAGGGGAGACAAAGAAGCTTACCAATGCCTGCAGCAGTACCAGACCCATTGTGCCCTCGTTGGCACTCACATAGGACATACCATCTTTCAGCTGGTTCAGGGCGCTGGTGGATTGCTTGGGGCGTTCGCGCTTCGGCACAATCTTGCCCAGGCCAATCAGTGTGGTCATGGGGGCCAGTAACGTGAAGATGTTCACCACAAAGGCGCCAGCTAACCCGATGATGCTGATAGCAGTCGCTGCCAATGCGGGACCGACGATACGAGTAGCGTTAAAGCTGGCGGAGTTCAGCGCAATCGCCTGCGGCAGATCACGCTTCGGCACGAGTTCACTGACAAATGCCTGCTGGGCGGGTAATTCAAACGAGGAGATGAGTCCCGCAAGCGCCGCAAGCACGAGGATGTGCCAGTATTCCAATCGACCCGAGCCGATGAGCACCGCATAGATTGCAGAGATGCATCCCAGCAATCCGAGAGAGATGATGACGATTCTGCGACGATCGAAGCGATCGGCGAGGACGCCGCCGTAAAGACTGAAGAAGAGCATTGGTAACGCCGAGACGACATTAATCGCACCGATGGCAAAAGCCGAGGTGGTAAGACTCAACACCACCAACTGCATACCAACGTTCTGCATCCAGCCGCCACCCAGAGCAACCAGCTGGCTCAGCCAATAGCGCCGAAAAGGGATGTGCATCAGTGCCGAGGGCCATTGCATCTGGCCAAAATGAGCAAGGTTCGGCAATCTGCTCCGACCACCAGTCACGCTGGGCGCGCTCTTGAAACGCCTCTTTTTCGGGGTGGACTCGTCCGGCACTGCGTTGCTCTCAGGCAAATTCGTCTCGCCGGATGGATCGGATGGCATGTCGGTATGTCCCCTGGCGTCAACCATCAGTCGATAGGGATGGTCGTGCAAGGCATTATGCCGGAGGTCTGACCATTCGGGTAGTGACTATTCCGCGGAATTCGGCGATTTACGGAAGAAGCTGGTGCGTCCGCGTCGGGCTGTCGTTGATTCTGGCATTGGCCGAGGCTGTTCGATGGTCAACAACACACTCAAGCCGACAATGATCACCGTAAAGATCAGCGCAACGATGGCCGTAAGGCTGATCGCCTTGTCAGTTCCCCACTGCTGCTGCGCCACTCCAAGAAACCAGAGAGCCAGAACGATTGAGAAGACTGGATCTTTCAAGACCAGGCTCATCAACGCCGCCACAAAGACCAGAATGAGCACAACTACTACTGTAGTGCCGCGCATGCCCAATGGCTGCTGCCAGTGCTGTTCCCACGTGATCACCCAGAGCATAAGCGAGTACGCGGAGGCAGCACCCAGCGAACTGACCGCCAGGATGCGCTTCCAGCCAGCAACACTCTTCTCCAAAAGCGCCGTCAGATAGCAAGCCGTCACGAGCACTGTGGTAATGGCGATACTCGCCAGGCCCACTTCATGCCAGTGCCAGATTTGACTCACTACCCAGATGACCGAGGAAACAAGGGCTGCAACCAGAGCGGGTCCCGTGCGCCTTATGTGGGTGGCAGCACGCCCCGCGGGTGTCATGCTCCAGATCAGATAGATCAGTAGCAGTGACAGAATGATCCACCACATCAGCATCGTCCAGCGCGCGGGCAAGAGAGCAATGCTCTCCTGGCGTAACTCATTCCACACCGACGTATTGTTCAGATGTTGCATGGTGGAGAACCACGCCACCAGCCCGACAACTCCGACCAATACCAATGGCACCAACCCCCATAGCCAGGGATGCTCCTTCTTCTGGGTTGGTGGCAGCGGCAACGGTTCCGCCTCGACATGGGGGATGGGAATAAGCGCTGTCTGCGGTTGGGTCGATGCCTCCTCAGGTTCGCTCCCGTCATCCAGCAACCAATCGGGTTCGGGACCTAAATCCGAGTCATCCGCTTGCCTTTTATCTGGCTGTGGTACATCATCGTTCGTGGTACTCATGGCGCTATTGTATAGTGCTGCACGGACATTGCAGTGGGGGTCAGCAGGAAATCGACCCAACCGCTGCTCCGTCACCTTCACTTGGTCAACATTCCCCGGGGAGATTTCGCCTCTTGTCTGCTGCCGTCACCGAACAGGATTACAGCGCCTCGACGCTGCTGAAAAGATTCGCCACCTACTACGCACCATACAAAAAGCTCTTTGCTATCGACTTCGGCTGTGCCATTCTCAGCGGATTGCTGGAGCTTGCCTTCCCGATCGCGGTGCAGCGCTTCATCGACACGTTGCTTCCCGGCGGTGACTGGGGACGCATCATCGCCGCGTCGATTGCGCTGGCCATCATCTACTTCATCAATACGGGCTTCATGGTCGTGGTGAACTACTGGGGCCATATGCTCGGTATCAATATCGAATCCGAGATGCGCCGTCGTGCCTTCGATCATCTCCAGCGCCTCGCCTTCCGCTTCTTTGATAACAACAAAACCGGTCATCTGATCGGACGTGTCACCCGCGATCTCGAGGATATTGGGGAAGTTGCCCACCACGGACCGGAAGATCTCTTCATCGCGATCATGACGCTGATCGGTGCCTTCTGGCTGATGTTCTCCATTCATCCGCCGCTGGCGTGGATCACCGCCATTGTTGTACCGATGGTGATGGTGCTCACATCGCATTACGGCAGCCGCATGACTCGCACCTGGCGGGATATGTTCGGTCGTGTCGGCGACTTCAATGCCCGTATCGAAAACAATGTCAGCGGTATCCGTGTTGTACAGGCGTTTGCGAACGAAGACCACGAGCGCGCCCTCTTCGCCGTCGACAACAAGAACTATCGTGCCACCAAGCTGGAAGCCTACAAGCTGATGGCGGCGAGCATGAGCCTGAACTATATCGGCATGCGCCTCACGCAGTTGATCGTGATGGTGGCCGGCACCTACTACGTCATCGAGAACCAGATCACGAATGGCGAGTTCGTCGCGTTCCTGCTATTGGTCAATGTCTTCTTCCGGCCGATCGAGAAGTTGAATGCGGTGTTGGAGATCTATCCGAAGGGTCTCGCCGGCTTCCGCCGCTATGTGGAGCTGATCGACGAGACACCCGATATCCAGGACAAGCCTGGCGCGATCGATGCTGGTCAACTCCGCGGCGATATTCGCTTCGAAGATGTTTCCTTTGGGTATACCCCGCAGCGCACCGTATTGAACCAGGTCAATCTGGAGATTCATGCCGGCGAGACGGTCGCCTTCGTCGGACCATCCGGTGCGGGCAAGACGACGATTTCGGCACTCCTGCCACGCTTCTACGATGTCACCGGCGGTCGCATCACTATTGATGGCACCGATATTCGGGATATGACCGTCGCCAGCCTGCGTCGGGAAATCGGTATCGTGCAGCAGGATGTCTTCCTCTTCCACGGCAGCATTCGCGAGAATATCTCCTACGGCAACCTGGGTGCTGATGAGGGCGACATTATGGATGCTGCCCGCCGCGCCAAGCTGGATGCCGTCATTGCGGATCTGCCGGATGGACTGGATACCATCATCGGCGAACGCGGCGTGAAGATGAGTGGTGGACAGAAGCAGCGCCTCAGCATCGCGCGTATGTTCCTCAAGAATCCACCGATTCTGATTCTGGACGAGGCAACATCAGCTCTCGATACTGCCACCGAGCAGGCGATCCAGCGCAGCCTCAACGATCTTGCTGTTGGCCGTACCACATTGGTGATCGCGCACCGCCTCGCCACCATCCGTCATGCCGATCGCATCGTGGTCGTCACCGAGGATGGCATTGCGGAGCAGGGGAGTCACAAAGAACTGCTGGCACAGGATGGTATCTACCGGCAGTTGCATAACGCGCAGTATGAGGAAGAGGAAAGCTAAGCCCCGGCTGTCATCCGCACAACGAAACCGCCGCCGGAATGCGGGTTCCGGCGGCGGTAGTAGCGGGCAAATTGTTGTGCGGCTTGCGCGAGTGACCGATTAGTTATCCGTCAGTTCCGCATCGGATGCCGCCAGAATAGATGGAGTGGGCAAACGCATGCTTCGCGCAGCGCCACTAAACTCCTGAATCTCCCCAGGCACCATATTCAGTGCTTCGGCGAGTCTTCTGGCAATGTGCGGGCGGGGTTCGCTTTTGCCAAGTTCGATTTGTGAAACGGTTACTCGTGCCACACCGGCACGGTCAGCCAACGTTTGTTGCGACATATGTCGCCGTTGCCGCGCTTCCCGAAGCGTCAGCATCCCGATATCTCCCTCACATGTACCCATTGCCGGATCGAGGTGCGGGGGCACGGGTGATCGATCCGGCTGATCGGATACTCCGATCAACCCACTGCTACTGTAACCCTCGCAGTCACGCGGTGAAAAGGTATACGGTCGGCCTATTTCGGAACACGAAAGTACTGGTATTGCTCCTAAGAAACCCTCAGACTGAACGTTCACATCGTACGTTCCGTTATCCGCAAAGCATCTCTTTCGACAAGAAAATCACATCCAAAGTTGAATGTGACGTTCGTACGCACTGTTTGCCGGCATGGCACAGACTGTAGACGATATCCGCTCTACAATGCCTGCAGATTGATATTCACACTACGCGGAGACAACGCACATGAAGAATCCACTCATCGAGAAATGGGCAAAAGCATTGGTTGGCTATTCGGTCGAGGTTCGGCCTGGGCAGAATGTGGTCATTATGGGACAGACCGCCGCCGAGGATTTGCTGGTTGCCTGCGCCAAAGAGGTGATTGCGGCAGGTGCGCATCCCATCATCTGGCCGCAGGTGGAAGGCGTGGCACCCTACCTCCTCACGCATGGTTCGGATGAGCAACTTCAATGGCTTTCGCCATTCGAGACCTATGCCCGCACAGAGGCGGATGTCATGATCAACATCCGCGCCGAAACCAATACCCGTCGTATGAACGAGGTCGATCCAACCCGGCAGCGCCTCTATACCTCCGCGCGCAATGAGCTGAGTGCAACCTATATGCAACGCGCGGCCGATGGCGAACTGGACTGGACACTCACACTCTATCCCACCGATGCCTATGCGCAGGATGCAGATATGGATACGGCCGCCTTCACCGACTTCTGTATGAAAGCGATGAAGCTGGATCAGGACGATCCTGTGGCGGCCTGGCAGGAACTCCACGATGATCAGCAGCGCCTGATCGACTGGCTGGACGGCAAGAGCGAGATTCGCCTCACCAGCCCGGACACCGATCTGACGGTGAATGTCGCTGGCCGTACCTGGGTGAACAGCGATGGTCGCCGCAACTTCCCCAGCGGGGAGATTTTCACCGGCCCGGTCGAAACCTCCGCCAATGGTCATATTCGCTTCAGCTTCCCGGTGGTAACGGGTGGCCGCAGAATCGAAGATATCCGCCTGAAGTTCGAGGACGGCAAGGTCGTGGACGCCACCGCCTCGAAGAACGAGGAATATCTGATCACAACGCTGGATACGGATGCGGGCGCCCGCTACCTCGGTGAATTCGCCTTCGGCACCAACTTCGGAATCCAGACTTTCATCGGCAATATCCTCTTCGACGAAAAGATCGGTGGCACCGTTCACATGGCACTCGGACGCGGCTATCCGGAAACCGGCAGCCACAATGTCAGCGCCATTCACTGGGATATGATCTGTGATCTCCGCGAGGGTGGAGAGATCACCGTCGATGGGGAACTCTTCCAAAAGGACGGTACATTCGTGATCTAGAATCACGGTCCGCAATATTGCTATCGCTATTCCTCCCTTTTGCGTTGCAAAGGGGAGGAATTAATTGTGATCGCCTGCACTATTCACACTGTTGACGATATGAGGTGCATGCTACACTGGGCACGAAATGTGATATCCTACCCCGTTGGTTGGATATTTTTCTTTCCGGCTATGTGTATGGAAGGCGACGCGATCCTATGCAACGAACAGTCTTTGGTGATGACGCATGTTAGCTACTTTCATCATCGGACTGCGCGAGGGTCTCGAGGCTGCGTTGATCATTGGTATCATCGCGGCCTTTCTGCGCAAAGCGGGCAAAAGCCTGGTACCGATGTGGACCGGTGTAGCGCTGGCCATCATGCTCTCGGTCGCGGTCGGTGTCACCCTCAAGCTGATCGAACGCGAACTCTCTCAATCAAAACAGGAAGCACTGGAAACGATCATCGGCGCGGTGGCGGTTGTCTTCGTTACCGGCATGATCGTGTGGATGAACGATCACGCTCGCGGCATGAAGGCAGCACTGGAACACGAAGCCGCGCATGCACTTGGCCAGGGGAGCGCTCGCTCACTCGCGATCATGGCCTTTCTGGCTGTCCTTAAGGAAGGATTCGAAACCAGCGTCTTCCTGCTCGCTACCTTCTCGGTCGCGCAATCAACCAAGCTGGCCGCCATGGGTGCGCTGCTGGGAATCGCCACTTCAGCCATTATCGGATTCGGCATTTATGTCGGCGGTATCAAGATCAATCTGGGTAAATTCTTCCGCTACACCGGCGCCTTCCTCATCGTCGTGGCCGCCGGCCTCGCGCTTTCAGTGGTCAGAACCGCGCACGAGGCGGGCTGGATCAATGCTGGCCAGCAGAAGACGTTCGATCTCTCCTGGCTGGTTCAGCCCGGTACCGTGCAATCAGCGCTGATCACGGGTGTGCTTGGTATTCCCGCCGATCCGCGTCTGATCGAAGTCATCGCCTGGTTCGCCTATCTGATTCCGGTTTCGCTCTATGTCTACTGGCCAGCAAAGTGGCGACCGCAAGGTGCCGCTGTACCACGATTCAAATTCAGCCTGGCTGGCGTGCTGCTGGCAGTGGCACTCGGTCTCTACATTGGCTATCCCTCGCCGACCATCAATGCGGCTAATAAGCTCGATCTCGTGGCAAACGACGATCAGGTCACCTCGATCGGTACGGCCCAGCTTGTCTCCGACGCAAGTGGTATGTCCCTGCAAATCACAGAAAATGGCCAGGAACCAGAGATCATCCGTCTCGATCAACCCGGTGCAACGGTGGATATCCATAACGGTCTGGAAGCCGAGGAATGGGTCATCTCCCGCACCACGGAGGGTGAGACACAATCGATCACGTTGAACGAGCTCATCGAACTCAATGGTGGTCGCTTACCTGTCGGAGTGAACGCAAACCGCAATCCGGGGCCGTTCACCATGACACAGTCTACCGTCCATTCCACCACGGTCTGGATCTACCATGGTGTGCTTCTGGACGCGACGGATGTCTCCAAATCTATCATCGAGATCTCCGACGGCGGTCTGGATTATCCCAGAACAATCAATACCTCTCGCGATGGCACCAGTGGTTGGGCTGTTGCGCAGGAGGATCGTGATTCTCAGGCGAAAGCCATCAACGATCTGGACCTGAGCGAGGCCGAGCATAAGCTCTGGGCACGCGACCTCCCCATCCTTCTTTCTGTTATTGCGATCGGATTCATCGTCTCTGGTGCCAGTTCCCTGGCGCACCTGCGCCGCGAACGCAAGGGTCAGCCCGATACGCATGCTCCGCCGGTCGAACCTAATGCACTCTCCGTCTGAGTCGCTGACGGAGCCTAGAGGGCACATTCTTCGTATCCCGGGAAACGAGTCGTTTACGTGTAGTCACACAAGGAGAGAACCACATGCTACAGTCCAAAGCCAGCCGACGATATTACGGACAGATGGGCGCGAAGCTCGCCGTGGCGGCAGCACTTGCTCAGGTACCACTACGGGCCGGTGCCATGCAGGCCGATGCTACTGCCGAAAGCGGTACCACTGCTGCACAGGTAGCGATCACCTTGACTTCCGATAACGGTGGTACCTGCTCACTGGACACCAACTCTGTGCCTGCGGGTCCGATCACCTTCACGGTGACGAATGTCAGCGCTACCTCCCTGACCGAGGTAGAGTTGATCAGCAATAATCGCATCCTTGGCGAGAAGGAGAACCTGGCTCCGGGTCTGCCGGCAGTCAGCTTCACCCTGACACTTGGCGGCGGCACCTATCAGATCTACTGCCCGGGTGCCAGCGATGAAATGCAAGACTTCGTGGTTACTGGCGAGGCCGCACCGAAGGCAGAAGGTGGCGTCACCGCCGTTCTGGAAGAGGGCACCGTTGGCTACAAGAACTATGTGGTGGGCGTGATCGATGCCATGGTCACCGCCGTGTCCACACTCAACGACAACATCGTTGCTGGCGATCTCGAGGCAGCCAAAATTCAGTACCCGCTGGCCCGCCCCTTCTACGAACGTGCTGAATCCAGTGTCGAAGGCTTCGTCATGGAAGGCTTCGATGCCACGGATAACCTTGGCAATCTGGACTATCTCATCGATATGCGCGAATCCAATCTCGATCCGGATGCTGGCTGGCACGGTTTCCACGCCATCGAACGCGATCTCTTCGAGGGTGGCGAGATTACCGATGATACCAAGGCTCTCTCCGCCGAACTGCTGGTGAATGTGCAGTTGCTGCAAACCGTGGTGGCGGATATCGAGTTTGCGCCGGAAGATCTCGCAAACGGGGCTGCGGCCCTGCTTGAAGAGGTTCAGGCCAACAAGATCACCGGTGAAGAGGAAGCCTACAGCCACTATGATCTCATCGATTTCGCCGCCAATGTCGAAGGTGCGCAGCAGGCGTTCGCCTTCCTTGAACCCGGCATGGAGATGATCGATCAGGCGCTCACCGACCAGGTGAACACCGAGTTCGAAAACGTACTGGCACTCTTGAAAACGTATCGTGACGACAGCATTCCGGGTGGTTATATCCTCTACACCCCAGAGGTGCGAGATAGCGAGGGGCCAACCCTGAGCAAGGCCGTACAGCTGCTGCAGGAACCACTCGCCCGCATTGCGGAGAAAGTCGCCACCGCTGTATGAGCAAGAACGGCTCCGGTAGCCAAAACGCACCAGGGCGAGAAATGTCGCGTCGGGGACTGCTCCTGGGAGCAGCCTCGGCCGGCAGCATGGCATTTGACTGGAGAGCCGCAGCGGCTGCTCCGGCAGTCGCCAATCTCGAAGGTGAAGAGGATGCCATTGATCTGACGCAGAGCATCCCCTTCTACGGGACGGGTGAGCAAGCCGGCATCAGCACACCAATGCAGCGGCACTGCGTCTATATGACCTTCGATCTCACCACCACACTGCGCAGCAATCTGCAGGTGTTATTGGCCCGCTGGTCGGCGGCGATCGCACAACTGACAGTTGGCGAAGCCATCGGTCAGATCGAGCCGACACGAGAGACCGCTGTAGGCAGTGATACCGGGGAAGCGCTCGATCTCGCCCCGGCATCGCTCACAGTGACCGTTGGCCTGGGACCGAATGTCTTTTCGGATACATTCGGTCTCGCCGAGCAATGCCCGCCGCTGCTACGGGAACTGGTGAGCCTGCCCAGCGATCGCATGGTGGCGGACATCTCCGGTGGCGATCTATCCATCCAGGCATGTGCCGATGATCCGCAAGTTGCGTATCACGCCGTGCGTAATCTCGCCCGCATTGCCAAAATCACCGGTGCAGCCATCACGAGATGGACCGTGCTCGGTTTCGGCCGAGCCTCGGCAGGGAAGGGGCAAGTTACACCCCGCAACCTGATGGGATACAAGGACGGCACCCGTAACATCACCGAGCCAGAGGATTTCGACCAGTTTGTGTGGCTGAACTCCGGACCAGAATGGCAGCACAAGGGTACCTACCAGGTTGTGCGCAAGATTCAAATGAATATCGAGAACTGGGATGTCGATCCGGTGAGCGATCAGAATCGTATCTTCGGTCGACATAAAGTCAGCGGAGCGCCGCTAACTGGTGCCGAGGAGTTCGATACGCCCGAATTCGATCAGACCGACGAGAGTGGTCAAGCCGTGATTGATCCAGCGTCACATATCCGGTTGGCATCGTTCGAGCACAACGAAGGTGTGAAGATACTGCGCCGCGGCTACAACTATACCGACGGCATCAACCAATATGGATTCCTGGACGCTGGTTTGCTCTTTATCAGTTATCAGAATGATCCGGCGAACTTCGAGATGTTGCAGCGCAAGCTTGGTGCTTCTGACCTACTCAATGAGTACATCGCCCACATCGGCTCCGCTATCTTCTTCGTGCCTCCCGCTCCGCAAGAGGGCGGATATCTGGCTCAGGCGATGTTCGAGTAAGAACGGACGGACAAACGTGTTGGACACAGGTACACTCCTTGCGAGAGAGGAGAGTGCCCGTGCCAACCATTGCGACCGAACTGCTGCTGGATCTGGCGGAACGCTACGCTGAATCGCCGGTGCTCGTCGGCGGCGGTGAGGCTGCGCTCCCGCACGAACTCACTAATGCGACATTTCTGCCAGTTGATATCCGCGAACGCGATGCGGCCAAAGGCACCATTATCCCCCAACCAAAATCCGAGTCGTTCGCGACTGTACTGGTTCCTGCTCCGCCGGATCGCGATCTGTTGCGGCGCTTTCTGCTGATTGCCGCAGGTGCACTGCTGCCCGACGGTAAGCTCATCGTCTGCGGAGCCAATGCCGAAGGTGGCAAGAGCGCGATTAAGGATGCAGAAGCGCTCTTCGGCCCACCGCTCTGGGCTGGGTATCAGGCAAAGCATCGCCTCGGTATTTTCCGCAAGGGAACAATGCTGCAGCCGGAGTGGGCGAATCAGGCCGGTATCGCACCCGGAACCTGGCAAGACTTTACCGTCGAAACACCGGCGGGATCGCTGGCACTCCAGACACAGGCCGGGGTCTTTGCCGGGGCCAGGCTCGATATCGGTACCAGCTTATTGCTGGAGCATATGCACATACCGGCAGGTGCTGATGTGCTCGATATCGGCTGTGGTGTGGGTGTGATCGGCCTCACCGCCGCGAAAGTGGGTGCTGGCAGCATCACCATGACCGATGCCAACTTGCTGGCGGTGGAAGCCTCGCAACGTAATGTCGAACGACTCGGGATCGCGGCAGAGGTGATGGCAAGCGATGTCTTTACCCACATAGGCCACCGCCACTTCGACTTGATCCTCAGCAATCCGCCCTTTCACCGCGGCAAGAGCGTCGATCTTACCGTCGCCAATCGACTGATTGTGGAGGCACCCGGGCACCTTCGCCCCGGCGGTGCGTTGGTGGTCGTAGCGAACGCCTTCCTCAACTACGACAAAGCCATGCGCGAAGTGTTCGCTGATGTGGCGATTATCGCCAGCACGCCCCAATTCCACGTGATATGCGGGACACGGGCCTAGCTACGACTCGCCAGAGCAAGCACACTCGCGACAAATGCCACAACCGACGTCAGCGTGCGCAAACTGTTCCAGCGGACCCATGGCACTTCGAATGCCCGCCTGGTGGCGGATGCCTCATTGATGCTTGCCTTTGCCAACGACTCGTTCAGCGGCACATTCCGACCCGCGGTGATGACAAACGTGAACGCCGAGAAAATAGCCGCAACTCCTGCCCAGATACCCGCCGGGCGCTGATCGCTCCCAAGCAACATCCAGGCAACAATGGGAGCCAGTAAAACCGGGGCAAAGAAGGGAACGATAAAGCGACGGTTCGGGAGAACGGCGTTGATCCGCAGCATGGTCTCGACGAATGTGACATCACGCACGTTGCGCAGACCGACCATGCACGAACACCACCAGGCAAAGAAGAATCCAGCCAACAATCCTGAGGTAATGACAAGCGCCACCAAAAGTACGATCATGTTTCCTCCGCTCTCCAGGATCGATCCAGCCGACCCAACTCCCGCATGGCGCCGCCCATTGCCAGCAACGCCACCGTGTTTGCAATGGTGCGCAGATTATTCCATCGCACCCAGGGATCCTCATATTCCGCACGGATAGCGGCGGGATTCGTCATTGCGGCGATCTCGCCGGCATCACGTAGTTCGTTGTTCAGTGGCACGCTGAACCCGAACGTGATCCCGAAAGCCGCAGCGTAGAAAACGAATGCCATCACCATCCACATTCCCGTCTTGCGCGCACCGGAGACCCAGGCAACAACGGTCGTGACACCACTCACCACCAGAGCACCAAAGAATGCTGATCCAAACCACACGTTGCGCACCGTGGCATTTATCCACTGCATCGTCTCGATAAATGTGACGTCGCTGGTCTCTCTCAACCCCACCATGACCGAAACCGAGTAGGCGTAGAAAAAACCCGCCATCAATCCGATAAGTCCCAGCGATATCCACACGAGCAGGTTGAGTGCCCATGAAATACGGCTTGCTCTCATATCTTCTCCTTCTCTACGATATCCGTACCAATGAGTACGGATGCTATAATAGTACCCATGGGTACGGTTTTGACAAGGCACCAATGAGAACCACGCAGATGAAAAAACGAGACAAGCGTCGTGATGAGATTCTGGATATCGCCAAAGCGATGATGGTGAGGTTGGGTGTCGAGCAAACGACAATGCTGCGCATTGCCCAGGAGGCCGGAGCATCCAAAGAAACACTCTACAACTGGTTTGGCACCAAGACCGGCCTGATTGAAGCTCTATGCTTGCGCGAAGCGGAGATCATCAACGACCAGCTCAGGGAAGCGCTCGGCGATGATTCACAACGTATAGAAACGGTGCTCGAGAATCTCGGTGTAGGGCTTTTACATACGCTGCTGGGCGAATGGTCGTTGGCAGTGAATCGGGCCGCCATGCAATCGCCGGAGATCGCTGAAACCGTGCTGAAGAGTGGCCGTTTCATTGTCGGACCGATGGTGGCAGAGTACCTTGAACGACAGGCTGCATCCGGCTTGATCCGTATCGAGTCTGGTGATGACGCCTTTCGCACATTGTTCGGATTGATCATGCGAGATTCTCAAATCCGGGCATTGTTCTGGAACCGCGCTGAGGATTCCGCGACATATCAGCAACGCGCGCATAACGCTGTTGCCCAGTTCCTCACCCTTGTGGCCACGTAACCCTGGATTGGATCGATATGGTGATGAAAGTAATTCTCGGTGCCGGCGCAACAACCCAGAATGGCTGGATATCAACCCAGGAAAGCGAGCTGAATCTGCTTGATCCGAACGACTTTGATCGTATGTTCCCGGAGAAAAACGTTGATGCCTTCCTGGCAGAACACGTATGGGAGCATATGACCGAGTCCGAGGGACGGGTGGCTGCCCGCAATTGCTTCGACTACCTAAGACCGGGAGGGTACCTTCGCTGTGCCGTGCCCGATGCCAACTTCCGCAACGAGGCGTATCAACAGATGGTGCAACTCGGTGGACCGGGTCCGGCGGATCACCCCGCCGCGTCGCACAAGATCGTTTACGACTATCGCACGTTCGTCTCGGTCTTCGCGGATGCAGGCTTTGAGGTCGCGCTGCTGGAATACTGCGACGATGATGGCTGCTTCCACTACAGCTACTGGAATCCCGATGACGGTCGCATCGGCCGCTCCTGGCGCTTCGATACGCGGAACTCTCCAGCGCAGCTCGGTATGGTAAGCATCATTGTGGATGCAAAGAAACCGTTGATTATCCCCGTCTAGTCAGCGAGATCGTCACGCTCAATCGATCGCGATGTACTATGGAACGCGACGCCGTCTCCGATTCGACGCCAATCTACGAAATCTCTGAAATCCTTCAGGAGTATCCATGTTGGCCAAAGTATCTCGCCTTGCGCTCTCAACATTGCAGAGCCGATTCCGGTTTATGACGCGTACCGCAGAGCTGGAATCAGGTTACGAGGGTACACCATACCTGCTGAAGTGGCTGGGCATTAGCACCATCATCGGTATCGTGGCGGGGCTAGGCGCTGTTCTTTTCAGCAATGCTATTCACTTTGCCACGCATCTTTTCCTGGGCAGAGGCGTCGGCTACATTCCTCCCTTGCCATTGGGCGAAGGATCGCCAATCGAGACGGTGATGGAACGACCCTGGCTGCTTCCGATCATCACGGCGCTCGGCGGACTTCTGAGCGGAATCATCGTCTTCCGCTGGGCTCCCGAAGCAGAAGGGCATGGTACCGACGCAGCTATTGAGAGCATTCATTTTCGCAATGCTACCGTGAACCCCAAGGTTCCACCCGTCAAGCTCCTGGCCAGCGCCATTACGATCGGCAGCGGCGGCTCTGGTGGCAGGGAGGGCCCTGCTGCACAAATCAGTTCCGGGTTCGCATCGGTCCTGGCAACAATGTTCAAGCTATCGCCAGATGATCGTCGCATAGCCGTTTCTGCAGGTATGGGTGCAGGTATCGGCGCAATTTTCCGGGCACCCATGGGTGGTGCCCTCATGGCCAGTGAAATCCTCTACATGCACGATATGGAGGTAGCCGTGCTAATCCCGGCGCTCATCTCCAGTATCGTGGGGTATTCGGTATTTGGGATGATCGAAGGCTGGACACCGATATTTGGCGCCCAGCCGGGCATTGGCTTCACCGATCCCGTGGCTTTACTCTGGTACCTCGGGCTCGGGTTGCTTGCTGGTATCGGCGGTATTCTTTACTGCCGCATTTTCTATGGAACCCAGCGCATCTTCCACCGGTGGCACATTCCGCTCTACCTTAAGCCCGCCATAGGCGGATTCGCAGTTGGTCTCATAGGTATCGCCATGCATGGGACCATCTCCACAGGGTATGGATGGGTACAAATGGCGATGGGACCAGAAGTCTTAACGATTCCGCTATGGACCATCATCCTGTTGCCCCTCGCGAAAATGATAACGACATCGCTCAGTATCGGCAGCGGTGGTTCAGGCGGCATCTTCGGACCAGGCATGGTTATCGGAGGGATGTTGGGTGCCACTGTCTGGAGATTGGGCCACAATATGTTGCCTCATATGCCTTCCAGCCCGGCACCATTTGTGATTATCGGAATGATGGCGCTCTTCGGTTCCATCGCTCATGCTCCTTTTGCAATGATGCTCATGGTTGCCGAGATGACTGGAAATCTCAGTTTGCTCGCACCGGCAATGATTTGCGTCGCAGTCGCAACGGCAGTAGTAGGTGATAACACGATCTATGCCAGCCAGCTCCCGGATCGATCGCATGCTCCCGCCCATCGATTACGTATGAGTTTCCCGTTACTCCACGCGCTCACCGCTGAAGACGCCATTCAAGCCGGGTCCATCTCAGTATCCACTCGTCATCTCATCTCGATTGATGCATCCACACCACTCGATACGGCACTAACGATGCTCACGGATGCTGATAACTCCGCTGCAACCATTACAAGAAACGGGAATCCGATTGGAGAGCTTACTCACAAATCCGCAATGATCGCCTATCAACGCCATATGGCAGCAGGCACCCGACGGGTACAGGCAATGCCAAGTAACTCCGTGCTGGTAGAGGCGATGGTGGATCAAAAGGCAACTGTGGCGGGGAAGAAGCTGAGGGAAATCAAACTGCCGCCAGGAGCCATCGTTGTCGCCATCCTGCGCGATCAACAACCGATTACTCCAACCGCTGACGCGTTGATTCAGGTTGGGGATGTGGTAACCGCGGTTGCCCCCATCGGCCGACTCGACGAAGTACGCCGACGCCTGTCGACCTGAAACAGGGGCACCTATCCCACGTATACTACGCATGGAATACGTTAGCACCTGCTTGGGAGTCTCACAGCATCATGTCATCCGCTACATCATCTGGTCCGAATCCTCTTTGCGAAGTCGGTATGCGTCACCCGCGCGATCGCCATCGTATGCGTCCGGTCGAGGGTGCCGAACAGGTTTGGTTCTGCAGCAAACACGGTATCTACGCACAGCTGGTCTCATCGGATATCGCCGAAGCTACCAGCCGCGGCGATGACTGGACACATTACGCTGGCGTTGATGGCCTGGTGGTTCGTCTCGGCGATGAGCGTCAGGGCGGACAGATCGTTTACTTCCGCGAAAAGTAGAGGCCTCCGCCATGGACCCGAAAGATATCTGGGCAAATCTGGATCATATCCACAGCCTGTCCGCACGCGAACTCTACGACAATCCTGAGCTCGAAGAGCTGCATCGCACCTGCCGCCGGGCCGTCTACGAGATGTCCAATGCCGAGCAGCGGGAGACGCTCAGTCGCTTTGTGCGCGATGAGATGTTGAGCGAAGCCGCCATTGCCCGCGGCGATGGTTGGGAAGAAGTGCTCTCCTTTCTCGATTGGGTCGATGGAGGCATGGAGTAACCATGCTTAAGCTCTGCATCGATGGCGGACCCGGCGGCTGGACACGCGCCCAGCAGGATGGGGACACTGCGGCGATGCAGCAGGCTGTGCAGCGCACCATTGATACGGCCCGCATCGCTGACGAGGCCGGTATCGATTCCCTCTGGCTACTGGAAGATCCGGATGGGTGGGATGCTTTCGCTGTACTCGGTGCCATCGCCAGACAGACGCATCACATCCGCCTCGGCACCGGTGTGGTCAATACCTACTATCGGCAACCTGCTCAAATCGCTGCCAGCATCAGCACGCTCGATTGGCTCAGCGATGGTCGCGCTTTTCTCGGATTAGGTCGCGGCCAGACTGAATGGTATGAGTACGCGCTGGGCATGGATGTCGGCGATCCGAATCGGCGCACGCCCGAAGCGATCGAGTTGCTCCGGCAGTGGTGGCAGTGGGACATGTTTGCGTCGTCACCCTTCGGCTCCACCGAATTTCACGTCCACGGTTGGGAGCGCGAGCTACGACCGCTACAAGAGCACGTGCCCATTTACTTCGCCGCGGTTGGTCCCAAGGCGATGCAGATCGCAGCGACCCATGCTGATGGCGTTATCTTCAACGATCTCACCTCGTTCTCCTTCATGCGCGACCAGATCGTTCGTGTCCGGCAGATAGCTGCCGCCGCAGGACGCGATCCAGAGGCGCTCACCTTCAATGCGCGTTGTCAGGTAACGATCACGGAAGATCCGGAAGCGCTCTATGAGCAGCGGAAGACCACCGTAGCCATGATTCATTCGTTACCCGGGATGGAGCGCCTGCTGCAGTCCTCGAATTACGATACTGCGGCGATCATGCGCGAGGTACGGTCGGCGATGCACGTCGATGAGATTCTGGCGCATGGTGGTGCTTTCGGCGAACTTCGCCGCGAGGGAGATCTCGAGAAAGCCAAAGCCGCTATCCCCGCCGGGCTCATGGAGGAACTGGTTGTCGCGGGTGATATTCAGACGGTACGCGGGAAGCTTGCGGAACTGGAGGAGATTGGCGTTACCCACGTCTTCATAGCCACCCCGAAGAATCCAGAGCAGCTACCGGAGATCGTGCGCCAGTTGCAATCGTGATCAGACATCCGTTCTCGGTAGCAGCGGAGCTTGTCTCCGCTTAATGGCAGAGCCAGATGGGAAGAGCACGTCATCAATGAGATCTTCTTCATCTCTTATCGACAACCATGCAACCAACAAACGGCGCAAACCTCTTCGGGCCGAGTTATGGGACTACAGCCAACCCGCGATCTACCATATTACGATCTGTGTTCAGGACAGGGAATCGAGATTTGGCGTCTGTCACGACTCCCTGATGGATCTCTCCGCAGCGGGACTGATGGTTGAAGAGGAACTTTTGGCTTTGCCGGATAGGTTCCCGGAAGTAGGTATAGACACCTATGTCATCATGCCTAACCACATTCACTTCCTCATAGAAATGAACCTCCGCCGGAAAGAAGCGGGCGGACTAGATTTGTCGAGACCGATTCAGGCATTCAAGTCATTGACGACCCGACGATATAGCCAGGGTGTGCGTGAACAAGGCTGGCCTCAGTATGACGGAATACTGTGGCAAAAACGGTACTATGAAACCATCATGCGCAATGACAAGTGGCTCGCACGGCACCGAGAATATTTGCTGAATAATCCAGCTCAATGGGCCGATGATCCCGAAAGATTCCACAAGGACTCCTCAATTAGCTGATGAACCTTGGTTCCCTTTTTGGGGCAGACAAGCTGCCCCGCTACCTGTCATCCCGGTAGCAGCGGAGCTTGTCTCCGCTTTGAGTGACGATTCGAGGGCGGACAAGCCGCGCTACTACCTGTCGATACCCCACAAATACCCCAAATCACGGGGTTACGTGTGGGGTTCGGTGAAGCCGGCTACCAGTTGTCTCCTTGCAGGCGTATAGTTGCTGCGGCAATGTTCACGTGCGCAAGGAGTACGTATGACCACATCCCCTATCATCCAGCTGCGCGGTGTCACCAAACGCTACGGCAGCTTCACAGCCGTGAATGGCATCGATCTGGATGTTCAACCCGGCGAAATCTTCGGTATTCTCGGACCCAATGGCGCAGGTAAAACAACCACGCTAGAGATGATCGAAGGCCTGCGCGCACCCGATAGCGGCACTATCACCGTCGCTGGTTTCGATGCTGTCACCCAGGTCGATGAGGTGCGCAAGATCATCGGCGTCCAGCTCCAGAGCACCTCACTCTTTCCCTATCTCTCCGCGAACGAACTCATGGAACTCTTCGGGCATTTCTATGGCATCGCCGATCCCAAACAACGCGCCTCTGACTTGCTGGCGCGTGTGGATCTGGGCGAGAAAGCGAACGCCCGTATGGAGCAGATGAGCGGTGGTCAACAACAGCGACTCAGTATCGCGCTGGCGCTGGTGAATTCGCCCGTCGTGAGCTTCCTGGACGAGCCCACCACCGGCCTCGACCCACACGCGCGCCGAAGTTTGTGGCAGACCGTGCTGGATGTGCGCAGCAGCGGGACAACCGTGGTGCTCACGACCCACTATATGGACGAAGCGGAGTTCCTCTGCGATCGCATCGCGGTGATGGATGGCGGACGGATTATCGCTTGCGACACTCCGGAAGCATTGATTCGCTCACTACCGCAGGATGCGATTGTGAAGGCAACTGCCAGCGGCAACCCGGCATGGACCGAGTCCGCGTTGGCAGCATTACCAGGGGCTACGAGCGCCAGATTAACCGCAGACACCAACAACACCAGCATCGCGATTGGCTCCGCCGATGTGCAGGCCACCATCGTCGCGCTGCTGGCGCTGGCTGATCGTGACGACGTACGCCTGACCGATCTCGCCAGCACCAGCGCGAATCTGGAGGATGTTTTCCTCGCGCTCACAGGCCGCAGCTATAGCGACTCCGCAGAAGAGGAGGTGACGGCGTGAACTCCTTCTTCGCGATGCTGATCGCCAATATCAAGATGAGCCTGCGCAACAGGCAGGCAATGTTCTGGAATCTCGCCTTTCCGGCGCTCTTTATCATTCTCTTCGGGGCGATCTGGGGAAACGATAATTTCAGCACCTTCTCGGTGGGTATCATCCAGTCCGATTCACCGCTTCACAATGAGGTTGTGGGTGCGCTGCGCAGTTCCGATGCGTTCAGCGTTCACGAGGGCACGGAAACCGACGAGTTGGCTGCGCTCGCCGATGACAATCGCGATCTCGTCATTGCGTTACCGACCACAGATGATGGTGCGATCACCATCTACACCGCCGATCGACCGGCAGATACGACCGCGCTGATCGCCATTTCCACCACCCGCACGGTACTGACCAGCGTGCTCGGTGGGGATCTCGGCACTCCAATCAATGAAGTGACGGTCGATGCCCTCAACACCACCTTCATCGATTGGTTTATGCCCGGTATCATCGCCATGAGCCTGATGAACACGGGTATCATCGGTATTTCCACCGCATTCGTGACCTTCCGCGAGAAGGGGATTCTGCGCCGAATCAAGGTGACACCGTTCCCGCTCTGGAAGTTCCTGCTGGCTCGCGTGCTCGGCGCGATGATTGTTGGCCTCATGAGCACCTTCGTCCTGATCGGATTGGGCATGCTGCTCTTTGGTGCGCAGGTGCGCGGCAACTGGCTGCTGGTGATCGCCGTCATCATTCTGGTCAGCACCTGTATGCTCAGCATCGGTGCGGCCATCGCGGCCATTGCCCGCAATGTAGAGACCGCGGCCGCCATGGGTAATATGATCACCTTCCCGATGATGTTCCTGAGTGGTGTCTTCTTCAAAATCAGCAGCATGCCAGACTGGATGCGCCCGATCATGGCCGTGATGCCGCTGAAATACGGTGTGAATGCCCTGCGCGAACCGATGCTTTACGGGAAGGGGCTCAGCGCCATCTGGCTCGATTGCGTCATCCTGCTGGGCGTGAGCGCGGTGTGTATCATCATCGCTGTACGTTTCTTCAAATGGGACGCCACTCCGAAATAGTCACGGCAACAAGAGACCGAACCCGTGGATGCGGGTTCGGTCATCACTACGAGATCATCCAGCCGGTGTGCCAACCTCCGATTCGTTGGGTGTGGACTCGTCGTCGCTAATGTAGATCGTGCGAATGGTCGTCTCGCGGATCTGGCCAGTGGTCGCGTCAACAATCACTTCGCTATTCTCGGCCTGGATCACATAGACCACCGTGCCATCATGGCGACGCAGCTGTAGTGTCTGCGCGCTTTCGCCCGATGCCGTCTCCGCGGTAGCAACAGCATCGGCCGGACTGACCGTTGTGGACAGCAGGAGTGTTTCCAGCTCGGTGGGCTCACTTGTTGTCGCGGTGGCATCACTTTCCGTTACCGTGGGCGTACCCATAGCGGTTTCGGATTCATTGGCTGTGGACGCTTCCGACTGATCGCCGGACTGATCAGACGAATTGCGATTGCTCATACGTCCAGATGGTCCGCCTCGCTGAACCGCCTGTGTATCGAGAACATCACCGCTTACCGCACTGATGGTAATCAGTTGATCGTCGATCTGAACGACATAGGTCGGTTCACCATCGACATCGCCGGTGCCGAACGCGACGAGGGAGCCATCGACCTCTGCTGTAGCGGTCGTCACCGCATCGGCCGGTGAAATCACGGCACTGGCAAGCTGACTGGTCATACCGGAGGATCGACCATGCTGCCGCTCACTCGACGATGACCGCTCTTTGGGCATGGACGAATCCTGCCCGGTGTCTTCACTGGTTGTTGTTGGAGTTGATGATGTGGATTCGGAATCCTGGGCAAAAACCGCACCGCTGCCAATCAGAATTGATCCGGCAACAAGCGTGGTGAGTCCGATTCTGCGAACGCGATCCATGGGGATCATAGTCATAGCTGGTCCTTCTTCTACGTCGTGAACATCTGCTGTAGCGGTTGGACCAGCCTGCCAACCTGAGACCAGTATCGGACCGAAGTCTTAAAATCTCATGAAAGATATCTGAAAGGGCGATGAACACAAAACCGGGAACAGAATACTGTTCCCGGTTCGCCGCGTGACCAAGTGGATCGAGGTTACATCACCCGCTTGTTCGGGAGATCATCCAGTTCGTAATTGCGCCAGACGGGAATACCGCAGTAACGCTCGCCTTCCGGGCAGATTGGTTTGCGGCCGGTACGGCTGCGCATCACACAGGGCGGGCCATCCACATACTGACCGATGACAGGATGCACCTCGCGCACCTGCTTCACCTCCTGCCAGGCGGTTTCGCTGATTTCGCGCTGGGCGTCCAGGCAGAGTCGCTTAATCCACTTCCAGTAGTAGTTGAGCAGCGATCCACTCTCGTAGAAGCGCACATGATGGCTATTCGGCAGGAGGTAGAGTGCTGTCTCCGGATTCGCATCCGCCGCCAGCAACGTGTTCTTGGCGGACCACATGGTTTCGATCGCCTCGTTGTAGACGCGCAGTGCCTCGGGATTCTGCCGAATCGCCCACGGAGTGATCACATCCGGCTGCTGACGCAAGTGCGCCGTGAGGAGCGGCGAGCTACCGGGTGTGCCGCGGTGACGTTGGTTCTGGGCATCTTCCGCACCACTGATGCGTTTCTGGAAGGTGAAAGGTACATGGTTCATCGTTTGCATCAGCTTGCTGTGCATGCCGAGGAAGACCGAGTTGCCGTGATAGGCATTCTGGCTGCCATCCAGCACGCGCGCGATTGCATCCTCATCGGAGAGCGCGCTGCCCTCCATACCCATCACCGTACGGATAGCATCGGCGAAGATGCGTTCCGCCTCCGGGTTATGGTTCACCAACTTGCTGTTGAGGCCACCGAGCGCGGCATCGTACTCCTGGAAGAAGCGTTCGGCACTATCCGGATGCTGGGCCAGATTCGCGCGCCAGTCATCCAGTGCCTGCGCTTCCAGCGTCTGCTCATACCCCAGTGCGGTGAGATCGAGCGGATGCCCGGGACCACCCAGGAAGTAGGGATCGACCTCCAGCACCTGACTGATCATCTGGTTGACGATGTAACGGACTTCTGTCGGCGCATCTGGCTGGTTGGCAAGTACGTAATACCGGAGAAGCGTGAGGCCATTCACGGTGTGATAAAGGTGTGCGGGTGTCGCGAGAGGCAGCACATAGCGCGCCACCTCCTGCGCGCGCTTCTGCACATCGTTGGCTACGCGTGCGCGGGCAGCATCGCCCTGTGCCTTGGCCCGGGCCGGAAAGACCTGAGCATAAAGCTTCTCGAAATCCGGTGTAAGGATCTCGCCGATGCGCGTATAGGCATCGAAGGATGTCTGCACCGCATGATCGTAGACAGAGGCGAGGTGATTCGGGAGATCAGGTGCGGTCATAGTCTCACCGGTGACCTCACGATACCGCTGACTCACCTGCTCGCTGTTGTAGAAAGGATGGCTGTGGAAAAAGCTCCAGATAGCAAGACGACTGACATTATCCAGCACGAAGATGAATGTGCTGTGCTGGAAGGTGGTGTGATGGCCAGCTGCGAAGAGGTCCGCATAGAGCTTGATAGCCCGATCCCGACGATCTTCCCGCGCGGCCAGTTTATCTGCACTCAGTGATGCAGATGCTTCACCGTAGACCAGCTTAAGCACATTTTCAGCCTTGGCTGGCTTGGCACCATAGCAACTCCAGGCGGCGGCAACCGTCACAGCGAATGGATGCGCGGTGCTTTCTTCCTTAAGAAGCTGGACCGACGGCGGTGTGCTACGGAAGAGCACCGGCGATTGCAGTGCCAGCGGGTGCTGCGGCAACTCTAGCTGATGAAGATTACGGGCGATGAAATCGTAGGTCATGCGGAATCCTGATGCACTGTGATTTTGCGGGGCACAACACATCCGTACCGGTCTGGCCGGTGCTTAATATCTCGTGCAAGGATACCTGCTGGGCGGAGACTCTTCACCTGAACGGACACCCTCGGCCACATCATCGTTCCTGATACACTTGCAGACACAGAACAGACTCACCGCACGGTGATCAGATTCGGGCATGGAGCCGGCTCTCCGGGTTGGGACTAAACGATATGTCTGATTCAGCAACGCTCGCGACACGCATGGTGCATACCTTGCCCGGCTGGGGATTGTGGGCAAACGATCTCCGTGATTTTGAAACACCCTTCGGCAAGATCGGCTTTCGGCAGGCCAGTGTGCTGTGGGTGCTACGCAAGCAGATTCTGCCAGAACCCCAACAGACACCTACCAACATCGCCAAATACTTCGGCGTGCAGAACAGCGCCATCACTCGCGCGGTCGATAAGCTGGAGCAGGGTGGCTATGTCATCCGCAACATCAGCAGCCTCGACAAGCGCGTGCACTATCTCGTTCCCACCCAGAAAGGCAATGATGTCAGCGAGTGGATCGAGCGCCTCTACACGGCATCGCTGCAGAAGGAATTGGACACGCTGGATAGTGCCACACGTGCATCCCTGCTGGAACATGTGGAACTACTGCACGACATCCTCGCCAGAATCCGACAGGTTCCCACCGTCTAGCCGCGGCTGAACCTGGTTGCGCCCCGCTCGACGCCGTCGGTATACTATCGAAACGCACCAACGCCCGGCAACGAAAGGTACTGCCATGCAGAGAACAATCCACCCCACCGCATGTCAGTCGACCGATGAGGTAAACCGGGTTCTGTAGCGACGCGCTACACACAACGAGCATTGTTCCACATCGAGATTGCACGTGCGCTAACCCGCCGAAGACGGATGGTCTATCGGCATTTTCCGCTGCTTTCTCATGTCGGAGATCTTCACCTTGGCTTCACCTCCAACCACGACCTCGTCACGGGCATTCCTTCTCAATACGCTGAGACCCTATCGGTGGCGAGTCTTGATGCTACTGCTCACGCTCGTGACCGGTATTGCCGTCTCCATAGCTACACCCTTTATCTCAAGTCGTTTTATTGATGGTGTCATCGGCACGGCCACAACCCGACACCTTGTGATGCTGGCCGTTATCACCATCGCCCTTGCTTTCGCATCCCAGGGTATTGCCGTTATCGAAACCTGGGTTGCGGAATCATTGAGCTGGGATACCACCAATGCCGTCCGCATTGATCTGATCCGGCATGTCCTGACGTTGGACACGGCCTTTCACACATCGCATACGGTCGGTGAGCTCATCGACCGGGTTGATGGCGATGTTTCGCTTCTCGCCAGATTCCTTTCCCGCTTCACGGTTGTGATTATCGGGAATGCGCTGCTCATTCTGGCCGTGCTGGCGATGCTGACATCACTCGATATCAGAATCGGGATTGCGCTCGGTGTGGTTGTGGTGATCACGCTACTTGTGCTGACCGTGATTCGCCACCGGGCAACACCGCTCTGGCAACAGGAACGAGATGCCAGTGCCAACTGGTATGGCGAGCTTGGGGAGTATCTGGACGCGCTGGAAGATATCCAGGCGGCGAAGGCCGCACCGTGGGTCCTGCACCAAAACACATTGGCCACCCGTATCTGGTACACGGCCACGCTGCGCGCTGGCATGATGGGTTACGCGATGGTCTCCAGCACGATCGCGTTATTCGGTATCGGCACAGCCGTGGTGATTGGTATCGCGATTGTGCAAGTACAGAACAACGCCATGACAATCGGCGGTGTCTACCTGGTACTGATGTATACCCTGATGCTGCGCTCACCGGTCGAGCAGATTCGCAATGAGCTGCAGGATTTCCAGCAGGCGGATGCCAGTATCCGGCGCGTGATTCAACTTCTGAACCAGCAATCGGCTCTGCCAGATGAAGGGACATCGGTAATGCCATCTGGCAATCAGCCGATCGTGCTGAACAATGTCAGCTTCGCCTGGAATCCGGCACACCCGGTGCTCCGGGAGATTAACATCACCTTCTCACCTGGCCGGGTAACCGGTATCGTCGGCCGCACCGGGAGCGGCAAGACAACGCTGGCCAGACTCGTCTGCCGGATGATCGATCCTGATACCGGGGTTGTATCCATTGGTGACACCGATCTTCGGGATGTTCCACTGGACCAGATTCGCCAACGTATTGGGGTGATGAGCCAGGATGTGCGCATCATCCACGCCACGCTTCGCGACAATCTGACCTGGTTCGATCGCGATATTCCCGATGACAGGCTGATTGCCCTGCTGACCGAGGTTGGCCTTGGCGACTGGTGGCGTGGACTTCCGGAAGGCTTGGGCACCTGGCTGGGAACGGGCGGATTGACGCTCTCGGCGGGAGAGTCGCAGCTCCTGGCCTGTACACGACTGTTGCTGGGCGATCCAGAGATCGTCATTCTGGATGAGGCATCATCCCGTCTCGATCCTGTCTCAGAACGCAAGCTGCATCAGGCGATTGCGAGAGTGACAAAAGATCGGACAGCACTCATCGTCGCCCACCGCCTGGAGACCATGGCATTTGCCGACGATATCCTCGTGCTGGATGAGGGGAGAGTACTGGAACATGGATCACGCACAGCGCTGATGGCCGATCCACAATCTCGCTTCAGCCAGTTGATCGGGCAGACAGCAGAGGAGGGACTGGTATGAAGCGACGACCAACGAGCTGGTATCTCTGGAAGCTCATGCGGTACGCACCATTCATCTGCGTCCTCCATGCGATCCTTTGGGGCATGATCAATGCATCGACATTGCTCTATGGCGTCTTCATCTCCAGATTGATCGCCGATCTCGAAACGGGAGCCAATGATCGGGCAACGATATTTGCGCTGGCGTTCGCGGGGCTGGGTATTGGTCAGGCGGTCCTCTGGTTGATCGCAGGTCGCACTGAGCTCGTGATGAGATTCAGTGTCAGCAGTGGTGTGGTACGACGAAATCTGCTGCGGATGCTGCTGGCCACACCCGGGGCAGTGGCGCTTTCTCACTCGGTGGGTGATACGCTCAGCCGCTTCCGCGACGATGCCTATATGGCCGAGGATGCGCTCGACTGGACAAACGAGATCGTGCTTCAGGTACTGATCGCGTGCAGCGCGCTCGGTGTCATGCTCTGGATTGATACGCCACTTACCCTCATGACCGTCATACCCACACTGGCGATCATTCTCGGCGCGCGCCTGGCCGGAGGCCACCTGGCATCCTTGCGAAGAGCAAGCAGCGAGGCAACCAGCCGCTTCACATCGACCGTTGGCGATGTGGTGGCAGCCTCATTATCAATTCAGGCGGCGGGCGCGAGTGATCGGACTATCCATCACATCGCCGGATTAGCTGGTGACCGGCGGTCAGCCACACTCAAAGATCGGATCGTCACCCAGGCCGTCGATGGCATCACCTGGAACGCCTCTGCCATTGGTACGGGGTTGGTAATGCTCTTTGCCGCTTCCCGCATTCATGAGGGGAAGCTCTCGGTGGCGGAATTCGTGCTCTTCACCGCGTGGCTGGGCACCGTCACCAACATCGCGGTGGACCTGGGGCGCTATCTGGCACAGATGGCAGCGGCTCGCGTGGCGTTTGATCGGATGGAAGCGATTGCCGAGCGGGCACCCGCAGACATGACCATTGTGGATCACACACTTCTCTATCTCACCGGGGCGATCCCGGAGTTGCCCGCCCAACCAGCACCCATCCACACCCAGATAGATGCGCTCAGCATGGCGATAGCCGGGCAGCAGATCGCGCTTCCCCGCGGTCAGATGATCGCCATCACCGGTCGTATCGGCTCCGGCAAAACCAGGGTACTGCAATCGCTGTTGGAGCTTGATCCAGCGGGCGAGGCCGCGTTCCTTCTGGATAGCGCAGCACTTGATAACGTGAGTGAGGATCTCAATATCGGCTATGTGCCACAGGTACCAAAACTCTTCCATGGCACGGTCCGCGAGAATATCCTGCTGGATCGGGACGTAGACGAGGTGAGCCTACACGAGGCATTGACACTGGCGGCGCTGGATTATGATCTGGCGCGATTCCCGGACGGCCTCGATACAATCGTGGGGGCACGGGGACTGCGGGTTTCCGGTGGTCAGGCCCAGCGTATCGCCCTGACCCGGGCACTGGTGACCAGACCGATGCTGCTGGTTGTGGACGATCTCTCCAGCGCACTCGATGTCGATACGGAGCGGGCAGTGTGGAGCGGTCTGAGATCGCAGCCAGTTCTGACGATATTGGCGGTATCGCACCGGCGTTTTGTTCTGGAACAAGCGGATGAAATCGTCGTTCTAAGGGCTGGTGCGGTAGATGCCTGCGGACCGCTGGACGAGGTACTGGCGAACTCCAGCGAGATGCGAACACTATGGGATGAGGAGGAGACTTGACGGAGCGCACTTGCGAACCATCCTGGCGATTATCTGCTCGCCAGGATGGCCTTCAGGTCGGATATGAGTTCAGGAATGTCAGTTACGATGTAGTGCCATAGGAGACTAAAGTCAACATCACGATACTCGTGAATAAGCTGATGTCGTAGGCCGATCCATTCATGTATGCGTGGGAAATAGGTATCGACATCATCGTCTCTGGATCTCACAACTCGTAAAGCTTCGCCAATAACTTCAAACTGACGAATAAAGGCAGACTCCACAAGTTGATCCGACTCGAGGGACTCACGCTCGTACTGCTGTCCCCATGCGTCAATTAGCTCTGCGGCATAGAGTGCATCTTCAAGGCGTGAGCGAACTTTAGCGTTCATAGATGGGTATGGCTGTTCTATCAATGGCTACCCGAAACTCAGGTCGTCGAATCGCCGGACGTGACACCAAATCAAAGTTCTCGCCAAAGAGCCGCTCAAGACCAGCTGAAAGCATCATTGAACGGCGGCCTGCCGTCTGATCGTAGTCACCAATATCAAAGAGGAAATCCAGATCAGACTCATTCGGATCCCAGTTTCCGGTAGCAGCCGAGCCAAAAAGCCACAAGCCTTTCAGTTCAGTCTTCTCGCAGAGTTTGATGATGTCATCCAGATGCTCTTCTACCAGCGGAATCATGACGCTCCCTCATGCTGACATGTCTTTCTCTCCTGATTATACGAGAGTGATTGGGAGAGGTTATCTCCCACCACTGCATTGCGCTGCAACAGACAGATCATGCGGCGCTGCGTTCCCAATATGTACGCATCTCTCATGTACAATATCTGTCACGCGGAGCACCCCTCCGCGTGCGCGTTGACGAGGATGGGTAGGCACATACCCAGGCGATTTCAGAGAGCCGCAGTTGCTGTAAAGCGGTATCAGACCAGTACGTGCCGAGATGACCTCTGAGCTGTATCCCGAAAGGGTGGTCCCTCCACCCGAGTAGACGATGCCGGTTTGCTGCCGTTATCCAGCGCACCTGATTAAGGGGACCCTCCCCGGCGCCAGGTGACAAGGCGTTTGCTGCGAGGCGAACGCGAACCAAGGGTGGTACCACGAGT
>JAGQGU010000038.1 GCA_020432165.1 Thermomicrobiales bacterium
CGATTTCCCTCTCGTGGGTTGAGCGCCGCGCTCGCACCGGTGTGCTCGCCGACGCCTTGTGTTGAGTTTCCCCGCCGCGGATAACCAGCGGGCGCCTCCCGATCCGGTCGACACAATCAACAGTAGGTACTTCTACGCAGGATGGAATGAGTAGTCGACTACTCGAATGCTTCGCCGAATCAGGTACTCACGTATTTGTCCCTCATTCGGACTTGCCCACAAGCAACAGCGCCCGCAGGAGTCCTGACGGACTCCCACGGGCGCTGAATGCCGGTCGCCTCGATCGAGTCGACTACCTCTCTGAGAATGTCTTCGCCAGAGTGACTGTTCCCGCACTCCGACGATTGATGTAGAGGTTGGGGGTACCCGAGTACGTACCCGATCCGGTGACGCGAACCATCAGGTACGTGTTCCACGGCAGGTTGCGGAGCTGATACCTGTATGCGATCCTGCTGCCGCTGCGGTCGACGTCGACCAGTTGCGCAGTGGCAACATACCGTCCGGTACGGCTTTCGGTGACGTAGACTCGCGGAGTCGATGACCAACGCGGACCATTGCCCCAGCGATCGTTGCCCCGCCGACCGTTGCCCCAACGATCGTTGCCCCAGCGATCGTCGTCCCAGTTGTTGTACTTCTTGCCCCACACGAGGACGTCGACGCGGTTGGTCGCCTGGTTCCAGCCGTGGTTCTGTCCGGGCCGCCAATCGCGGTCGGGGTAGGCCGATGCCTCACCGGCGACCGCGCCAGCCAGACCGGCAGCCATCGCCAGCGCCATCAGCGCTACCGTGAGCTTCCTGAACATTCCATATCCTTCCGTCGGACGGTCACGCGATGCACCCGCGATACACACGATGCCCACATGCCCGCTTGTCTGATGGTCCCCTTATGGCATATTCGCCGCAAGGTCCGATTTCGTTTCATAGCGATCCCGGATGTGCACATCGGCGACGCGACATTCGTCCGGGTGGCCGACAAGTGATCGCCCGAATCCAGGCGCCGATCGCGACCCGGCCGGACCAC
>JAGQGU010000039.1 GCA_020432165.1 Thermomicrobiales bacterium
CATGAGTTGATGATGGAAGGGGCGGCTCGATGAGAAGCTATCGCCTAGCCGATGAGTTTGTAGACGAGGCCGCGGAGCACGCCATCATCGCCGCCGTCGCTCGCACTCCCGCCTTGTACTGGGAGCTTCTCGATACGCTCCCCGCTGGAGCCTTCGCCATCGAGCCAGAGACGTGGGAGAGCGTCTCGAAGGCTATCGAAGCGGAGACGGCTCCTTCTATCCCCGACGAGTGGAGCCCCGCTTCTAACCCCCAGGAGAGTGCTCGCCTTCTTGCTGACTTGCTCCAGCGACGGCTTCTAGCCGATGCCCAGGAGCGGCTCGCCCAAGCCTTGCATGATGAAAGCACCCCCGCTTCTCGCCTGGCGACGATGCTCGAAGAAGAAGCCGCTGGAGTGCAAGCCGCAATACGGGAGACTTCCGCGGGGCGGCTCTCCTGGGCGTCGGAGCTCCTGGGCGATGTTATCCACGAAGCGGAAGAGCGAGCTCGTCAACTGAAGGAGACGGGGAAGCCCACTATGGGGCTCCCTACGGGCATCCCCAAGCTGGATATGATGCTAGGCGGGCTCCAGGAAGGGCTTACTATCCTGGCTGGGGCTCCTGGCGTGGGAAAGACTACGTATGCCCTTCAGCTCGCTGGAGTAGCCGCTCCGACGGCTCCGGTTATCTATGTGAGTTTCGAGAATAGCCCCAGGAACCTGGCGACGAAGGCGATATGTGCCTATGGCGGAGTAAACCCGCTCGATGTGCAACGCGGAAGCGCGGATATAGCGAAGCTCCGGGAAGGGGCACGTCTCTGGAGACCGTTAGCGGAGCGTATCGCCATCATCGAAGGCACCGCCGCGCTGACTGTCGCCCAGGTTAGGGCGATGGCGCTCCGGGCAATGAACCGCCATAAGGCGAGCCAGTGCCTTATCGTCGTGGATTATCTCCAGCTCTGGGCGAAGGCTTCCCAGGAGCTCCGCGGGATGGCGACGGTACGGGAGCGCGTGGAAACGATGGCGACGATGCTCCGAGAGCTCTCCGGGCGTCTTCACTCTCCTGTAGTCGCTCTGGCTTCCCAGAATAGAGCGGAAGGCGACTATGACGGGAAGAAGGGCTCCCCTAACCTGGCGAGCCTGAAGGAGTCGGGAGACCTGGAGTACTCCGCCGATGTCGTGCTCTTCCTAACTCCCGCGAAGGAGCGGAGTACTGTCTCTCCAGCCCGTGCCGTTGACTTGACGATAGGCAAGAATCGAAACGGGGCAACCGGGAAAGTGGAGCTTATCTTCCGCCCTGATATAGGCACTCTTCGAGAAGAAGCGAAGGCATGACGATGAGCGAGCCGCGGAGCTATGGGGAGATGGAAAACCTAACCCTGTCGGAGTCGGAGCTCGCCCAGTGCAACCCCATAGGCGATAGCCGGAGAGATAGGCGAGCATTCTGCCCCTTCCACGGCTCCGATAAGCAACGCTCGCTCCGTATCAAAGCGGACGGGCACTTCAAGTGCTTCTCATGCGGAGCCTGGGGCTACATGGAAGAGGCTAGGGAACGTCGGAAGACGGGCCCAGGCAACCGCCCTAGCATTACCGCGCCACCGCCTAAGCGAGTGCATAAGCCCAAGCCAGAGCCCGCCCCAAGGCCCGAGCTCGCTTCGTTGATGGCTTCGTATCGAGACGCGCTTCCCGGTTCTCCTGGAGAAGACTACTTACGCGAGCGCCATATCCCACTCCAGCTAGCCCAAGCCGTCGGAGTGGGCTACTCGCTTCCTGGAGCCTGGGCTAACTCATCGAGAGACTGGGAGAAGGGGCGACTCGTCTTCCCCCATACGTCGCCATCGGGGGAGATAGTGAGTCTCTACGGGAGAGCCGTCGGAGATGCCCCCAAGAGCCTGAAGCATGACCATCTCTCTGGAGCGAAGGGCTACTTCAATGCTCCCGCTCTTCTTGCTGATAGTGGGCCCGTCACCATATGCGAAGGAGCCTTCGATGCCCTGGCGTTGATGGCCGCGGGAGCCCCTAACGTAGTCGCTATTTTCGGAGTTGATGGCTGGCGCTGGGAGTGGGCGAAGAAGGCGAGCGAGATGATACTCGCACTCGATAGCGACTCCAGCGGAAGCCGCGCGCTCCAGGAGCTTGCTCGCGAAGCACGACTCCGGGGAAAGACTGTCGCCTATCTAGAGCCGGGGGCCTATGGGAGTGAGAAGGATGCTTCCGCCGCCTGGAGCGCTGGCGTGCTGAAGCTGGGCGACTGGAAGCCGCTCTTCGCTGGGGAAGGGGATGCTCCTTCTTCTCGTCAAGAGATACCGCCATCGAGCGAGCCGCTCCCCTGGGAGAAGGCACTTCGCCTAAGCGCCGCCCTACCCGTCAAGCCCTGGTATGCCGGAGTTTGCCTAGCTTATGAGTACCTGGAGAAGGGGCCTAAATATATGAACTCCCGCGAAGCGGAGCTCCGCGGGGAAGTACGGGAGCTCTACCCGGATACAGAACTCCCGGAAGAGCTGGCTATCCAGCTCGTCGCCTGGGAGCGGGCTAGGCAGATGGCGGAGCACCGTCACCCGTCGGAGCTTCCCAATAGTTGGATGGCGACATAGGCGCTGTTGATGCCCTGGCTATCCGGAGCGCCTTCTCCATAAGCTCCCGGAGCTCCTGGGCTCGTCGCTCTCGCTGGGCTTCGCCATAAGAAGGAAGCGGCTCGAAGACGTGCTCTTCCACCCCAGGCGTATGGTAGGGATGCTGATAGGCGAAGCCGCAATAGCGGCATAGTCGCCCAGGAGAATACTCTGGCATCTCACTCTCCCTTAATCCATCGTAGGAAGCGAGCAAGTCGCCCCCTGGCTTCGTGCTCTTCTTGCATGACTCCCGATATGGGAGAAGGCCCTATCGTCGCTCCTGGGGCATCCTGGGAGCCCGTCTTCTCCGGAAGGGCGAGACTCTGGGCTTGCTGGAGCAATATCCGGAGCTCCCGCTCCGCTTCCCCACTTCTCCGGGCTTGCTCTCTCCAGGCGTCTCTCTCTTCCTTCAGCTCGTCAATACGCTCGCGAAGAAGCTCCAGCTCGATGGCCTGGGCGGGAGTGGGCTCTGGCTCTGGGGCTTCTTCTTGCTCGTCGGGCTCTTCTTTCGGGAGAAGTATCACCCAGCGGAAGCCCTGGGGAGTCTTTTCCTTCTCGCTCGCGAGCTCGCCCTTCACTCGTCGCCTTCGTACCGTATCCAGGGAGACGCCCAGGCGCTCCGCGGCTTCCGCGATAGAGAGTCGCTCTTCCATCTCTCTCTCTTCCCTTCGCTTATGCGCTTACCCCCGCGCTCGCTGGGGCGATGCTCCAGCACATGCTAAGGCAATGCGGTAGCGGTGCATAGGCTGGAGTTTACACTAACCTATCTTAGTGTTACCATTAGAGCATGGAAATAAGCACGTACTCACCACCGCAAATAGCATCTCTCTCCGGACAATGGAAGGCCGTCGCTGGAGCCTACCTGGTGGAAGTCGCCCAGCGTACCGGGAGCGAGCGCACACCGCGGGAATATGCCCGCTATATCGAGCGCTTCCTTACTGGAGTTGATGAGCCCGCCCAGGCGACGCCCCCGCAATTGCACGCCTTCGCCTATGGGCCTGGGCCATCGGGGAAGCTCCCTTCGTCTTCCACTGTCGGAGTACGGCTTGCGGCACTCCGCGGCTTCTATGACTTCGCCCGTCGTATGGGGCTTGTGGAGCGAAACCCCGCCGATGATGTGAAGCGCCCCAAAGCCCAGGAGCCCACCCCGCGGGGGCTCTCCCCTGAAGAGATACGTCTCCTTCTCGATGCCATCCCCGATAGCCCGTCGGGAGCGAGAGACGCGGGGCTTATCATTACCGCCTTGCTGACTGGGCTCCGGCGAGCGGAGCTCCTGGCTCTTCGAGCTGGAGACCTGGAGAGACGGGGGAGCTCTGTCTTCTATCACGTTCGCACGAAGGGCGGCTCGCTCCGCCATCGAGAGCTTCCGGAAGACGCCCTTCTCGCCATCGAGCGGGGGCTCGAAGCCCAGGGCACCCCGCTGGAGTCTCTTCCGGAAGACGCTCCACTCTTCGCTATCAGCTCGCACGGCTTCTATAAGAACCTGAAGAGCTACGCGAAGCGGGCGGGCCTGAAAGACGTTACTCCCCATGTACTCCGCCATAGCGCCGCGAAGCTCCGACGAGATACCGGAGCCAGTATCGAAGCCGTGGGCTCCTTCCTGGGGCATCGCTCGCTTCATACGACGAGCCGTTATCTCGCCCGTCTCGAAGGAGAAGAAGACCCAGGAGCGGCTTCCGTTGCTCGCGTGCTGGGGCTACGAAGGAGTGAGAGCTAGCGATGGCGACTCAATGCACCTATATCAAGCCCAATAAGGAGAAGTGCCGGGGATATGCCGTCTCTGGCTCGAAGTACTGCTTCGCCCATGACCCTACCCAGGCATCGAAGCGGAAAGCCGCCCAGCGGAAGGGCGGGGAAGCTGGGCGAGTGGCAACGCTCCCCGAGAGCTCGCTCTCCGTTCGCAATATGAGCGACGTGCTGGAGCTTATGGAGTTGACTATCAACGATGTGAGAGCGGGGCGTCTCGATGTGAAGGTAGCCAACGCAATAGGCTATCTCGCTAACGTCTCTGTGAAGGTTATCCAGCAAACCGATATAGAAGCCCGTCTCGAAGCTCTGGAGAGTGTCCTGGAGCCAGAGCGAGCCGCGTACATACAACGCCGGAGAGCTGCCTAATGGCTAGTACAAGCACCAAGAAGATAGAGAAGATGTACGGAGCGCTGGGCCCGAAAGAAGTACGCCGCATGATGGCGAAGCTGGCTCGCGAGCACAATATCGACGAGATGAACCGCTTACGACTCGGCATCGCCCAGGAGCAAGCCCGCGTCTATAACGATGGCCTGAAGCTCCTTCGCGTAGTCAATGGCAACCTTAACGACTGGGTAGGGCTTGCGCTCGTTGGCATGCAACGCGACCGCTTCCGCTTCCAGCACTTGCTCCGGGAGACTGCGCTGGAAGCCGTGCTTCGCTACCACCTTACAGAGATGTGGAGATTCATCAAATACCCCGTTACAGAGAGCGAGCTTCGCACCATCCGCCAACTCCGACGAAGCGAGCTCGTCTCGCTCGATGGCTACGCGGAGATGCTTTCCGAAGTGGAAGGGAGCGAAGAAGGGCTTAACCCATCTATCGCGGAGTACATAAACTCACTCCCTGAAGACATAGAGCGGGAGCGGAGCGAGTTCAACGGGAGACCCAGCGAAGAAGCTCTCCAGGAAGACATACGCCGCGGGAGAATCATCGAGAAGGAGATACGCGCCATTATTGACGCCGCCATCAAGAAGGGCGAGCTCCCCAAGCCCAGGAAGCACGAAGGCGAGCTCTCCCTTCCCTGGGGCGTGCTGACTGACTGGGGCGAAGGCAC
>JAGQGU010000040.1 GCA_020432165.1 Thermomicrobiales bacterium
ATCCTCACATGCGTGGGGACCACACTACCGATTTCCGCGCCGTTTCAACCTTCTGCTACTTTACAGTCGTCTCTGCTTACGGGCAAGTCATGCACCGCCAGTGCTCGTTCCTCCTTCGCCATTTTCACCTTGTCATTTGGGCTCAGTGGCTTACGAAAAAGCGCTAAACCTTCCCAGCTCACGAGTTCGGAGCTGGTTTCTCCGTGTGTTCTGACTGCGTATCCCTGCTCGGTGTTGGAGTTATGGAGCATGATCGCACCGCCATTCGGCGCTTTATCGCAAATCTTCTCCCATACCAGGTCTCGTACCAGGGCAGAAACATTACCGACAAATACACCGGTTTTCGGCTCTACGAACCAGCGCGTCAATTCTCCGCGAAGCGACGATGGCACGCTTTCCAGCATGATGACAATCACCACACCACCTCGTTTGGATCCCAGTCATCCTCGACCTTGGGTGGAGAAGGCAGGCTAATCCATGATTCCATAGCCTCAGAACCACGGAACTCAACATCAGCGGCGTAATTAACCCCACCTTCCACAACGCCAGTCTCTGGATCCCATAACCCTCCAGGCAAAGTGGCATCCTCAGCGAATGGATCGAGATCCTGTGGCGAGCCGATGACCGCATCGATATCTGTCACGATACGTTCCAGAATCTTGTGTTCCCGAAAAGCATCCCGACAGAACATACGTGCCTGGCTTTCAGCATTGGCAGCATTCATAGCGACAGTCGCGAATGCGGCGGGAATGCTCACCTGGGTCTTGTAGAGATCAGCGATATCGTAGACAAACGAGAGTTGTTTGCCCGTATGGATAAACCCAATCGCCGGAGAGTACCCGAGCGCGACGATCGCGGCATGGCAAATCCCATACAACGCAGCATTCGCAGATGAGAGTGCCCGGTTCACAGGATCGGCTCGTTCCCAGTCGCCCTTGCCCACAGTGCGTCCGGTCCACGGAACCCCGGTTGCGCGGCTCATCTCGGCATAGGTATGCCGCATACGCGCGCCTTCCATACCCCGAAGTTGCTTGAGTGAGGTATGTGGTGTGATCGCATCCTTCGGGAAACGTAGCGCATAGAGCGCCCGCACTACCTGCAGACGCTGATCCTTGTCCGCCCAACGGCGAATCTGTCGATGCAGATTGGCGGCAGATCGGGTTTCCCCGGTGCCAAAGGCGTACATGCGCACCCCTTCTTCTCCGGTCCAGGCCACCATGCATCCATTATCTGCCAGTGCACGGATAGCCGCGTGGGTGATGGTGCTTCCCGGACCGAGAAGCAGAAGTGAGAGGCTGGAGCAGGGGACGGGAGTCTTCCCCTGCATATCCAGAATGGCGATGCTCTTGTCGTCCACTTCGATGCGGCAGCGATCCGCGTAGAGATAACTCCAGCTATCACGCACCTTGGGAAGCGAACGAAGATCGTTATTCGCCATCACGCACCTCCGGCAGGCGCCAAACTCAAGAGGCCAAATCCATACGCTTTGGCAGGACCGATTCCATGAACCAGAGCCTCACGAAAGGCCTCGACATCCGATACGCGCAACAGTCCTTCGAAGACCATGGCCTTATGCGAGAGTTGGATATCACCGCTCTTCCAGCCCGTTTGCATATCACCCGTAATCGGATCAGGCGACACACCTGGGCGGGCGATATCGAACCCGCAGCGTTGTCCCTGCTTCTCCAGCCATTGGAAGAGAAGATCCTCCGCCGAGAACGGGTGTCGAAACTCGTCCAGATCATTACCAGCTTGCACCCACTGCCTCTTTTCGAGCGACAAATCGGTGACTGGTACGCGGGGACCATCCATCCTGGCGGGATCGGCCACCCCGCTGGACCGTTCTCGACGCGCAAGTTTATCGCTAGCTTCCTTCGGAAACGTGGATGCCCAAACATTCCACGGTATGCGCTTGGTGGGATTGGCACGCAACCGAAATCGAAAAACGTCCCCGTTCTGCAGTCGATCCGGGAGCGAGCTGATGTTCTTGACCAGCCCATCTCCGAAGAACTCGGACTCATGCAGCAGCATCCCCTCACGCCGCAGGTATGCCCAATCTGGCTCAACGGTCGACTGCACAATGACATCGATGAGCCCCTCACGGCTCCCCTTCACCGGATCGAGCCGGAACAACACATTGTGCTCACTCCGATCACCGACCGGGAATCCACGCATAAGCAGCGCATGCATACACTGACTGTTGCTCAAGGAACGCATCACCTCACGGCTCACCGGATTGAGACGCAGCCGGGAGAGATAGAGTTGACCCTTCTCAGTTGCAATCATCGCTTAACTCCTTCTCTGGATACCTCGTGTCGACTTCGCAAAACACCACCCCACGCGGTCCAAACTGACGGGTAGCGAAGGCTGCACCGATCGGTTGATCCATACGGGTGGCATGAGCGTCCGATCCAGATGTCTCAGTCACTGTCCGTAGCCGCTGTTGTCGACGACCAAACAAATTGCTGATGCGGAGATGTTCCTGTTCTGGCAACCAGGTCTCTGTCCTGAAAACCTCATCAATGCATCCTTCCTTCACGCCCTTATCTCTTGGCATAGCCACCGGAATGGAGGGCACATATCCTCGTCGACCGAGCCCGATCGGATAAACAGGCTTTCGCAATGCACAATCAAGCTCTTCCAGCAATGCGACGTCATCGCCCTGAAGCGCCACCAGAAATGCGGCATCTTGCAGATGGTAACGATTGGAGATGGATGAGCCCTGACGCTCGATCTTCTTTGTACCCTCCAATCGTGCCCATTCATCCTTGAGTGATGGCACTTTGTCTGCGGCTTTAGCGATACCAGCCGAGGTATCGCCACCACCGGCGGTCTGGAAATCAACGCACGGAACGCCTTCCAGATCAACGCGGACGCCCATCTTGAGTGCAGCAAGGTCGTCGACTGATTCATCCCGACTGCGGCCTTGTGCCGCTGCCAGAATCCCGATAACACCGCTTTTCGATGGCTCAAGCAGGGTGTCGCGTTCGGACCACCGGCTACTGATGCCCCAACTCTGCATCGGTCCGAATAGCTGCATGATCAGGCAGTGAGGATTATCGTTGCTCATGGCTGGCCTCCTGCGCCGCCACTACCGCACTAATCCACCCATCGACTGATGTTTCGGATGTGATTTGGGTTCCATGGAGCGACTTGGCATAGTCACCCAAAGCGACAGCATGTAGTGCGGTGATGCCATCAGCACCATACATATCGGTCATCTCCGTCCAGTGCTTCAGCAACTCCAGGATCGATTTTCCCAGAATATCGCCCTTCCCTTTCTCAACCGGATTCACAAACGCATTCGCCAGCGACCACCGACCAGCATCGCGGACAACGGCAAATGCGAAGGCGGGCAAATTCTGCGCCGCAAAACTATTCTGTTTTCCGGTCGGAATCGAACACATGAACGCTCGCAGATACGCTTTCAGCGCGTTGGCGGCGAGCTCGCTATCACCCCCAAGGTTTTCCGCAAGTTGTTCCATATCGATATTGGTATAGCGATACAACGTGGACGAGTCGAAATCCACCATACCCATCATGCCGGCTCCGGTATCTTCCTTAAGGTTAAGATCATCGACTGCGGTGAAGAAATCCCACTCAATATCGACGGCGTGTGTGGAGATGGCATGAGCTACCTGGGTGGCGCCATCTACATTCTTGTCCGGCAGGTCGGCAAGCATACGACCGAACAAGGCGAGATCCACGGCCCTGCCACCATCAAGCACCGCCAGGGTCGCCCGCTGCACATCCTCGGGAACCGTTGCCTTAAGATCCTTCTTCTTCGAACCAGCAACGGCTTTTTCCACTGCACCAGCAAGCTCGTCCCAGTTATCCAGCGCAACCTGCACCAGGCCGTCGATCTCCTGCTGTCCGAGGAAGAGAAGGTATTGCGTGCGAGGCGCATCTTCCGGGCTCTTGCTATCGGGTGCAAACCCGAGCCCACTCAATAGTGCCTTGGCAACGTTGAGAGAAAGCTCCGCATCCTTGCCGGCAGCCTTAAATCTGGCCGCAAGACCATGATCCTTGTTGAACATCAACTGCCGGGTACGCACTGCACGTTGATCTTCCGACACCAGATCGGCATTCTCAAAAGCTTCCCGCACAGCCCGCTTCCAGCTTTGGCTGGAGACGCGTGCGCGGCGATATCCGCCGAACATCGCTTCCTTTGGCTGTCCCTGATCATCGCGATTGATATTGGAGGGTGCGAGATTCTGGAGAATGTGAACTTCAACAATCATGACTGGTATTCCTTTCGAACGTTGATCGAGCTACGCTTCAGCAACCGACAATCCATCCCCTGATGGTGCCTCTTTATCTGTGGCCATAAACCTTTGACCACCGTACCAACCGCGGGACCAACGTAGCTTCACGGTCTCGTCCCAATCCCTCAAATCTCGGGCAAGCTGGATCCAGTCAACTGGCTGCTCGCTTTTGTTCATCAATGGCATCATCACTCGTGCGAGTCGACTGTAAATCTCATCCGGCCGTGCATCGAGCAGGAAGTTGATACGGCGATCATTCGCCTTCGTCTCGTCATCGCTTCCGCGGACACCACCGTGAGCCTGGAGAAACGCATGTGTAATCGGTCGACCATAACGAAGCCCGTCTGGCATATAGGCGGTGTGTGGATGCGTGGTATAGAGCAATGCAGCCTGATACAGGGCCCGATACTCTGGCGAACGATCATCCCAGTTGTCCGGAATGCATGGTTCAATCACCCAGGCTACGGTCGCGACTGGCGTACCTGCTCCGATACGACCACGGCGCAGTGCGGCCATTTTTCCGGTGTCAACCAGCGTACGAAGGTATCTCCGATTGGCGGAATCTTCCGGTGCCGAGTTCAGCGCCTCCCCCGACCAGTTGCGAAGGTTCAGGAAGAGACTCTGGGCCTTCTTGTGAAACTCCTCTTCTGAGACATATCGTGTCATACCGTGATCTCCTCTCGTTGCTCGATCAACCCAATTTTCTTCAGTTGCGAATAGAGATAGTTCGAACCGGTGCATTGCGCCTGATACCAACGATCACCGTACATGGTGAGCGATGCATCCCGGAAACAGGATTCACAGAGCCGTCTCAGTTGATCTTTCCAGGTCGCCAAAGCCTCAGTCGAGTCCTCCAACGCGCTCAGGTTTGTGACAAACTGCTGGAACTCACGATCAATGCGACTCCAATACCGTTGCTCGATAGCGATACGAGTGAGTATTGCTGCGATATCGCCGCTATCCGCGTTGCCGCCATCGCCCGCCAAACCGATATTGGCGAACCAGCGCGCGGCTGGACGTAGCGCATCACCCCATGCGGACTCTGCGTACCTAATTGCTTCTTTAAGAATGTAGCGACGATCTTCATCTGAAAGAATCGTCAACGGCATCGCCATCCGATCCATCCTCCAAAGGGAGATTCGGGCCTGATTATTGACCAAACCAGTCGCAATCACCTTCGGCACCAGATCGGCCAGATCATCATCTTGAATCCGGTCTTGGAGATTGCTCACAACCAAGGGTGGTTCGTTGTCTGCGCCCGATACAGTTGCGAACTCGATGATACCGTCAACATCTCGCCATAAAGCCCTATTCTCAAAGAAGTTCCTTGGCAGCCTGGGCCCATCTTTTTTCTGAGCAAGATATCGCTTGAAAGGATCGCGTAGAGTCTCACTGACACGATCGAGTGCTAGTCCTCGATCATAATTTACCTGTGACACTAGGCCATCGGGATTCGGTAGCAGTCGTATGCGTCGACTTCGAAAGGTATAGAGATCGGTCAACCCTTTTGCTGCACGCTCGTCGTTATTTGGCACATTGATCTCATCTAGCTCCCAAAACGGACAGTCGTCGTCTATTCCGAGTGCTGGAGGAGTTCCTATGCCATACAGAACCAAGTTGAGCACCATCGTTTCATAGAGAGTCTCACCTTCAAAGCTCACTGCATAGCCAGCAATCATCGGGGAGTTCGAGAAGTTGCCTCCTGTTCCTCCTGTTCCCGCAAATCCATACTGATGGGCTACCAGAAGTGATCTAGCAGCAGCCCCGGGCGTCAAAGCGACCCCCAAATCGTCTCGGTTATGATCAAAAAGTGTCGTGTTACTGATACTTGCAACTTCTGGCAATAAGCGACCCGCTGGATGCCTTTTGTCGCTCACTGCAAAGTCGGTGACCTGTCCGAACGGAGCAACGGGATCGAAGAGACTAAACCGATGCTGCCAGCGATCCAGATAAGCGTCGAACGACATGGGATCAAATCCCTGCTCCCGTTGCTGCCATAGCTCATACCAGGCATCGTCGGTTGCTGGACCTTGTATGGTGCGATGGGCGATCGCGAGGAGAAAACGCAGGATCACGGTATACGCCAGAGGCGATGGTTCGTTCAGCCCGCGGGCCTCGTGTGCACGATGGAAGAACTCTCGTATCCCCCATTCCTCATTCGATCCATCCAGTGTTGTCACTGGTAACCAGGGATCGCGAACGAGATTGAACTCCGGAACTTCACTCATTCCTCACCTCCCGCGCCACTATTGGCGCTATTGCGAACAATCATCACGCCACAGCGATCATCCAGCCGAATCACAGTCTTCCCCAATACTGCTTCTCCATCCGCATTCAGCAGAATGAGCCGTCGATAACGCAGATGGGCTGATTGATCCCAGGCTGGAGGCACCTCCATGGCGATCGCAGCTCGTACCACGTCGTAACTGCTTACCGAAACCGAATGATGCAGCAGCGTCCGCACCTGGTCGTTGGTGAATGGATTTTCGAGATCACCCTCCGGATCAAACCCAAGCGAAGTCACCTCCGCTTCCGAAAGAATCACGAGCGAAACTGTTGGGTCCCCCAATCTGGTTAGTGCCAACCTGCTTTGATGAGCTTCTGGTGCTTCTTCTGGATCTTGTTTCATTTGCGTCAATCGTACCAGAACATCCGTTCGACTTTCTAGTCGTTCCCGATCAAGATCTGGAATCAGCACCGATTCCGACGTCTTCTGATCCATACGCGTGGCTTTTAACCAGGCTGCTTCGGCCTCCATGTAGCGCGGGCCTATGCCGTCTGGAACAATCGGGTCATCGCCATACGTCGCTTCGATCAGCGCCTCGACATCATCCGGAATGACAATCTGATCGCGACCAACCAATGCCAACCAGGATCGCAGCAATACATAATCGCCATAGACAATCTTCGAGCCATCAAAGAACTCAGGTCCGTCCCCTGCGTCGATATTGTCAATGCCGATCAACCACAGTCGCGGCTTGTGGAATGCAGCGGGACGTTGGTCATCCCATCGACGATGTCGCTGCAAGCGGCCGGCTCGTTGAAGCAACAAGTCAGTGGGCGCAAACATCGAGACCATAAGGTCAAAGTCCAGATCGAGGCTTTGCTCGATCACCTGCGTTGCCACCACGATATGTCGCCACGGACGGTTTGGTTTGCCATCTTCCCCTGCATCCTTGCCAAACAGATCAAGCACGCGATTCTGGATCGCCGCTCGTTCTTTCTGCCGAAATCGGGCGTGGAACAGGGTTAGCTCATCCTCAGCAAAGGATTTTTGGAGGTGCGTGAAGCATTCCTGGGCACTGGCAACGGTGTTACAGATGATGGCCACGTTGCCACCATCCTGCAACTCATCTTCAAGTCGAATGGCGAGATCATCCCACATCGACTCGGGTGCGGATGGATACCACTCCAACTGCAGTGTGGTCGGTTCATCATCGGCACTGCGTTCGACGTCGATCGACTGCATACGAGTGTCGTCAATAGCCGAAATTCGAGGATACGGTGCTAGTTCACCGGACGGCGCGTTCCATTTCGCTCCCCTGGCATAGGCTGCGAGCATCTCTTTCGTGCGATGTCGGGGAAGAGTCGCCGAAAGGATCACTACTGGCGAGCCCATGGCACCAAGGAACTCCAGTAGTCGATCAAAGAGCGAGCTCATGTAGACGTCGTACGAATGTACTTCATCGAAGATCACTGTTTTGCCACTGAGGCCAAACATCCGGACGAAGAGATGGGGTGTCAGGAGTACGCTCATCAAGGCTTGATCGACTGTGCCGACGCCATACCGCGCCAGTAGACCATGCTTTTTACGCGTGAACCAGCGGGCGCGACGGACAACATTGTGGGCATCCACAACCTTATCTTTTGGATCGGCATCCGGATCCGTCAGTGCATCAATGCGTTCGGCCATCGCCTGGAGCGAATCTTCGGCATCTCTCTGCTCCATCTCGTCCATGGCGCTGAATTCCGCCATACCGTGAAGGAGGTGCAGTGGCACAATCCGCGTCCGGCTGCCCTTATCAGCATGTGCTTTCAGATGCGCCCGTACCCGTTGGTATAGCTGATCCGATGTCGCCATGGTGGGAAGCGCGAAGTAGGTACCAGTGATATCGGCTGTTTCGGCGTAATAGGCGGCAATCCAGAGCGCGATCTCGGTCTTGCCCCATCCCATCGGGATCTCGACCACGGTCATCCCTGGTCTCGACATGGAGCGGGTGAGATCGACCGCCTGGCTCTGCGACCGTCGTGGCACAAAATCAGGAATGGTCAAAATCGTGCTTGCCAAATCTTCACTGGCAATAGTCAACGGAGGACTCGCCCAGCCGGTGAAGGTCAACGCCTTCTCGGCCGATTTTTGCGCGGTCACCAATGCCGCCGCATATGACTCGGCTGGTTCGAATCGAAACTCAAAATAGTGCTCATCGGAACCAATCCAGTCGGCAACGGAGATGAGTCCGGCCAGCCAGAGCGAGTCCTCATATGTTGGAAAGTTAGAGTCACTGATAAGGTCGGCGTTGAGCTTTCCGACCATGGCATCGTCTATCGCGAACGCCTCTCGCAAGTGTCGGAAGATGTCGCGATGGAGCTCAGCCCAGGCCTTCTGACCAGTCCTCTTGACAGTATCCGGCCCCTTGAGCGCATCATACTCGCCACTCGTCCAAAACCGACCATGATGTGCAGCCGTGATCTCGGCGTAGCGCTTACTGATACGCGTTGTCCAGCCAAACTCCTGCTGGAAAAGCGGTACCAGCAGTCCCCAGGAGATAAGGCTGTGGCGCAATGCGGTCTTGTTGGCGTCGATGGGAAACTCCGCACCATAGAGCGATGACAGGCGTTTAGCCTGTTCCGGAGCCATGTTCTGGAATCGAGGACTCGCCTTACCAAGATCATGGAGCGACGCCAGGAAGCCGACGAATCGACCGGCTTCCTCTTCATTCAATCCAAGACGAATGCAGATGCGATCTTTACTCTGTTGTGGAAGGGCTTTCTGCCAAAGGAGTCCAGACACCGCCCCGACCTCAAGGAGGTGCCAAGGCAGAGCATGCCAATCGCTTGGATCCGCCTTTGAGGTCTTCGCCCAGAGCTGCCAGCTATCGATCATCGCTCACCTCCGTCCGATTATCCCCCTTATGTCCATTATCGGACGCAGCAGGGGCAGGCGCATCGGTTGCCGGAGGTGATTGTGGCGGCGCGAAACCGATTGGAGGTTTTGGAATGGATCGCTCGGTAACGAGCTCCCCGATTCCGACTTGACCACCACCGACAATGCAGATAGATCCGAACTGGACGTGATATTGATACTTAGGCATAAACGCCTCCTTGAGTTGTGTATCCCAAGGAATCCGCGATGCGATATAATGGTTTTCGGTTCCAACGAGCCAAATGATCGCGTTCGCGCGATTCCCGCCGGGCGAGACGAATGGTAGTCGTCTCGCCCGGATTATGGGTTCTAACCAGCCACGCACGGCTGGTCTGTTCAGTATATCGGCTGCAATTTGGATATGCAAATTGGTAACGAAATCCAACCTCATCAACTCTATGATGTAAGAGTTGTTGTGGTTGGATTTCGTCTATCTGCGTCATCTAGACTAGTTGGTGGAACTCCTCACGCATTGGGGATGAACCAAGTTGATGAGGTTGGACCTCGTTAAGGGAGACTTGGTGTCCACGCAAGTGGATATGAAAGGAGTGAGTCGTAGGCAGTGCTTACGACTCATCTTTGTTCACAGAATCGACAACGGCCTGTGATACTCTCTGGCTACTAGTAGGCATTCAAGATCGGATTCTCACGCGAATCTGTGTACTAATGAGAGGCATCGGTAACGTCGCTGGTTCCCTGAGCAAGTAGCTTGTCTGTGCTGGGTTAGGTGGTGATTCGAGATTGGATCGCATACAAGGGAGTAGGCATGAGCGATACTGCAAAACTGGACTTCGCCTTTGTCGTCGATGAGGATAAGCGGTTCAATAGCGTTGTCGAACTCGCCGCAACGATACTGAATCAGGATCGATACATTCTGATGGAATTTCCAGAGGTTCGAGAGTCACATGTTATCGGCGCATTTTGCGATGATCAGGCTATTGGATTTCTCCGATTTCTCGTTCAGGACCTTGGCAAAGCCGAAGGTCGTCCACCGGTATTGCGTTCGGGCAAGCCGATCACAGAGGCGTATATCGAAGCCTTTGGCGTGCATCCTGACTGGAGGCGACAAGGGATCGGATCATCACTCCAGCTTGTAGCCATTGACTATGCACTGCGTTGTGATTGCTATCAGGTAAGATCGCGAAGTCCCGTGACCTCCGAGGAGAATTACTCTCTGAAAATCGCCGCGGGGTATGCAATCCAGCCGAGCGAGCAGAACGATTCCTATTACTTCATCAAGAAACTATAGAAAAAGAAGGGCGTTCACGATGTCGCGAACGCCCTCTCTTCGTATCTGGATACTAGATGGACTAATCCGCCACAATCGCCAGATCGACGCTTTCCCGTGCCTCGGCCGGGGTCATGCGGAAGTGGTCCATGGTCAGGCACTCGGTCGGGCACCAGTCAACGCACAAGCCACAGCGGATGCAGCTGCGCTCGTCGATGATCATGGCGGCGGCATAGGGGCCGAGTTCGCCACGCGCCATCTGGGCGAGGCTGACATCGCCATCGATCGAGTAGATGCGCTCGGGCGAGATCATCTCAATACAGTTATGCGGGCAGACATCAGCGCAGCTATTGCAGAGAATGCAGCGGTTGCCATCAATGAAGATGTTCAGCTGACACTGCAAGCAGCGCTTGGCCTCCTCAAATCCGATGCTCTTGGTGTAACCCATTTCGGATTCGAGCGTGTTATCCATGGTGCCGATTCCACGCTGTGGCACGGGTAGCATCGGCATGTCCTGGCGACCAACACTGGTGTAGTCGTCACCCCAGACAAGGCGTCGGCTCATCGCTGCCATGCTCCACTCGGCCACACCTTCGCTCAGCAGACTATTCGGGCTGCTGACGAACTCGGTGGGAATGCGGGTGATCTCCATATCCTTGACCTTCGGCTCGACACCGCGCATCTCGCGGTCGATGGCCTCGGCCACACGCTTGCCTTCGCCAATGGCGGAGATGAAGTTGGTTGGATTGATGACATAATCGCCAGCTGCCCAGACATTTGACAGCTCGGTCTTCAGGTTCTCATCAAGCAGCGGCACACCGCGGCGGTCGACGTGCTGGAAGAGGCCACCAAGGAAGCGATTATCCTGCTTCTGGCCGATAGCAGCGATGACCATATCGCATTTGAGTTGGAACTCGCTACCAGGTACCGGCATCGGGCGACGACGTCCGGAAGCATCGGGTTCGCCGAGCTCATTCCGGACGCATTCGAGCGCCTTCACCTTGCCCTTGCGATCACCTATAACCTTGGTGGGCGTCACCATGAACTGGATATCCACGCCTTCGATTTCGGCTTCCTCGAGCTCCAGTTCTTCCACCGGAATCTCGTGCACAGTACGACGATAAGTCATGATGCTGGATTCGGAACCGAGGCGAAGCACGGTACGCACGCAGTCCATAGAGGTAAAACCACCACCAACGGTGACGACGTTGCGACCAACCCAAACATCGTCCTGACCCAGCGCGACATCGGCGAGGAAATCGAGACCGCTCACCACGCCCTCAAGCTCTTCACCCTCAATACCAAGTCCCTGGGCAGTCTGGCAGCCAGCACAAAGCACCACCACATCGAACTGTTCGATCATGGCGGAGAGCTGGATATCCTTGCCGACTTCCATATTGTAGTGAATGCGCACGCCGAGATCGGTGATCTGAGCGACCTCTTCAGCAATCACATCGCGGGGGAGGCGCCATTCCGGCACGCCGGTCCACATCACACCACCGGGAACCGGGAAGCGCTCGTACACATCCACGGTGTAACCGCGGCGGGCGAGCTGGCGAGCGGTAGTGAGGCCAGAAACACCGGCACCCACAACACCAACGGTAAGGCCGTTGCTGGGGGCGGCGGAATCGCGGCGGGTTTCGCCGCGATAGTCGGCGGCCACGCGCTTCAGGTAGCAGATACCAATTGGCTCATCCACTTCCTTGCGGCGGCAGGCGGCCTCACAGGGGCGCGCGCACATACGTCCCAGACAGCCCGGGAAAACATTGTGCTCGCGGTTAAGTTCGTAGCTATCGCTATAGCGGCCATCGGCGATCAGCGCGATATAGCGGCTGATATCGGTATGGCTGGGGCAGGCGGTCATGCAGGGAATATTGTCGCTGAACCACTGGGCGTCGCCGGTGTAGAGCGGATACTGCTTGCCGCTGCGGATGGTAAACGGATTGAAGAAGGACGCGTCGATAAACGCGAGCAGGCGCAGACGTCGGCTATCTTCAACCAGAGCGGTATCGAAGCCCTGACCCACAATGCCGAGCGAGGCCAACTCGTTGGCGGTCAGGCCAACTTCAGCCGAATCCATGGCACGGAAACGATCAGCCGGAGCGCCGCAGCTTGGGCAAGTGTCGGGCGGTGTCGCGCCTTCGTGGATCCAGCCACAGACTTTGCATCGAAACATGGTTGCCTCTCCGAGGTCATTGGCGCGCTCTCCCACGCACCACCTGTCGGTGCCTGCACTGCGGGCACGATATGTTCCCTAGTATACCGATATCTCTGCACCTGGGGCAGGGTAAGGAAGGGTTTTTGACGACGCTGCACGGTGGATTTGGACTGCTGTCACCCAAATTATCGCTAATACATCGTAAGTTGAACGGGAAAGGCCGTATAGTGAACGCATGCCGGAATCGGTAACAGATTGTCCGCTGCGAGCGCATATGCATATAGAGGTAGTTTCATGAATGTTCAGGTTGTTTCCGATGTGGTTTGTCCCTGGTGCCGTATCGGCAAGAAGAATCTGCGGGCCGCGGCCGATCGTTTCACGCAGGAGACCGGTGAGGAGGTAAATATCACCTTTCTCCCTTTCCTGCTCGATCCCATTAAGCCAGAGGAGGAAGGCGAGAGTTTCCGCGATCGCTTTGTAAAGCGCAAGGGACTCAGCGAAGAGCAAATGCAGCAGATGTTCCAGCGCGTGACCGAGGTTGGAGCCAGCTTTGGCCTGAACTTCGATTTCGGGAAGGTTGAATTGGCGGTGAATACCGTTCCGGCGCACGAATTGATGGAGCTTGCTCCCGCGGACAAGCGCGAGGCGCTGATGGATGCGCTCATGACGGCCTACTTCGAGCAGGGCCAGAACGTTGGCAATGTTGATGTGTTGCTCGCCATCGCCCGAACTGTGCTCGGCGAGGCGGAAACCAATGCCATCGAGCAGCCATTACGCAACCACCGCGAGCGCGAGAATGTGCTTGGCATGATCGGCCAGGTGCAGCAATCCGGGATCAGCGGTGTGCCCTTCACGATCGTCGATGGCAAGTTCGCGGTCAGTGGCGGCCAGCCTCCGCAGGCGTTCTACGAGACACTACTGAAGGCGCAAGGAGTCAATCAGGAGATAGCTGCGCGGCAGGGGTAGACGTGCCCCAACCGGCTGGATGACCACTCCACCCAGACCATAGCCACTACTGACCATCCCCAGGGCGCGGTACAATTCGCGGGTAACAAGACGTTCTCTCAAGCAAGGACAATGTCATGAAAACCGCGGTGATGACGGCTATCGGCGAGATGCAATGGGAGGATCGTCCGGCCCCAACTCCTGGTCCGCGTGATGTTCTCGTCCGGGTGGAGAAGGTTGGCATCTGCGGTAGCGATTTGCACTATTTTGAATCCGGTCGTATCGGCGATTTCGTGGTGGAGCCGCCATTCGTGCTGGGTCACGAAGCCGCTGGCACGATCATCGAGATCGGCAGCGAGGTGACCAATCTGGCTGTCGGTGATCGCGTGGCGATGGAACCGAACATCACCTGCGGCGAGTGCGAGTTCTGTCGGAGCGGTCAGTACAATCTCTGCCCGGATGTCGAATTCTTCGCCACGCCACCTATCGATGGCACCTTCCAGGAATATGTCACCCACCCGGCCCTACTCTGCTTCAAACTGCCGGATGGTATGAGCACCATGGAAGGTGCGCTTATCGAGCCACTGGCCGTAGGATTCCACGCCGCCACGATGGGTGGTGCGAGGCTCGGGCAAACCGCGCTCGTCTTTGGCTGCGGCTGCATCGGCCTGGTGAGCATGATGGCGCTGAAAGCCCTGGGTGCCACTACCGTCTACATGGTCGATGTCATGGATGCGCGACTGCGCAAGGCGCAGGATCTTGATGCGACCGCTGTCCTCAATGGCATGACGCAAGACGTCATTGCCGAGGTGACCAGCCTCACACATGGACGCGGTGTAGATATCGTCATCGAAACCTCCGGTACCGATATCGCCATGAACCAGGCCATCAATCTCACCCGCAAAGGTGGGACAATCGTGCCGGTGGGCTACAGCAAATCTGGCATGATCACATTGCCAATGAGTGTCGCCATTAATAAGGAACTGCGCTTCCAGACCGTTTTTCGGTACCGCCACAACTATCCGTTAGCGATCGCTGCGGTGGCGGGTGGCCGGGTCAATCTCAGAGGCATCGTTACACACGAATACAGTTTCGATGACATTCAACGCGCGATGGACGAGAGCATTGCGGATAAAGCCACGGTTGTCAAAGCAGTGATGAGCATTTGCGATTGAGTATGCGTGGCACGCATACGTGTCTCAATGGCAGGGGTAGATGCATTCGCATCTACCCCGCTTTAGCATGAGCTGGTGGTCAAGCTCCAGGGTGGCTGACGATGATGATGTAGAGTTTCTCTCGGGATCGTGGTGTGGATGCGACAGGGAGAGACTGTGGTCAGACTAAAATCTATCGCGCCCTATCTTGCAATCGTCGCCGTTTATGCGGGTTTACGCCTCATCGATCTCAGCCACATTGCCCACAGCGACGAGCGCCTCTGGCTGGGACGATCCCTGAACTTCCTGCGTGCACTTCAGACCAGGGAGTTCGCGTACACCTATCAAATGCAGCATCCAGGTGTGATGACCATGTGGGCAGGTGCTATCGCCTATCTGGTGCGGTATCCGGATGTTCTTTCGCATGTGACTGGTAATAACGATATCCCCAGCTCCTATGTTGCCCAAATGTGGTCCTGGGGCATGGAACCGCCGGAAGTTCTCATCGCACTGAGAGCTTCGAAGGTTATCATGCAGACCTTCTTCTTTGCTCTCGCGCTTCGATATCTGCATCCGCTGGTGGGGAGATCCATCACGATTCTGACTGGATCGCTCATCGCCGTGAGCGGCACGCTGGTTGGCTGGGATTCCTGGCTGCATCTGGATGGTCTCGCCGGGATAACCGCATTTGCCGGAATTGTGGCCACCGTTTACGCCGCGGAAACGACCGATCTTCTCAAGTCATCCGGAAAGAGAACTCACTGGAACTGGTTTATCGCCGGGGCGATTTGTGCCACCAGTTGGCTGACTCGCAGCACCAGCCTCCTATTGGTGATGGTGCCAGCGCTGGCACTCCTCCTGCTCCTGATATCACAGCACACTACCCAACCTGAGGTGAGTCTGAGGCACCGATGCTCCGTCGCTGCTGGTCATGGCCTGACGTGGGCCGCTGGTGCCATGGTGAGCACCTTTCTGCTCTTTCCTGCACTCTGGGTCAATCCCGTTGACACGATTCGCGCAGTTATTGGTATGCCGGTTTCCGGAGCGATGGGAAATGGACCAGAGAACTTCTTCCCGGAAGATCTCGCCGATCCAGGCTGGTCCTACTACCCAAATGAGTTGATCCTGCGGACGACACCATTCGAATGGATCGGTATCGTGGCGCTCGTTCTCATCTCCTACCATGCCTGGAGAAGAAACCTCCTGGGCTCGTCCGCACTGCGGCTGAGTCTCTTGCTTATCGTGTTTGTCGTCATCTTTGTTGTGGCGATATCGTTCAGCCCGAAGAAGGGCGAACGATATGTGATGACCGTCTATCCAATCCTCACTCTCCTCGCGAGCACAGGATTGGTAGCACTCTATCGCCTCCTTGCGGCTCGCTTCAGCGTCTACGGCCGCGTGCTTGGCACTGCCATCTGTGTTGTCGCCATCTCCTATTCAGCTGTTACCACCCTACAATCGCTCCCTTACAAGTATGTTTACAATAATCCCATCACGCTTGCTGTAACCGGAGAAGAGCGCAGCTATGCACCCGCGCCGGGATACGATCAGGTTGCGGACTATCTCCTTTCCCTTGACGAGAGCGAGGCAACGACCGTCGGTGTGACGAGGAGCGCCTGGGCGAGTGTGCTCGGCTACTTCATCCCGCCGGAGGAACCGATCGAATTCGTGGTCAACTCAACGGTCGAAACACCAGCAGAGTGGGCCAAGATCGATTATCAGATGGTGGCGGTCAACTACGATGCAGATTCCGGTCAATCACCGTACTATCCAGCGGTACCGGTGCATAAGGTCAGCGTTGATGGCCAGGTTCTATGGGAGATCTACCATGGCATGGATATCCCGGTACCACGAACGGTCCTGACTCCCAGCGCCTGCACCTATAGTTTTGGCAAGTCGACCACACTCTATCAGGTCGAATCCGCAGATGATGCACTCCGACTCTACCTGATTGCCGATAGGGCCAAACCGGTCACCGTGGAAGTATTCGCGAATGTCGATGGGGAGCAGGTGCTTCTTGGTCGGCAGGATCTCGTGCCCATTAAGTCCAGAGTGATGATGATCGGCGAGTTTGATTCGCCAGGCGCTGCCAATACTCCGTACGAGATCACGATCTACGTCTACGACACCGAGACTGGAGAAAAGCTGAGCGCGACCCCATATGAGGGCACCGAGTCGACCGACCATGCGACTGTCGAAACTGACTGCTACGACGCCTCGACCGGCGAGTGAGCTCGTTGCTTCGGGTCTTTATGTGTCACGACAATCCAGACAGGTAGCAAGGGAAACCAACTCCTCCCTGGGGGCAGACAAGCTGCCCCATTACCGGTTCCAGGTATGGCAACTCATAGAGGGCATCACTTCGCAGAAACGAAGGCAATGACCCGGATGTCGGGTCATTGCTCTCTCAACTCCTGTCGCCTGCTTGTCCGTCAGGCAATCGTCAGCACATCAGCCTCGTAGCCTGCGCGGAGAATGGCATTGAAGAGCACGCGGTAGCTACCACGCGTCTGGGCACGGAAGTATGGTCGGAAACCAACCAGCACCACAGTCCCCTCTCCAAAACGCACATCAACCAACGCGCTCTTGCGCTCCAGATGTCGCGGACCCAAAATCCAGCCGCTCAGCATCGGATCGGTGCTCGGGTACTGAGCCACACTCACCGCATCCTTACTGGCGGTGTCGAAGGCAACGCTATTCATAAAGAGCACCGGCAGATCACGCGGAAGTCCGTAGCCGAGCGGATGGTGATTATCCACCACAATCCGGACCAATGAACCCGGGCAGTAGAACTCATCGGCACTGTATCGAGCCAGGGCGTTGCTGGCGGGCAAGGCGAGATCCTGAATCAGCGCCTCTGTACCAGCATCGATACCAATCAGTGTGCCACCGGCTATGACGAACTGACGGAGCGAATCCATGCCAAGTTGACCGAGGCCACCAACATATTCCGGCACATTTTTGGCACCAGTACTATTCTTCGGCGGCTGCCCCTCACGCATTGATTTCGCGGCGATATGCGGCACCAGTATGCAATCGAACTGTTCGCGCAGGTTCCCCTGCTTCACATCGGTAGTCGTCAACGTGGTATAGGCAAAGCCATATTCTTCCAGCACCCAGCGGGCCCAACCCTCGTCCATACTCGAAACATTTGGACGATAGACGCCGAGTCGCACCGGCTCCTGTCGATGGACGGCAAGATCACGGACATCGCTAACGGCGTGCGCCTCCGTGCCGGTTGCGGCCACGATTTCACGAATAGCTTCACCAGTCGCAGAGGTGAAGGGCACAATGATGGCACCCGTGTGGATATCCATCTCGGGTCGACCCTCGCGAGCACGGTAGATGGTGTGTCCGGCAGCGAGCAGCGACGTGATTGCCCGGGCGGAGGAGTTCTGGCGTTCGTTAAGCACCAACGCATTGCCGTCAGCCAGGGTGATATCCGTGGTAGTACCTTGGCTCGAAATCTTCTCGAGTGCCAGATCGTCTGCCAGAGGCTGCTCAATCGGGAAGACGCGCACGCCCATCTGCATTGGCAACGTGTGCCCAACAATGTCGTATGGGGGCAAGGGCGGACCACCCTTCCATTTCCGCAAATCCGGGTATTGCTGAATCTCAAGGAGTGTCTTGGCAAAATCGCCGGCTGGCTGCGAGAGCGAGATGACCCGCGTACCCGCTGGCCACACGACGCCGTCCAGGGTGATCTCGGCTGTAGCGACTTCGACATCAACCAGACCCCGTTGGAGAATCGCGATCAATTCCTCGGCAGCACCCGCATCGCGTTGATCCTGCGGGACCACGAAGCCATAGGGCTTCTCCTCCGTCGTCAGGCGACCGCTGTTCACCTTCAGGTAATCACGCAACCATTGCTGCCGAAAAACACTCAGATGCTGGAAGAAGGCGCGAGCGGCGATGAGATCGTATTCCACGATCTCCGCAAGCGTCCATTCACCCGGCTCCCACACCAGTGGGTGATTCCAGGTACGCTTACGCGGATCGAAGTCGCTCCCGCCGACCAGCTCGGATTCCTTGATATCTACCGATGTGGCGAGTTTCACGCTGGCGGCTTCGCTGAGCAGATCGACACTGCCATGATAGTTACCATAGGCAAGCGAAGGTGAGAAATTATCGAAGATTGCGTTGGTGACCACGCCACCCTTGCCCGCTGACGTCAGGCGCTGGGCGATATGGGTACCAAGGCTGGCGAATCCCTGCTGGATAATCGGATCCTGATTCGGATCAAGCGGATCGATAAACGGAGGCACCATGAAACGGGCGCCATTGCGCCCCATCTGATGCATGTCAAAGACAGCCTGAGGATGTTCGCGATTGTGCAAGTCTACGTAATTGCGTGTTTCGATCTGGGTCAGCATGAACCAGTCGCGATTGTTATCGTGACCGGTATAGGGATGATAGAGATAAGGCAGATCGGCATCATCGTATTCCGTGTCTTTGATGCGGTCATACCAGTCGTGAATGATATTGATACCATCCGGATTGTGGCTCGGTATCAGTACGGCAATCGTCTCGTCCAACTGTCGCAGTGTTTCAGCATCGGTGGCAGTGGCAAGCTCATAGGCAAGCTGCATGGTCATTAGTGCCGCGCCGATTTCCGTGGAGTGCTGGGTGGCGAGGATGAAACCGACCGCGCGTGCATTCTCCAACGCATCCTGCTGCTGTTCCGGGGTGCTCGTGCGCGCATCCCAAAGCGCCGCCAAATGCTCTCGATTCTTCTGCAGGGCGGCTTCCGCGAGATTCTCTGGCGAGGAAACACTCACTACAAGGTAGGGCAACCCGTTGGTACTGGTGCCCAGACGTTCGACCAGAACGCGATCGGAGGCCTCGGCCAACGCGTCGAAATACCCGACCATCTCTTCCCAGGTCGGGAGCCAACCAGCCTCACCAGGCACATGACCAAGAATATCTACCGGTGCCGGAATCGCATTTGCCACAATCAGTCCTCTCCAGAAACCCGTCCAACGCAAAGCTCATCTTCCCGGCGAACGCGGGCGATGTCAACCAAATCCCCTACTCCGCTGCCCGATCGAGATCGCGCGGACCAAACGCGGAAGGTAACAGGATGTCGAGCGTTGTCTCCTGCCAGCCATCACCTTCATCCAGAAGTACCAACATCGATTGGTCCTCTGGCTTGAACTCGTTCAATACCTGTCGACAGGCTCCACATGGTGTGGTTCCGGCCGCCCGGGGTGCGCTCACGGCCACTGCGTATATCGTTCTGTAGCCTTGAGACGCAGCGGTCACCACCGCACTACGCTCGCCACAAACCGTGAGTGGATAGCTGGCGTTCTCGATGTTAACGCCGCCGATGATAGTGCCATCCTCCACGAGAATGGCTGCACCAACCGGAAAGTGGGAATAGGGCACATAGGCCCGTGTGGCAAAATCACGTGCAGTCTCGATCAATGCCTGCTTTTGTTCATCTGATATCTTCATGCTACGTTCCGAAAACAAGCCACGGTGGGCGCGAAACTGGTATCCTCAGAATGTTATACGCCCGCAGACCCTCGTGCAGGAATCCTGATTCATGACAACCTCCCCGCTCGATTCAGATGCGCTCATGCTCGCCACCGCTCAGTTTCTGGTGCAGGCGCTCGATCTTACCGATGCCCCGGATACGATTGCCAGTGATCTGAGTCCAATGAAGCGCGATGCCAATGCAGCCATCAGCAGCATCCAGCTCGATACCAGCATCGGTTTGGCCGGCTTCCTGGTCTATACCTATGTGCTCAATCGTGTTGGCGGCGAGGGCAAAACGGGGCTGGAACTCTACGAAGCAGGGCTGGAAACGCTTCAGCTCGCGGCCAGCCGCAATACCCCGGGACCGCGACCGGTCGCCCATGCCTCGAATGAGGAATATGGCTTCATCCTCGCGACCGCACCGGGCACCTGGCGGGCCCTGATGGGACATACGCCAACAGAGACCATCGAGGCGCAGCCCGATGATGCACTCACCAGCGCAAATACAGCCCAAATCCGTGAAGAAGCTGCTGGTGCGCTCTTCGATTTGCTGCAGAAAGCGAATGCACAGGCTGTCACCTGGTTGAGTGCGATTCAGGCAGCATCCCGGCAGGCACACGAAAGTGGTGATGAATCGATGATCGCCTTCACCGATGCCGAAACCGAGCTGGCACTCTTCCTGCTCGATGAGGATTCGGTGGGGTCGTTGCTACGCACCATGAATTTGATGGTTGCCACTGCCCAGGAGCAGGCGCAGCAAGCAATGGATCCCGAAGCGAACTGGCCCGCAGGTTAGCTACCGCTATCGATCAGGTACCGTTCTGTCCAGGCAGTGGCCTGATCCTCCGGCACCTTGATGAAGGTTGCGTCCGCCTCCGCGAGCAGCGTGTTATCCGCGACCAGCCGAATCTCACCATGCAATTCCAGAATACGACCACGGGTGCGGACAACGGTACCGATCAGTCGCACCGGCTTGCCAATCTCCACTGGCTTGCGGAAACTCGTCTGCATTTTGGCGGTGACTGCCCAGATGCTGTGACTATAGAGCGCCCAGGTCATAATCTCGTCCAACAATGTGCAGATAATGCCGCCGTGGATCATACCGCCGTAGCCTTCAAAGCTGGCGGTTGGTGTCCATGGTGACCAGATCGTGTTTGGTTCGTCTGTCTTGTAGAACTGGAGGTGGAGTCCGGCCGGATTGAGCGCACCACAACCGAAGCAGTTGTGCTCGTTGACCGCGCGAATCGGTTGCTCCTGCAGAAATTCCATATCCTAGCTTTCCTCCATGACGCCAGCCGCCAGGGTTGCCATGACGTGACCGGCCTCACCCCGAATGACGATATCTGCCAAATCATCCAACGCCGTCGGGGCGCGATCAATGATGATCAGCTTGCCACCACGCTCTTTGGTAATCTGTGGCAACTGCGCAGCTGGATAAACGACTAACGAACTCCCCACCACGATCATCAGATCTGCAGCGGCAGCGACACGCACCGCCATCTCGAGGGCGGCCTTCGGTAGCGACTCGCCAAAAAGGATTGTATTGCTCCGCAGCACTCCACCACATTCCGGACAGCGCGGATCAATCTCGCCAGCCTCCAGATGCTGCTGCACCCAGTCCCCACTAACGACATGTCCGTGAGGTAGACACCGGAACGAGTGCGTGGAACCATGCAACTCTATCACCCGATCGTCTGGCAGCCCCGCCTTCTGATGCAATCCATCGATATTCTGTGTAATCACCGCGAGCGCATGACCGCCACGAATGAGGCGGGTGATAGCCAGGTGGCCTTCGTTCGGCTGGCGCGAACGCATGAAGGGATACATCTCCTTACGCCGCTGCCACAGATCAATGCGCGCCTCGTCAGTCTTCGGCATCTCACCGATCGATGGAATTTTGCCAGTGGTCCAGACGCCATCGGGTCCACGATAGTCCGGCAAGCCGCTCTCGGTACTGATGCCAGCACCGGTGAAAAATGCGATTCTCTCGGCTGCACGCATGAGGGTAATAGCTTCAGATTCCTGTGGTGTTAGCCTCATTCGTAGAGCCTCCAGCGTTGCTCAAAGACACATTTCCCTCAGCAATTTGCGTACGTACGTTTGTCATGCTAGCATCGACTACAAGTTTTGTGACAAATCGTCACATATCGGACGTACGTCATCTGCCATCGTCTGACTTCCCGGGGAGGGAGGTGTTCTATGAGTATGTCACGTCAGCATTCCAAACCCATGGTTATGCGCATGGCTGGCGCCATTGCCACCTTCATCGGGTTTGGCGAGGATGCGCGTCAGACTGCTCCGTTCACATCGACGGAAAAGCAGTCTCCACGTGAGGTAGTGGTTCGTCCAGCCTTGCAGCTTGTCAAAACTGATATGGAAGACCAGCCGGAGTCGAATCACAAGTGGCGACGTCATCCTCAACTCCGGGCCTACACCCCACCGTTGACACCCGACGCGCGGGAAGCGCGCCGATATGCGGTGCGTGGACTCTATGCTGCTCGCGAAGGCGCACTGGAGATTGCAACCGATCTCTTTACCCAGGCGGCGATGTGCAAGGATACCGATCTCACTGCTATTCCCGGATTCTGGGAATTGAGTCGCGGTCAGATGCAAACTGCGATCGATGCCTACGAAAATGCTGAACGGTATCGTGAAGCCGCAGCCCTGGATGCACAGATCGCTTCGATCTATCGACCCAACATCGTTGGGTTTGAACCCTCCCCGGTCACGCCGCAACTTCGCCGTCGCACTGCCGGCGGAGAGTAATAAACCGATTTTCATCCCTAACGCGGGGCCGGGTATGTCGCCACAAGCTGGATAGGTAGAGGGGGACTGTCTCTCCTTTGGGGGCAGACAAGCTGCCTCGCTACCGATTCCTCCACATGACAACCTTCTGTAAGAGCAATCGCCTCGCCGCTTTCACAAGATTCCGAATCAGCATATGCCGAAAAACAGATGCGCCCGGTGCTTCTTCTGCACCGGGCGTCAACTTCTGTCGATCGCTGCCGAGGGATACCTGCCGTATCGCGATCAGATACAGCGTCGGAGAGGAAAATTGAGAAGTGATGATCAGCATATATGCGCTAATCACACTAAAGAAGGAAGAAGAGGTTTATATATGCCTCGCGACCGGCTAACGTCGCAATTGGCGGCGAATGTTTGGAACGGTGCATCGGCGGAAAGATCGTAATCAGAAGTGAATCCGATGCCTCGTGGGTGGCCCCGCGTCACGCGCCTCTACGCATGGCGAGCCTGATCTGACTTGTAAAGGTACTGTCGCCCTTATCCCTGTGCGTTTGGCGACTCGATTTCTCGTTTCTGGCATTATCTTATCATCGCGATATCGCGTTGACAAGCCCTTTGCGGGAATTTTCACAATCTTTTTTCTGATGCCTGCAGAATCACGATCCGCTGGCGCAATTACTGCACCCGATAGAGGATGCCTTCTGCTATTGAGCGCATGTGTTGACGGTCCAGCACGTAGTACTTGAGGCCTCGTCGTGGCTCCACGCGCACGATACCAGCGCGTTCCAACTGCGAAAGATGGCGGGATACAGCCGACTGGGCAATGCCGAGTCGCCCGACGATCTCCTGCGCATAGAGCTCACCGGTGCTAAGCAAATCGATGATGCGCATGCGATTACCATCGCTGAGTGCACGCAGGCTCTCCATAAGATCGTTCGTCGCCATCGGTTGACCGTTCGCCACGAACTCGTCGGGCAGAATCTCGCCCTCGGCGTGTCCCTGCTCGTGCTCGAATTGGCTCCCGGTTACATGCTGCGCTGAGAAAAAGATGACCAACTCCGGTGGATAGCTGATGTAGCTGACGAAATCACCCAGGTGCCCGGACGGGATAAAGGTGACGCTACTGGCAGCATTGAGGGCGGCAGTGAGTGTAGCGGGCAAGCGGTTACCCGTCAGTTCGGCGAAGGCCATACCAAAGCCCTTGCCAGCGCTGTTCCGCGCTACCTGCTCGGCTTCGCGGAGGGAATCGAGATGTGTCTCGTACTCCTCGCGGTAGAACTCGCTCCAGATTCCGGAGAAAAGGCGGATGGTGCGTTCCTTGAGAAGCTCAGGATTGAGCATCATCTCCAGCACATCGTTGGCATCAGCAGTGGTGAGCACTGGCTCCAGATAACGACGCCACTCCGTCTCATCATCTCCCACCGGTGCGGAAAGCTCGGTGCCGAGATCGCGGTGAGCACGATCGATGGCGCGGATGGCCAAATCACGGAACTCGATACCACTCAGACTCGCGAAGAAGGTCAGCAAGTCATCAATAGTGGCATCCTGCCGATCCTCTCGTAGCGGCTGGAAGGCCATGACCGGCTCTTCCATGTAGTAGAGCAAGCGACCAGAGAAGCCATGCAGCAGATCGAGATCCTCCTGCAGATCCCAACTGAGCGCACGGCGGACACCGATCAACCATGGATCAAGACCACTTCCTGGCACCGCGCGATAGAGCAACGACATCATGCTCATCATATCCAGCGGTACGGAAAGTGCAGTACGTACCTGCAACGCTGGTCGCCCGACGACGAGCTCACCCATTTTGTCTATCCTGCCCACTCACTGACGGTGAACGATGTGCGAAATTGCGAGTTCCGTCAGTCTCTCGAGGCTCGTTCAGAGCCTAGCCTGTTATCACCATATTAGCATAACCCCCGAGTTTTCCCAGTGAATTGGCACATTATCGTGCGTGTGGGGGACACAATTCCTCTGCGTTGGGTATGCTGAATACAGCGGAACGTGCATTCGTACGCAATGAGGGAATCTGTGACCAGGCAACGCACTTCATCAAACGATCTCGTGCAGCAGCTCTCGCTTTTCAGTGCAGAGCTGCCTTCGGCACCTCCGATCTCCGAGCCAGAGGCGATACCGGTCACGCCTTTTTCACTGCTTTCTGTGGCGAGGGTCTGGTTCCGACAGCATCTGATTGATGCGGCTCGGCCAGCCAACACAGTGGAGAGCTACACCTACGATCTGGTGGTGATGGAGCAACGCATAACCGATAAGGCGGTCAAGGATATTACCGAAACCGATATCGCCCTCTATCTGGCCGAGGCAAGCAGCAAGGTCACGCGAAAGCGGCGGCTCACCAGCGCCAAGGCATTCTTCGCTTGGTTGAATAACGATCTGAAGGTACTCAAGGCTGATCCGACCGCGAGCTTCGCACCGCACCCTCTGGAACATCATCTTCCCAACGTGCTCACGGCGAACGAGCAAGTCGCACTCATGCGCGCAGCCATGGACGATGAAGCCTGGAGTGCGCCAGCGATATTGCTGATGATGCGCCTGGGATTGGGGCGAACAGAACTCCTGGCGCTGCGGCGCGATCACATTGATCGCACGACCACGGCCGGAGCCGAGGTGATGATTGCCTATGACTCTCCGGGGAAACGCGGAAAACAGCGGACACTCGTGGCCGATGCAGAGTTTGCGAACAGCTATGCGCAGTATCTTGAAGAGAAGAATCCAGCCGATCTGCTCTTCCCCTTTGGTCCGCAGGCAGTGAACGGCATGGTCGATCGCGTCGCCGGGAATGCCGGTATCAAACGCAAAATCACACCCCAACTCCTGCGTCATACCGCTGCCGTAGCGATGGCGCGGGATGATACCGAGGTCAACTCGTTACTACATAAACTTGGACTGGTGAATGATGCCCGCAATCGCGAGACCGTGCGTCTCTATATCGCAGCCGCGGAGGATGAGGCGTAACGCCTTACGATCCCGTCAGTGCTGCCGCGACATCGCCGGTCATGCCACCGAGAGCCGCGATATCGCTTTCACCTGCGCCGGCATCACGTGCTGGTGCGATGACATCGCGCTGTAAATTCGGCACCCAGCTGCGCAAAGCGATGGTATCGGCGTTCGCGGTACAAGCCACCGGTTCATCACCGGGCCAAATCACAGCCGATTCACCAGCCACCAAGGCATGACCGGAGAGCGTCAACTGTCCTGCAAGAACCGTAACGACGTTCGGCGTGGTTGCCTGTCCGATCAGCACGCTCGTCATCTCGGCTAACTCCAGCCGTTCCAGAGCAAAATACCGGCAAGCAGTCAGAAGAGTACGACTCCCTTCTACGTCCAGCCTGATGCCTGGTATCTCTCGCGGACGCAACGCCGGTCGCAGCGCGATCTCGCCCTGCTCCAGATGCATCTCTCGCGGATTACCCTGCGCATCAACACGTCCCCAGTCATCGAGGCGGAAGGTGACATCGCTCGGTTGTTGAATCTCGTAAACCATAACTCCGGCACCAAGCGCGTGCACCGTGCCAGCAGGGATCAGAAAAGTCTCACCAGAAATCGCCTGCACCTTGCGGAGATCTGCGGCGGATGTGCCATCTAGCAGGTGCGCATGCTCCATAAAGAGTGCTGTATCGACATCCTGCTTCAGACCGATGTAGATACTACCTTCGCCCTCGCTGGCAAGGATGTGCCAGGCTTCGGTCTTGCCCAGCTTATTCAGGGGTTGCGCCAGCACATCATCCGGATGAACCTGAATGCTCAGGTTCTCGGCGGCGTCAATCAGTTTCACCAGCAGAGGGAATATGTGTTTGCCACTCACGGCAGCCGCGGCATCGGCACCCAGGCGAATATCCGGGGCTTCCTGAACGAGATCACCGAGCGTGCGGCCGACACCAACACCGGCCGTGATGACAGCATCATCGGCAGTGACCAACGCCTCACCGATGGCTTCGCCTTCCGGCAATGGCAGCCCAAACCGGGTCAGCTTTCGCCCACCCCACGGCTTGGTATCCAATCTCGGTGAGACTATCGAAACATCACAGCTACCCACGTGTACTCTCCCCGCTCGCTGGCATTCCTTGTACAGCACCTATAATGGATGCCAAACGAACTGCCTGCAATACGGAGTTGTCCAGATGCGTGAGGAACATACATATATCGATCATCTCTGGGCAGTTATCCCTGCTGGGGGCTCCGGCACGCGCCTCTGGCCATTGAGCCGGGCGGCACGTCCCAAGTTTCTCCTGCCGCTGCTGGGGAGTCGTTCACTCATCCAGCAAACCTTTGATCGTGTCTCCACACTCACACCACCGGATCAGATCGTGGTCGTGTGCGGCCCCGCCCATGCCGCAGCAATCGCCCGGCAGCTCCCGGAGTTGCCGGAAGGCAATATCATCATCGAACCGACACCGAACGGCACGGGACCCGCTCTGGCACTGGCGAACGCGCTTATCCAGAAAGCCGATCCGCTCGCGATTATGGCCAGTTTCCATGCCGATCACGATATCAGCGACCTGGGGGCATTTCAAAGAGCCACCCGGACAGCTGTGGCTGCCGCAAGGTTGGGTGATCTGGTCACGATAGGGCTCACACCCACACGCCCTGAAACCGGATATGGCTACATTGAGAGAACCGACGATCTGCGGACCGAGACCTCCGAAGGAGCAGCCTACCGTGCCGCCCGTTTCGTGGAGAAACCGGACGAGGCCACCGCGAAGGAATACATCTCCAGCGGTCGATTTCTCTGGAACGCGGGAATGTTCATCTGGCGCGTAGACTCACTTACCTCCGAGCTGCGACAACTGCAGCCTCTCATCCTCGCCGGTGTGACCGATATCGCCGATTCCTGGGGCAAGCGAGAACGCGAACGCGTGCTGGCGCAGACCTGGAGCACATTGCCCAATATCACCATTGATGTCGGGGTGATGGAGCATGCCCAGCGGGTGGCGGTGGTGCCATCGGAGATGGGTTGGAGCGATGTCGGCGACTGGCACGGACTCGGTGAACTCCTGGCGCAGGATGCCCAGGGTAATGCGATCAACGGCGACCTCGTGCAAATTGACACCACCAATAGTGTGGTTTGGTCATCCGGGCATCGCAAGATCGCCACCATCGGCATCGACAACGTCGTGATTGTGGATACACCGGATGCCCTGCTGGTCGTGGATCGCAATCGGGGTCAGGATGTGAAGCTGGTAGTAGACCGGCTGAAGGGTGAGGCTGATCCACGCTTGCTGTAGCGGATCGAGACCTGACCAGATCTCGCTTACATTACCAACGTCCACATACAGACCAGGATAATCTTGGCCGTATCGGCGATGGCACCCAGGCTGAAGTTCGCCGGGGTATCGTTGGCGGTGTGATGAAACTCGCTCTGTTGATAGAGTTCGCGCGCAATCATGACCGCAGGAATACCCTGTTCTCGCAACATATTGTCGTCGGCCACGATCGTGCTCGACTGATAGTGGATCAGATTCTCGCCAAGACCATATTCATTATTGACTTGGGTCATCAGCGTCTGGAGAGAGGTACTTGTACCGGTTGCATTCGTCATGAGTGTGGGACGATTGCGCACTGAAGCGACGGAATCGATGTTGTAGACACCAGCTATCGGTGTCCCTTCGCGCGCAACCTGGCGCGCCCAGGCATCCGAACCCAAAATACCTACTTCCTCAGCATTCACGAACACCACGCGTACCGGATGTGTGAGATCGTAGGATGCCAGGATACGCGTGATCTCCAATGTAACAGCGATGCCAGACGCATTATCATCAGCGCCCGGTGCTATGCGCGAGTTTTCCAGATTGATCGTATCGAGATGAGCCATCATCGCATAGATTTTGCTATCGTCTGATCCGGGAATCTCGCCGACAACGTTCACCAGCAGATAGCCATCCCAGGTGATGAAGTCCTCGTACCACACGGTTAGCCCGTAGGATTCCAGTTCCTGATAGAGATAGTCCGCAGCAATCTGGTTGCCGGGATAGGTGTAATATCGCGTTCCCCATCCACTATTATCCAGCTCACCCATGTGAACGAGATCGTTGGTGACATCCTCAATATTGTCCTGATTGACTTCTTCCAACAGCTGCCAACCGGTGGTATCGCTGGCAGCACCGTTCGTGCCCAGTGTGGAGACATAGGTCGGTTGAGCCGGTGCGAGTTTGTAGACAGCGTAACCCCAATCGGTTACCTCTTTGACGATGGCTGGCACCTGGTTCCAGCGTACGAGGTAGTACCGCCCGGTTTGATCAATGATCTCGCCATGTGGAGAAACGACGGACTCCTGATTATGATCCTCCGCCGATTCGACCGCATAGAGATTGTAGGTAACGGGATTGTTCTCGATGAGCGTGAGTGTGAGTGACTCACTCAGAATCTGTGCCTGTTCGGGAGTGACCACAACCCAACTGAGATCACCATCCGCCCAGGATGCGCGGGCTGAGGCATCGGTATATGCATCTTCCTGATTATCGCCTTCGGCCCGAATAAGACATTGCCCGGAACAAGCCCGGGCAACCTCATTGGTGATCTGGATAGTGGCCTGAGGTGTCTGCACCTCGTGACCTTCCCCGCGCTGGTTGTCACCTCCACGCGGGATTGTCGGCTCCGGTGTCTCCACCGGTGGTTGGGTTGGGATTGGCGTAGGTGTGGTGGGAGCAATGATCGTACCCGTTGGTGTGGGTGTGACATCGCCACCATCCCCCTTGCCATCACCACCGAAGAGGTTAAGCAAACCCCAGATGATAAGTACGACCAACAAGAGCGCGAGGATAGCCGCAATAATGCGATTCCTCCCGCCATCATCGCCGTTGAAGAGGTGATTTACCGTATCGCTGAATCCGCCTCCGCCACCATTGCCAAACTCATTGGCGTCGTGAAAAGCGTCGCTATCATCGGCGAGGTAGCGGTTCTTGCGGGTTCGCGTGGTGGTCGCTGGCGGCAACTCATCGTCATCAAGCTCTGTCGGTACACCTACATCCGCCGCGCGTTTGCGCCAGTAGCTACCATCGCGAGCACGCTCAATCGTCCGATCGCCATCGCCCCGCGCAGTCGAGGTTGGCTCACCTTTCAGCAGATCGGAGGTGCGCTGAACATTGCTTTCGACAAAGGCACCGAAATCGATATTGTCGTTTCCGGTACTTTTGGGTTTGTCATCTCGTGATGGCATCTCCACCCAACCTTGGTGCAATTGCGCGCAAACTGCGGCAATTCATCGGTAATGAATTGAGCCTACCAAACCCAAAGGACATTCCGCCAGATGTACGTACGTTTGTTCGTACACTCTTTACAATACTACAACAAGGCCAGGTCCAGCTCGAGCAACTCCTGACAGATCGCTGTGAGGGCGCTCACGGCCTGTCCGATGATTTCGCTCCCCTGCTCAGCACTGGCCTTACTGGCATCACCCGTCGCACCGGAAGCACTGCGTTTGTGCATCGCTACCGGCAGCGATCCTCCGGCCGCAGTGACAATGGTTTGGACACGTTGGAGATCAGGCTGCATGACTGCATTCTTCAGCTCGGATGTCGTCACCAGGTCGGGTCGGATCGCCAATACCGCAGCGGCCTCGTCACCGCCGGCGTGACCGATGGACTCGGGGCCAATCACCTCCCGCGCGGCATTCGCAAGGAGCGTATAACCGAAGAGCGAGACTACCAGCGGCACACCCAGATCACGCTTGGCACGCTCGGCCGCCAGCGCCAAAGCTGCGTTGTTCCCGCCGTGTGTATTCATCAGCATGAAGCGTTTCACTCCCTGACGATAGAGCGAATCGATCTGATCAATGACGATGCTGATTAACGTTTCCGGCTTGAGAGAGATGGTGCCGGGACGGCCAAAATGATGCCAGCTCACACCCCAGGGAATGGTGGGTGCAATCGCAACTTTGGGCGCAAGCAGGGCACCGGTCATTTGAGCCATTACCGTGGCCGTAAGGTTGTCCGTGCTCACTGGCAGGGCTGGTCCATGCTGCTCCAACGCACCGACTGGAATGATCACCATCTCGATCTTCTGCAGCGCTTCGCCAGCCTGAGGCGAGGTGAGATTCTCCAGCAAAAGTGGCTGCGGTGTGGGGAAATCGGACATGGATGAAACTCCTTACACGAGGTTAAGTGACTGCATATTGGGAGTATACTAAGGGTACAGGATGCTGGCGCATATGCCGATTTTCGGCATAACCAAGGCAGAAAGGCGGTAGAAATGTTCAATCACATTATTGTTCCCCTGGACGGTAGCGCACTCGCGGAAGAGGCTTTGGAAGAAGCCAAGAAGCTGAGCAAATCGACGGGTTCGCCACTGAAACTGATTCGGGTTGTGGATACCTATCGCACCCAGTCGCTCCCGGCAACCGGTATGGCACTCGATTACTCGATGCTCAGCGAACTGGCTGAGGAAGAGATCGAAGACGCCAAAACCTATCTGACGGCTGTTGTCGAAAAGGTGAAGGCCGAAGGCTACGATGTAACAGGCGATGTGCTGCACGGACCAATCGCGCGACAGATTTGCGCCACAGCAGGCCCGGAAGACGTCATCGTCATGTCCTCCCACGGTCGCACGGGCATCAAGCGTTGGTTCCTCGGTTCGGTGGCAGAGGAAGTCATGCGCAACGCCAATTGCAATGTGCTGCTGCACAAGAGTCAGAACCTCAAAGAGGCATAACACCTTCGCTGTAAAAGCGGATAACGCCTGAACAGAAAGAGAACCGTCGGGATGCATTGACGCCCGGCGGTTCTCCGGTTAAGAAGAGCATACATAATCATCGAGTTTATGTACGTAGGTAACTCCGTTCCGTGGATTTGGGTATGTCTGGTCAAAGCGACAATCTAGTGGCGGATGATCTGTCAGCCGAAGATTTGGCAAGGCTGGAGGAAAGCTCCCGTGGATTCGGTGTACTCAAGTTTCGCAACTATCGCCTCTTCTTCGTGGGACAGTTCGTATCTACCACTGGTGGCTGGATGCAGAGTCTGGCGCAAAGCTGGTTGGTCGTTGAGACACTAGACGCCTCACCCTTCCAGCTCGGACTGGTACCGATTTTTCAGTTTGGTCCATCACTCATCTTCGGTATTCCGGCAGGCACACTGGTCGATCGATTCTCCCGGAGATATCTCCTGGTGGCTACCCAGATCCTCTATATGCTCCTCGCTCTGGTACTTGCCTTTCTGACGTGGACCGGGCAGATCCAACTCTGGCATGTCTATGCGACCGGGTTCATCTTTGGTATCACCAGCGCCGTCGATATGCCAGCCAGACATGCCTTCGTCTCTGAACTTGTACCCAGATATGCACTCAAAAACGCGATCGCCATCAACGCTGCCACGTTCAATATGGGCCGTATTCTCGGTCCGGCGGTTGCGGGTGTCATCCTGGCATGGGTTGGTCCTGCCTGGTGCTTCCTTCTGAACGGTGTCAGCTATATCGGTCCGATCGCGGCCATGTTCATGATGCAACTCCTCCCCTTCGTGAAATCCACGGCCGGCTCAGGTTGGGCGCAGATCAAGGAAGGTTTGGCCTATATCCGCGCCCATGACGATATCCGCCGACCAATGCTCCTGGTGCTCGTGGTGGGTAGCTTTGGTATGGTCTACACCGTCTGGATTCCATTGATCGCCACCGAGAGCTTCCACACCAGCGAAGGTATGTTTGGTGTGATGTTCAGTTCGATGGGCTTAGGCTCACTTCTCGGTGCCCTCTCGGTCGCCTATATGCGTACCGGCAAGGGTCGTACGCGCATGATCATCACCGGCATTCTGCAAGGCGCGGCAACACTCTCGATTGGGTTGATCGCGGTGGTTCCGCTTAGCCCCTGGATCGCGACAATCGCGATCACCTGGAGTGGTATCTGTGCCGCCAACACGATGTCGTTGGCCAATGCTATTGTCCAAACCTCCGCACCAGATGAATTGCGTGGGCGCGTGATGGCAGTCTATAGCACCGTCTTTACCGGCACCCTGCCGATAGGTGGTCTTTTGGCGGGAACCATCTCAAATCGGTGGAATGTAGAGACATCCATGATATTCGGGGGTGGCGTGGTGGTCATCGCAGCCACGACAATGTTCGTGCGACACCTGATGTCGCAGCGACAAGAAGATAACGATCCTGCGCCGATCCCGGTCGGCTAGCCCTCGCTGAACGGACATTGCCCATGGGTGGATTCTCGATACTTAGCCTGATCTATGTTGTGCTTGGCGTTCGCGTTGTCTGGCAGATCGTGCAAAACTGGAGCGCGGTGTGGGACAGAAACTTCACCCAGCAGGATCGCATGCTGGTAAACCAGGCCAGTTTCTTCTTTCTCATCCCTCTCTCGGTGATCCTGCATGAGCTTGGTCACGCGGTGATGGTGTGGAGCTTCGGCAAAGAGGTCCTCGATTACGGCTTCTATGGCTTTGCCGGGTATGTTTCCTACTCCCCCTATGGACTCAGCGATGTTCAGCAGACCTTGATCGCAGCCGCCGGTACTGCAGTGAACCTGATTCTCTGCCTGCTGGCATTGGCGGTTGTCTTACTCTGGAAGCCACCGCTACGCGCCGCCATCAACGAGCTCCTCATCGGGTTCATCTTTATCTCGGGTGCGAACGCCTTCATCGTCTATCCGCTGCTCGATATGGTCAGCAATATGAATGGTGACTGGCGACAAATGTACGACAGCGGTGTGCCGTGGCTAACCGCGATCATTGTCGCGATTCAGATCGCCGTGCTCGTCGGTGGGTATTGGCTCTTCACCAATGAGGGAATGAAGGCGCGCTTCGCCAAACTCACCGATGTACCACCAGGATTCGAGCGCGGCATTTTTGGCGGCATTCAGCCCGCCAAGATCAAGACAATGAATATGGATCCGAACGAGATTCATATGCGCGATGCCGTGAATCGCGTATCCGCAGGTTGGCATACGCGCGTGGAATCACAGATTCAGCGTTTCACCGGCGGATCGGCAATGCTGATGCAATGGACAACGAATCGCGATCTGCATGTGATGGCATTGCGATCGTTACCGAACGATGTCTTCGATATCGTGGAGATTCCCACAAATCAGCAGGGTGCCCAAGAGGGGCGACCGCGTACACTGCAGCGCTGGAACCGGAAGCCAGGGATTGAAGAGTTGACGATGGCGCTGCGCGTCGCGATGGAACGAGTCGATACAGGGAATTAGCGGCGGCGATCAGTCCGGTACTGCAGTCATCCCTGCGGAGTAGCAGTTGCATCCGGCACCGGAGATGGCGGACCAACGGCAATGGCATCGTTCCCCTGGGCAGCGATAACTTCCAGGAAGCGATCCCACTTCGTCTTCCATTGCCACGGGCGATCCCAATTGGTGGATGTCGGGCCAAGAGGATCGCGGATGATGACCTCATCCTCATTGAAACCCATCACGATCAATGCGTGATCGTTCGTTAGCACAATCGGCCAATCTTCACCCGTGTTGCTGTGCCACACCGCTGGTCGCCATGGCATCATATCCACCGTCGACTTAAAGAAAATCGGTTCGCCCTGAAGCAAGCGTGCCTGGATCGATTCACGATCCGGCGTGACCGTGATGGTCAGGCCTCTGGCTTCGAATACCTTGCGCATCGCATTACAACGCGCACGGGCGAGGATGTTCTCGTTGATGTGGCCACAGTAGTAGTTGTTGACATCGCCGCCCCATACCTCGAAACCGTTCGCGGTCTCCTCGTAGTAGGGTTCAAGCGACTCGTCTTTGCCCACAATTGCCAGTTGCTCGTCCAGCGAGATATCGATTCCGTACGATTGCAGCACGATCCAGGCGGAATCGAATTCACACGTATAGTGGAAATCCTGCCCTTCCTTGATCGGCATTTGGATGTAGGCATCCCAGTACCACCCTTGATCGGCAACTGTGCCGTCCATGGGTGTTCCGGCAGGTGTACCGATTTCTGGCTTGGCGATCATCGCCTCGATGTAATCCCACGGATTGTAGCTTTGGGCCGAGGCTCGGTTCAGTTGCGCGTACGCAGCCAACACGGCAGCTCCGGTAAGGAGGGTACGCCTCGAGAATGCTGGCACTGGGTAACGTGTGCTGGATGCGGTCATGTGAAGAGAATTCCCCCGGGGAATGTACTGATAGAACGAACGGGGACGACACGACATAGTTTACCATGATGCACAGACCGATCCGCATACAGGAGCCCGCACATGATTCATGGTATCGATCACATCGTCATCATCTCGGCCAATCTGGACGATGCTATTACCAATGCCCGTGAGGCCGGATTCACCGTCATACCAGGCGGTACCCACGCTGATGGCGCCACCCACAATGCACTGATCGCGTTTACCGATGGTGCCTATATCGAACTCATTGCGCCGACAAATGGTATCGAAGGCAAGGATCATCGTTGGTTCCCGCGACTCGCCAGCGGTGGTGGTTTGGTTGATATGTGTCTTTTCTCCGATGATCTTGCAACAGACGTGAATCGCATCGGAGAAAAGGGTTGCACCTATATTGGTCCGGTCGACAATGGTCGGGCACGTCTGGATGGCGTCGAGCTGAAGTGGAGAGGAGCGTTCCCCGGCGGTGCCGTCGGCGAAAGCGGTCAGCCATTCCTGATTGAGGATGTGACTCCGCGCCGTCTGCGTGTCTCCGATGATCCAGCCCAAACGACACATGCGAATGGGGCGACCGGGATCGCGGGTGTTACGGTACTGACCAGTGACCTTGCTGCATCGACACGAGATTACGAAGCGATCACCGGACTGACCGCGCAGACAATGTCCTCCCCGCTCGAGGATACGCCGATCGCGGCATTCATCACGTTTGCCAGGAGTTGGATCATGCTGACCCGGCCAACCGCTGGCGAAGCGCTTCACGCGCTCGAGAGAAATGGTCGGGGGCCGTACGCGGTGACACTACGCACGCATGACGGCCCGATCACACCCGGGGAGGGTCGAAAGATTCCCGCCGAGTTGATGTCCGGCACAGTGATGGAACTGGACTAACTCAGAGGCCGAACGATTACTCGTTGTCGATCGTGTCTGGCACATCACGATAATGCGCCTTGGCATGATCGTCATGGTCCGGATCGTCCTCTGGATGAACGACGGTATCGGCAACATCGCGATAGTGGATGTGTCCGTGATCGTCATGATCGGGATCGTCTTCCGGATGCACCATTGTGTCCGCAACATCGCGATAATGAACGTGCCCATGATCATCGTGATCGGGATCATCCTCGGGATGGATCACGGTATCACTCACATCGCGGAATGCCACGACTTCTTCCTCGTCCACCTGTGCATCGCTCTTGTCGAACATGTCCTTCACAACCTTTATCACTATCCGTACAACCCAATTGATCGTGCTACCAAGCACCATCAGGATTTGTCCGATCTTCCTCATCAGGGAGCTTTCGTTCATGGCTCATTCTCCGCAGTTACGTTCGCTCCTGTGATGTGAATTGAACAAGCCAACCCGGCTCATTTCCACATCTATCTGGCAACGCTGCCAGCTTTTGTTACTATCTCGCCACGTTTCACCAGAATTGCCAGAAGCATGGTGTCATCGTTGGTGCGAACGCCCAAATCCTGCGGATGGCGAATCAAGGCGAGCCGGGTATCCGGCACGTTCACGCCATCAATATCGATGTTGCCCGCAACAACGTACAGAAATGCGTCGTGCTCCGCCAATTGAGGGATGGCCAGATCCGTTTGGGCCGGAGCCATCATCGCCCAAACTGCAACACCGGTACCAGCAGTCTCCTCATCCAGAATCTGGAACCAGCCGTCATGATCGGCTACATCCGAATTGGACATAGAGGGATCGCCACCCAACTCCGGTTGACGCAGATAGAGCGAAACCAGCACGCCATCGCTCGCCGGTATACGGCCGATCTCCTTGCCTGTGCCAGCATGGACAATTACCGGACTCCAGGGGTCGAGGGTGAGCGAGGTATCGTCGCTGCTCCAGGTCATCGCGGTGCTGGCGATATCGACGACGGTCTCGTTGGAGTAGCGCATGGTCTTCAGTGCTACATCGCTCTGCAGGGCGCGCTCATCAATCGCGCCGAAGGCGTAATAACCCTTGTCACCGAATCCTGGTACCAACGTGCCTGGTCGGATGGCACCGGGGAGTGGGTCTTTATCATCCTGCTCGTTACCGGCAGAGAGGAAGAGCTCCACGGCCGGGACTGGTGGCAAAGTCTGCATCAGCGCTCCGTGCGCCAGCATAATCGCCGGATCCTCGTTGCGTGCCTCATCGTAGTGCTGCTGAAAGGCGGTGAGTGAACCACTCGGGGTAACGAGTGCCCGAATACGGGTGCCGATCAGACGCAGACTCTGTGGGGCGATACCGTGGCGATTGAGGCGAACTTCATCGAGATGCACCATTTCGCCGCTGAGCGCTCGCAACCATGCGAACTGGGGATCCTCCATGGCCAGGTTCAGGAGCTGATAAGGATTCTCCAGCCGACCGTAGGTCTTCTCGTAGATGCGCTTCTCATGATCAAGCAGGAGCTTGTGCAGCGAGCGCAAGCTGGAGGCGATGCTATCAAGCCGGGTTCTGAGTTCAGATGTCAATGACTATTCCTTCTGCTATCGTGATGATGTCGTTCTCTATGCATGATACGGGAGATGTCTGTGCTCTATTCGCCACTCCGTGACCATCCTCTAAAGGCCACCACGACCGATTTGGTTGCGGTAGAGGGTGATATCGATCCAGCCGAGGCCGGTTCCAGACTGCTCATCGCACCCTACCACGTCCATCACACAGACGACGAGGTCTTCTACGTTCGTCGCGGTCAGATCGCATTCGAGATCGGTGATGAAGAGATCATTGCCCAGACCGGTGATGCCGTGCTCATACCTGCGGGAACCATCCATACCTGGTGGAATCCTGGTTCGGAGCCTGCGACCTACCTCATCATCATGCCCCACAAGTTGGACGACCTTATCAATGCCATCCATGAACGGTATCGCACACCGGAGGAAATGGCTGAACTCTTTACCCAATACGACTCCACGTATATCGGCTGGACACGTTAATCGAGCCCACGCATGCGACGATTGGCAATGCGCAGGACATGATCCAGTTTGAGCATACGGGCACCGATCAGGAAGATCACCAGGGTAACAACAAGCAACCCGGATGCGATCAGAAAAAGATTCGCTGTCCCCACCACATCCAGCAGCGCACCGCCTCCAACCGAACCCACAATATTGCCGAAACCAAACGACGTTGTCGTAAGCAGAGCCTGCGTCGTGGCAGGGTGTTGTCCGCCATCCAGCTTGTGCGCCATCGGCACGCTGATCACCAGGAAGAGAGCGAATGTAACCATGTGCAATGTTTGCACCGGAATCACCCAGGCAGCTGTCGGAACCGCAGCCAGGATCAGGAAACGCAGCGCGTACATCGCGATCACGAATGTGATCAGTTTGGTTTCACCAAACTTGCGGATCAGACGATTACCGTATACGAAGGCCGGGAGCTCGAAGGCTGCACCCACCGCGAAGGCGATACCAACCTGATTCGCGCTGCCGCCAAGCGTATCTTTCATGTGGATACCAAGGGCGAGATAGATCGTCGCGTAGGCGATCATGAGCAGGAACGCGACGACATAGAGCAGGACCAGCGGCTTGTTGGTGGAGACATCCTTCAAACCACCAATGATGTTGGAAGGCTGACGGGGAGCCAGATCTGGCAAACCCCACATGGAGACAAACGTCAGAATCAGGAAACCGGCATAGGCATAGAGGAAGAGATTCGAAACATCCTTGCCCATGAGTTCGCCGAGCCCGAGCACGGCGACAAAGTAACCGACAGAACCCCATGAACGGATGGTACCGAAACTGGACTGGGTACGATTCGCCACCGACATCGCGTAACTATCCAGCAAGGCCCGCAGTGGCACAAAACTGAAGGCTAACGCCGTCACGAAGACGAAGACCGTGGTGAATCCGGATACATTCGCGACCGCGATAGCAAAGAGGGCGGTGAGGATAAGCGCCAACCGCAGTACCAGGCGGTGGATACCCATAGCATCCATGATCGATCCCCAGAAGGGACCGCTCATCGCCAGACCAACCGCAGGCATCGCGGTGAGGATACCCACCTGCAAACCACTGAATCCCAGGGACCGATAGTACATCGCGATGTAGGGATTGAACGCGGCAATAGCACCGAAGAACCAGAGATATCCGAATCCAGACATGCGCATCGCCGATCTCCACCGTGGTTTGGGAAGATCGGCGACAGTTGGTTTCGTGGAGGTTTGCTCGTCAGTCAGTACGGCCGCAGCCATGTCTGCACATCCTCAGCCTCGCGGTCTGGGCGAGGTATCCGTGGTCGGCGACCCGCCGTGTCACCCGGCGGGTACGAGGATCACTCGACACCAATATTGTGCAGAAAATCACAATCCGAATTCAATGGCTGGATGTTACAGTCTCATGCCATGCAAACCGCTTCAAACCAATCATGTAGGTGATTAGCACTACAAGCATGAGAAGACTCGTCACGAAATACATGGCATGGGTGTCATCCAGCAGCGCACCGCCAAGGAACGAGCCGAGCACATTACCGAGTCCGAAACCAGCGGTGGTGATCATGGCCTGAACAGTAGCGGGATACCGGGTGCCACCAAACTGATGGGCACGAGGCACGCTGACAACGAGGAATCCGCCAAAGGTGAGTCCATGCAGCGCTTGCAACAGAATCACCTGTTGTGGCGCATCGGCGAGACCCAACAATGCCATCCGCACAGCGTAACAGACAAGAATTACGGCGATGAGTTTATCGGCACCGAATCGCCGTACGAACCAGGCACCGGCCATGAAGAAGGGGAGCTCGCTCACCGCGGCGACCGCGAAGGCGGCACCGACCTGACTACCGCTCCCACCCATGGATTTGATGTGATATCCCAATGAGGCCACGATCATGAATGCTGCCACTGCCTGGGCAAACGCGACAAACAGCAGGAGCATAAGTGACCTGTTGTGAACGAGCTCCCCTACCCCTTCAAAGAGCGGTCGGCGTGCCTGTGCAGGCAGATTCGGGAGATTCCATGTGGCAACGCAAGCGAGTAGCAAGCTGATCCCATAGGCGACGAGAAAGAGCGAAGTGACGTGCTGATTCATCATCCGCCCGAGCGTGAGCGCAAAGACCGAGTAGCCAAACGCACCCCAGAGGCGGATACGGCCAAATGGCAGATCCACCTTGTTGCCGATGAGTACCGCGAAGTGATCCATCAGGCTGCGTAAGGGCACAATGCTGAATGAGAGCAAGGTGATCCAGACGAACATGAGGGCGAAGCCCTCAGACCGGCTTGCCAGGAACGCCAAGGCAGCTCCGGCCAGAAAGGCGATGCGCAACATCACCCGATGCGCCGCTATTGTATCCGCCACTGCTCCCCAATAGGCACCAGTGAGCGAGAGCGCGATCGCGGGCATGGCGGCGAGGATTCCTACCTGGAAGCCGTTGAATCCGAGCCCCCGATAGTAGATCGCGGCGAAGGGGGTGAATGCCGCAATACCAGCAAAGAACCAGACGTAGCCAAAGGAAATCATCCAGTGTGCGGCCGACCAGTTAGCGGAAAGTGGCTGCGCCTGATCGCGCGCAGAAACGTGCGTACTCATCTGTATCCTCAACTCTGAAGATCATCCGATCACGCGCCATTGCGTGATCATCTATGCCGATTGATAGTCCGGATCGAATGCATCCCTCCCGACCAAACGCGAACCGATAACGAAAACTCCCATTGTTACGATCATGAGCAGCATCACGCAGCGGTACATGATGCTGGTTGTGGTGAGATCGATCATCACGCCGCCAAGCAGTGAACCGACGATGTTGCCCAAACCCACCCCCATCATCGCCAGCATGGCCTGGGCGGTGGCGGCATTCTCGCGTCCTACCAACCGGTATGCGAGCGTGACCGAGGCGATGAGGAACATGCCGAACGATGCGCCATGCAGTGTCTGGGCCGCAATCACACCGATGGTGGATCCGCTGAATCCCAGTAGCGCAAATCTCACGGTGTACATGCAGATGGAGACCATGATGACATTACGCGCACCCAGGCGTCGCAGGATGCGCGAACCAAAGCCGATAATCGGCAACTCGCTCATGGCGCTGATGGCGTAGGCAATGCCCGCGACGCTGGTGCTGCCACCAAGGGAAGCAACGTGAACAGAGAGATACATACCCAGCATTGAGTAGCCAATGGCAATCAGGAAAGCGGTGAAGAGTACCAGCAGAAAACTGCGCTTCTGCAACACCAGACTGATACCATCCCAGAAGCGACGGCTGACACGATCACCCAGCGGGGGTAATCGAAAACTAACCAGACAAGCAATGACGTGGCTGGTGGCATAGGCAAAGAAGATGAGATTGGAAACACCACCAACCAGCAATCGCCCCATAATCGTGACGAAGACGGTATAGCCCGCCGAACCAAAGATCCGGAGGACTCCGTATGGTGCCCCTCCCCGCTCGACCGCGGACACGGCGTAGCTATCCCACAGACTCGGTACCGGCACCAGAGCCAGCGCCATCAATGCCATCACCAGAAGAAATGGACCGAATGAGGTGATCTGCGAGAGCGTCAGCGACATCACCGCGGCGATCAGGAGAACAACGCGGAGAATCTGGCGGTGGATACCAAAAGAGTCGGCAAAGATGCCCCAAATGGGACCAGTGAGGGCAATGCCGATAGCTGGCATGGCGGTGAGGAGTCCGAGCTGGATACCTTCAAAACCGAGGTGGCGGTAGTAGATGGCGGCGAAGGGCGAGAAGGTGCCAACACCACCGTAGTACCAGAAATAGCCAGCCGCAATCGATACACTCTCAGATCGTGCCTGGGCAATGGTAGCGGGGGAAACACGAGCCCTGGTGAACCGCATGCGTTCGGATCCTGCATCGAGAGGTGATCGTGCCACGGATGGTCACGATTCAAGCATCATACAGCGGAATAGTCCCTGCAGTCAGGGGGGATTTCTCCGTTGTCATGGTATTGATACGGTTGGACAGTGCATGCATGATCGCCGCTATATATCTGCCCAAACCGGTAGCTGGCGTAATGGATCTAGGCTGCCGCGAGGCGCACAGTCAACCACTCCCGCACCACAATCACACTGAGAACAACGACGACGCTGGCGGCAATGAGGTTGAGCATGGCATACGAGCCTATGCCGACGATGATGCCGCTCACAACACCCGCGGTCGCACCACAGATGCCCATCGCCAGATCGGCAGCACCCTGAGTACGCGGGCGCGTCTCGACCGGAATCGATTCGGTTAAGAGCGTGCTGCCTGCGATCATGGTGCAACTCCAGCCAAGGCCAAGCAGGAAGAGGCCGATTGCCAACTGCACATGATCGTGGCCAGTGGCCTGGCCAGCCAGCGCGAACGACGCAAGCAGAATCAGCACACCGGTCATGATGACGGGTCGACGACCGATCCGATCCGTCGCGATACCAATCAACGGCGAGGCAATATACATACCAGTAATGTGACCACTGATAATCGCACCAACGACGCCCAGCGAAGCATCGGCATGCTGCAGATGCACGGGGGTCATGCTCATCACTGAGACCATGACTGCCTGCCCGAGCGCCATACTCGCGAGCCCGGCAGTAGCGGAGCGAATCGTGAAGATCAGAGCAAGCGCTTCCTTCAGCGGCAGCGGCTTCTGCTTGCGTAAAGCAGGATTGATGCCGTCCACCTCTTCAGCAACGTGGAGGGGATCCGGCCGTAACGCAAACTGCAAAAGAATCAGCGCGGCGGCAAAGACGACAATAGTCATCAGATAGGAGCCGGAAAGGCGGGCCAGATTGAACTTCTCCGCTACATCGCCCATTGTTTCGGCGAGATTGGGACCGATAACCGAACCAATGGTCGTCGCCCAGACGACGATGGAGAGATCGCGACCCCGATTCTTCGGTTCCGCCAGATCAGTGGCGGCGTACCGGCTTTGCAAACCAGCTGCACTACCGCCGCCCATCAGGAACATGCCGGGCCAGGCGATAGCAAACTGATCGAGGGCAGCACCGAGCACGATCAGAATCGCACCGATAATGCCGATGACATACGCCAGCACCAAACCCGGTCGGCGACCAGACTCCGTCATCACCTTGGTCACCGGAATGGCGATGAGTGCACCACCGATGACATTGCTGGCGGAGCTAAGGCCACTAAAGGCATCGCCGGCAAGATCGGCAGCCAACAGCGCACCCACAGCGGCACCACTGGCCACACCGATTCCGCCCAGAATCTGGGCACCGGCGAGCGTGAAGACTGTGCGCTTCTGAAGTTGCTGCACCTCCGGTGCGGCTCGATCTGTCACAGTGTCTTCCCTCTCATACCAATACCGATCATGTGCTGCTCGATTGTTACAGAGGTTTGCGTATACGAAAAGAGGGTGACCAAAATGGCCACCCTGGATGCGTATTTTGATGACGGTTGAGATTAGCCAGTGACCACACGTGTTGGTTCGATGTGGAAGGTGACGCGACGATCGGCATCGTTGTGCCAGGGGTAACCGTCGCCACCGACATAGTCGCGTGCCAGCTTGTCGATCACCGCACGATCGTCGCCTTCGGACTCCCACACGACCTTGCCGCGCACTTCCATCCAGCGCATCGGGTTCTCCGGATCAATCGCAAGCACGGTCGCCATCGGTCGCTCGCGCAGATTCTTGTCCTTCTGGCGACCAGCGGCGGTGTTGACTCGCACATATCCGTCGATGGTGTCCGCCCAGACAGGGGTAGCCTGCGGCTGACCATCCGGCATGACGGTTACCAGCGTGACGACGATCGGGCGGGTGAGCAGATCGATGTGACTTTCGGGAATCTGAACCATGATATCTCCTGATGTGCGCGGAAGCGGCACATGAATCTTCCGGTTATCCGGTATAGTGGCGCGCGCCACCCTGACTATAGTTGGTACCAGAAGGATCTCTTCCACGACCAAGCGCGATCGGCGCTTACATAGTGTAAGGGAATCACCAGGAACTTGGGAAGGAGCAACAATGGGCAGGAAGAAACCGGAAAAGACCCCGCAGGAGAAGCGGGTTGATTCGATGAAGGATTTCATCCAGCATCTGATGGCTTTTGTGATCGTCATCGGTTCGCTCATGATCCTGAACCTCGTCACCAGCCCAAGCGATCCCTGGTTCCTGTGGGTGGCATTCTTCTGGGGTATCGGTCTGGCTTTCCACGCGGTGGATGTCTTCATGGGCGATAGCTCCCGGCTGGCTCGCAAGATCGTGAATCGGCTGGAAGGCAACCAGGAGGTATCCTCAGTCGATCCGACACCGACTCATCCCACAGTTTCGGCTCCGGAACGCGCACCCAGCACCAGCGAGATATCCGCCATCATTCGCGAAGGTCAAAAGGTGGTAGATGGTATGCGCACCGATGTACGCATTCTTCCGCAAAACCGCGCTCGTCGTGATGCCCTGTCCATGGTGACTCGGGCCGACGAAATCCTGCTGGCGATTGAGGAGCAGCCGAGCGAAGTGTTGTTGGCACGGGATTTCCTGAACGGATTGCTTAAGCCAATCGGCAAGCTCCTCGGTGATTACAGTCGACTTGCGGTACGAGATATCCCTTCGGCCCAACCCACACTCCGCGAAGTGGAAGAGAAAGACTTTCCGGCCCTGATCAAACGTCTGGATGCTGTTTATGATCGTCTTCATCGCGGCAGCCTGATCGATCTGGAAGTAGCCAGGGAAATGATGGCGCTGGACACACCGCTCCAGACCGCAAAGGTGGACTAAAGTATGGCAACGAGCTCATCCGTGACCAGGTATCAGGAACATATGATGGATAACGAACCCCGCTGGTCAGTACGAATCGAACGACGCAAACCAACCGAGCGTGACCGCAGCCGCTGGTCGCAGCGGCGACAGCAGCGCTTTCACGGTTTCCGTGTCTTTGTCATGAGCACTTTCCTGCTCCATGCCATGTTCTATGGCATCGTCATGATCATGCTGTTCATGATCAATTTGCTTACCTGGGACGGATTCTTCTGGTTCCCGTTCCCGGCAATGGGTTGGGGCATATTCCTGGCCATGCATGGCGGCGTTGCCTGGCTGACCTCCAACGCGGGAGTTTCCGACCGGGCTATTGCCAAGGCACAGCAAATCCAGCCACCATCCGCCAGGAAGGAGCCGGGTGAGAATGAACTCTTCCAGATCATCACGCGCGATCTAAAGATGGTCGATGAGATGCGAGGTATTGCCCGCCAGATGCAAACACCCAGCGCCCGTCGGAATGGCCTGGAAGCGGTCAACTCCATCGAAAATACGCTGATCGCCCTGGAAGGGCAGACGGACGAGCTCCCATTGGCTCGAGAATTTTCCGGAGCGTTTGTCGAACCTGCCTACCGCATCTTTGTGGAATACGACCGCCTGAGCCGTCGCGATATCCAGAGCGCCAAATCGGTGCTCCAACAGGTGGAGATGGAGGATTTGCCACGCATCACCGAACGCGCGGCGCAGGTACATGAACGTGTTCACCGGGGCACACTGATTGATCTCGAGGTCGCCCGGGAGATGCTGAATCTCAGCGATAACAATCGGGTACCGACGGTATAACCAGGGGTTGCTGGAATCCGGCCAGTTTCCTGCGAGAATAGAACGAGGATCGTTCTCTGTACCGCAGGAGGCAGCCATGTCCATCGCTCAGGTCGAGTTCTACAGCCCCGCACAGAATCAGCACGTCACCTATAGCATCTATCTACCGGATGTTGGCGAGGGTCCCTACCCGGTCCTGTTACAGCTCCATGGCCTCTCCGATAGCCACCGCGCCTGGATCAGCAATAGCAATATCGTTCGTCACGCCGCGGGATATCCAATGGCTATCGTCTTCCCGGATGGCGGTACCGGCTGCTATGTGAACTGGAAGAGCCCCAAGTACATCGGCAAACGCAGCTACGAAGACCTCATCATCACCGATATCACCAATCATCTGCGCGCGAACTTCAATGTGAATGATGGCCCTTGGGCGATCGGGGGACTCAGCATGGGTGGTGGCGGTTCCATGCGCCTGGGACTCAAGTATCCGGATCGCTTTGCCAGCATCTGGAGCCATTCCTCCAAGTTTGATTGGGACGATGTGGAGGGATCTGTCGATTTCGAGGATGAAGGGTGTAGCGCCTATGCCCGAAGGCTTGCAGTCACCAATGGTCCACATCCGGTGATCACCTTCGATTGCGGCGCCGATGATTTCCTCATCGACGAGAATCGCGCTTTCCATGCATTAATGACCGAACTCGATATCGAACATACATACAACGAGCATCCAGGCGAGCACACCTGGGATTACTGGGATGAGCATGTGGTAGCCGCTCTGGCGCAACATGCGCGTGTGTTGGGTATCGAGCGGATAGTACCCGAGTAACGCCCGGATACCGCTGAAGAGAGGATGCCCACGTATGGTCAGTTCACCCAAGAGCATTGCGGTTACAGGAGCCAGTGGTAAAGCGGGATTCTGGATTACCAACTATCTTACCGAGAAGGGATTCGATGTATTGGCAACCGACGTCTTGCCGCGTCGAGAAGGGCTAATGTCGAAGTTCCTGCGCGCGGACCTTACCGAATACGGAGACGCGATAGAGATCCTGAACGGACAGGATGCGGTCGTGCACATGGCCAATATCCCGGCGAGTGGTATCTATACGGAATCACACACGTTCAACACCAATATCGTGATGAATGAGAACGTCTTTCAGGCGGCAGGTGCGGTCGGACTGAAGCGGGTTGTCTGGGCCAGTAGCGAAACCACCCTGGGATTGCCGTTCGATCCCCCACTCTACGCACCGGTTGATGAGGAACACTATCCGCATCCCACGAGCACGTATGCATTGAGCAAGGTGTTGACCGAAGAGATGGCTCGGCATCATTCGCGTTGGTGGGGAATACCATTTGTCGGATTGCGCTTCACCAACATCTTTGCGCCAGAGGATTACGCACCCATCGCTGACTATCACCGTGATCCTGTCAGCCGCAGCTGGAACCTGTTTGGCTATGTGGATGTTCGTGATTGTGCCCAGGCATGCGAGTTGGCACTGCAAGCGGATATCGAAGGAGCGGATTCGATGATCATTGCCGCAGCCGATACGATCATCGACGAACCGTCGCAATCGCTGGCGGAACGTATCTTTCCGGGGCTGGAATTCCGACGCGATATCCCTGGGTACGAAACCTTACTCTCGATCGAGAAAGCAAAACGAGTGCTGGGATATGCTCCCGCCTACAGTTGGCGAAACCAAGTGGAGCCCAACACCCACCGGCTGATAACAGAAGCGATTGGTGCCCGCCGGACCTATCCGCGCAGCTAGAGTAAGAACCTTTGATTAGTTGTAGCCAATCAAGGCGATTGTGACCCACTCGCCGCCATCATAGTCGCTTATGTGACCGACCCTCGCTTCTCTGGCCTGAGCAGGATTCAGGATGTCGAACCTAACCACTGAGGCGTTGATGGGTTGGCCAGCGCTTTGCGCTAAGGAATCCTTGGGAACGAACATCAGTAGTGATCCTGCCGCAATCGCAGTTGAAGTGACAGCCTTGGCAGCCAGAGGCGATAGGCGAATGACGGTAGCTCCCGCGGACGCAATTACGGGAGCCTTCACTGCTCCGATTGTGGCGGGTATCATCACATATTCGCCAACGGCGGCGATAGCGGCACCTATAGTGCCGCCTACCCAAATCGTTCCGAGCATTAGGGAAATGGTAGTGGTTCGCTTGACGGCATCGGGAAAAACCCTTGTATTAGCCTTGAGTTGACGAATACGATCCTCACCTGCCGATCTTGACGCGGCATTCACGACTTTATCAAAAATCGCCCTTTCCACAGAGATCTGATAAGCTCCGCCTTCGACGTAACGAGGGAGCGACACCGCGCCGGCTGCAAGGAGCCGATCTGCAAGAGGTGCAAACGCCGGATGTCCATCGTCCATTCGAGGCGTTAGCAAGCCCGTATCAATCTGCGGGCCGTTGGGGTCATTCGCCCTTACCGGTATGGAGCGAGCTGGAAAGTATGTTTCGGCTATGGTCCGCCGCGCCCAGAAGAGTTCGTATGCACTTAACTCCTGCTTTTTTCGCCCTCGCATTCGCCAGGCGTAGAGTACTGCTCCCGCACCCCCCGGCCCTTCCGGCTGCCAAGCATACAACTCGGCACAGACGCCACCTATCTTGGGAGTTTGGAAGACTACGTTGGGATCATCCTTATACCTGCCTGCCGGTTGGTATTTCATCCCAGCTTTCCAACCGAGTCCACACACCGCCCTCGCTTTCTCAACGTAGAACTTGGCTTCCTTCACTGCATCGGCGGCCAGATGTGCTGGCTTGATTTCCCATATGTACTGCGTGGTCAGCGCGACGATGTCTGCGTACCCATCATTAGCAGGGTTCTTGCCAGCGGCAGGGATACTGTATTCCACACGAGGTCGGAGCGACACCTGAGTCAGGAAATCCGCCTGAACACAGAGGTGTTCCATAACACCATGAAAGGGAGTCTCTCGAAAGTGCGGAATCCGAAATCCTGGAAGGTAATCTCCACATCCCATATCATTTCTCAGCTAAGCGTCTAACGCGTTGGACGGAACATATTCAGTAGCCACGATCTGATCGGTTGGGAGAACCGTGATCCACTGACTGAAAACTGATGTGGCTGGTAGGCCCGCATCGAAGGCTTTAGCCAATGGATCGAAGCCGCCCTCGAACACCCTATCGGCCGCTAGAGTGGTGGCGATATTCGAGTTCGCGGAAGCGAGTTTCTCGGCAATCTTTTCAAGGACATGGCCAAGGAGAGGCGGATTTCCGTCGGCTAATACCTCCTGTAGGAGTGCCTCATCTTCCGGAGTCGATGCGATGAAGGTTGCATCCCAACCATCGTTCTGATGGCCTTCCATTGCCCGCAACCAGTTCAGTGCAGCTGATTCACGCCCCTCCCGAATGGGAATAACGGCCTTGACCCACGGAGAGTTGAGAAATGCATTGCGGAGATTGTCCCCGTCGTGCTGAATAAGCCACCCGAGCGAGGAACCCAACGGAGCAGGCTGTGACTGTTCCGTGATGCTGTAGTTATCTTCGCGGATCGGCGTATCTTTCCAACGAACCTGATTCTCTTCAGAGAGGTTCACTACCTGGTCTGGTGTGGAGACGTCTGCATTGAAGGTGTGCGAAGTATGGTGTAAGCGTGGGACCCACCACTCAGGTGCGACGAAGTAGAGCATGGCATCGACGTCAAAAATCGATCGTATTATCTCGGAACGGACGTGATTCAGACGCCGTTGACTGCCGTTATCTATCATGCTCTGATCTTGCATCAACCGGCGTAGGAGCTCACGATAAATAACAGTTCGCTCTTCCTCACGAAGATCCCACGATGGTCTCGACACTGTCGCCCGAGCTGCGTTGATGCGGTCGCGAACACTGTCCGTATAAGATTGGCGCACCAGCCGATAAACTTCCGCGTCATATGCGTCCTCTGCCTTCTTCTTACGTGTCTCATAGTCTGTGAAGGCCTTCGTAGTAGGAGTGAATACCGCCTCGATATCGAGTTGAACCTGCTTTTGGTTGCTAAACTGCAGCTGATTCATCACTATCGCGAACGATCCGCCGCTCGCACTGGGGGCTATCTCTACGCTTCTCACAACGCCAATCTGTCCGCTCTGCGTACTCACGGGTCGTACTTCTGCAAGCAAATAATCCGGGTGGGGGATCTGCACGTTGAACGTGAATGGCCCCATCGCTATGCGCTTGTCTTGTTCATCTTCATCTTGCGTATTCATTCGGTTGCCGTAGTTGACGCCGTCGCTGCCCAAGCCGCGCCACTCATAGAGAGCCCCAGCATTGTCATCCGTATTTATTCCCCGAAACTCGATCGGCACAGTGAGCTTGGTCACTATCGGCGCAGGATATGGCAGAGGATCCGGTTCTTTGATCGAAGTCATATCTGGCGATTCAGCGTAGTGTACGAGTTCGGCCAGACCGAGAGCTGCGCCAGGATCGTCTACAAACACCTGCCAACACAACTGCGTACCCAGATCCTGGAGTTGTACGCCCACTCGACGCATTTTGCGTCGAAGCTCAATATTCACAAGTTTTTTCTCTGGGTTCGTCAGTACGTATCGTTTAGTGCGACTGTCGGTGGTCTCTGTCACTGATCGGAAGACTGACTTAAAGCTTCTCTTGATCTCAGAGGAAAGCTTCTCTGCCTGTTCGCGACTCTGCTTGTGGACATTCTCCCGGGCTTCCTTACGGGCGCTGTCCACATTGACGGATGCCGTCGCCGTTCCCTGATAGACACCGAACTTTACCGAGTTGGTCGTTGATACCCCCAACTTCGTGCTTGAGTCATTTTCGGATCGGATCGCGTCGCTAAGCTCATCCTTCACCGAGTTTGACCTTTCAACCTTCTCATTCGATTCAAGCAGATTTTCTTCCGTGCGCTCAATGAGATAGCGCCGGGTACTCACCTCGACAACTTCAGTCGTTGCACCGGGTGTTAACCAAATGTGTTCGACCGGTTCACCGAGAAATGTCCCGAGATCAAAGAAGTACTGACGGAAAAGATGGATGAATCCCACCGGCGAGAGAACGCCGCTGCGATCATTCGGGTCGATACTTGCTAACGGATCTGTGGAGATGAATATGGAATCTAGATCCGGCGCTGTTGACACGGCAAAAAGCTTGGCCAACATGTCCGGCTTATATTGATGCTGACCTTCAGCATAGAACAGCAATGCCGCCGCAATCTGCGACTCGTACTGCATAATGGCTAGATGCTCGGTTTCTGCCGCCTCAAGAACTCCTGCTGAGGGAGAACCATTGTGCTCCATGTATACGCGGTTTAGGATCTGCTCTCGATGATGATCGTTAACGACTCGCAGGGGACCTACTGGATCCATCAAATTATTGATCTCGATGATCTGGTTCCATTGATTGCCGACAGGTAGTTTGCCATCGTGAGAATCCACAAAACTCTGCACAGCGTCTCGCAGAACGCTGAGGAACTCGCTCCGGAGATCTTTCGTTACCGAGACGCGCCAGGGGGACTTACCAGTACCAGGCTGGAGCGGAGCCGCGATAAAGTCATCCGAATGAGTCGGCCCCGGGGAGATCCGACCGTTGAGAATCCGACTTATCCTCGGATCCTGCATATGGGCACCTGTTCTTATCCATTCCTGCGTGAGACGGGAGTTCCAGCCCAAGAGCGGTTGGTAAATGCCGTAGTGTTCACTCGCGTACGGCGGGATACCTCCATATCGATCGAGATCCTTGGTTAAGTCAAACATATTGCCTCCTCTCCTGAAACTTTGACCATGACTGTAAAGATATCTAGCATGAGACTGCTTTTCATTCGTCACTTGGTAATTGGTGTTCTCTTTTCGCAAATCGGTCACTTTAAGTGCATAATTCGACTTCATGGTGCTTTATCTATGAGCGGGTGAACATGAACATTACCCACGCATTACCCACGCAATCAGAAACGTCACACCCACATTCCAGTTAAACGGCCAGAGTCATATTCGTCGTCATCCAGGTGCCTGCCATGTTGACCCTCATCAGCATCTCGAAGCGTTTCGGCTGTACGGTTGCGCTGGATAGCGTGAGCTTCGCGCTTCAGTGGGCCACTTACCCGGTTGTGGTCGGGGGCATCCGGCAGCAGTAAAAGTACGCTGCCGCGTGCGCAGGCTGGGCTGATTGAGATCGACAAGGCGAAACGAGTGCTGGGGTATGTTCCTTCCTACAGTTGGCGAGATGTGGTTGAGGTGCAGGCGACATGATGAAGACCCGCCTGGCTTCGGCCAGACGAGCCTAAAATGCATGACAGGATTAGCTACGGAGCCGGTGTGGCCATCTGATCGAAGAGTGTTGTTGGCGGAACGACATCAATGATATATGTCTGGGCACCATGAGCAGGATCGGTGAACTCTATCACGATGGTGTATTGACCGGGTTCCGGCGGCAGGATGAGGAATGTGATGTTATCCACCACGGCTAATCCGACGCCCGGGTTAAGACCATTTCCATTACCGGCCCAAGCCTGGATAGTAAACATCTCGGTCTGACGGCGATACTGCATCGGATTCTCGACTTCAACACCATTAATGGTGACGCGAACATCCCTCACCCAGTCCTGCGCTTCCTTGGCACAGGCTCGCATATCCTCTTCGTTGGCGGCGTAGAACTCGGACGCATCGATAGTGCTGCACACCATCTGATTTATCACAACATGAATCGCGAGGCCTTCCGGAATAAAACACCTCATAGTGGGCGGGTTATCGCGGGAATCATGGAAGTTCTCGGGAAGATTGAAAACCGGTCCAGACTGGCCGAGACCGCAGAGAGCTCCTGTGGGATCGAAACCTGGCTCCATTCCCACTGGCCAGGTCAACAGTTGCTGTATGGATCTTGCGTCCCACTCCGCCATGGAAACTCCAGCATACTCCCCGTCCGTCGGCAGAATCTCCACCGGTAGTTGATCCTGCGCAGCCAGGGTGGCACCACATGTGCCGGTGAGTACAAACAGGAGTGCAAACACCAATCTATGAAAAGGTTTCATATCCCTACTCCCTGTATACGATCCGACTCGCAAGATTGCGGGCTGGTACGATGGTGCAGTGCTTGCAGCTGACAGAACAGACCGTTAACCCACCGCTAACCCACGCAATTCGAACCTATAATGAATTCAACTGGTGATCGAGAATACTCGGAGAGTGGGATGAACAACGGTCAGGTGCCGGCTTTTGGTGCAACCCTCCGGAAATTGCGATTACAGGCTGGTTACTCTCAGGAAACGCTCGCAGAGCGCGCGGGTGTGAGTGCACGGGCAATCAGCGATCTGGAGAGAGGAGTCCGTGCCAATGCCCGGTTGGAGACCATACGCATGCTTGCGCAGGGACTCGGGCTAGATCAAGAGGGTTTTGAGCGCCTCTTGGTGGCACATAACGGCACCAATGGTATAGATCAGCACTCCGTGATACTTCCCGTCGCCCAGACCTCGTTCATCGGTCGGGAAGCGACGCTCAACCACATCATCGCCCTTTTCGACGATGAGAACGTTAGGCTGGTAACACTGACCGGCACAGGAGGAGTTGGCAAAACGCGCATCGCCATCCAGGTGGCACAGGCAGTTGCCACCAGATTCCAGGATGGTGCGGTTTTCGTAAACCTGGCTCCGGTCACGGCTGTATCAGACGTGATACCGACCATCGCATCTATACTTAACATCCCCAGTCAGCCCAATCTGCGGGACATAGACGTATTGACCGCCGCCCTCGAACAAAAGCGTCTCTTGCTGATTCTCGACAACCTGGAGCAAGTGATCGGCTGCGCAACCGATATTGGTCGGCTCTTATCCGCCTGTCCGCAGCTCATGGTCCTGGCCACCAGTCGGGTTGTGCTCAAGCTCGCTGCCGAGCATGTGGTTCGCATAGAACCGATGCGTCTTCCCTCAGACCATGACATTTCCAGTGAGGCGATGAGGCTATTCATGGCCCGGGCGTCCGCCAGTGATTCGACCTTTGAGCCGATGTTTGCCGAGGACGCTGCGATTGTCCAGAAGTTGGAGGGAGTGCCACTCAGCATTGAGTTAGCCGCAAGTCGAGTGAAATACACATCCCGTCTCGATCTCCTGAACCAACTCGATGCCCAACTACCAGTACTGGTCAGTCGCGTTGTTGATCTGCCATCGCGACATCGGTCTGTTCGCGATACCGTCTCATGGAGCTATCACCTGCTCTCCAGCGAGGCCCAGCGAGTCATGCGCTGGCTCTCCGCCTTCCCGGCGGGATGCACGCCCGAAACCGCACACCAGCTGTTTGGCCAGTTGGCGGTGTTGGATCCTCTGGAAGAACTCATGGATAGCAGTCTCGTCCGGCAACGGATTGGCACCGATGGCGTGGCCCGGTACACCATGTTGCAGGTGATCCTGGAATACGCGTTCGAGCAACTCCAACTCTCGGGTGAGGAAGATCGTGTTCGAAGCTGCATCCACACGATCTGGGCGATGCCACTGGCAAAATCGGCGGAATATCGAATTTGGTACCCGGATGCATCTGAGTTCTTTCGCATGCTAGACATCGAAGCACCGAATCTCGCGTCGCATATGCGCTGGCTGATGGAGAGTGAGCACATAGAGGACGCGATGTTGATCACCAGATGGCTTACCGCCTGGAGCTTCAACGCTGGTCGACAGGCATCCGTTCGTCGTGAGCTGGAATGTCTGCTTGGCCACCAGGCCGGACCACACAGTTCCCCCGGTCGCGTGGCGGCCCTAACATCTCTGGGGATCGCCCTGTTTGATCTGGGAGAAGCCTCGGCGTCGATCGGCGTCTTTGAGCAAGCGGCGGAGATGGCCGAAGCTATTGGGGATCGAATCTACCTGGCGGATGCATTGGCGTCACAAGGAAAACCGCTGTGGCAACTGGGTTATCTGGACGCGGCGGAGCAACGAATCCGCGAAGGGATCATCGTCGCCGAGGAGAATGAGGAGCAGACACTGGTCGCGATTTGCATTGCCGACCTCGGTCGCATCGCAATGGAGCGTGAACAGTGGGATCTGGCTCGGAAATACTGCGAGCAAAGCCTGGAAAGACATTACAAAAGCGAGGCCCTGTGGGGCATGGCACGAACCAATATGACCCTGGCGGAAATCGCACTGGCTCTTGACGAAGTAGATGAAGCTGAACGCCGGGCAACGTCTGCGTTGGCGTATTTTGAACAGATCAACAGTCGACCGGGGCTACCAGTGGTCTATCTTCTGCTGGCGGCTATCGCCCGACATCGAGACCAGAATGCCGATGCGCTTTCCTGGCTGACATCTGCACTCCAGATCGCGCAAGAAATGGGTGACATGAGACGGATGGCGGATGTCCATCTGGAGATGGCCCGGCTAACCGCGTCCCGTGAACACTATCAGCTGGCATTCCACTGGTATGAACGCTGTGGCAACACCAAAGGAATGCGGCAAGCCCAGGCAGGTATGCAACGGATCGATACCCCGACGTGACCAACAAGCACGCTGGCAACTATGCTGGTGGGAATATCTTTGCCTCGCACCTGGTGGATTCGATGCTGCGTGTAGATGCCCTCAAAAAGCGATACTCCTCAGTCACTGCGCTGGATAGCGTGAGTTTCGCGCTTCCACAGGCCACTTACGCTGTTGTGGTTGGGGCTTCCGGGAGCGGCAAAAGCACGCTGCTGCGTGCGCTGGCTGGGCTGATTGAGATCGATGGTGGCGAGATATGGCTGGGCGAACGAAATCTCACCCCGCTATCGCCGCACCAACGCCCCGTGAGTACCGTCTTCCAAAGCTATGCCCTCTTCCCCCACATGTCGGTGGCGAACAATATCGCCTTCGGGCTGGAGCAGCAACACCGATCAGCAAAGGAAATCAGGGAGCGGACAGACGAAATGCTGACTCTACTCCGGCTGAACGACCTGGCGCAGGCATCGCCGCCCAGGCTCAGTGGGGGGCAACAGCAACGGGTTGCTCTGGCAAGGGCACTCGCGGTGAAACCGGAGATCGTGCTTCTGGATGAGCCGCTGGGTGCACTCGATCCGGCATTGCGGCATGCTGTTCGCCACGACCTCAAACGGATCCAGCAGGAGAGCGGAGTCACCTTTGTGCATGTCACCCATGATCGCGAAGAGGCGTGGGTGTTGGCAGACCATCTCCTCGTGATGGAACAAGGAAGCCTGATTGGGAATGGCACATTAGCAAATCTCCACGCTGAGCCACACAATCTGCTAACCGCGAGTTATCTCGGTCTTGATAACGCGATTCCGGATGGTGAGGAGTGGATCGTCTTCGCCCCGGAACATGTGGTGTTGAAGCGAGACAGTGGTCGATGGAACGGCAGAATCGTAGGAGTGCATCAACTTGGTGCGGTGACTGAACGCGAAATCGCGTTGAACGATGGCACGCGCATCCGTCAACGATCGATCGATAATGATTGGGATGTTGATGATCGTGTCTGGCTGGACGTTCTGGAAATCAGACGCGTAACGTCGTGACTAACGATGTCGAGGAAAAAGCATAAACCCGGCAGGTGCCAGTTTCGCGATCAGGTCGTGGGTAGAGGCAGAAGTGACCTGATGCAAACGGGAGGCGGCACCCGTCGGGTTTGTGCGAGATTCCCGGGAAGTTTTGGCGATGTGTACGCGTGTGGGTGGGAGAGGGTACACATCGCAACAGCGGGAATCGAGTTGTCATATCCGACCCAACAAATCGGATAAGCAAAGCCTACCAGTATCATCGGAATAATGCAAGCGTTCCAGGCAGATGATTTTGAGATTCCGATTACGCCTGCGCAGCCACACGGGCGGTACCCTCTTCCGCATGCTTTTCGGCTGTCTTCTGCGCGCCCACATCCAGCTTCCGCGTCACGAAAACGGTGATGCAGGCAAAGCCACTCGCCACCAGGAACGGGATCTGATAGCCAACAAAGTTCAGCACAAACCCTGTTACCACTGGAATCACGATTGCAGCGGCGTGCTGCATGGTCACGCCCATTGCCAGCGATGGTGCAACATCTCGCGTTGGTGCAATCTTGCGTAAATACACACTTGCGCCCATGGCACTGAGAGGCATGATCAGACTGTAGATCACATAACAACCAACGGCGACCACCGTGTTATCGATCAGTCCATATCCGAGCAGCGCCACGATATAGGCGATATTCACCACACTCAGCATCTGTCGCTCGCCATGCTTGTCCAGCATGCGTCCGATCCAGGGACCACTCGTCATCGCCAGTGCCGAGGTTGCCAACATGACTAGCGAGATCGCCGGCACACTCAACTTGAAGTGATCGACAAGTACCCAGAGACCAAAACTGAAGAAGATTTGCTGGCGCGCACCATCCAGCAAGCTCAGCTTGTAGTAGAGATCGTAATCGCGCTTCAGCACCATGCGTTCGCGCTCCGGCTTCACCTCCAGGCGCTGACCATTGTGCATATTAGGGAAGCGCACTACCAATGCGGCCGCAACTAATGCCAGCAGACCACAGATGATGAACATGCCCTTGAAATCGATCCACTCGAAGTGGAAGACCACAAAGACGAACGTCATCGCAGCGAGCGCACCAGCCTGATAAACAGCGGTAAGCTGCCCCAGTACCGAACCGGATTTCTTCTCTTCCGTCAGACTCATCCCCAGGGCTGTCTGCGTTTGCAACCAGGTGTGATACCCCATGCTGGAGATAACGACCCATGGGGCAACGGTCCAAAAACTGGTGGCGAAGCCAAAGAAGCCAAAACCAATGGCAAGCAGAACCATGGCAATAGCGGTGAGATGCGGCAGCGAGAGACGGTACAACATTGCGGTGAGGAAGATCAGCAGAAACCCGGGAATCTCCCGAATGGCAGTGATATAGCCGAATTGCGGACCTTTCAGACCAAGCTCATTCTCAAAGAAGTTGCTGACAATGTTCTGCTGGGCGGCCATCGAGAACCCAAAGGCGACGGTGGCCGACGCCAACAGGAGAAAGGCCTTCTGCGCGTGCGCCGAATGACCATCTCCGGCGGGCTTCAAACTGTATTTGGACATGTATGCGGAATCTCCAACCCTGGGACCAACTCGATTATGCACTTGAGTATATGAGGAATTTCAGGAACGGGGAACCATATTTCCTCCCCGACCTTACAGCCTTACGGCTGGGTCGATGATATGGTGGAAATAGCCGTAGTTGTTTCCTGGGGAGGAATACGATGACCGAAACCTCGACACAGGCCTCGCCATCCTCATGGCGATCGACCTTTGAGATTAAGTATCTCTGGCTTGCACTGGCATTGGCAGCACTGGCAACCGTCTGGCTCATACCCACACCGGATGGATTGAGCGTCGCCGGGCAACGCGCAGTGGGGATTCTCGCCTTTGCCGTCATCGTCTGGGTCACAGAGGCCGTCAGCTATCCGGTCTCTGCCCTCATGATCGTCTGTTTCATCTCGTTCGGACTCGGCTACGCCCCACCCGCAGATGGCTCCACCACCGACTTCATTGGCACGAGCAAGGCGCTCGGTCAGGCAATGGGTGGACTCAGTTCCACAGCCAACACCCTCGTTCTGGCAGCGCTTTTTCTCGCCGCCGCCATGCAGGCGACGAATTTGCACAAGCGCCTTGCATTGTGGGTATTACGGCTGGTTGGCGAGAGCACAAATGCGGTGCTCATCGGCTCCATACTCGTCTCAACACTACTTGCGTTCTTCGTACCATCAGCCACCGCACGCGCCGGTGCCGTGATTCCAATTTTGCTCGGCATGGTGGCAGCATTTGGATTGCCCGCAAACAGCAAGCTCGGGGCGCTCATGGTCATCACCGCGGTGCAATCCGTGAGTATCTGGAACATTGGCATCAAAACCGCTGCCGCCCAAAATCTGGTCGGCGTCGGGTTTATCCAGGATACCTTTGGCGAGACGATTGCCTGGGGCCGCTGGTTCACCATCGCCGCGCCATGGAGCGTGATCATGTGCGTGGTGCTTTTCTTTGTCATGAAGATGGTGCTGAAACCAGAGGTGGACCGGATCGATGGCGGTCGTGAGATCGTGGACAAGCAACTCCAGGAACTGGGACCACTGACCCTCGCCGAGAAGAAGCTGATTGCCGTCTCGATTGCTCTGCTCGCATTCTGGAGCACCGAGGACAAACTTCATGAGATCGATTCATCAACGATTACCGTTGTCGCCATCACGCTTCTGCTCCTGCCTGGTATCGGCGTCTTTAGCTGGAAGCAGGCGGAGCCGCTGATCAATTGGGGAACGGTGATCGTCTTTGGTATCGGGATCTCGCTCGGTACAGTCTTGCTCAATACCGGCGGGGCAGCATGGTTGAGCGATTCCACGTTCGGCAAGATGGGTCTGGATGATTACCCGATCGTGGTTGTCATCGCGATTGTTGGCCTCTTCAATATCCTCATCCATCTTGGTTTCGCCTCAGCCACATCGCTCGCCTCGGCCTTGATGCCCGTCTTTATCGCCCTGACGTTCACGCTCAACATGAGTCACGATCAATCGATTGGATTTGCCCTGATTCAACAGTTCATCATCAGCTTTGGGTTCTTGCTGCCGATCTCGGCGCCACAGGGCATGCTCGGCTACGGCACAGGCACCTTCACAATCAAGGACTACTTCAAGGCCGGTCTGCCGCTGACGGTGATTGGTTATCTGCTGATCCTGCTCTTCAGCGCAACCTATTGGCAGTGGATTGGTCTGATCTGAGCCTCGCGAAACGGAAGCAAATGACGAAGGGATCGACTTTTTCTCAGTCGATCCCTTCGTCGATCAGACATCTATCTCCAGCCATGCGATAGACGCCAGATGGATTTACGCCGCGGTTTCGTCCCTCCAGATCGGGAGGTATGCCAATGCCGTGACGCTGTAGGTGGTACTGGCAGTTTGTCCGCTGGCGCTACTTACATAGATTTGGTAGGTACCCAACACAGCAGTCTTCGGCACTGTGATATTCGCGGTGAACTTGCCCGTGGTGCCAGCGTTGAACGTGCGCAGCACAGTGCCTGAACTTCCTCCCCAACGCACCGTGATCGCCTCACCCGGTTGGAATCCACTACCACTCAGTTTGGTGACAGTTCCCGCCTTCCCCGATGTCACACTCAGTGAAACCGTGGCGGACACCACTTGCGTCACGGTGTACGTGGCACTCGCTGTCTGGCCACTCGGCGCGCTCACGTAAACCAGATACGCTTGCTTCGCCGAATTCGCCGGCACCGTGATGTTTGCCGTGAACTTGCCCGTGGTGCCAGCGTTGAA
>JAGQGU010000102.1 GCA_020432165.1 Thermomicrobiales bacterium
GGCTCGCGGTAGTTCTCGTTGATGATGTACGTGCCCTGGTCGTTTGGCGTGAACGATTCCAGAACATACGGACCCGTTCCGATCGGCGCCGTCTGGAAGGCATCGTTTGGATTCGCAGGGTCGTCGCCGAAGGCATGTGCCGGCAGCAACGCGCCGATGAGCTCGTTGGTGAATGGATCGTACCAGTTCACCGCCGGTGCCTTGAAGACGACCGTGGCGGTGAGATCGTCCACGATATCGACACTGGCGATGGTATTCCACTGGTTGAAGCTTGTGCTGGCGTTGCTCGGAGTCGTGATCCATTGCCAGGTGAACTGGATATCACGGGAGGTGACAGGCTCGCCATCGCTCCAGAGCAGTCCTTCGCGCAGGCGGAAAGTAACCTGACTGAGATCGGCGGCGAGGAGTCCGTTTTCGACAGTGGGAGTCTCCTGCACCAGCACCGGGATAATGGCGGAATTCGGTGCGTAGCTGAGTAGCGGCTCCAGGATGAACTGGGTACCGGTATCGCCGTTCAAGTGTGGATTCAGCACGGTTGGTGCCTGCCACCAAAGGATATTCAGCTCGCCAGCGTCGCCGCGTCCGAGTCCTTCGGTGCCATATGCCGGGGCTTCGAACGTGGTGGCGAGCGGTGTTGCTTCCGGTGAAGCGGCTGGTGTTTGGGCAAAGGCATGCAGGGCCGTTGCTGACGCTGCCGCAGCCAATCCGGTTGCTGCTCCTGCCTTGATAGCGGTACGTCGAGTGAGGTGTGTGGAATGGGACATGATTGTATGACTCCTAAAATGAGATAGCGAATCCAGGGGAAACTGCCAAAGCGGCTGATTCCTTCGTGCGATTTCTGTCAATGAACGAATGATTTAGCGCCGGAAAGGGTGCGCAACGCCGTCCAGGAAAGAGGCGGCAGGGTCACGCACCCTGCATACAGGTACATGTGCACCCGAACTGGAGGTCTGGCCGATGTGCCTGCGGGAGAAGGCCAACCGCGAAGGATTGCGGAGACAAAGAAAACCCCTTTCCATCAGGGAAGGGGAGGAACACACGGGCCATTGATCTTGCCCACCTATTCCACCCATCTTCCAGAAATCTGCCGGATTTAGCACCGTAACTCCACCTGTGGTGGAGATGGTTGCTGGGGTTTCATCGGGCCGGTCCCTCCACCCCTCTGGATGAGTGACGAATCATCAGATTCGCTATAGCAACTATACAACGGGAAGTATGCGACCTGTCAAGGTTCATATTTGGGGCCTGGGTTCGTAGCGCCGGGGTTAAGGGCAGCAAGCTGCCGCCTTCGGCACCCCGAGGTGTGGCATGGTATCCCGCCGCTTCCCAAACTACTACCCGTTCCGCTGATTCCTCGACGTTGCGCGCTCGGAATGACAAGGGTACACGTAGACTCGGGCCTCGCAGCAGCGAAGCTGCGCGAGTGGCCCGGGTTCCGGTACTCGACGGGCGCCAACTCCGCCACCTGTTCCAGGATTTCTCGCTGGACGGCTACTGGAACCCGGGCAACTCTCCGTGCCTTCGGCACTCCGAGGCCCAGGTCT
>JAGQGU010000041.1 GCA_020432165.1 Thermomicrobiales bacterium
CCCATCACTAGGGCGAGAGATGCCAGCCGATCTGCTTCCAGATCGATGTCCGTTTGGTTCTGTGAACCTGATCAGGACACCCGTGGCTCCTCTCAAACCTCCACGCTCTTCAGCGCAGCGGACATGAATTTATCACGCCCCTACAGACTTCGTCAAGGGCTTCATCCGCATTTCTTCGGATTCATTCCCCCCTGACGTCACTGTCAGGTTGCCACCCGGTTTCCCGAGGGCTCCGCAAATATAACCCTGGCAAAATGGAGTGTCAAGGAGAATTTGGGGGCAATTTCACGATTCCTCAATATTCGTCCAAAATGCCCACAAAACAGGCAAAATCACCCCAGCCTGGTAGCCGAAATTTCAACCTCTGGCATACTTGACGGAGTGATATGACCTACCCAGGTATAGAGAGAAGGAGAAAACCCATGGCGGCGTTCAAGGCAGTGACATCCAGCAAGGCACCGGCGGCGATCGGTCCATACAGCCAGGCGATTGTGGTCAACGGTATGGTCTATACCTCTGGGGTGATTCCTGCCGATCCGGCTACTGGCGATATTGTCGGTGAGGACATCACTGCGCAGGCGACACGCGTCTTCGAATCGATGAAAGGACTGCTTGAAGATGCGGGTTCCGGAATGGACATGATCGTGAAGACGTCCTGCTTCCTGCAGGACCTCAACGATTTTGCGACCTTCAATGAAATCTATGCATCGTTCATGACTGGCGAAACGACCCCGGCCCGTAGCACCGTGCAGGTAGCGAAGCTGCCGAAGGCCGTGCTGGTGGAAGTCGAAGCCGTCGCGCTGCTGAAGTAGAAGCACGTATTGGCCGGGGAGATCCCGGCCAATATTTCCTTATATGAAGATCACCCACTTTGCCCATGTCAACAATCCACCGGAAGCCGTCGCTGCCGCCGCGAAAGCGTGGCTGATCGAAGAGAGCGAGGGCATTGAGCCGACGATTACGCGTGATGCCGAGAATCGCCAACTCCTTATGATTGAGACCGAGGTCGATTGCGTTCTCATCACGACCGGTTACATCGTCTCGCCCGCGGATACCGGCACCGATGTTCGCTTTCTCCTTGAGATGCGCGGGACCACCATGCTGAGTCGATTTCGCAATCTCGGGATGAACATCGCCCGGAAGGTTGTGGCGCAGGGGACCGAGGCATCGTTTCGGCATTTCATCGACGAACTGACCGAATCTCAGTAACTATTTCCGAAATCTGTTATTACGCACTTCCTGATATCAGGAGAATTCATGCCAGCACCCTCATCCACACCATCTCTCAGACACCTTCAGGCCACGCGCTTTATCCAGCCACTTAAAGAGGGTGGATCCGTGCCGGGATTGTTTGAGGCGAGTGATGATGGCCTCTATGTGGTGAAACTCCATGGTGCGGCGCAGGGTCCGAAATCGCTGACAGCCGAGTTGATTGCCGGCGAGATCGCCCGCGCATTGGGCCTCAACGTGCCCGAACTGGTGCTCATTGATCTGGACAAGATGCTGACCGTCGCGGAGCCTGATCCCGAAATACAGGATCACCTGCAGCGATCCGTCGGCCTCAATCTGGGCCTGGACTTCCTGCCGGGTGCGCTTCCATACGATCCTGCCACGGCGATGTTTATGGATCCAGTTTTGGCGGCGGATATCGTTTGGCTTGATGCGTTCATCGCGAATGTTGATCGCACGACACGCAATCCCAATATGCTGTTGTGGGGCGATGAGGTCTGGCTGATCGATCAGGGAGCATCGATCTATCCGCATCATCGCTGGACCAATCCGGCGGAGCAAGGTCGACGGTCATTCCCGGCGATCAAGGATCACGTTCTCCTGACGCAGGCGGGCTCGCTGGTAGGGGCGGATGTCCGCCTCGCACCGAAGCTGGACGACACGGTGCTATGGAGCATTATCGGGAGTGTCCCCGATGAGTGGCTGCCAGAGAATGAGATGGGCGATGCCGGCGCGCAGCGGCAGGCCTATCTGGAGTTCTTTCTGGCGCGTCTCGAGGCACCGCGACCTTTCATAGAAGAAGCCGAACGCTGCCGACTCGCACAGAACGCCGGTGCCATCGACCCGGATCGCGAAAATCGAGGTCGGCGCCGTGAGTAGCGTGCCCTATCTCTATTCCGTATTGCGGCTGGTACCTGATATCGAGCGGGCTGAGGCCATTAACGTCGGCTTGGTGGTGTTCTGTCGACCACAACGATTTCTGCAGCTGCGGTGGGAGATTGATGCCAAACGGATAGCAGCATTCGCTTTACCGGTACCGCTCGATCTTGTGCGCTCGCAATTGGAATCGCACACGCTCATCGCCGCGGCAGATGCAGCAGGCGGTCCGGTGGCGGCACTCGATATCGGCGAACGCTTTCATTGGCTGACCAATATCAGCAATACAATGATCCAACCGGGACCGGTGCATCCGGGATTGACCGAGGATGTGACACTGACATTTGAACGACTCTACGACCGCCTGGTAGCGCCAAATCGCGTAGAATAGCAGCAGCTAACCAGCCGGGTTGGTGAAATTGGCAGACACGCCAGACTTAGGATCTGGTGGCCTTAACGGCTGTGCAGGTTCGAGTCCTGTACCCGGCACCGAAGAGATACCCAGATGACCTTACTCGAACACATCTCAGTACGCGAAAGTAGAAAATGCGTACACACTCAACTCTCATTGTGATTCAGCCACGGGGAGTGGTCGGACTTCTTCGTGAGTTCGCTCAAGACCAGGCTGGTCATCGCTCGCCTCAATACTTCGCGTAGAGATAGCCTTGTATTGCAACGGGCCGTATCGATCCTGCAATGACATGATCGCTGGGGCCGAAGCTAATACTAACCACCCCTCTCCGACTATATTGGAAGGTGCAGCCCACCCAGTATCGATGATTCCATCCGTCCACCATAAACTCCGCACCATTTCATCACCGTTGACATCGACCCACGTTGGCAAAAGCGCATTTTCCACAAGATGCCAATCCATACTCATTCCTAACCTCGGACTGAGTGCTAACCAGCTTGATGACGGAGTGTCATATGCATTGCATTCTGTATTTTCGATGACCATTGGCCGATCACTATCGACTTCAAGATTGCTTGAATACTCATTAAGTGCAAGTCCATATACGCGTCCCACACCGCTGATTAGCCCTGATCCTGCGGGTGATCTTCCGATATCCTCAGCCCAAATGCTACCGCGTTCACTAGGATAACGCTGTGTCGTCTGTCGGAATTCGGTTCGCATCGCGAGGATAGTGAGACCGCTTCTTTCAAGATCTCCAAACTGCGACTCAGATGCTTGCCCAACTTTACTCACCCATGCAGAATCAGTATTCTGTCCATACCCAAGCTCGTCCATTGGACTGAGCCATTCAGGGCGTTCAGATGGTTCGAGGAGTATCATTGCCGGATCATGGACTCTTAGCCAGAACCGGAATCTCCCAATATCTTGCTGATCAATATCACCAGAATCCATAAGTTCGGCAATCACCCTAAAGAGTGCCGAACGCGCCGCTTGTACCCTTGGTCTCCTGCATGGAAGGTGAATTCGCACATTGTGAATCATTCGAAACAAGTTGTTCTCAGCAGTTGACGACCAAAGCGTCGGCTCCACTATCTCGTTCATGAGCTGAGTCATGCGCGCGGCAATTGCTTCTTCGGAGAGCATTGCGAGTCTGGCAATTATGGCAATGTGATCCTCAAATGGCCGCACCAGGTGAAGAGGGCCGGGAGGCAGCTCTAGATCATATGAGACTGGTCTTGAAATCTGTTGGATTGCTTGGGATTCCCAGCTCATCATATGGCAGATCGATCGTGCTATGGATCTGACTGCAAAATCAGGAGAGTCGGACAACTCAATGACAGAAGCCTTGAATGGACTCAATGCCGTAGTGTCTTCAAGCAATACAGCATCAAGAAGCTGCAATACCGGTAGCTGTATCTCAGATGGCCCTCCAAGTGCTGATTCCACAACCATTTGTGCGACGGAATCCGCTCGCAGAACCCCGAGCGCACAAACACGTTGAGCTCCCTGAGCAATCTCAGAAACAGGGTGATTCAACAGCAGGGTCAGCAGCTCAGCTAGACCATATTCACTTGTGTCCCGGACTGTCGGTTCGGATAGCCAGTCCAGTCCGTCCAGCGCTATATCATGTGCAGCAAACATGGATCTTACAAATCGCTCGACTTCGGGCCAAACCATTTCGATAAGTGACTGGTCGCCGAGAAGCCCGGCAATCTCATGCAAGTTTCGAGCGATCAGACCATATCGGCCACTCTCTCCAGTCAGATAATCTATAAGGCGGTCTAACACTTGAGGGCTTGCCCGGTCTCGGTCGAGCTCAATCAGGTGGTAGGCCGCGTCAAGATTAGTTCCGCGACCCCACGATCGATCCCATCCTAGTCCTTGATCTGAGTCGAGAACATCAATCAACAGACTCTTTGCCAGACCATGCTCGTTTCTCTCCATCAAAATCTTGGCTATGAAAACCTCTATGCGCCCTCGCTCGCTTCCACGGTGATGCTGAATTCTCTTAACGAGTCCAATGAGGTCTTCAGTTGTTGATGGTTGTGCTACGCTTTTGATCACCGGCCACCAGGTGAAGAAAGAGTCATCCGCTTCCTGATCAAGCAGCTCCAGAACTCTCGATATTGATTGGGCGTCGCATAGGACACTACTCACATCATGTTCGGTACCATCACTTAACTTCAGAAGTGCGCGAGACGCTGAACTGGTCTCACTATCTGGACCAGAAAAGATCCTATCCAGATCCACTTCAGTACGATCAATGCCTATGGATTCAAACGCCTGTGCTAGCGCGTGCCCCCAACCTCGTCGTAGTGTGGGCAAGGCGCGACTGGCCGCCTTTTTCGCAAGTAGGCCGGCGACACCGACTGCTCTCGACTTACCGCCTTGCTGCTTCTCTATCGAAAGTAACCGCTCAATAAGTCTTCTCGGGACTCCATCCATCGATATCGGAAGAATCACTTCCGCCACTATGGAAGATAGTGACTGTACCGGACAATCATCAGCATCAAGAGTCCCTTCCAATATACTTATCAACGCGTCGTCAAATGGGACCATCTGTTGGTCAAGGAACCACGAGAGCAACCGTGTCGACCGTCTCGGACTCCATTGGAACGACGCTCCTATCAATGACAGAGCAGCCGTCCTGTCTGCACCTTCCTCGGTCGTTTGCTCCAGGACCAAAATTGCCCCGGCAAACCAACGGACCAGCTCGCCAGCATTGTGAGAATCAAAACCCAACGCCTCTGGCAACCACTGGTCAATCCAGTTAGCCAATTGGTGATCCTTCCGGAATGCAATCGAGCTGGACTCAAGCAATAATCGTTGAAGCATTGACCGGGCATGGTCACTCTGACCCAGTTCCATCCATGCTTCGATCTGATATCGACAGTCGTCGATCCTTTCGATCGTAAGCTTGTCATTGAATAGAGCTGACTCGAGATCGCCAAGAACTGCATTCGCCCATGTGGCAGGAGCTCCAACCTGTTTGAATGCAACAATCGCGGATCTCTGATCGTCACTGCTCCATGGAATCTCGCCCCAGGATTGCTCCAGCAAAGTTCGAACTGCACTTACTGCAGCATCACCGTGCAATGCGACTGCGCGAATGAGACGTTCAACCAGCCCTGCCCGTGCCCTCTCAACACCAAACCACGAAGTCCCCATTGCAGTGCGACCTAGTTGGCGATCCAGAAGATACATGTGTGGCTGAATCGCAACAGAAAGCTCTCTCGGACTATGGAGGTCTCCACGCCAACTGGCACCTTCTATACGAGCAACCAATTGGACGAATCGCTCGAATCGCTCGATTCCCGACTCGGTAATTTCCGACTGCATGGATTCATAGCTAAGAGCTTCGGTATTTCTATCTAGGGCATATTTGATGCGAGTGTGTGCATAGAGTTCGTCAAAAGGGCGGAACGCCCCATCTACACCAAAACTCAGTATATCGACGCCCGGTCGAGGAACATCTTCGATCCATCGCCGGGCAAGTACTTCATCTTCACTTATCCGAAACGCCGCTGTCGCGATTGCGATCCGTGCCTTTGGATCAATGTCATGTGGCAGGAATCTCCCACCTACAGCGCCTACCAGAGTGCGCGCCCTGTCAAGATCAACCTTCGCGGCCATTCTCCAAGCGTTTGCGTGAACCCATAGCCACCAGTCCCTATCAAACTCGTTCTCTGGATTGAAACTCTCCGCGATATCATCGATATCACTCCAACGCCGTTGAAGAATCAGTCCCATTGCGGTGCGGAAGATTAATTTGTTCTGGAAAGTACGAATTTTCTTTTCGGGGGATTCGCGATCCCACTGCTGCGGAGCGACTGACAATCCCCTAATGATCCCGATGATCTTATTTACAGCATAAAAACGCGATGCCACTTCAGCCCATGCACAAAGGAGAGAGCCTTCTTCACTGTGCGAGGCGGTATTTACTGGTGTGTCTGGCCGAAGAAGCTCGAGCGGTTCCGCCAAGTCGAAGATTCGAGCCGCCTCTGTGTATAGGCCAGCATCAAAAAGGTCGGGAATGATCTCTAGGGCTTTGTCCCGAGCGATGCGAAGACGGCTACCTTCTCGTACATGTTCAACCGCGATTTCGGGCCTTCCTAGATCAAGTAACAAACTAATGAGGGGAACCTGTTCAAGATGTGATTGCCGTTGTTCGAGTTCCGCTCCAGCGAGGCTCAACCGACAGAACGCCACTAGGTTCTTCTGCCGAACAGCAGCCCTTATAGCAAGATTGACATCATCTTGAATCGCCGAGATCGATCGCAATGCAAACACTTGATTCCGGAAGTACTCCTGAGATGCTCTCTCACATACGACCTCATCCTGTCTTGCATGGACACGATGGTATAGCTCCTCCCAAGCCAACCAGGAACCACTTTGTTCTTGAGAACATCGATTAGCGAGGTCACGATGGAGTCGCGCATCGCGTTCGGGATCAACGTGTCCCGGCCAGGTCTCACTCGTGCGCTCAGCAAGAAACACTCGAAAGCTATCGTGAAAGAAGTATGAGCGACCTCCTGATTCATGGCGAAAGAAGTGCCCAAAATGTCGCCTCAGTTTGCGCAGTGGTTCAAAACCTAGCCATGACTCTAGCCACGCCAGTGCAACTTGTCCTCGCATTCTCGCTGCATAGCCAAGAGCCTCGACTACGCTGTCGTCGGATGCGATCTGACTCCACGCTTCGTGATACCGAATCCCTATATCACCTGAAAAAACAGGAGTATCACTAAAAACAGCAACAACCTCTTCGAGATTTTCCGCCTGGCTAATGGAGTTGAGGAGATACACTAGGGCTAGTGGGTGCCCGGCCGAGAGTTCTACTAGGCGAGCTTTGTGAGCATCTGATTTCGAGATAATAGGATTAACGCGTTCGGTTAAAGACAAAATCTCGCTTCGACTGAGTGGCTGCATCTCAACCCGACGCTGCTGGTCTCGCACCGCCATGATGATCGAATCAGGCAAGACTATATCAGTCTGACTACCCAGTATGAAAATCACACCCTCTGGAAGTGAAGCGGGATTAGGCAAATCCTCCAAGAAAGAATGAACTGGGATATTCCCGCGTGAAACATGGTCGAGCCCGTCAACAAGTATGATTGTTTTGCTGCCGTTGACACTCCAGTCGTCACCAAGCATATGCAATTGATTATGGAAACGTTCGCGCAGCGCCAATCGATCATAACTAATTGTGCCGTGACCGCCTGAGAAGCCTTCATTGTGAAGTGCTAAGACCAGGTCATGAAGAAAGTTCTCAGATTCGCCTCGGCCGATACTCAATCCAGTGCTTTCTGGAACAAACGCATAGTACCTGATAACGCGATCTGACCTGAATCGCAACGAGTGAGTGAGAAGTGTTGACTTTCCAGAGCCAGGCGAGCCAAAGACACCGAGATATCCTCCGGTGATCGCATCGAGCTTCTCCTCTAGCTCATGCACACTCTCATCAATCGGCTGATACAGGGCCTCGTCAACAGGAAAGACGTGAGAGTTGCGAGGTCTAAAACGATCCGTCCACCCCAATCGCTCCAATAATTGCTGACGCTCTATATGCACTGGAGCAGGCTCGCGCGCTGCAAGATCAAATATGACGTGACGAATATGATCGATATCAGCGACAGTTTGCTGGACATCACGAGTGGCATTAAGGTCAAGCAAAGTAGTCGGCTCAACCATGAACTCCAATTTGCAACTTCGCACAAACTGGTGGAAAGTGTCGGGATCGAGACCAGAGGCAACTCTTAATTGCTCCCAAGCAGGTACCCACTTATCAGGGAGAACAGTGGGAAGATAGGGCGCGCCCTGTTGGTTCGGAATCCAGACCTCATCGATAAATGCTGTCAGATGACGTGGGCCAGACGCAGCTTCGGCAACTCTAAGTCTGTCATGGCTAGATGCCGGAGCATTGGTCATAAGGTGGACTGTAGTGCCTAGACCGTGGGATTCACGAAGTAGTTGCCATCCTTCAGCCAATTGCTGAATCAAACAAGGGTTTTGACGGGAATCGTCCGATTCATCCATGTTCAGAGCATCAATGGTGCTTGCATCTCGCGAACCCGACGGTGCCGCTACAACCAGGTCTCGAAACGTGAAGCCTCCTGATGCACGATGCTTGAACTGATATGCTTTCACACGATTGTCTTGACATAGGACGAAGTCATCAACCCGTCCGGCATTAATGTCCTTTATCCGGACCCAGTCAAGGTTTCCATGCAGTAGCCCCTTGAGAACAAGGGTCGCGCTCGCCATATATTGGTAGTGGTAGCCAGCCACAGCGGCACCTTCTCCAGCTGCTGGAGCATGCATTTACATCTCTCTGATCGTGATATCACGCCGTCATCGGCGAACGTGTCGCAACCTAATATCGAGACCTTTCTGATATACCATTGTAGTTCAACAACCCTAGGTCAGGATTGATTACGTCCGACCCGCTCTAGCTATCGGCTCAGTCACGTCGACAAAGTTTAACTCTAGCTTTCCGACCGCCGCGTACTATGGAGCCTCATACTCACACCGCGCTCTCGCAGCACTCTGCGGATCGTGCCAATTGGATGCTCCACTTGCTTTACCACTTGTCTAACTGTCAAACCGCTCTCATAAAGCTGCACGGCCAGATCTATGTCTTCTGAAGTTATGGAGTGTTCTCGAAACTGAACCACCTCAGTTACAAGCAAGTCACGTAAAGCCGACTCCGATACGCCGAACTCTTTACTCAACGCCCTAACGGTTTCTCCGGTTTTGTGACGCATCGAGAGCGCTTCTCTGGTCTCTGGCGAGAGGCGTCGCTTGATATTTCTAGGAAGGGTGTGTCGTTCAATTATACTGGGGTGGTCGGGAAGGTTTTTTCGAGACTGATCGGCCAGTTTCGCAATCTCTTCCGACGTTGGGGATACCAGCTTCGATTTGTTCAAGTGGCTGTCTACACTGCGCACCCATAGAAAATCATGTCCCTGCAATCATATTGAGCTCCAGAACTTCTCTGCGGCAGGTATCGCGGGGTTGGGGTGGAGATAGACTCTGGCATATCCCAGAGTCTGCGCCACGAACTTCTGAGCAGCGGCTACAAGTGCTCGTGTGGCACGTTCCGATACTCTGACAGAACCTCTCCAACTACTTCCCCATACCCTCAAAACCGGTGCTACAATGCGGTCGGCAAACCCGCCACGCACCAATCCCGGAAAGGAAGCCCCGGCACGAGATGAACAACAATCTGGCCATATCAACGTACTCCTACCATCGCTTCGGTTCCGGTCCGGAAGGTGCCGATCTGCCCACGATGGAAACCATGATCAAGCGGACTGCTGCCTACGGTATCCAGGGTCTGGAAATCATCGGCAACCATCTCGATCAGCTCGGTCAGGCAGACACCGCCTCTCTCCACCAACTGAAGCAGCTCATGGCTGCGCATGGCGTAGCACCAGTCTCGGTCTCGGCCCATCACAACTTCGTTCAGCCCGATCCTGCAGTGCGAAACGAGCACATCGCCAGGCTAAAGCAGTGGATCGACGCCGCCTATGAGATTGGGGCACCGTTCGTGCGGGCGTTTGGTGGACGTTGGGGCACTATGACGAACTTCGGTGAGTTCATGGCGGCCGGTGGTAACGAACCGCCGATCGATGGCTACACGCTCGACGATGCTTTCCAGTGGACGATCGATTCTTTCATCGAGTGCGCTGCCTATGCATCCGGTAAGGGGGTGACGATTCTGCTGGAGAATCACTGGGGACTCACCGGCACCGCTGCAGGCACCCTGCGCATCTTCGAGGGCGTCAACTCACCCTGGCTGAAACTGGTGCTCGATACCGGAAACTTCATCCAGGAGCCCGATCAGTACGCCGAGATGGCGCTCATGCTGCCCCACTGCGCGCTGATTCATGCCAAGACCTATATCGGCAAGTCGCTCTACTTCGACGAGTTCGATCTGGATTACGCCCGCATCGCCCGATTGTTGAAGGATGCCGGGTATCAGGGTTATCTGTCGATCGAGTTTGAAGGGAAAGCGCATCCAGATGAGGGCATTCCCGCCAGCATCGCACAGGTTCGTGCTGGCCTGGCTGCAGTCGACTAATTCGTTCCCGGATCGGGAAGAATCAACAGCCGCCGTCCGGAGCATCGGACGGCGGCTGTTGTACATCACACGATGTCAGGCTCAGGATGTCTCAGGAATATCAAGCTCAAAGTGGATAGCGCGCATTCCGTCTTCTCGGATTCCAAGATCATCGTAGACCTCGACCGTGGGCATCGATCTCCAGAACTTCTCTGCCCCTGGTATCTCCGGGTTGGTATGGAGATAGATGGTGGAATAACCAGGTGTTTCTGCGACAAAGGCCTGGGCAGCGGCTACAAGTGCGCGAGCGGCGCCTCGCCGACGATGCTCGCTGGCGATGTACACCCGGAATATCTGGGCGACGTCATCACCTGCATAGCGTTCCGCGAGCCAGGCCGGATGCGGCGGCGATTTTGGGCCGTCTTCTCGAATGGCGGTGGTACCAATCACCTCTCCGGAGTCGATATCCACAGCAACAAACATGGCCTGTCGCGGGTGATCCACGTACACCTCATGCATGTGATCAAGATCGCTATGGTATGCAGGATCGATTCCTGTCTTGAGATCCTCTTCCAATACCCGAATGATCACCTTCCGGGCGCCATCAAGGTCCTCATCAGTCATTGCCTGTCGAACCATAAAACCTGGGTCATTCATCGCTCCCCTCCCGGACATACCTGACACTCAGCGCCCTGGGTCTTAGCCTCGTCGGGTCGCCTAAGCATCGCGAAAGATCAACCACTGATGCGCACTTCCGCCAGCGACAACGCCCGAGGCGGCTGCGACCGTGACCTGGGGCATCGGGCTTGCCACGTCGCCAGCGGCAAAGACACCCGGGACCGATGTCTGTTGACGCTGATCGGTGCTGATAATCGGACCGGTCGGCCCATCCTCGAATGCGCACCCCAGCTTCTCGGCCAGTGTTCCCACGGGCACGGTCTGCGGACTCGTAAAGAGCGCGGAGATGGCAATCGTTCTCCCGTCGGCAAGGCGGACTCCGTCCAGATGCGGTGCCTCGCCAAAGAGCTCGACGACTTGCGAACGCTCAACCTGCACGCCGCGGCTGGCGAGAGCAACAACCTGCTCAGCCGAAGGCTCGAACAGCCCCTGGGTAAAGAATGTGGTAGCACCCCAATCGGGCAAGATCATGGCCTGGTGAAATGCCAGCGCGTTGTTGGCAAGCACGCCAAGAGGCTGCTGATTCACCTCGTAACCATGGCAGTAGGGACAATGCAGCACACTGGTTCCCCATCGTTCCTGCATGCCCGGGATATCTGGCAACAAGTCGCGAACACCCGTTGCCAATATCAGCGTCCTCGCCATCTCTTCTTGCCCATTCGCCAGCGAAACCCGGAATCCGCGCTCGATCGCAACAGCATTAACAACCTCGCCGTCGCGCACCTCCACTGTGGCGTACCTCATCAGCTGTTGCCGCGCCGTCGCGAGAATCTGAGCGGGCGAAACACCATCCTGCCCAAGAAACCCATGCGACGCGGCAGCGAAACGGTTACGCGGTAATCCGCCATCCACCAGAAGGGTCCGCTGGCGCGCCCGACCTAACTGAAGCGCGGCGGCATGTCCAGCAAAGCTACCGCCGATAACGATTGAATCGAACATAAACTCGAACACTCCATCAATGCTCATACTCACCGGTTGGCAGTGGTAAGCAACCGATCACAATATTGATACTTTGTATCATATACTTCATGTCAAATCGAAGGAAGTGGTATCCCGTATTCCTGATTTTCGGAGTGAATGAGGTAGCCAGCGGTGACATTTGACATTCGACCTGCCACCCACACAGACATCCCCCGACTAATTGAGCTTTCGACCGCTCTGTCGCAAGAGGATGGTGGGTTGCATGGGGAGGCTATCAATCATCAATGGGCGCAAGATTTTGGGACGAATTCGTTTGCGCGATCAATCGACGACTCGAATTCACACATCATCGTGGCCGAGATCGCAGACCAGATCGTCGGGAGCCTGCATGGCTATCTCCGGACCACCCCATCATGGAGATCGGTAGATATTGGGGTGATCATCAGCATCTTTGTCGAACCAGCGTTTCGCAGTGCTGGTCTTGGCGCAGAACTCGTCTCGGTATTCAGTTCCTGGGCCAGGGCATCCGGAGCAGAGAGGCTGGCGGTCACCGCCTTCGCCACCAACCAGGGCGCCATCGGCTTCTATGAGCGCGAAGGATTCCGTCGATTTGAAGTGACACTGGAGAAGGAGCTCGCATAAAGTCACACTCCCTCTTTGATGGTGTTGCGAAGCCGGTTACAAGGCGAGCGGCTTATTCGCTAAAAGTCGATGAGCCGCGTTCTGAGATTCCAATGGCACGGTTTCACAGATACTACTATCGCGGGGTCTCAACGACCTCATACTCCCAGCCGGCTTGCCATGTTCCGGTTTTTCGCCAGTCGTTCGCGATCGCATGTTCCCACGTCTGGCCGTTGAGGATAACGTCAAACGCGAGTTGTGGAGCCTGATGTGAGACAAGGGCGATTCGCTTGCCAGCGAACAGACGCTGTGCGTCCGCCAGAAAACTGCGCATTCGCAGCTCGACATCACGGTAGCTTTCGCCGCCGAGATACGCCGTATGAATGTAGCGCTGTTCGCAATTGGTTTTGAACGCGTCCGCTGGCGCACCGTCAAACTCGCCATGATGGCATTCACGCAATCGCCAGTCGAGAAACAATGGAAACCTGCGACCGAAGAAGAGTTCGGCGCTATCGACGGCCCGTTTGAGGTCACTGCAGAAGACGGCATCCACGTTGAGGGAACGCATCGCGTCACCCAGTGCTGACGCTTGCTTGATTCCCTGAGCAGAGAGATCGCCCGGCAGCCAGCCAGTTGCCAGCCCCGCCTCGTTATCAACCGTGGTTCCATGCACAAAGTAATTAATCTTCATCGTCACAGCATAGCGCAGGGGTCACACTATGAAGCATGACCCTCTGCCCATCTATCAGCTCAGCGCTGTCCACTATGCTCCGGTATCCCATACCTCAGCAAAGACACGCATGAAGTTGCCCCCGAGGATCTTCGAGGCATCTTCGGCAGAGAATCCACGCTGAAGCAAATGCTTGGTCAAATTCGGCCACTCAGACCACTTGCTGAATCCTTCGGCGTGCTTTTGCTCGGCAGTGTAGCCGCCGAAGAACGTTGGCAATGTCCGTTTGAAGGACGATCGACCCAGCTCGGCGAAATAGTTGTCTGTCTGGAAATTATCGGTACCAATACCAACGTGATCGATACCCACCATCTCCGCTACATATTCCATCTGATCGATATAGTCATCAATAGTCGGACGCTTGCCTGGTGCGCGTTCGATAAAGATGGAATGTGGGCACAGTCCAATCACGCCTCCCTTCTCCGCCATCGCCCGAATATGGTCATCGCTAACCGCCCGCGGATGATCCTTGAAGTGCTTAACCGCCACGTGTGAATAAATCGGAGGACGCTTGGCATATTTGATGGCATCCATGCTCGTACGGGCACCAACGTGGGATAGATCCAGCACCGCTCCCAAAATGCCCATCTGTTCGATCGCCTGTTGGCCGCGGCGAGTCAGCCCCTGATCGTTGGGCTCCATACAGCCGGAGCCGAGTGCATTGTGTTCGTTATAGGTCAACTGCATAATGCGAACGCCCAGTTTATAGAGCACCCACAGATTGCGTGTGTCCTCACCGATGCAATTCAACCCCTGCGTGCTAATGATCATGCCAACGCGGCCCGTTTCCTTGGCCAACCGGATGTCTGCTGAGGTATGCACGGGAATTACCTGATCAGGGAAAGCATCGTAGATCAGGTTTGTATCGTAGAGTACCTCGATAGCACCATCCATGGTGTAGGGGAAGGAGTCTGGAATCGCCGAGTTGCTGAATGCTGTAACGCCTCCAGCAATCAGGTGCTCGAACATCATCCCCGGCACATCCTCTGTGGGCGGAATCGGCTCATCCAAATGGCAGAACAATCCATCGATAACGATGCTATCGGCGTGAACCTGGCTGGAATCCTGGGTCATTTCATTGTCTCCTGACGTATTAGCGTGCTCTGCTTCGGGGATCCAAAATGTCCCGCAGACCATCGCCAACAAAGTTCGTCGCTATCACCACAATCGTGATGACAAGTCCCGGAATCACCGAGATAAATGGTGCATCAAATATGTAGTCCCTCCCTTCGCCCACCATGACACCCCAACTGGAGGCCGGTGGAACAACTCCCATACCGAGATAACTGATGGACGACTCAAGCAGAATGAAACGACCAACGGAGTACGTGGTCATCACGATGACTACTGCCATCGCATTGGGAATGAGCGTGCGTAGCACAATGCGAAAGGTCGTCGCGCCGATGGCTCGGCTCGATTCCACATACGGTTGCGAGCTGATCGCTAATGTTTCGGCTCTTACCACGCGCGTGAAATCTGCCCAGCCGGTGAGGGCAAGGATGATGGTCAGTGTCAGAATGCTTCTGCCAATAATCGTGGCCAGCACAATCGCAATGAGAATGACCGGCAGCGCCAATAGCGCATCAACGATCCGCATCGTCAGCGAGTCAATCCAGCCGCCGACGTATCCACACAGCACGCCAATGAGTGTCCCGAAAACGGTCACCAGCATTGAGGCACCAATCGCGGTCATCAAGCTGTATCGCCCGCTGTACAGAATCCGCGAGAGCATGTCACGACCAAGGAAATCGGCACCCAGAATGTGATAATTCCCGGACCGATCAACCTGAAAGGGTGGCGAGAATCGCGATGACAGGCTGCTTGCCAGTGGATCGTAAGGCAACATACTGGTTGGCCAGGCAGCACCGATCAGGAAAGCAAGAAGGATCAATCCGCTAAAGAGAGTGAACCAGTTAGCCCGTATCCATGCTCCATTGAGCGAACGTCGCTTCCTACCCTGTATGCGACCGTTATGAGCCAACACTTCAGCTGACATGGTGCCCTTTCTCCTCGGTCGCACTTCTCAGGACGCTCGCGCCTGCGGGTTGATAAAGCCGTATGACACATCAACAACGAGATTGGTTACGATCACGATCAGGCAGAGGATGAGCACAATCCCCTGAATCAGCGGGAAATCACGGGCGTAGATCGCATCCAGGGCCAACCGACCGAGACCCGGCCAACCAAAGACCTGTTCCACCACGACGGCGCTGCCAACCAGTTGAGCAGCCTGGATCGCTAACATCGTGATGGGAGCCATCAAGGCATTTCTGAGTGCATGTCGGTAGACAACACTTCGCTCACCCAATCCCTTGGCTCGAGCAGTACGGATGTAGTCGGCACTCAGTACTTCGAGCATGGAGGAGCGCACGAGTCGTGTAAGCAGCGCGATGGTTGGCGTCGCCAGCGTAAACGCCGGCAGCAAGAGATGCTTCCAGGTGCCGTATCCACTGGTCGGGAGCCATCGCAGCCGTAGCCCAAACAACAACATGAGGAGAATGCCGAGATAGAATCGCGGAACAGCCTGCCCGACAACCACAAACAGCCGAATCAGCGTATCTTCCTTGCGGTTCCATCGTCGCGCCGCCAACACACCCAGGGGGACGGACACCACCACCGAAATGATCACAGAAGCGGTAACCAGCACCATGCTTGCCATAAGCCGCTCACCGATCAGATCCGCTACCGGTCGCGAGTATCGAAGAGATGCTCCCATATCGCCGGTCAGCAGATTGCGGATGTAGTCCCAAAACTGGATCAGCAACGGATCGTTGAGCCCCCACTGGTCCCGCAGCGCACCGACGGATTCGTTCGTGGCCGCATCGCCTAACATCAACGAAGCCGGATCACCGGTCAGACGTGTGAGGCTGAAGACCAACACCAGTACGAAGAGCAGCATTGGGATGGTTTGAATGACTCTTTGAAGAACATATTTAGGAAGGTTCATCAATCAAGCCCTGTGAATCGGCGGTTAGCGGAGGTCCTAAGTTCGCGACCTCCGCCTCCGTCCACTAGCTGCTCAAAGAGATATCGTGGAGCAACAATGCCTGATCCTTTCGCGCCACGAATCCCTGAACGCGGTTCGATACTGCGTGGAAATCCTTGGACCCATAGAGATAAATGGCGTAGGGTTCAGCGTGATCGATGTCCAACATCTGGTGGTAGAGAGCAGCACGCTTGTCGGGATCGACTTCGGATCGGCTCTCCTCAAATAGCGCCCACCAGTCGTCGTTCCAATCGATCATCGGACCACCACGAACCTCCTCCCCGTAGGCCATGTAGTTGAAGGTCTCGTTCAAATCGGGGATCAGCAGCAAGCCCACCTGGAAGATATGCCCCAGCGTCTGCTCTTTACGCTGCTTATCGAACTCACCCCACTCAAGCGGCTTCTGCTCCACCTTGATACCAACCTCCTGCAAGTACGTGGAGATGATCTCTCCAACCTCCTTGTCCTTGGGGTAGCGACCGATGGTGTAGGCATAGGTAAGCGAGAATCCATCCGGATAGCCCGCATCGGCGATCATCTGCCGCGCCAGGTCCGGATCATATCCGTAAGAGGAAAGCGTCTCTGAGAAACCAAACTCGCCGGGGAGCGCGTATTGTCCTTCAAGGCGCGTTGCCTGCCCCTCAAACACAAACTCCACCAAGCCATCCAGATCAACCGCATGATTCAGCGCAACTCGCACATTCGGATCAAGCAGGGGTTCGCCACCCTCCATCTTCGCGTTGAAGGCGGAGAGAAACTTGCGCAATCCATCAACCGAATACACGGTGGCGGTATCAACACCTTCGAGTCGAGACGCCAATGAGTAGGAAAGGTAATACGCGATATCGACTTCGCCTGCTTCCAGCGCCGCCACGCGGGAGAGCTCTTCCGGCATCACCCGGAAGACAACGGTGTCAATGGGATGAGGTCCCTTCCACCAATCCGGATTCTTGACGAAGGTGACATCCTGAGCGGCTCGTCGAGATTCATAGATAAATGGACCCGTCCCGATTGGCGCCAACCCAAACTCATCTGGCCCAACCTCGGCGTAGTACACCGGTGGCACCATGTACATATAGCGTCCAAGCAGCGATGGAATTGTTGGCACCGGATTCGGTGTGGTGATAGTGACGGTCAGGTCATCAACGATATCGACACTATAGCCAGCAATCTGCGACGCACTCTGTGCCATCGTTGGCGATTCCGCCCATGCCTCCAGACTGAACTTGGCTGCTGTAGCGTCGAACGGTTCACCGTTGGTGAATGAGATACCGCTCTTCAGTTTGATCTGAAAGACTGTTGGTTCAATGTACTCCCACGATTCCGCCAACCACGGAGTCACCTCCAGCGTTTCCGCCTCGAAGAGCGCCAGCTTCTCCAGCACCGCGGCAGCTACTGATTCCTCGGCGATATTTGTTGTGGTCATGGGATTGAGAGTCGAGGGATCCAGGTTGAAGGCAATAGTGAGAGTCGAACTCTCTTGTGCGGCAGCGAAGCGAGTTCCCGAGGCGAGCGCCGCCCCCACCCCTATTGCTCCGGAAGCCCCTATGAGTGCTCGACGTGACGTGGCAGAACTGAGCGCATCTTTAGCAACACGATTTGATCCGTACATCTCGATCCCTCCAAAAGAACCAGCGTTCGACCAATCAGTTTTGGCGTAAGTTCACGCTATCAGATACTTGTTCACTTGTCTATACCATTGAACAAGTAGTACACATAATGAGTGTCAGGAGGAATGAAAAGCGACCACCATTTACAGGTGGTCGCTTCCCATGATGTCAGTACCAGAGGGCGGGGTCTCGATACCCTCTGGTATCGACCGATAAACTACTCGGCCATGTCCCGCGGCGGGTTACCCGCGCCGGTTCCTGCGGCCACAGGGGCGCTCGTGCTGGCGCTGCCCACCGTTCCCGACAACTCCAGGTAGGTATGGAAGAACTCGTCCATATCCAGCAGCATCTGGCGCACGTTTGGTGTCGAGACAACGTAGTAGGTCTCGTTCGGATACGCCTTGTACTGGAACGTCTTGTACTCGCGCTCCAGCGCAACCTTGAAGTCCTCGCTGGCGGACGATCCCGGCCAGATACCATACCCGTGAACCAGGAAACATGGAGTAGTCGCGTTGGCCACCGAGTAGATGGAGGAGCATCGTTTATAGACGTCCATATTCTCCTCCAGCGGACCAAACTCATACTCCATGAGTTTGACGTGACGCAGTTCCTGCTCGGCTTCCATGTGGACAAAATCGCCATACCCAGACATCGGGATCGAAGCCTGGAAATATCCCGGAGCGAACGACACCGCAGCCATGCTCATGATGCCGCCGTAACTGGTGCCGGTGATACCCATCTTGCCCGGATCGACATCGTCGAGCTGCTTCATCAGCTCGGCCGCGTAGATCACGTCCTGCAGATCACCATGACCCCAGTCTTTATTGTTCAGATCCTCGAATCGCTGACTGTAGCCGGACGAACCCCGGATATTCGGCAGAATGAGCGTGTACCCCTGGCGCACGAAGTACTGGACCTGAGGCTGGTAGGTATCCATGAACTGACCGGTTGGGCCACCATGGACGAAGACAACACCAGCACCGTTCGCTTTTACGCCAATCGATGCGGGGCGATAGAGGTAGGCATGGATCACTTCGCCATCAAAGCTCGGGTAGGAGACCTTCTCCGGCGTGGCGAGCGCAGCGGCCGTGTTCCCGATCGACGAATCTGTCAGGCGTCGTGTTTCCTTCGTTGCTACATCAACCACATAGAGATCGGCCGCGGACGTGGGCGAGGCGTAGATGTATGAGATTGACTTGCCATCGGGCGACCACTGCGGATATGAGCAAACACCCATCTCCGGCGCGACCAGGACCTGTGTCTCTCCACCAGCGGCAGGTACGACGCGAATATCCAGCGTGCCATTGGTGTTGGATGCAAACGCAAACCACTTGCCATCCGGAGACCACGCTCCACCCTCCTGGTCACCTTCCTGAGGTGACAACTGTCGGGGAGCACTGCCATCGAGACCAACAGCCCAGTAGTTGATCCACCCGGAGCGATGTGAACGGAATAAGACGTAGGCACCATCTGAGGAGCAGGTTGGATATCCAAACGTGCGCCCGAAATGGTAATCGAACATATTCTCGTCGGTACCGATTACCTGCTGATTGCTGCCGTCCCGGTCCATCAGGACGATCTCGTGATCGTACCAGCCATCATTAAGGCGATCGAAGAGAATCTTCCGGCTATCGGGCGTGAAGGTGGCATACACCTCGTAGAAGGAAGAGTTGCTTACGCGTCGGGTCTCACCTGTCGGGACCTCAACGGTATAGATGTCGTAGACGCCGTATCGATTGGCGGAGATCACCACCGCGCTGCTATCCGGTGCCCAGGCCAGGGACTCAATTGAGCATCCCAGGCGGGTCAGCTGCTGGTCTGGTCGACCGTCGGCGTGCCACAGATAGACCTCATATTTCCCGGACTTTTGGGAGACATACGCAATGTATTTTCCATCTGGCGACGGGGTGAACATGGAGTAAGCCAGGTGGCCGACCGATCCCATCCCTACCGAAAGCCGGGAAGGGCTACCACCCATGGGCGAAATCGACCACAAATCTACGCCGCCACCCATACCTGAGGCAAAAATAATATGCTCTCCATCAGGCATCCAACGCGGAGCTTCGCCCCCAACAAGAGACTTGATTGCCAATATCTGATCAATCGATATCATTTCCTGCTCCTTGTACCCAGGTGAAGAACGAATTAGTCGTCCACCTGAAAGCTGATCACACCCGATAATTCGGGCTTCACAAACCAGATCCAGCAGATAGCGCCAATACCGACTGCCACCAGCAGACTACTGACATAGAAGACCGTAGCCAGGCCCATGGCCGCACCTATGGCACCCAGCAGTATTGGCGCGATCGTATTCCCAATCCCTCCTGTCATTGAGTAAATCCCTATGGCGGCACCGCGAGTGGCGGCCTCGGTGTTGTCGGTGATGTATGCCTGTGCACTAGCCAGAAAAGCTCCAAACCCAACTCCTTCTATAACAAGGAAGACAACCAGGAGCCTCTCATCGGCAGTCATGCCCAATCCGGCAACGGCCATCATTTCCAACACCAAGGCACCAAGAACCACCCCACGGGTTCCGATAACCGTTGTCAGCGCCCCACTTGGCAAGCGAATAAACGTAGAAGCAATGGCTCGAAACGAGAACATGGAACCGATGGCCGCGGCCGAAAAGCCGAGCGCATCGGCGCGCAGGGGGAAGATCGTGGCTACTGCACCACCGAATGCAATTGCGGTGAGGATGTTGCCAATGCCGATGGCGACCAACGACCATTGGCGTCCCACTTGCAGACTCTCGCGCAACGGCACTCTGGCACGGCCTCCCACACTCTGCCCGTGTGGACCTCGGCGCAGAACACCCTGGATGATCACGAGGGCGAATACACCAACCCCCGCCGCCAGAAGATAGGCTGAACTCAATCCACCATGGTCGGCCACGATACCTCCCAGTAGCGGACCTACCGCGAAACCCAGCCCCATAGAAGTCGTGAGCAGCCCAAATGCGAGTCCGCGTTCGGCAGAGCTGACAATATCGCCAAGATGGGCAGCGGCGATCAGGAATGATCCAATCATCGCTATACCGAGAAGGAACCGTCCCGGGATCAGGAATGCGGGCGACGGTGCGATGGCCATGAGGAACATAGCCAGGCTGAAGCTCCCAAGCCCAAGGGTGAGAATCTTGACTCGTCCCACTCGATCAGAGAGGATGCCCATCGGCACGGATACCAGCAGTCCAGTTAATCCATTGATGCTGGCGAGCACACCGATAAAGACAACGCTGGCACCCAGATTCTCCGCATACAGGGAGAAGGTCGAGGTCAGGATGCCGCTCATGATATCCGCGCAGAAGACCACCAGGCAGATGGCCAGCACTTCTAGTCTGAGCAATCCTCTGAGCGTCGATTGTGTTGCCGCCTGTTCCAGCGGCAGCGAATCTCCCTGAGACTCACGTGTTAGAGATTTGGGTGCTGCATCAGATCCTTCCACCGCTAATCGACCGAGATTCTTGGATCGATCACACCGTAGAAGAGATCGACGATGAGATTCACAAAGACATAGACAATGGCGACAAAGAGCACACCGCCCTGAGCGACGGGGAAGTCCCGACTCTGGAGAGCGGTAACAAGCATGCGGCCGAGCCCCTGGCGGGTAAAGACGGACTCGATGATGACCGCACCAGCCAGCAAGCCACCGAACTGCAGGCCGACGATGGTTAACACGGGAATCGCTGCGTTGCGGAGCGCGTGGCGAAAGATCACTCGCCTCTCCGTCAATCCTTTCGCCCGGGCCGTAACGATGTAGTTATCCCGGAGAACATCCAGAAGTGATGCCCGCACCATTCTGGCGATAATCGCGGATGCCGCGAAGCCGAGCGCAAAGGCAGGGAGTATCAGCCCGCGCCAGCCTGAACCGCCGATGATAGGGAACCAACCCAGCTGGATGGAAAAGACTGAGATAAGGAGCAACCCAAGCCAGAAACTGGGCATAGACACACCGAGCAGCGCAATGAACATGGCGGCGGTATCAAATACCGTTCCGCGTTTGATCGCGGCGAGCATCCCGAGCGAAATACCCAGCACCAATGCGAACGCCATACTGGCGAGCGTCAGCTGCATGGTTGCCGGAAGGTTGCGCATGATCATCTCTGAAACCGGCTCATTTGTCCGGATAGAGTTGCCGAGATCCCCTCGCACAGCATTCTTCAGGAAGTTGAGATATTGCACGGGCAGCGGGTCATTCAGCCCCAACTCATCGCGTACCTTGTCCATCTGTTCTTCGCTCACAGCGGCACCCTGGCCAATGAACATGGCCGCCACCGGATCGCCGGGAACAAAATGGAGCATCAAAAATGTGAAGAGTGACACACCAAACATGATGGGCACAGCCAGCACGAGCCGAGTGAGGGCATATCGCATGAAGTTACACTCCCGTAATCTGGAGGCATAGGTTGCGGCCTATGCCTCCAGAGTGACTAACCTACTGTTCCAGATATGCTCCGTAGAACCAGGGGAAACCGATCTCGTTGTATGCAAGCTGCTGGAGCTTGTTGGAGGCGACATCAAGATTGTCAGACTCCCATCCCATCACTCCAACGACTTCCTGCATGATCAATCCGATACACGGCATCAGGTACTCCCACTGCTCTTCAATGGTGGGGGCGCCAATCGCCTTGTCGATGAGGTCATCGATTTCAGCGTTGGCCAATCCGGTGGTGGCAAATGGTTCGCCGGAGCGGAAGAACTCCTGCACCATTCCAACCGCCACGTAACCGGAGTCGGACATGAGCGTCATCTCATAGTCGCCGTTGCTGAAGCTGTCGATCCAGTAGTTGATATCGCCAGCCTTGATGTTGAGTTGCATGCCTGCTTCACGCAGGAAGCCATCAATCGGTTCAATCACACCAGCGTCAACATCGCTCTGCATGACCGACATATCGAAGATCAACTGCACGCCATCCTTCTCGCGAATATCGCCATTGAGAACCCAGCCAGCTTCATCAAGCAGAGCCCTGGCACCCTCGAGATCGTAGGGAATGTCGTACTGCTCGACCGACGAAAGGTCACCATTCGGCACCATGTTGCTCGGAAGGCAGGCAATGCCAGGTCGACCGAAACCGGCCCAACCCGGAAGCATCAACATCGCTTCCTTGTCGACGACCATATTGATCGCCTTACGCACGGCCATATCGCTCAGCTTGGGGCTGTTCATGTTGAACAGGTACATACGGGTGGTACCGGCCTTGGGGGTGGCGATCACACGGACGTTGTCTTGCCCTTGAACTTCCGGAACATTCGGCGGAATGATGCTGGCCAACTGGGCTTCATCGGCCAAAACGGACTGAAGCCGGATGTTGGCCTCAGGAACATCGCGATAGATCAGACGATCGAGTGGAGTTGGTCCTGTGAAGCCAAAGGCAGCCGGTCCACCGGTGTAGTCCGGGTTTCGCTCCAGCGTGACGTGAGACCCCTGGATCCACTCAACAAACTTGAATGGGCCGCTACCGACGAGGGTTGTGCGACCATAGTCCTCGCCAGCTTCCGCCATTGCGGTTGGGGAATCAATACCGGTGCCGCCGTCACTCAGGAAGAGCAGGAAGGCAGCGTGCGGAGAGATGAACGTCACCTTGACGGTGAACTCATCCACGACCTCTGTGCCAGCATAGGCGCTGGCACCCATCGCCCCATAGGTAAATCCTGGGCGGGCTTCAGGATCCATCGTGTTATCGAAGTTGGCCTTGACTGCTTCCGCATTGAATGGCGTGCCATCGTGGAACATGACACCCTGCTTCAGATGGAAGACGTACTCAAGGCCATCCTCGCTGATCTCCCACGATTCGGCCAACCATGGGTTGACGCTACCATTCGCCGGATCAACCCAGGTCAGGTTCTCGAGCACATGTCGGGAAATCATTCGAGATGATGTCGAACTGCTTCGATGCTGGTTAAGCGTGTCACCAACCGGATTGTTGTAGGCGACCGTCAACTCGCCACCCTGAGGAACATCCTGGGCCATTGCGGCACGACTGATGGCGGTGCGATTACCGATACCGGCGGCAACACTGCCGTTGGCGAGAGCAGCGGCGAGCGCTGGAAGCATGACAGACAGGCCGGCAAGCTGGCGGCGCGACATCATGCCAAACGTCCGGTTTTCGATAGAAGCCGCTTTCGTATCTCTTTCCATTGTTCTCTCCTTTGCGTGACCTCGCCGGTATCCAAACAAGCACCCGCTTGTCGCAATAGACCGGCTCCAGGGGGATCACCAATGTTGGTTTGATGCGCTACCGTCGCAATCGCGGATCGAGCGCATCCTGAAGTGCATCACCGAGCATATTGATACCGAGCACGGTGATCATGATCGCCAGACCTGGGAAAGTGGTGTACCACCAGGCCTGATAGATGTATTTCCGACCCAGGGTGAGAATCGCTCCCCATTCCGGTGTCGGCGGCACGGCACCGAGGCCGATAAAGCTCAGACCAGCCGCGGTCAGAATGGCGCCGGCAATACCCAATGTCGCGAGCACGATGAGTGGCGGGAGGACATTCGGCAGAATGTGTCGCATGGCTATGCGGGCATCACCAGCCCCAATCGATCGTGCGCTCAAGACAAATTCACGATCCTTGAGAGCAAGGGTGGAACCTCTGGCGACGCGCGTGTAGACAGGAATGGATGCCACACCCACGGCGATCATGACGTTGAAGAGGCCGGGGCCAAGTACCGCAATGATGGCCAAAGCAAGAAGAATGCCGGGAAAGGCCAGTAACAAGTCCATGGTGCGCATGATCAGGTTATCCACGAATCCGCCGCGATAACCCGCCAGAATGCCCAGGGTGATCCCGATACATCCACCGATCATGACGGAGATCAGTCCAACCCGAAGCGAAATCCTGGCTCCGTATATCACGCGGCTGAACAGATCACGCCCGGTGTCATCGGTACCAAACCAGTGCTCCACCGAGGGGGCCTGCAGGGCGGCTCGAGGATTCTGCTGATACGGATCGAACGGCACAATCACCGGAGCGGCTACCGCAAGCAAAATCTCGATGAGGAGAATGGTTGCACCAATCATTGCGGCCCGATTGCGCCGTAACTGGCGCCAGATAATTCCCATCTGGGTTTGATGTTTCGAGATCGCCTTTTTTGAGACCGAATCTGCCTGGTCTGCCAACTGAACGGAGGCACTGCCCACCATTCCCCTCCTTCAAAACTCGCGACTATTCGCTCACCGTTGGAGCGTAAGGCGATCCTGTTAGTCGATGATGAAGAGCTCTCGCTCGATCATGCTCATGGGCTTACCACCATCCCTGGTAACCACCACCATGTCCTCAATGCGGTTAGCAAACCGGTTCTTGTAGACAATGCTTGGCTCCACCGTGAACACCATGTTCTCCCGCAACACGATCTCATCGAGACCATCCAGGAAGGGAGGCTCGTGAACCGTGACACCAATACCGTGACCAAGACGATGACCGAATCCGTCTCCATACCCGGCATCTTCAATCACCTTGCGGGCAATGCGGTTGGCCTCGGCGGCGGTGCATTGATCCGCAATCATGGCTGCCATGGCCTCAGCCTGAGACCTGATGACGGTGTCATGAACGCGCAGATATTCGTCCGTGGGAGATCCGCAGTAGGCAGAGCGGCCAAAGTCCGAGGCATACCCATCAACGAGTCCGCCAAAGTCGAACATGATCGAGTCGCCATATTGGAGTCGGCGCATCTCTGTGCTGGCCGAAGCTCCCGCAACCTGGTTCTCTGGCGCCCAGAACGTAACGCCGGTCTCAAACGAGGTATATTCCGCGCCCAGGTTGACGAACTGGTAGTCGATTTCGGACTCGATATCGAATTCCGTCATCCCGACCTTGATCTTCGGCAGGACATTCCGGAAGACCTGATCGGTGAGATCCGACGCCGCCTGCATGAGGCGCAGTTCCTCGGCGGTCTTGATCATACGCATCGGGGCAATGATTGCGGTGGCGCTGACAAATCTGGTTTCTGGCAGAATGCCAAGCACCCCCATCACAAACTGACCCCAGGTTCGATCATCAATGGCGATCGTGTGCTTGCCGTTTTCAAGTCCGAATGACGCGAGCACCTGCTGGAGGACCATCTTGGGTTCCACGGGTTCGTTGATCAGCTCAACATCGCTGATCCATGGTCTATCAGCAGCCTGCTTCAACCAGAACTTTCCGCCCATCCGCGCGGCTATCACCTTCACCGGACCCTCTTGCGCTATATAGCCGCCACAGAGCCAATCGCCATAACGATTGTGATCCGTGCCATGAACCAACTCGCGTTTGATACCGGCAACGTAGAAGAGATTTGCTGAGAGCGGCAAGTACATAAGGTCAATTTCTTGGTCCTTCATTACCTGCTGTATAGCCTGTATGCGCTGCTGATACTGCATATTCTCTGCTCCTAAATAGATGACCACTGCTCCAAATCGACTACACCGATTCAGGAGTCAAATCACAGGAGGCTTGGCCTACAACAGCGGCGTTGAGTGCATGCTCGACACGACGACTCGACATAGCGATCTCATTTCCTCCAGGAAAGACACCGTCCGACCACTCGGTTATGGCGTATGCTCAAGCTATCACGGGTGTGGTCCTTTGTCTAGACCATGAAATCAATGAGCATGATTGTCGGCATATGGATGCCTGTGAGCAGAGAGAGGGATTGCTAGACTTAGCGAGAATAGAGGCGATTCGTGAAAGGATGTACGCTATGCAGAACATAGACAGGAACGGTCCGATACCTATCTATCATCAGATCGCGATGCGTCTGGAGCAACAGATTGCTATGGGGAAATATCCCATCGATTCGCAAATCCCCAGCGAGCGAACCCTTGCCAGTACCTATGGTACGAGTCGAACCACGATGCGTCAGGCTCTCTCCGTTTTGGAGAAATCCGGGATTCTGGAACGGCGCCGGCCCGATGGCACCTTTGTGCGGGAGAAACCCGCCAAGCTGTCGCCTACCTTGAGTATTCCCGTAAGCTTCGTCAGATCAATGGTCGAGTCTGGTCAAAACGTACAGGTCGATCTTCTATCCGTGAAGAGTCTGATCCCTCACGATACTACTGTCACGACATCCCTGGGGCTGCATCACGATCAACCAGTAACCAAATTCGTGCGTCTGATCCAGAGCGAATCATCACCGATTGCATATGTCGAAGCGTTTATCCCCTTAACATTGTTTCCAGATGTAGGCGAGAAATCGCTCCCGGGCAATTCCATGCATGAGATGTTGTTCCACAACTATGGCACGATCATTTCAGAGGCTGATCATTCTATTGAGTGCGCACCCGCTACCCCCACAACCGCCGACTGGCTCAAGCTCGAGGCAAACACCGCTATCCTCAAGCTGGAAAGCTGCTATTACGATCAATATGATCGTGCCGTTGAGTTCGTCTATACGCACTGGCGCGCGGATGTGATGAAGTTGCGGATGAGAACCACCCTGGAACCGCAATACAAGGGAGATATTGCCGACTAGGTGGAATCGGGCCTAGATAAAAGAACAACCAACTCACCACACCTGATTTCCTCGACAGGACTATTGACATGACCACCACGTCGGACGAGACGCAAGACCGAACCTTCGAAGAGCTGATCGACCTTGGCGAGTCAGCAGATGTTACCGGTTGGGATTTCTCCTGGCTGGATGGTCGCGCCACCGAAGAACGGCCACCGTGGGGGTATGCCCGCTTGATGGCGCAGAAACTCGCTGAAGCGACCGCCTCCCTCGATATTCAGACCGGCGGTGGCGAGGTCCTGGCCGAGGCCACCAGCTTCCCGCCAGTAGCAGTAGCAACAGAATCGTGGCCGCCGAATGTCATCAAGGCCACCCGGTTACTGCATCCACGCGGAGTGGTGGTTGTGGCCGATCCGGACGAACCACCACTGCCTTTCGCTGATGAGGCGTTCGATCTGGTCACAAGCCGACATCCCGCCACGATCTGGTGGGGCGAGATCGCCCGCGTGCTCCAGCCCGGCGGGACCTATTTCGCCCAACACGTGGGTCCAGCAAGCGGATTTGAACTGATCGAGTTTTTCCTCGGTCCGTTACCGGAGGCGCGGCAGGGCCGTCGCCCAGATAGAGAAGTTGCTGCTGCTGAAATTGCTGGACTCGAGATCGTCGATCTGCAAACGGCTCGGTTACGGATTGAGATCTACGATGTGGCGGCGGTTGTCTATCTGCTACGCAAACTCATCTGGTGGGTACCGGGGTTCACTGTCGAGCAGTATCGAGACAGACTCCTGGATCTCCATAATCAGATTCGGCGAGATGGTGTCTTTGTAGCCCATTCCAGTCGACATCTGATCGAGGCCCGGCGGCTCCGTTGATAACATCAGCGAGCCGGATGCCAATATCCGATCAATTCAGTATGATATGGGAATAGTCGAGATCGTCTCGCTATATTCGTCACTCATAAGGGGTATCTGGATTGAGCATCTCTCGCCGCAAACTCATCGCCACATCTGCCGGCGGTGGTATGACCATGATTCTGGCTGGACCGGTTGGTTACGCGCAGACAGGAACACCGGAAGCCACCACCCGCATCATTGATGCCGCCAATGGGCAAGTCGAAATACCAGTTCATCCGGAGCGAACTGTCGCCCTGGATTCATACTCAGCGGCGGCCATGGCCGATATCGGTGTCGTCCCTGTCGGCGTGCCAGAATTTGACCTTGATGGCTATATGTTTGTGTACAAGGAAGCACTGGCCGATATCCCGACAACCGGTCCGGTCAATGAGCCTGATCTCGAAGCGGTGTTGCTGCTGGAGCCGGATCTGATTCTGTGCATCACGGCTCCATGGGGCACCGATAACCTGGAAGCACTCCAGGCGATCGCCCCCACGGTGCTGGCCGACTACACCGTCCCCAATGCCTGGAAGGCACTCACCGATATCTTCGCGGATGCGGCCGGGGCTCAGGAAGGTCTCGACAAGATCAAGGAAGAGTATGCCAACCGTATTGAGGAGCTTCGCACCACCTATCAGGAGACACTGGCCAAGACAACCTGGGCGGTCGCGATCGGTTGGGGCGTTCAGGATGGTATGTTCTCTCTCTACTTCCCGGATTCCCCTCCGGGCGCGATTCTGACCGATCTCGGTGTGACCTGGGTGGATGCCGCCAGAGATGGCACGGGCGGAAACGAACAGATAAGTCTGGAAGAAGCCCAGGTACTGGAAACAGCCGATGTCATCCTCACCTACGGTACTCGCGATGGTGAAGCCGAGGAAAGCTCGCAGACAATGCTGGATACACCAGGATTCCAGAACCTTCCTGCGGTTAAGAACGACCACGTCTATATCTGGCGGCTTGTTGTACCAGCGAGCTATGGCGAAGCGCTCGTCTTCCTCGATCAGATTGAAGGTGTGCTGCAGGACTTGGCCTAAGTTGACACCGTACGAATAGCGCACAACGTGAGAGGCGAACCGAACGGTTCGCCTCTCTGTGTTTTCCTATACGCCTAAACCACTTCGAATGTCGAAATCATGCCCTCCAGCGCGTGTGGAGGGCCGGAGAAATCGTTCGGCGCGAAGCAAAGCGCACCATATGCACCTGGCTTCAATTCGAAGTCCAACCATATCTGCACACCAGGCGACATGATGCCAGAGGCGCCCACCTGGAAGTAGCCGGCATCAATCAGATCGTCGGCACTCTCGGTGGACATGAAGAACTCCAGCAGCTCATCCGGCGTAATCAACTCCGGCATCGCAATCACCATGATCTCATGCCAGGTAGCACCATGGTTGACCAATGACCAGGTCTGTTCGCCAGCATCCACCGGCTCATCTAACCCGAGGAACCTCATCTCCACCATACCAACCTCGTGGTCGGCCAGAGGAGCCGGGACGCCCCAGGGATCACCAGAAACCACAAACAATGCTGGTGCCTGACCTCCAAAGAGATTGATGGCGAGATACGTGCCCGGCATATAGGTGATATATCCCGTGTTTACTCCGCCTCCAATTGCCGGATAGTCAGGGATTCCAGGGAAATGCTGATCCCGAAGAAACTCGGGCATCGGCGCTTCCTCATCCGCCATCGCCTGCCAAAGAACATCCATGTCAACATCGTCCGGCAAGCGGAATGTCAGAACATGGGCGTCCATTGAGGACTGGTTCTCGAACATCACCTTGTTCAGTCCTGCCGGAACTGCATCCGGGAAAATTAACTCGGTGTCTGTCAGGACGACTGCTGTTTCAGGTGCTTGTCGATACGGACCCAGACCATGCTCATGTGAGGCAGGACTTGCTTCCTGCGCCGCAACATTCTTTCCGAATGAAGCAGCTGTCATCATAGCAAGGGCCGATCCAACCGCTACTCGTCGATTTGTGATGGTATTCATTTATCTTGCTCCAAGTCTCAATCATGAGACGGAGCAGACCAATCATAGGAACTATCTCGCTATGGGTAGTGTCCACTCCGCCCCTAACAACCAGGGGTATGTCAGAGGGCGGGCTACTACAGAAAGCGTACGACGAACATCTTCATCACTGATCACTCCTTCATGAAGATTCCACGTGCAGTGGATGCAGTGTCGCGAACACCGATCGCATCTCGCACCATATTCAGCAAAGTCGCTGTAATCGCAGAATAGAGCATTGAATCATGAAAAGCACGCGCAGTAATTACCCATTTTCACGATATGCAGGCATTGCCGGGTATTCTCAGATGCGTATGATGAAATCATGACGCATCGCATCCACCGGAGGCCACTGACTGTGCACATCGATCCCGATCACGACTCCCTATCCTACTGGCATGCGACACAGGAGCCGATGATTCCTGTGGACGATGTACCTGCGACCGCTGAGGTCGTGGTCGTTGGCGGCGGTATGCTGGGTGTCTGGAGCACCTACTGGCTCGCAAAGGCCGGGGTACCGGTAGTGCTCCTGGAGAAGTCAGCCATCGGATGGGGAGCAACCGGACGCAATGGCGGTTTTCTCACCGGTGGCGCGGCTACCGGCTATCCGGCCTTGATCGACCTGCTTGGCCGGGAGACAGCCAGGCAACTCTTTGCGCTTACCATGCTGGGGCAGGAACTCGCGCACGAGGTGGTCCATGAGGAAGGGATCGACTGTGATCTGCGCCGCACCGGCACTCTTTCGCTCGCACTTTCAGCATCCGGATTGGATGGTCTGCAGACACACTACGAACTGCTCCGCACAGACGGATTTGCGGGTGAGATGCTGGATCGGCAGGCAACACAAGCGCTGATCAACACACCGCTTGCCGAGGAGATTGCCGGTGCCTTTCTCGCGCCAACAGGCGGACTCCTGCATTCCTCACGCTATCTGGCGGGCCTGGCTCGCGCCGCGCAGGCTCACGGAGCTCGCATCGTGCGGGCAGAAGTCACCGGTATCCACACCGCTGGCGATCACAACTTGATCGCGACCACGGCGGGATCGATCGAGGCGGAGCGTGTGATTATCGCCCTCAATGCCTGGACAGATACGTTGGTACCGGAAACCACCAACGTCATCGTGCCGACCCGCGGACAGATCCTCGCCTACGAACCTCGAGAACCCATCTTCACCACCGCGACCGGTGCCGATATCACGCCAACCGGCGAATACTGGCAGCAGACTCCAGATGGCTCGATTGTCATCGGAGGCTGTCGTGCAGACGCTCCCAACAAGGACTCTGGCGTAACCGATATGACCGCCACACCAGATGTGATAGCAAAAATCGAAGGAGTATTACCGCGTCTCTTCCCCAATCTCAGTGACCTGCAGGTCGCCCGCCGCTGGGCGGGATTGATGGCCTTCACACCAGACTACCTACCTGTGGTGGACGCCGCGCAATCATCGGTATCCACCTGGTATGGAGGTGGATTCTGCGGTCATGGCATGCCATTTGGACCGATTATCGGTCGGTATCTGGCGCAGGCAGCAGTCGATGGGACACTCAGCGATGATGTGGGGATTCTGTCCAGATCACGGCCATCGTTGGCATAGAAGCATCGCTCTGATCGACATCATCCCTCGAAGGGGAACTGGCGCGTGTGCAGAAAAAGGACCGAGATCTACCAGCCGAGGTAGATCTCGTCGTATGCGGTGTATTCGAGGAACTCGGGTGGGACACGTGCATCCAACAGACGCTCCAGTTCGGCGGCGAACCGAATGAGCTTCCGTTCGGAGAATGCTGGCCCAAAGAAGTGCAGTCCGCTCGGCATACTTTCGGTATAACCAACGGGTAGCGTCAAGCTGGGATAGCCGGCGCTCGATGCCAGCTGCGAAGACGCCCAGAAATAGGATGTATTGTCGAAACTGGGTGCAATGGAGCAGGTCGGTGCCACGAAGGCGTCGAGATCGTATTCGGCAACGGCAGCATCGATACCATGATCACGCGATGCTATGTGCAATTCCTCAAGCCAGCCGATATGGGCTTCACCCCATTCCGGTGCCGGCCAAAGGGCATAGCTAAAGGCATCGGCATCCCACTGCCAATCTGAGACATCGGGATTCTCTTCATACCAGGCGACCAGATCATACAGGCTTTGCACATTGCCATTCGGTGCGTAATCGCGCAGATAGCGTTCGAAGACTGCCGGGAACTCGACTCCCATCGTCTCACCGGCAACATAGGTTGCCCAGAGCTCCTCGAGTCCAGCAGGGTAGATATCGTCAATGATCTCGGCACCAGCCTGACGCAGCACCTCAAGAGCATTTTCGGCGTGCATATCGGCCTGGGTATCGCCACCCCACAAGGCGCGAATAACACCGATGCGCGCGCCTTCAAGTCCACCCTCCGTAATAGCGCGGGTGTAATCGCGTGCGCCGGGCTTATGAACCTTGGTTTCATAATCGGTGCCTGCCGGAAAGTGGTCGGCATGCTCACCATAGGCCACATCTTCCGGATCCAGACCCGCGACCACAGAGAGCAGCGCAGCAGCATCGGCTACCGTCCGCCCCATGACACCCGGTGAATCCATGGTGTAGCCATTACCAAGTCCGCCCTGCCGGCTGGTGAGGCCAACCGTCGGCTTAATACCCACCACGCCACATGCAGCTGCCGGACAGATAATGCTGCCATCGGTTTCCACACCAATCGCCACAGGAGCGAAACTCGCAGCCACAGCCGCGGCCGATCCGGAGCTTGATCCCCAGGTCGTTTGGGTTATCGCGTTCGGATTTCCGGTGAGACCACCACGAGGGCTCCAGCCATAGGTTACAGGTCGATAGCCAGACCATTCCGTCATATTGGCCTTGCCGAGAATAACCATGCCGGCTTCGCGCATACGCTCGACAATAAACGCATCGCGACTGGCAGGTGTACCTTCCATCGCCAGGGAGCCGGCGGTTGTCTGCATGCTATCAGCGGTAGCAAAGACATCCTTCACCACAACCGGAACACCATGCATGGCACCGCGGCTACCGCCCGCCGCAAGCTCGGCATCAAGCTCGCGCGCTATCTCGAGCGCATCGGGATTCACCTCGATAATGGCTGCAATCCAGGAATCTGTTCCCTGAGGATCGTAGGCATCAATGCGATCCAGACAAGCCTGTACAAACTCGGTAATCGTGAAATCACCGGCGGTATAGGCAGCCTGAATTTCGGCTACGGTAATCTCCCAGGCGATATTGTCTGTTCCATCTTGTGCATGCGCGACACGAGACAGGCCTGCCCCAATCAAGGGCACGCTCATGCCCGCCTGCACAAGGTGGCGACGGTTTAGATATGGTCTAGTCAAAGTACCCGTCCTATCAAGGACTATTGGTCTAGATCTCCGCCGAATCGAGTTCTGACTCAATCCGGGCAGCGCTCTGGCCATTGTCGAAGGTCTCAGCCAACCTCTGACTCACCCGCCGTAATGTGGCGGCCAATGGCTCTGCGGGGGCGCTTAGCTCAATATACGCTACCCCCACGGCATCGAGATCTGTTTTGAGCAGCTCGTATTGCGCGCGGCGACTCGCGCTCGCGCCTGCTGTAAGGACTAGGACCACTGGAGAATCAATTACTGCACTAAACGTTGCCGGGGTCCTAATTGCGTAGGTATCGGCATCGGTTAAAGGCATTCCGAAACGATTCGAAATCCAGTTTCGCCACAGCGGTGTCGCGTTGGCGATTTCAATAGTCCAGTCCACGATCGGGTCGATAGCGACGATGGCAGCAAAGTTACCGGGGCGGGCACCAGCGGTCGTCAGCGCCAATGCACCACCCAATCCGACTCCGACAACGCCAATCTTGTCCGCCAGATCGATCTGCTTGCCCAGTGCCCTGGCTGCTTCGGCGATATCTGTAATCTCAAGCTCGGTGTTGGCGTAGTCGATCAAATCCTGTTCGACATCAGCACCGAAGCCGGCGGCACCGTGAAGTACCGGGCTCAGCACCGCCACACGCTCGCCGGCCAATGCTTGCTCCTGCGCCTGGAACGATCCGCGACGCGTGCTCATCGGACCATCGGGGAGATAGACCACGCCGCCCAGCAGTCGTTCCGGCTGGTAGAGCAGCCCGGAGAAAGTCTCCTCGGGGCCGACCTGGAACTCCAGCGGTTGTGGCTGCAGCAGGTTCATTCCGGCAGTAGTGGCTGCAAGCTGTGGCTGGATAACGGTTCGCTCGGACTTGGCATTGTTCTCTTGCACGAAAATCGTGAAAGGCTGCTGCGGAGCACTGAATGCATAGGCGATCTTCTTGGCAGCACTCCAGCGAGCAAAACTGGCCACACCCTCACCCGGATCGAGCGCTCCGGCGGCGGAGCTATGCAAGCTGCGTTCGCAAAGCACACGCGTGAATCCCTCGGTGCGGAGATAGAGCAAGCGCGCTTCGTCCGGGGCGAATCTTGGCTCGGTCTTGTCGCCACTCTCACGGGTAACAACCCAGCCAGCCTTGTTATCAGCATTGACCACGCTGATACCCTGCCAACCATTTTCGATGGTGACAAAAGCGATCAGATTGCGGCCAGGCACCCATTCAATGCTGTGACGCATCGCCGGCGACTTCTCACCGGTAAGATTGGTGAGCACGCCTGCCTCGAGGCTGAAGCTCCAAATATCGTGATACTCTTCGCCACCAGCGATAGGGCGCAGGAAGGCGATGAACTTGCCATCACGACTCCACTGCGGTTCACGGCTAGGTTCGCGACTCCAGGTGAGCATCTCCATGCCCCCCGGTTCCGCAGGGGAACCGAGCGCGATCACATCGCGACCATCGACGGTGCTGGTAAAAATGATGATCTCGCCATCCGGCGACCAGCGCGGCGAACGATCAGCACCAGCGTGATCCGCCAACAAGAATGCTTCGGGTATGGATGACGGCTCAGCATTCAACTCGGCAGCAGTCTCGGCGATGATGACGGGATCGTTGGCCATCATCCCTTCGCCGGATGCGGCATCAAGCTGCTCCTGCGTCTCGGCATCGGGTGCCTCATCGGTCTCAGGCTCGGCATGGATTGTGGCTTCAATGGCCGCTTCTTCGATCTGTGCCTCATCCTGATCAGCGGATTCAGCGGAGACGGCACCAACTGGCACGATCCAGATGGAGGTGCGATCACCATCGGGATGAAGGCCGGTGACGGCAATACGGCTGGAATCCGGAGAAAACTGCGGACCTCGCAGCAGACGACCCGTCTCCGGATCGAGATCTTCAACCGGTGTGAATGGCAGGTCGAATCTGAATGGCTCCGAGCCATCCTCGGTCCCGCTCAGCCAGAGTTCCAGCGCACCCGTTTCGTCTGGCTGCAGCCAGACAAGCCAGTTGCCATCCGGCGAACACTCGAGTGAGGTGGGATAGCGGAAGGTCTGGGCGTACGCCTCGTCCTGAGGATCAGTGACCGCGGCAGCAGTCACCTCCGCAACAGTTTCGGTTGTTTCTTCAATCGTCTCTTCGGTAACGTCAGAGGTCGGGTTGTGTGATTCGGTCATGGAAAGCTGTCTCTTGCTCCTGAACTGCGACTATCGCAGCATTTCCAACAATCCGGCGGAGTACACACACGACTCGTAGACTTATCCGCCGAGGGCATCGTTGCATAGTGTAGCGCGTCGTCGCGACACTGTGTGCGGCTAACGCATCGCATCCGCGAGAATTGCCCCTCTCGCCACGATCCTGGTTTCACCAGCGAGTAAGATTTGGGTATAAAGATCACCACTCGCTTGCCAACTGGTGACGAGCGTCATACCACTGCTCACCTGTACATTGACGGGCTGCTGCACGATACCGTGACGAACACTGGCGATGGCGCTGCAAACAGCTCCCGTGCCGCAAGCCAGCGTCTCTGCTTCAACACCGCGCTCATAGGTCCGCATGCGAATCGTGTGATCATCGATCTTGTGGACGAGATTAACATTCGCTCCAGCTGGCTGAAGCTGGGAGTCGTGCCTGATCGCTCTGCCAATTCCATGCAGATCAGTGACGGCATCGGCATCATCTACCCATCCGACCACATGAGGCACTCCAATGAGAAAGTGATCAAAGGTAACATCGGGGAGAACAGCGAAACGGAGATCGCTCCCCAGGAATTGGGCATCGGGCATGCGGAGCGTCACCTTCTCACCGATGACGGTAGCCTGGAGCAACCCCACGGCGGTCTCGAAGGTGCATTCTGTTGGAGCAATGCCCATCTCGACTGCGTAGCGCGCTCCCACCATGGCACCATTTCCGCACATCTCGCCATCACTGCCATCGGCATTGATGTAGCGCCAACTGAAATCCGCAATGGAGGATTCCCCGATCACGAGCACACCATCGGCACCAATACTGGTGCCACGTCGGCACACCCCACGCGCAAATGCCGAGATGTCTTGCGGGGCAGCGGCCGCGGGAATCACGATAAAATCATTGCCACTGCCATGCATTTTCGTATAGTCAATGGGATCGAATTTACTCATATCCGTACCTCGAAACCATAGATGACGACTTTTCGTCACAGTTGTGCCTGTAATTCAGATAGTACCTGCGGTACAATCGCAACTATTCACGCCTGTCCGTACACCATGTGTTCGCGCAGTCGGTACATTCATTCTCGCATGCTCATCTCTTTTTCGGGATCGTCACGGTGGGGTCGATCCGAAACGCAAACAAGCGATGAGCTGTCACGCACAGGTCGCCTACAACCTGCGACATCAAAGGAGAGAAAATGACCATTCGCCTTCGTTCCAGCATTGCATCCGTCGGACTCGCCCTCTCTCTCAGCCTCAGCGTCGTTCCTGCGTTCGCAGTCGATGGCACCAGCGGCTCGACGCCAACACCCAATGTCACGTGCGCCCTTCATCCGGCAGCGCCGATCTCCTCGTTTGGCGCGACTCCTGCTGTAGCTACACCAATCGCTTCTCCCGTCATCGCCACACCGGTGGTAGCCACACCCATGGCTTCCCCGGTCTCGCCAGTTGTTGCGACGCCCATCGCCGAAAATGACGAGGTAGAAGCGAGTCCGCTGGATAAGGATTTGGCAGCAGCGGCGACTTCAATCCTCGATTGCATGAGTGAAAACAACGCTGATGTCCTCACCGGCATCACGTCCGCTGATTTCCGCGGCTCATGGTTGGGTCTGGGCGGCCCGATAAATAATGAAGATCTCGCGGCACTGCTTCCACTCATGCCACAGCTGCCATACGACCTCGTCTCCGTGCAGAACTCAACCAGCAATAGCGATACTGCCACGACCGAGATTACCTACACTGCAGGCAATCACCTGATCACGGCTACGTGGGACTTTACTCGGGTTAAGGTGGATGGTTCGGAAGTCTGGCGGGTCGATGCGGAAGAGATTGTGCCAACTGCGGCACCAGAAGGTGCTGCCACTGTGAAGGTCACGCTTGCCGACGGCTCAATCACCTTCAAACCAGCCACAGTAACAGGTGAGAATGTGGTTCTGGAGGTCACCAATACGGGTAAGCAGCCACACGAAATCCTGATTCTGCGCGTCCCCAACGGTATGGACGTCGGCGAGATTCTCGCCGCACCCACGGGCATCCCGGCTGATGCCACCTTCATCGCGCAATCAAGTGTGCCCGCAGGTGAGTCGGGTACGGTCGTGCTGACCGGTCTCCGCCCTGGTACCTACACAGTGCTCGATCTGCTACCAGATGATACCGGTATGCCCAATGCGGCTGGCGGCATGGTGACGACATTCAAAGTCGGGGAATAGGGACAGAGTTAGTGCCGAACCCTCGGGTTCGGCACTAGGCACCGGTGACGGTGATGACGACGGATTCGCTGGGATCGACGGTGCAGTCAAACTTGTAGGTGCCTGGCTTGTCGAACTTGAGCGTGTAAGTCTGCCCTGCCTCGATCACCCATGGTCCGGCCCGATTCATGGTCGTATCCTCATTGATAATGGTGATACTGGCCACATCGTTCGGACCAAAGCGAATGTCGGTAGGGATATCGATCGCAGAATCCACCGTGGGGATATTCAGCTCCGCGGCCCGACCCTCCGGAATCACAAAGACAAGACCGAGCGGTTCATCCTCCGGCCAAAAGGCGGCCACGCCACCGAGCGCACCCACGATCACCAGCGCTGCCACGCTGAGTGCCAATAGCATCAGGCGGGAACGAGAGCGATGTCGGACTGGTGTCGGTGCAGTATCAGCCATAGAGTCGATTATCACTCAGGCGTGGCCAGTGGAGTCGCCGCCGGTGTACTCATGCCATCGAGCTTCGGAGCCTGGCGCGCCCAGATCTTACCGATTTCCAGGTGGTCGCCCGCCATCACCGGATCGGCAAAAGCATCGTCATCTGGTGCGAGGGCGTAGATCGGCACCGTAATCTCGACATCACCGGCATGTTCAAAATGCAGTGTCGCGGTGAACTCTTCACCATCCAGCAGACTCTCGGTCAGCCCTACCATCATCACATGATAACCAGAGGGCTCCAACACAAGCTCGCCACCGGCGGGAATCTCGACACCATCCGGCTGCGCTTCCATGGACATGACGCCATTATCCATCGTCACGCTATGAATCTCGAGCGTCTCCGCAGCGTCGCTGGTAATACCCACAAGGGTATCGGCTTCGTCGCCATGGTTGGTCACAGTGAAGTAGAACGCACCGGTCGATGTGTTCATATTCGCCGCGGGCGTGGCATCCATATTCATGTGATCGTGATCAGTTGCATCTGGCGTGGAATCCGCGTGGTGATGCTCGTGCTGGGCACTGGCAAAACCGAATGAACCAATGGTGAGGAGGGCAGCAATGACGATCAACCCAATACGCTTCTTCATATCTGTGTGAATCTCCTAATCCCCGTCGAGCAGGTGGCGAATGTCTTCCGCCATATCAGCAGGATCAAATCCCAATGGATAGGTCAGCCGCAACTGGCCCTTGGGATCAACAACGTAGGTGGAAACATCGTGCGTGACCGTATAGGTACCATTAGCCGCAGGTGTCTCCTTGATGGCAGTGATACCCCACTGACCGGTGAGAGTGGTGGTGTCCTCAGGGCTCATAGAGACGCCAAAGAATGCGGGATCCCAAAACTCGATGTACTCTTTCAGCCGCGCCGGAGAATCGCGCTCGGGATCGACAGTGACCATGACAAAGTTGACCTTGGCGGCATCATCACCAAGCTCGGCCTGAACCTCCCGCCATTCGGAAAGTGTGGCCGGACAGGCATCTGGACAATAGGTGTAGCCAAAGTAGACGAAGATAACCTCGCCCAGGTGATCAGCAAAGGTGAAGGGATCGCCATTCTGATCAACCGCATTGATCAGCTCGAAGAGTTGACGCGGAGGATCGTAGATACCCCCATGAAACTGGTAGTCGTCATCCTCCCACCAGGTGAGCCACCCGGGGAGGGCAGCAGAAGCCGAGGCGGACGATGCCTGAAACACCGCTCCACCGCCGATGGATGCTATTAGTGAACGTCGGGTAAGAGACATGAAGGCTCCTTTGCCTGGCATGTGCGCATGTCACAATTCAATTGTAGTACAGGTAGCACTGGTTCCCTATGCCCCGGTGGGGTTTCTGTGCAGACGGATGCACGAATCAGCTGCCTGCAATACGATACACGCATAGTTAAGCATCTTTGGTTTCATATGAAGGGATCTTGAATGACTACCATACCGGAGAATCTGGGAAACGAATCGATTCGGATGCTGCAAGCATTGCTGCGTACCGACACCCAGAGCCCTCCCGGCAACGAAATCCGCTCGGCGGAAGTGATCCGCGAAGAGTTGGCCGCGCACGGTATCGAGAGCGAATTCCTGGAGGCAGCACCGGGCCGCGTCTCCATTGTTGCCCGACTGACGGCGGCAAACCCAACCGCTCGGCCGGTTCTGTTGATGGGACATATCGATGTAGTCACGGTCGAACCCGAGAAATGGACGCGTGATCCATTTGGCGGTGAGCTTGACGATGATGGTTTCCTGTGGGGTCGTGGTGCCCTGGACATGAAATGTCAGGTCGCCGGCGAACTGGCTGCATTTATTGCCCTCAAGGAATCCGGAGCAGCGCTAACACGCGATGTCATCTTTGTGGCCTTCGCCGACGAGGAAGCTGGCGGCACATATGGTGCGGATTGGGTCTACAAGAACCATCTCGACAAGATCGATGCCGAATTTGCGATCAATGAGGGCGGCGGCACTCCACTGGAGATTGCCGGACGCACCTTCTACACCTGTCAGGCTGGCGAGAAGGGAAGCTGCGGACTCAAGATGACCGTACGTGGCTTGCCGGGTCACGCCTCGGTACCGATTCAGGGTACTGCCTTCCAGAACCTCAGCAAGGCACTGGAGCGACTGGATGCATGGCAACACCCAACGGTCATCACCAAGAGTGTTCGCCTCATGCTGGAGTCGCTTGGGAACGCGATCGGTGGTGATCTCGCTGAGCAGGTCACAGCCATTCTGAGCCAGGACTCACCCGATTGGTCCGAGCTCGAGACTCTCCCCTTGCCGGATGACTATAAGTCTTCCTTCAAGGCCATCACGCGCAACACCACCGTGCCGACCATGATCAGCGGTGGGAAGCAACTGAATGTGATCCCCGGAGAAATCACCGTCTGCATCGATTGCCGCCTCCTGCCGGGTGCTGACCCCGATGCCGTGCTGGCGGAAGCCCAGGAGATCGTTGGCGATCTTGCCGAGATGAGCTTCCTCTATGAGACACAGGAGGTCGGGATTGAGGCCGATCCGGCAAGTTCATTCTTCGATGCGATTCAGGCCACCATGTCCACGATGATACCGGGTGTTACCGTGATTCCAACCCTTATCTCTGGTGGCACGGACGCCGCTCTCCTACCCGGAATCAAGGTGTATGGATTCTATCCATTCCCGTCGACTGACCGGCTCGCGATCTACGATCCTCTGGTCCACGGACACGATGAACGCATTCATGTGGATGATCAGGTCTTTGCTACCGAGTTTGTCTATCGGCTCCTGTGGCATGTGGCCGTATGAGTGACAACCAAAAACAGGCACTCGTACTCCGGGGTGGCTGGGATATTCACGATCCGAAAAACACCAGCCGTCGCTTTGCCGAGCGGTTGAAGACACACGGGTACGCGGTCAACTGCACGAATAATCTCGCTGAACTCGACGATGCTGGGGCGTTAGCGAAGAACGACCTGATCGTTATCTGCATCACGATGGGCGAGATCACCGATACGCAGGAGCAAAACCTGCTGGCGGCAGTTCGGGCGGGCACTGGTCTCGGCGGCTGGCACGGCGGCATGGGCGATTCGTTCCGCACCCGCACCGACTATCAGTACGCGGTCGGTGGCCAGTGGGTCAAACACCCGGGAGATCGTCTGGATTACACCGTGCAGATCGTAGAGGAGCATGAGATTACCGCTGGTGTGCAGGATTTCGCTATGTGCAGCGAGCAGTACTACATGCACGTCGATCCCGCGATCGAGGTGTTAGCCACCACCACATTCACGGGTGAGCACGATGCCTGGATTGATGGTGTGGTGATGCCTGTCGCCTGGACCAAGTGCTATGGTGCAGGCAAGGTCTTCTACTGCAGCATTGGTCACAGTGATGCGGATTTTGAGCAAGCCGATGCCGCCCGGCTGGTCGAGCAGGGACTGATCTGGGCGACGCGTTAGTTGTTGCCCTGGTCCGGCTTGTAGCTCAGATGCGCGATGGTCAGCAGGAAGGCACCGTCTTCTTCGCAGGTCACCTCGTGCCGAATTCTTGGCGCGACGACAGCGATATCGCCAGCGCGCATCTGCCGCGGCTCACCCTGGATCGTCAACGTGAAGGCCCCTTCCAACACCTGCACGGTAATGGGACCTGGGGCACTGTGCTCATGCAAGGTACCACCCGCGAGTGCCGTTACCACGATCACACGCAGGGTTTCACCCTTCACCAATATCTCCGCCCGGTGACGGGCGGCACTCTCCGGATCGGGAGGATACTGCGAGATCTCATTGTTGAGGTTGAAGATTTCGTAGACACGGTCTTCAGCGGACATCTTGTGCCTCCTGTGCTTTTCGCGCAGCATCGCGCCACTGCACCAGTTCGCGTAGCGGCCCCAGATCGTAATCCGGACCACTGATACCCATCGTCAGCAGGGTCACGCCATTGGCGACGTACTCATCGGCCTGCTCCAGATGCTCTTTGTTGATACCACCGCTGTGGACAATCTCACGCGGATCACGACCGATAGCTGCGCAATGCTCTTCCAGAATGGCACTCTTGGCAGCCATATCCTTCGGTGAACCAAACGCGTGCCAGATATCGGCATACTGTGCCGCCAGCTTCAGCGTCACCTTGGGTCCTGATCCACCGACCATCAGCGGGATACGGCCATTCACCGGACCAGGGTTGAGCTTGCTCAAGCGCTCCTGAATCCTGGGAAGATCACGTCTAAGATCCTGCAGTCGGCTGGGAGCAGTCCCAAACTCATAGTCATAGTTGAAGTAATCGCGTTCAAACCAGCCCGAGCCAATCCCGAGTATGAACCGACCGTCACTGATATGGTCAATAGTGCGGGCCATATCGGCCAACAGATGCGGATTGCGATAGCTGTTGCAGGTGACCAGTGAACCAAGCATGGCGTTGCTGGTGACTTCCGCCATCGCCCCAAGCTGGGTATAGGCCTCGAAGTGCGCACCATTGGCATCACCCGAGAGTGGGTAGAAATGATCCCAGTTGAAGATCACATCCACACCCAGCTCATCCGCCGCAATCCAGGCCTTGCGAATATCGGCGTAAACGGCGTGCTGCTGCTGAATTTGAGCAGCGACCTTGATCTGATGGTGCGTCATGATGTTGCTTTCTACTCGCCGTCAGGTGTTTCCGATTTCCGAACAGCTTTCCAGGGTGAGTTCTCGCGGGAGACGGTACCAGTCGACTTCCAGGGATTGTTCGGCCATGTCGCTTCAGCCGCGCGTGCCGGATTGTCGCTCGCCATATCCTCTTCGGTCAGAATGCGTGGTGCTTCCTCAAACTCGATCGGCGCTTCGTCCTCGTCACTATCTGGCGCGGACGGTTCTTCGATATCACCATCACCGGCGTAGGTGACATCGCTGACAATTTGCAGGCCATCATCATTACTATATGTGTGCTCGGCACCCTCGCGATCAAGCGCGCGATTCAGCATCCAACGCCAACCGCTGCTGGCACTGGCCGATGGCTCAATCTGATAGCTGGCACGTCGCTGCGCAACAATATCGGTCAGAATCACCTGCAAGCCAGCCGCTACCGGGATGGCCAGAACGGCGCCGATCACCCCCATGAGCTGGGTACCGGCAAGGATCGCGACAAAGACGCTTAGCGGTGTCAGGCCAACGGCACCACGCATCACACGAGGTACCAGGAACCAGTTCTCCAGTGTTTGCATGAGGAGAATAATCAGCGCAACCATGATGGCTTTATCAAAGCCCATTGTGAGCGCGACGACGACCGCAGGCACACCACCGATCCAGGGACCGACGATCGGCAAAATCTCGGTCATACCCGCCCATAATCCGAGCAGCGGCCAGAAATCCAGACCGATAATGCCGTAGGAGACTGTGGCGATCGTGCCGATGATGGCGCAGAGAATCAGCTGGCCACGCAGCCACCCACCCACTTTCGCTTCGACATCCGACCACAGCGCATTCACCCGATCCCGCAATCCCGGCGAGATCTGGTCGGTGATCACCCGCCGCACAAGACTCTTTTCCAACAGGTAGTAGAAAGTAATCACAAGTGTGGTGATCACCGAGGTAATACCACCAACAACTGAACTACCGATGGTCAGGGCGGCGGCGGCGGCATCGCCGGAGACCGACGTGGTCGCTGCAGTATCGCCCTCGATCAGATCAATGCCTTGCTGCAATAGATCGACGCCGGTGCCATTCAGTAACGGATTACTGCTTTCGCTCCAGTCGTCCCGCAACGAACGCATTTGATCCGGGAACTTATCCTGAAACTCGGTCCATTGATCGGAAACCACCGGCACAATCACCATCACCAGCGCGACCAGGGCAGCAAGTACGCCCACGTAACAGACAGCAATACTGGCTGCGCGCGGAATTCCCCGCTTTTGCAGACGTTGGACCGGACCTTCGAGGATGGTACCGAGCAGGAGCGCCATCAGCACACTGACAATGAGTGAACCGAGGTTGGTGAGGAGCGCAAACACCACCAGCACCAACAGCAAGCTCATTGGTGTGAGCTTCGCGGGGGCATCGTTGTTTGGGGGAGGAAGAGCGGATCGGGCAGCCATGCGAATCCTGTTCGGGTAATAAAGTTCGCCTTGGTCGACCTTAGCCGACCAAGGCGTTGCGATATCTGGAGAGAACGCTATCCAAGTGAGCGTGGTTTCCAGTATTGCGCATCCAGCGGATCAACGGGATGTTCCTTGTTCATACGCAGATCAAACTCGGCGTCGTTCCACACGGTTGGGAACTGATAGACTTCCTGCCCATTCACCACCAGGCGACGGCTGGCCCCGAAGGGACGTGCGACCGAGAAAATATCGCGCGGTGGTCGCCCTACGACCTCGGCCTGGAACCATCCATGCTCGGGACACTCGCCGGCATGCAATTGCCACTGTGTATGTGGCGACACCGATCCGAGCGTGCGGATCATGGTGTGCTTTAGCGCGCCACCGCAAATCGGGCAGCGAAGCGGCGTTTCAACATTGAACTGGTCTCGCGAATCGGCACTCATTGGTATTCCTTGGTCCCACCCGGTATTCCTGCATATCTCCGGCTATTCTACCACTGCCATTTAGGCGGGGTCGTATGAAGTCGCATGGTAAGGACCTGCCAGTGATACGCTTGAACACGTAGAATTGGGAGAAACGAAAGGATACGACGATGGACTCCAGCACGCTCATCAACAATCTGGTAGAGACCTACAAAACACTGAACACAACCTACCGCAAGGCCACACCCACCGATGCCCTGACAAGCATTATCACGAGAATGCGCAACGACGAGGTGCAGTTCAGCCAGGCATTGAAGGACCGTATCACTGGCATCGGCACCGCCGGAGGCCCGGGTCGGGAATATGTCGATGGTCTGGATACCACATTGGCCCAGCTTATCTCCCAGTTCGGCACCGCGCGCGCCACGACCCTGAATCTCCTCAAAGGGATCCATGAAGATCGCGTGTGGGATCAGCCGCTGGACGATGGCAGCACCATTCGCGCCCATGTACAGGATTTGGTTACCAGCGACAAGAATCAGCTCGCCAGACTTAGCGCTGCGGTGAACAGCTAATGCAGGCTCTGGCCGAACGTTCCCATGCGCTGGCGACCCTCGGAGATTTCCGTTGGCTCCGCGGACACGTGAGCACCTTCTTCGTCGGCATGGTTCTACTGATCTGCATCAACCTGGTCATCGGTGGTAGTAATCTGTGGGCTTACACCGCCACAGGTATTTGGATCCTGCTGCTGGCGGTCCACGGTATTGTCGTGGCCATCGCACGCCTGACCGCGATGCTTCTGGCGGATACCGATGAAGAGGAGGTCGTGCTGTTACCGGTTAAGGACGCCGTGTTTGTCAATGTCACACCTGATCCGACCGCAACCTGGGTCGACACGAACGTCCCCACCGAGTCCAATATGCCACCACCTACAAATGATGAAACTGTGAGTTGGCAGATCGCGACCGATGCCGCCCGGGGCAAACGTGGTCAATCCCTGGAGAATCCTGAATGACCCTGACACGCGATTTCACCGTGGCCGTTTTTGTTGTGCATCAGGGGCAGGTGCTCCTGCATCCTCACAAAAAACTCAACATGTGGCTTCCACCGGGCGGGCATATCGATGCACCAGAGCTTCCGGATGAAGCTGCGATCCGCGAAGTGCAGGAGGAGGCGGGTATCACCGTAGAACTCCTCGGCGATCGCGGCATCCAGACGGATGATCCGGAAATGCCGCTGCAGCTGGTGCGACCAGAGGGGATACAGTTGGAGAATATTTCCGACGATCATCAGCATATCGATCTGATTTACTTCGCCAGGGTGATTGATCCACCCAGAATTGGTATGCCAGAGGTACTGGAGCCGATGGCCTGGTTTGGCGAAGGGCAGCTATCGTCGCTCGATCTCAGCGCCGAGGTACTTGCCTGGGCAACACGCGCATTAGCAACAGTTGCGGATTGAGAAACAATGCAGAGGCGGATCCCGCATGAGGATCCGCCCGAATCGACGGGAATACCGTCGATAATATGGGGAGATATCTATGAAAATTGGCGTGCAATTACCAGAGGTCGAATACGCCTATACCTGGCCGCAATACGCCGAGATGGCGCGCGTGGCCGAGGAGATCGGGCTCGATTCGCTCTGGGTTGGCGATCACCTCATGTACCGCTATAGCGATCCCGCCAAATCACCCCGTGGTCCCTTCGAATCCTGGACCACCCTCTCCGCCCTGGCAGCAATAACCTCGCGCGTGGAACTGGGACATCTCGTGGCCAGCGCGCTCTTCCACACACCGCCGATGATCGCGAAAATGGCCGCGACCGTTGACCAGATCAGCGGCGGTCGCTTCATCCTAGGACTCGGTGCCGGTTGGCACGAACCCGAATATCGTGGCTTTGGTATCCCCTACGATCATCGCTTCAGCCGTTTCGCCGAAGCGTATGCGGTGATTCGGGAACTGCTCTCCACAGGCGAAAGTTCGCTGCATGGTGAGTACTACACGATCGAAGATGCTCTGCTCTTTCCGAAGCCGGTGCGTCCGGGTGGTCCGCCGATCATGATCGGCAGCTTTGGCCAGAAGATGCTGGAACTCACACTTCCGAATGTGGAGATGTGGAACGCCTGGAGTCAGGACTACGGTGGCACCTTCGAAGGACTGCAAGCGCTGCTGGATCGCATCGATAGCGTTTGTGAGCAGGTCGGCCGTGATCCCTCCACGCTGGTCAAGACAGTCGCTCCCCTCATCGGTATGCCGGGAGCACGCGGTCGCCTCAGCGAATACGGCGCACCACCCGCATTGGATGGCACCGATCCACATAAGCTCGCCGCCGATCTGCAGCGCTTCGAGGAGATGGGTGTAGCGCACCTCCAACTCGTGCTCGATCCGATCAATGCCGAAACCATCGCGCAGATACAGGACGTTCTCTCAATCCTGCGGGGGTAGCCCTCACCGGCGGACAGACCTTTGGCCGTCCGCCTCTACGTGGATCAAGGTCAATCCTGCGCGGCTGATTTGCCCTCTACATATGGGCCCTGGTGGTTCATATCGTGGAAGGCCGGCACAAATGGCAACGCCAGACCCAAGAGGGCGTATGCCACAACCAGGCAGGTAATGCCTGTATGAATACCGTAGTGTTCGATGATGAGACCTGCCGCCGCGATACCGACCGGAGTAATCGCGGCGGTAATGGCCGAGAATGTCGCAAACACACGGCCGCGTAGTACGACCGGTATATGCTCGAAGCGGATGGTGACGCTCATCGGATTCGCCGGTCCGGCGCTGAATCCGACAAGGAACATTGCCAGAAGTAGCACAGGCAGCGAAGTTGTAAAGAGAAAAGCGCTCAACCAAAGCCATTGAGTGGAGAAACCGATGAGCAGAATCTCCCGTCGATGCTTGAGCCAGCGGTGTCCCATCACACCATAAAGCATGGCACCGCTGAGCGTGCCGACCCCCACCGCGGAGATGAGCACGCCAAGCCGGGTAGCGGTATCCCAGGTTTCATATGCGAAGACCTGCAAACCCACACCCCAGAAACCATTTGAGACAAAGTTCGAGATACCGAAGAGTAATGCCATTGCCAGAAGCACGGGAGTCTGGCCGATGAAGCGAAAGCCCTCCTTCATCGACTCCAGATAGGGTTGGCGTTGGGTGTGACGATCTTGTGGATTGGGTGGCGCGAAGAAATATACGCCGGCTGCCGAAGCAAGGAAACCACCGACCGTAAGCCATAACACATTGACGGGACCGATAAATGCAATGAGTGCACCCGCAACCACCGGGCCGACCATGGACGATGCATTGTTGAGCACCTCGAATGCCGAGTTCATCTGCTCAGCGCGTAGTTCAGCCTGCTTCTGGAAACCGGGCAACAGCATGCGTCGCGCTGTTACACCCGGGATATCCAACATCGCTCCCAGAAAAACGAGCACAAGGATGAGCGGATAGGTCAGCAGATCGAGCATATGCAGAATGGGAATAGCCAGCACAGCCAATGCCGAGATGACATCGCTAATAATGCTCATCTTCCGGCCACCCAGGCGATCGACCAACGGGCCACCGAATACACCACTCATCGCCATTGGCAAGGCGGCCGCCATGCCGGTAAAGCCCGTCTGACTGGCGGAGCCGGTCTCCTGCAAGACAAACCAGGGAATGGCCACCGCAGCCATGGTGTTGCCGATCATAGAGTACCCGTACCAGTCAGAAAGACCGATACAGGCAGAAAACGGGAACGGGCAACTGGGTTCAATGTCTCACTCCCAATCTTGCCCCCAAGATAGATGTACGGATGTGAGAGTGAGCATGCCAAACGACTCTGGCGCTGTCAAGAGCTTGTGCAAAAACACCAAATATCACTTCCCATATCAGGAAAGCTCTCTCCTCCATCCACCTTCATCCCGGTGTAGCATTGACATAGAGGCTGGCGCGACCTGATGGAGATGCGTAGTGCGACACGTTCAGAAACCAACCGCTTCGGATATGGATCGCGCTCGCGTCGCGGTGCGTCAGCATCTCGCGACCACGCCACTCCTGCCGATTAGTCGTTACGAGTGGTTGAAGCTGGATTCACAGCAGCCATCCGGGGCATTCAAGGTGCGAGGCGCGATCGCAGCGCTGAGTCGCTTACCCAGGGGAACAAACGTCGTCACCGCCAGTGCCGGTAATCACGGTATTGGCGTTGCCTGGGCGGCGGACACTCTTGGTCACCGCGCCACTATCGTAGTGCCGGAGAACGCATCACCGCGCAAACTCGCCGTGCTGGAAGAGATGGGTGCCAGTGTTATTCGCCATGGCACAACCTTTGACGAAGCCGAAGCACACGCAGTTATGCTGGCCGAGTCCGGTCTCACCTATGTCTCGGCGTACAACGATCCCCATGTGATTGCTGGTCAGGCGACCGTTCTGGACGAGCTTGCCGATCGCATCGAAGGGAACTTCACCATCTTTGTACCCGTGGGTGGCGGTGGATTGGCTGCCGGGATGGCGATTCGCGCGGACATGATCAAGGATCGTGCGATTCGAGTGATTGGTGTGGAGACCGAGTCATCGCTGGCTGTGTCGACGGCCATGCGTGCTGGTAAAACGGTGGAGATCGAGATCGCACCGTCGCTTGCCGATGGTCTGGCCGGGAATCTGGAAGGCGGCGCGATCACCGCAGAGATTCTGCGCGAACGCGGGGTCGAGATGATCAGTGTCTCGGAGAAGCAGATCGAAGCAGCCATTCGCACGCTCTATCTGCGGCACGATCTCCGCGCCGAAGGTGCAGCCGCAGTCAGCTTCGCCGCGATGAAAGCCTATCCGGTCGATGGCGATATGGTAGCAATCATCTCCGGCCGCAATATCGACGAGAAGTTGTTGAAGGATATCGTTGGGAAAAGATAGATAGTCCCCGAACCCATGAACAAGCCCCGGAGATAAACTCCGGGGCTACGTTTATCCGTAAACTCGTATTACCACCGCGGCAGATGCTCGGTCCAGTTGGGATCAACAGTCCGCTGCATGTGACCAACATCATCGCGATCACGATAGGGGATGCGCAGAAAGAGCTCGTGCTGTCGCTGCAGACCCGCGCGATCGATCTCGATACCGAGACCCGGCGCATCGGGAATCGCCAATGAACCATCCTCAAAGCGAATCTTGCCGCCGACGGCGAACTCATCGCCCGCATCCAGCCATGGATAGTGGGTATCGACATCGTAGGTGAGCGCGCGCGTCGCCGCTGCGACGTGCGTCATCGCCATCAGGCTGATGGCAAAGTGGGTGTTGCTGTGCATGCTCATACCGATGCCGAAGACTTCGCAGATACGCCCAAGCTGCGTGGTGGCGCGAAGTCCGCCCCAATAGTGATGATCGCCCAGAATCACCTGCACGGCATCGTGTTGGAGGCTCTCCGGAATCTGGCTGAATTCGGTGACGCACATATTCGTCGCTTGCGGCAAATCGATCCCCTGAGCCAGCAAGGCTGCCCGCACCTCACCCATACCGGGAATCGAGGCCGTTGGATCCTCGAAGTACTCGAGCTCGTTTTGCAGATCTTGCGCCACCTTGATGCTTGTTTCAACGGTCCAGGCGCAATTCGGATCGATACGGATCGGCATGTCCGGACCAAACTCAGCACGCATCTGCCGCACCGATTCGATTTCCAGCGCTGGCTCCAGCACGCCGCCCTTGAACTTAATGCTCTTGAATCCGTGGGTGTCTATCATCTGTCGGGCCTGACGGGTGACTTGCTCCGGTGTCATCGCCTCACCATATTCGTCAGGGCGTTTGTCCTCACCTTCACCACCGCCGCCAGCATGTTTGTAGAAGAGATAGGCGCTGAAACTGACACGATCCCGCACCGGACCACCGAGCAGATCAACCACACGCACTCCGAGCGAACGACCGGTGAGGTCAAGCGCAGCCACCTCGATCGGGCTGAACGCCCGAGGGATAGTCATGCCAGGCTTACGCACATCGGTGCGGAAGTTACGCAAAATGGGATCGATACGATCATCGTCATCAGCGAAATGCCCCTCCACCACGCGCATGATCGCAGCCTGATCGGTGCTATCGATGCCAACGATATGGGGCGCAATCGCCTGCAAGTCAGCCAGGAGCGTCGTCGAATACGCTTGCTCTCCCCAGCCGGAGAGTCCGTTCTCGCCAACAAGCTCGACGATTATGCGGTTCACATAGGGCTCGTGGATACCCGGGGCGTTGCGCAAGGGGGGATCCGCCATGGCTATGGGAGTGACATTCATCTGCGTAATCTTCATAGGGAACTCCTGCGCTGGTTGACGGCTATTTCTGTCGTCATGGTGCGCGTGTACACTACCGGTGTCAACAGACTTCTCGTATGGAGAAATGCACCATGACCGATATCCGTACCGCCCTTCACAGCGCTCTCGCCTTCCCGATCACGCCTTTTGACGCGAACGGGAGGGTCGATCTTGACGCGGTCCGACTGAATGCCAGCTTCGTGGCGAACTCTCGCTGTGGAGCAATTGTCGCACCAAGCGGTACCGGCGAGATCTTCGCGCTCACACCAGAGGAGTCCACAGACATCGTGCGGGCAACCGTGGAAGTTGCGGGAGAGACACCGGTTATCGCCCCGGCCGGTTTTGGGCCAGTGCTGGGTGCGCGGATGGCCGCGGAAGCCGAGGCGGCTGGTGCTGCCGCGATCATGGTGGTGGCCCCCTACTATGCCAAACCGAGCGCGGATGGACTGGTGGAGTATTACAAGCAGATCGCCAGCGGCACAAGCCTGCCCATTCTTCCGTACGCTCGCGATGCTGCCCTCTTCACCCCGGCGATTCTGGAGAAGCTCTGCAACGAACTGCCACAGATCATTGCCTTCAAGGATGGTCGCGCCGATGTTCGCCTCTTTACGCAATTACGTGATCACGTAATTCACGCCTGCGGTGAGGATCGACTTATCTGGCTGGGTGGCTCCGGTGATGATCTGGTTGGCCCCTACTTTGCCACGGGTGCGGTGGGCTACACCAGCAGTCTCGCCTGCTTCTGGCCGGAAGCTTCTATGGAAATCTACGATCTCGCTGCAGCCGGTGATTACGCTGGCCTGCGCGCCTATCACGATCGCGTTGTCCGCCCGATCTATCAGATGCGTCAGCTCAAGCCCGGGTATGAAGTCAGTGTCATGAAAGTCGCGATGGAGATTTTGGGGTATGTTGCTGGTCCCAGCCGGGCACCATTGGCGAACCTGACGACTAACGAACGCCGCCAGCTCGCCGGGATTCTGGCCGAGTTGCAGGTACCGACGCGAGCTGACCGAGGGTTGTAACGGCGCTTCAGGATAACGCCATCCTCGTGTAGCACCGTCCCGGTGTAGCGCCGTCCCGAAGTGGGCGGCGTCCTGGCGTCCCGAAGTGGGCGGCGTCCTGGCGTCCCGAAGTGGGCGGCGTCCTGGCGTCCCGAAGTGGACGGCGTCCTGGCGTTCCGGCGAATCTATTACCGATCATGAAACACATCCTGCCCCCAGCGCGCAGGATTCTCATCTATATAGTTTCTGATCATATCAAGTTCACGATCGTTCCTAACGATATGATCGTGGTATCCCTCCTGCCAAAACCGATGCTCATAAGGTGTCCATCCTTGACCTCTCACCCCATCTATATAGCCGGTGGTTGTTCTGGTCTTCCACCAATGCACTGCGTCGATTAGTGAAAGCTCTGGAAGGGACCCTGTTCCACCAAGATTGATCCCCAAGAGTAGATGAACGTGATTCGGCATGACGACAAATGCATCCACAACAGCCTGTGGGTGACGGGGAGTTAGAGCGGCAGTGGTTTCGGTGATCATTCGACCGGCATCGTTAAGCTGCATCGCGCCCTCTCGGACACAGCCGAACAGATGCACACGATTGTGAACACAGATGGTCACAAAATAGTAGCCCGGAGTGCGATAGTCATAATCCCGCAATCGCACCCGGCGAGTTGTGCCTGGTCGTGCATCCTCCGGACGATTCATCGAGCCTCTCTCGCCGGCCATTTCAGGCCTCTCTCGCCGGCCATTTCAGGCCTCTCTCGCCGGCCATTTCAGGCCTCTCTCGCCGGCCATTTCAGGCCGGCGCTACACAGATCGGGGTTACACGATTCCGGGCAAATCCAGGCCCTTCTCCCGGGCACACTCGATTGCGATCTCGTACCCGGCGTCGGCGTGACGCATGACCCCGGTAGCGGGGTCGTTCCAGAGCACGCGACCGATACGTTCAGCGGCGGCATCGGTACCATCGCAAACGATAACCACGCCAGCGTGCTGGCTGAAGCCCATACCCACACCACCGCCGTGATGAATGCTGACCCAGGTGGCACCACTGGCGGTGTTGAGCAGCGCGTTCAGCAGCGGCCAGTCGCTGACGGCATCAGAACCATCACGCATGCCTTCGGTCTCACGGTTCGGACTGGCGACCGAGCCGCTATCGAGATGATCGCGACCGATCACGATGGGGGCCTTCAGCTCGCCATTCTTCACCATCTCGTTGAAGGCAAGCCCCAGGCGATCGCGATCACCCAGACCCACCCAGCAAATGCGTGCTGGCAGTCCCTGGAACTTGAACGCATCCCTGGCCATATCCAGCCAGCGATGCAAGTGCGGATCGTCCGGAATCAGCTCCTTCACCTTGGCATCGGTCTTGTAGATATCCTCAGGATCGCCACTCAGCGCAACCCAGCGGAAAGGGCCAATACCCCGACAGAAGAGTGGGCGAATATAGGCAGGCACAAACCCTGGAAAATCGAAGGCGTTGCTCACGCCCTCCTCGAACGCCATTTGGCGAATGTTGTTACCATAATCGACCGTCGGAATCCCCATCGCATGAAAATCGAGCATCGCCTGCACGTGCACTGCCATGCTCTTGCGGGACTCACGATTCACCGTGGCAGGATCGCTCACCCGCATCTCCTCCCACTGCGCCACGGTCCAGCCAATGGGGAGATAGCCGTTCACAGGATCGTGCGCTGAAGTCTGGTCGGTGACAGCATCGGGGTGAATTCCTCGCTGAACCATCTCCGGCAAAATCTCGGCGGCATTCCCAAGTAATGCGACGGAGATCGCCTTGCCTTCGGACTTCGCCTGATTGAGAAGTTCAAGTGCGTGATCGAGATCCTTCGCCTGCACATCGATGTACCCCGTACGCAGACGCATATCGATACGACTTTGCTGGCACTCGATCGCGAGCATGCTTGCTCCCGCCATCGTGGCCGCACGTGGCTGGGCGCCACCCATGCCACCGAGACCAGCGGTGAGTATCCAGCGTCCATCCCAACTGCCACCGTAATGCTGACGCGCCATTTCGGCAAAGGTCTCATAGGTACCCTGAACGATGCCCTGACTCCCGATATAGATCCAACTGCCGGCGGTCATCTGCCCGTACATGGCGAGACCTTTGGCATCCAGTTCATGGAAGTGCTCCCAGGTAGCCCAGTGCGGCACCAGATTGCTATTGGCAATCAGCACCCGCGGCGCATCGACATGGGTGCGAAAAACGCCGACTGGTTTGCCGCTCTGCACCAACAGCGTCTCGTTATCCTCAAGTTCCTTGAGCGTGGCAATGATCTGATCAAATGCTTGCCAATTACGTGCGGCCTTACCAATACCGCCGTAGACCACCAGGTCTTCCGGACGCTCGGCAACGTCGGGATCGAGATTGTTCATCAGCATGCGTAGCGGCGCTTCCGTCAGCCACGATTTTGCATTCAGCGTGGTACCGGTCGGGGCGTGAATAACACGAGGTTCGGTGGCAGTCATAGCGGCTCCGTGGTGGTGTTTGGATACGAATCTTTGCTCTCATTGTACCGCCGTTGGCGGCCTGGTCGGGTATCAACAACATCGAATCCCAATCCCCTCGACAGCAAGCGTGCGGTGCCTGAATATTCGATAGAAGGCATCACCTGAGATCGCCGCCTGCACCTATGCCGTCGACCGGCTGGAGTTTTATTCCCCATGGCGATCGCCCCCGAGCCCATTAGCACCGCGGCGGAAAAGAACGCCTGGCATGGCATCTACGCGTTGTCATTGGTCGCCTTCGCGATGACGACAGCGGAAGTGCTGCCAATGAGCATGCTGCCGCTCCTCGCGACTGGTCTCGATGCCAGCGAGGGATTGGTCGGACAGGCAATCACAGCCACCGCTATCGCCGCCATTATCTTCAGCCTCTCCATCGGACGCATTGTCGGTCACAGGGATCGACGATTGGTGATGATCGTATTCACGGCGGCACTGGTCGTCTCCAATGTAGGTGTCGCACTCTCTCCGAACGTATGGACGATGCTGCTGTCGCGCATGATCCTGGGTGCAACCATTGGCATCAACTGGGGGCTGATGCCATCGGTCGGATTGCGCATCGGACCTCCCGGTCACGTCGCCCGGGGCCTCTCCATCGTTGTGGCCGGGGCTTCGCTCTCGGGGCTCGTCTCCGCACCATTGGCATCGCTGCTGGGAAACCTCCTTAGTTGGCGCGTCGTCTACCTGGCGGCCACCGCGATCGCAGCCCTCGCTGTCCTTGGACTGATTCGCTACCTGCCCTCCATGCCACCGCAAGAAGCCACGCGTAAGGTCCATATCGGAGAAACGCTGCGCCTCCCCGGTCTGCTGGCTGGCATGCTGGGAATGATGCTGGCGTTTGGCGGATCACAGACCTTCTATACGTATTTGGTGCCGTATCTGGAAGATGTGGCCCATGTTGAGGGTGGAATGATCTCCGTTATCCTGCTGGTGGCTGGTATTGCCGGATTGACAGGAAACTTCTGGGCGGCCAAGCCATTGCAGAAAAACCTCAGCCGCACATTCACTATGGCGGTGAGTATGTTGGCGGTGACGCTGGCATGTCTGCTCATTTTCGGCAAGAGTTTCATCATCTGCTTGCCATTGATCGCGGCATGGGCCTTCTTCCGCAATATCGTCGGTGTCGGTGGCAATGCCTGGGTAGCGCAGACCTTTCCCCACCACGCCGAAGGCGCTGGTGGGCTGCTGGTCACCTTCATTCAGGGATCGATGATGCTTGGCGCGATGTTGGGCGGAATCCTCATCGATTCGGTTGGTCCCAAAGGTCCGCCAACGGCTGGACTCATCATCCTCACATTTGGTGCGGTATATCTGTCTTCGGCATTGCGTCCGCGATCGGATCTGGCACTGACATAGGCGCGTCGCTGTAGGGACAAGGGGAAACCATGAGAGTTCTCTTCATTGCCGATATTGTGGGCGAGGAAGCCCTCGACTGGATCGTCTCGCGATTGCCAGAACTGCGTACATCCACGCAAGCCGATGTGGTCATCGCCAACGCCGAGAATAGCGCCCGGAGCGCGCCGAATCCCTATGTTGGCTTCGGCATCTCCGTAGACGGTGCGCGCAGGCTGCTCGCTGCCGGTGTCGATGTGGTGACCTCAGGAAACCATGGCTGGGATTCGCCTGATGCCGCCGAAGTCTATGCGCTGGATGGCGTGATTCGCCCGCTCAATGTGGGAAGCGAAAAACCCGGCAAGGGATTCTATACATTGGATGTGCACGGTGAAGCACTTACGGTCTTGAATATGGCCGATACGGTGGCGATTCCCGGAGTTGAGCACCCGCATCACGCCTTCAATCGTCTGGATCTACTCGGAACAGTCGTTGTGGATTTCCATTCCGGCGATGTCATGCAGATCCTGGGATTTGGATTCGCCAATCAGGGCAAGGTTGCGGCCGTACTTGGTACCCACACCCATGAACCGACCGAAATCCTGCACATCACTGAGGGTGGCACAGCGATCGTGGTCGATGTTGGCATGACTGGTCGATCCGGCGGTTGGCAGGGAATCGATCCACGCATCATGACCGCCGTCTATCTTGGTGAGGACACCACGTCGTTCGAGCCCTACGAGCTGGCCACAGGACCAATGGTGCTGGGCGCAGTGCTCGTAGAGATCGAAAACGGCAGAACCACGAGCATCACTCGCGTTCGCTAAGATCTAGACCTCGTCGTCGAACCAGGCACGCCCCGGGTAAAGCTGGATGTACTCCACCTGAATACCATCCTCACGCGTGAAAGCGCACTGGCAGAAACCGCCCATCTCGTGCGGGGCAATCACAATTTCCTTGCCCTCAATCGCGGCAGCGAGATCATCAACGGTGTAGGCGATGTGCGGCTCAAACACGGCATCGGCAGCGTAGGTACCCTCCGGATGCAGGATCCATTCGATCCGCTGCGGATGATGGTTGGGATTATTGAGGAAGATCGTATTCACCGGAATCCATTCGGTGTCAGGTACATCTTCGAATACATGAATACCGAAGTGGTGATACTGCTTGTTGATGCTCATGTTCTCTCCTCTGTGTCGGATTCGTTTAGTTCGTTACGCCGCCGGGGTAGTAATGCCAGCCTGAAGCTTCAGATCATCCACCAGGCGGCGGATGGTATCAACACCGAGTGCGGGCTCCTGCCGAATGAAACCGTCGTGATCAACCAGAATGGCCGTCGGTGTCGCGCGTATCTCCAGCGCATCCTGCAGTTCTCCACCGCTGGCCAGATGAACTTCGGTCAGCTTTAGCTCATCGCTGAGAAACTGCAGCTCATCCTTCATCCCGACACCGAGAATGACGAAACGCATCACGTCGCCAAACTGCTGCTGCCACTCGGCGATATCGGGCATGATCTTGATGCAAGCGCGGCAATGGCTGCTCACAAAGATAAGAAGCGAGGGCTTTCCCTTTGTGTGCGTGTCGCTGGCAGGAACACCGCTACCATCCAGCAATTCCAGTGTATGGTCAGCGGTTACATGCGCAAACGACTGCTCAATGGGTGGTTTTGGCATTCTGCTCGCGGGCAGGAGTGCCTGCAATTCGTTCACGCGTTGGGTAAGCGTCGCCACCGTCTGGCGCTGACGCCAGATCACCCACGCCATTGCTCCCAACGCAATGAGAGCAATACCTACTCCGAGCCGCAGCCAGGAAAGATCCTCCCAGATCGATGTCGATTCCTGGAACTGTGCCCACCAGAAAATCACCGCGGAGGCGAGCGTTAATCCGGCGTTCCTCGCCACTGTCACCATGCTCACCGGGCCGGAATCCAGCTGACCGAAGCAATGACAATCCAGCGCCTCTTTGGCATTGACGACTCGCCACACAGCGAGCGTGAAAACCAGGAACATGATCGTCACCAGCACCGCCGCCCAGGGCAATGTCGGGGCGAAGATCAAACCGACTGCCAGCACAAGCTCAAACCAGGGCAGCAGCAATGCACCGATGGGGATCAATGACTTCGGTACACCGAAGCCATCCATCGCCTCCTCCGAACCCTTACGATCCGGAATCTTGGCGATGCCCGAGACAAGCAGCACCCCGATAATGACCAGGCGCAATATCAACACAATGACGCTCACGAATCCTCCTCCAGCGCCCAATCGACGGCGGCCTGCGCATGAATACGCGATGTTGGGTAGAGCGGCACCCGCCATGCCTGATCAGGATCAATTAGCAATTCAATCTCGGTGCAACCGAGGATGAGTCCCTCGGCACCATTATCAACCAAAGCCTCCATAATGCGAATGTATTCCGCCCTGCTCTCCTCGCGCACGATACCGAGGCAAAGTTCATCGTAGATCACGCGATGGATGATGGCGCGGTCCGCAGTTTCGGGAACAAGAACGGTATAACCGGCGGCCTCCAGGCGAGCACGATAGAACTCCTGCTCCATCGTGAAGGCGGTGCCGAAAAGTCCGATGATACGTAGCTCAGGATTCTCAGACCGGACTCTCCCGGCAGTGGTATCGGCTAGATGTAAAAGCGGAATACTCACCGCAGCCTGCACGGCATCGGCAACCCGGTGCATCGTGTTGGTGCAGATGACCACGCACTCCGCCCCAGCCGCTTCAATCTGTCGTGCGGCCTGGGCGAGAGCCACACCGGCATCGTCCCATCGGCCCTCTACCTGCATCGCCTCGATCTCGGCGAACTCAACCGAGACCATCGCGATTTTGGCGCTATGTAGCCCACCAAGACGATCACGCACAGTCTCGTTGATGATGCGATAGTATTCGGCTGTCGATTCCCAACTCATGCCACCAATGAGACCGATTGTCTTCATATCGTCTCCCAGAAGGATCTATAGATTCGCCAGATAGCCACTGCGAACGAGAGAGGTCGCAGATTCCATATCTGCATGCATCCAGCGATCATGCTCCATGAAAGGCACCGATTGCCGTAGCGTACCGCGCACCTCTTCCAGCGTCTCGCTGGAAGTCAGCGGTGAATGGAAATCGCACCCTTGCGCGGCGACGAGCAGTTCAATCCCCAGCACAGCTTCGGCGTTGCGCAACATCGATTGCAGCCTGCGCGCACCATGGGCCGCCATGGAGACGTGATCTTCCTGATTGGCACTGGTGGGAATGGAATCCACACTAGCCGGTGTTGCCCGCTGCTTGTTCTCACTCACCAATGCTGCCGCAGTCACCTGCGGGATCATGAAACCGCTATTCAGTCCCGGATTCGGTGTCAAGAACGCGGGCAATCCCGAAAGAGCAGGATCGATGAGCATGGCGATCCGGCGCTCGGAGAGCGAGCCGATCTCACATATAGCCAACGCCAACATATCTGCCGCGAATGCCACGGGCTCCGCGTGGAAGTTGCCACCGCTCAACGCTTCATCGGGATCACCCGCGAAGACGAGTGGATTATCGGTGACACCATTGGCCTCAATCTCCAGGGTAGCGGCCGCCTGACGGACGATATCCAACGCCGCACCCATGACCTGCGGCTGACAACGGAGGCAATAGGGATCCTGCACCCGTGCATCATCAATACGATGGCTCTCCCGAATCGCACTGCCAGCCATCAAAGCGAGCAATCTCGCCGCGACATCTTTCTGCCCGGCATGACCGCGGATTTCGTGGATACGGCTGTCAAAGGGAGTGTCGCTTCCCTTGGCGGCTTCGGTGCTGAGGGCACCGGTGACCAGAGCGGATGCGTGAAGTCGCTCAGTCTCGAACAGCGCCGCCAATGCATGCGCCGTGCTGAACTGCGTACCGTTAAGGAGTGCCAGCCCTTCTTTTGGCCCCAGAGCAACCGGCTGCAATCCCGCCACAGCCAAAGCATCGCGCGATGACAAGCGTCCGGAAGGCGTATCGCACTCGCTTTCGCCAATCATGGCCGCTGCCATATGACTGAGTGGAGCGAGATCGCCACTGGCACCGACCGATCCCTTCCCGGGAATCACCGGCGTAACCCCGGCAGCGATCATTGCCTGCAAGAGCTGGACGGTTTCCTCGCGCACACCGGAATAGCCCTGTCCAATACTGCCCAGTTTCAGGGCCATGATCAATCGCACAATCTGCGGCGATACCGATTCGCCAGTGCCAGCAGCGTGACTCATCACGATGTTGCGTTGCAGCGTGGAGAGATCAGCCTCATCAATGCGTACACTGGCCAACTTGCCGAATCCGGTATTCACGCCATAGACCGGTTCGCCACGCGCCACAATTCGCGCGATTGCCTCCGCTCCGGCACGAACGCGTGGCCAGGTGGCTTCATTCAGCACGGGCACCGCGCCAAAGTAAATAGATCGCCATTGATCGAGCGAAACCGAACCGGGTGTGATCTGCACTGATTCCACCTGCATGCTCCTGTTAGTCAATTCTTCCACGCCAGACGCGTAACCAAAGCGGATTGCCACCGATGTTGTAGACCAGCTCGGCGGGTGTACCGACATCCCAAATCGCCAGATCAGCACGCTTGCCGATCTCAATCGTGCCTATACGCTCATCCCGCCGCAATGCCCGCGCGGCGTTGATCGTCACTCCCAACAAACACTCTTCCACCGTGAGGCCGAAGAGTGTCGCTGCCATATTCGTTGCCAGCAATAGCGAGTTGAGTGGCGATGTCCCGGGGTTGTGATCCGTGGCAACGGCCATGGGCACACCATACCGGCGGAATGCATCCACGGGTGGTTTCTGTTGCTCCCGAATGAAGTAGTAAGCACCTGGCAATATCACCGCCACAGTCCCGGCGGCAGCCATCGCCTGTGCGCCCGCATCGCTGGTGTACTCCAGATGATCGGCACTGGCTGCATGCCAATCCGCAGCAAGCTGTGCGCCACCAAGATCACTCAACTGATCGGCGTGAATCCGGATATCAACACCCAGATCCTGCGCCTTCTGCAACAGGGGTATCAGTTCGTCCGGTTGGAAGGCGATACCTTCACAAAACATATCGATGGCATCGAAGCCAGCCGCCGCACAGACGCGATCGACATCATCGTCCACCAGATGTTGGACCCACTCCGCGCGGCTCATGCCTGCATCCTGTGGCATCACATGAGCAGCCAGATAGGTACGGTAGACATCCAACGGCAGTTGCTGCGTCATCGCTTTGGCACGGTTGAGCAAAAACGCTTCGGTTTCGGCGCGGACACCATACCCGCTCTTTACTTCCACTGTGGTGATGCCCTGATCAATCAAGCGGCGAAAGCGCTTCTCCTCAGCACGATGATTCGGGGTATCAGCGCGCATACGCGCGGCATCCTCACCGGTCTCGCAGATGGCACAGGCAAGCTCGGCCTCAGCGTTCTCCTGAAGCGCAATCTCGGCTTCGGTAGCAGCGACGCTGCTGAGAATGCCACCACCGGCACTCGCGATCTCCCCGTACGTCGCTCCGGCCAGCCGCATCTCGAACTCGGCGGCCCGATTGCCATCATAGACAAGGTGAGTGTGACAATCGATCAGCCCCGGAGTAAGTAATCTGCCCCCACAATCGATCTCTTCCGCATGATCGAACGCAGGCAGGTCGTTTTCAGCACCAACCCAGACGATCTCCTCGCCCAGGCAAACCACGGCACCATGCGACAGCGTCGCAATACCGTCGACCATGGTGCAGAGATGCACGTTGCGAAAAACGAGGTGTGGCAACATCCGCGATGCGATCCTTTCCAGCCGGACAATGGTCTCAGTTTACTCTGAACCCTGCTGAGCCAGTATGTGTACTGAGTCGCCGATGCTAGTCAGATCGGTAGAGAGCTGCGACGCCTGCTGCATGAGTCCATACCAGGCCATTGCTTGCGGTTCGTCGTTATCCAGATGCATCAAGGCATCCTTCATCCATATCACCGCGTCGCTCACCCTGGTCATGGCATTGGGTGGATCACTACGATTGATCAGGGCAATCGAAATCTGGTCAAGCGCGCGATCCGTGCTGTGCACATACTCCTGAAATGCAAGAGATAACTCCTGATTGATCTCCTGATCACGGATGATGCGGGCGTAAGCCTCCAACCGCAGAGTGGTCCAGACCATTGTTCGCAGCTCTCCCAGCAACTCGTCCATCGCATCGCGGTGAGACTCGCTGATATCTGGCTCCTGTACCGTCCTGCGAATAGCATCCTCGGCGGAGGCGCGTGCCACCCGGGCGATCGTGCGGCGTTGAGTGAGAAGCGGCAGATTAAGAGGGATATCACCGATCGATGCTGGCATTCCCAGATTGAACGAGTCACGAAATCGATCGATACATTCCGCCATCAGGTCTCGTAGTTGCAGTTGTTCCCAGGTCGGCCACAGCACAAAGGCGACACCAGCGATGGCACCACCCAGGGCCACATTCAGGGCACGATCGACAAAGGCATCTTGCGCGGAAACGTGAGCCAACTGCAGCAAGCTGACAATATAGGCCGCCACCATTCCCATGCCAAAGGCAATATTGGAAGCACCGTAGAGACGCTGCAGATAGACAAGGATGCCAATGACAAGGATCTCCAACCAAATCTGGCGGGGCAGCACGATGGCCAGTACGGTGCCGAGCACCAATCCACCGAATGTACCCAGCCAGGCTCCAGTCATGCGGTTGAGGGTATCGCCATAGTAGGGTCGTAGAACGACAACGACTGTCACAGGACTCCAGTACCAGAATGGAATCTGCAGAAGATTCGCCAGTATGCCGGCCAACGCCACGCAGGCGGCGAGACGGACGGCGTGTCTTGCCATAGGAGAGCGGGCACGAATATTGAGCCGAATCAACTGCAGCGTCGCCCGCGCACGTTCCCGCATCGCACCGATGATCGCGCCCGGATGCACCCCGCCGATCCGCTTGTCACGTTGCTGATCAGCAAGGCGCTCGGTCTCCTCCAGGCGCCGTATCAGCACATTCGTTAGCTCGTCCCAGGAGCCCCGCTGACGATCATCACCCTCCGACCAACCATTACCGAGTGTTGTAGTCGCCGCACGGGCACGTCGGATCGCAGTATCCACTTCATCTGCTTCAACATGCCCGAGCAGGAACGCGCCAAGCACCTCCAATGTATCGGAAAGGCTCCGCCGCACCGCTTGCCAGGCGTCATATTGGCCTGGATTCTGCGCCACCAGGGGTTCGGTGGCATCGGCCAGCGCCATCAATTCGGATTGCAGACGATGAATGCAGAGCAAGAACGGTGCGCGATCCGCCGGAGAACGATAAAGCGCGAAGGCTTGCTGCAATGCGGTCGCCTGGGTAATCGCCATCGCGGCGGGAACCTCGCCCCGCGTCTCGGGAGAGCGAATGTAGGCAGCAAGCTCTCGGAAGATACGGTCCAACGCGTGATCATCCGGATTTCGGGCGGGTGCTGGTGCGGCGGAAAGCGAGAGCAACGTCTGAACAATACCCGCGGCCAGCACGATACCAGCCGTGCCGAGCGCTCCAGGCAAGTCGTGAGGTCGATTCGATGCCACCAGGAGCGCGATGATCATGGTGGCGCCACTCTGGAGCATCCCGGGACCATACGCCGAGAGGAGTCCCACGATCAGCGCAAATATCGTCGCTGCAATGATCACAAGTGAGACGTGCCAACCCAAAAGGCAACCGAAAAAGACCGCGATCGTGGCACCGATAACGGTCCAAAACATACGCGGCGCTTTGGTGACATCCAGGCCGGGGCGATCGGACATACACACATTGAGTGTGCCGATACCGGCAATGAGGGCAGCGGTGGGATTCCCGAGGACGCTGGCAATAATGAGCGGAAGCATGACACCGATGGCATTCCGGAGTGCCATCGCGTGGGAGGTGGGGCGAAGTCTGCTGGTGATGTGTCCCCGAATCGCACGGCCAAACGAGGTGCCGTACCGAATGCCCTTCTCCATCACCACATTACCCGCTATCGAACCACCAGTGGTTCACTCTCCGCATTATACGGAAGTTCAAGGCAATCGGCGGCTATTATCCAGCAACAAGCCCGTCATATGTGGTTGATTCGACATCTACACGAAGCTCGGTCTCACCAAATGGCAACCAGAGATCAATCGGCCAGCGTCGCAAGGGTGCGATGACTCGATCCGTCGCCAGAACCGATTGGGTAGCAGCACTCTCCAGCGCGAGATGCACAAACTCCATACCGCGCCAACTCTGGAAGAAGTCGCCGATAACCGGTGCCCCTTCCGTAACAGCCTCGTAGAAGTTCTGGAACTCGGAGATGTATCCCAGATCCTGCTGCGTCACCACGTACTTCTCGGTCTGACCATTTCGCCAGACGAGAATACGCTCATTGTTCACGCTCATCACACCGTTACTGCCATAAATGCGCACGCCATCTTCGTCTGGCGGCATGGGCAGACTCGGCGATGCCAGCATGAAGCTGCCGATGGCATCGTCACTGAAGCGGAGATTAGCGCTCAACTGGCTGGCACCACCGTGCGTCTCGTTCGCATCCTGCACCTGCGCGCTAATCGTATCGATATCACCCATCAACATGCGTAACATCGCGATCTGGTGAACACCACCATCGAGATGAGGTCCGCCCTCGTAGGCACCCTGCCAACGCCAGGGGGTGCTGCTGAACTCACCTGGACGTGGGATCAGCTGCTTCAAACGCCGGAAACTAGCGGTATGCATCCTGCCAATAGCACCCTGCTGAAGCAATTGCATGGCGAAACGGAGATCGTCCCGATAGAACCAGTTCTCAGCGATCATCAGTACCTGATCGGCGTGATCATCAACCACTTCCCATAACGCATTCGCTTCGGTGAACGTGGCTGCCTGCGGCTTCTCACAGAGGACGTGCTTGCCGGATTCAAGTGCCACCGTGAGCACATCGGCGACAAGGGGAATAGGCAAGGAGATGAGCACCGCATCGATATCGTCGCGCTGCAGGAGCTCGTGGTAGGCACGTGTGAACTGTTCCCGATCCGCACCGGAATAGTCGGCGAAGTGCTGTGCATGTTCGGTATTCAGATCGCAGAATGCCGCGACCCGGAATCGATCTCCCAGCGCCTGCAATGCCGGCCAATGGAGTTTTTCTACCGCGAGTCCGGTACCGATGATGCCGAGATTGAGAGTGGTCATGCGCGTCGTCCCATCACGATAATGCTGTCGTCTGGATAATCGGTATAGCGAAAGTCTGTGAGCAGATCCGTGAATCCATGAGCCAGATAGAGTGCATGTGTGCGCGGCTCCGTGGCCTCAACCGAGAGAAGTATCGGTTCCTGGACATCATTCAGGAACACATTAATCAGATGGGAACCGATTCCTTTACCCTGGAACTGCGGCAGTACCGCGATTTCGGCAAGTTCCAACGCATCCTTCAGCCATTCCTCGAGTCCGGCCGCGACCAGGTCTGGGGCGACCTCGTCATGCCACCATTGGCCAGCCTGGCTCCGGTAGCCATAAATGAATCCGACAGGATTGTCATCGATTGCTGCCAGAAAGAGGCGGAATCCGGGCCAAAGGACGTGCTTGGGGAATGTTCCCTGGACAAACGCGATGGCATCCTCATTGGTGACCTGCGTTGCAGCGCTCCAGATTCCAGCAACGGCTCCCGCCACAGCAAGTGCCCGAAACGGTTCGATTTGAACGATGCTAACCGGTACTGACAATGAGAAGCCTCCTTGCTGCCATGTACATCCAGCGTAGCACGGGATGTTAACCGACAGCACCCTGGCCGAAACCAGGGTGCTGCCTCTCAAACTAACTCATACGGGTTCGGATTCAGGATTCCGATCCACTGCGACGGACACGGATACCAGCCAGAACCACCGCTGCGGCCACCATCACGAGCGCGCTCCCCAGCAATGCTGTTCCGATTCCGTCATTGCCACTACCTGTGTTTGGCAGACCAGTCACAGCTTGCGTGGCCGTGGCTGTCGCTGCAGGCTCCGTGGGTGTAGCTCCCGGCTCGGTCGGTGTTGCCGCAGGCACTGTTGGGGAGGGCGATGGCGATGGTGTGGTGCAGTCCGGCGCTTCCGCAAACGTATGCGTTACGACCACCGTACTCGGGTCACCATCCACCGGTACCCAGCCGGTGCCCGTCAGATCACCCCAGACGTTCTTCGTTATATCAATGGTTGCGTAGATGACAACCGTCTTGCCTGCGCCAATCTCCGTCACGGTGGCGTAGCCGATACCATCGACGGGTTCTACCGATAGCGTTGCGTCGGTCGTACACGTCGCTTCCGTGAATGTGATCCCCGGCACAAGAGGGGTACGGCAATCTGGAGCGTCCGCGAAGGTGTGCGTTACTACCACCGTGCTCGGGTCACCATCTACCGGTACCCAGCCGGTGCCGGTCAGGTCACCCCAGAAGTTCTCCGTTATATCGATGGTGGCGTAGATGACAACCGTCTTGCCTGCGCCAATCTCGGTCACGGTAGCGTAGCCGATACCATCGACGGGTTCTACCGATAGCGTTGCGTCGGTCGTACAGGTTGCTTCCGTGAACGTGATTCCTGGCACAAGGGGGGTACGGCAATCCGGCGCCTCCGCAAAGGTATGCGTGATTCTCACACTGCTCGGATCTCCATCTACCGGCACCCAGCCAGTACCCGTCAGATCACCCCAGACGTTCTTCGTCAGATCGATCGTTGCATAGAGGATGTAGGTCTTCCCCGCTCCAATCTCCGTCACCGTGCCATACCCGACACCGGTGACCGGCGATGCTTCGGCCTTGGCATCCGATGTGCAGGTCGCTTCCGTGAAGGTCACGATCGGTACAACTGGCGTGCGACAATCCTTGTCAGAGATATGGAAGGTCTGACTGACAACGTGTGATTGACCATCTACCGGCATCCAACCAGTCCCGGTCAGATCACCCCACGTGTTGATATCCGGATCGATTGTTGCATAGACGGTGACGGTGCCACCGGGCACGATGTCGCCTTCCGTCGTATAGCTGATGCCATTGCCATCCTCAGGGACGCCCACTTCTGGTGTGACATCACAATCGAAGTCGACAAACGTCACCGGTGCCGGTGTCACCGCTCCGAGAATCCTGGTGCTTGCCGTGGCACAGATCTGGCCACCTCCAGGAATCGTCGGATCGCCCGCCGTTATCGATTCAGGTCGGGAATTGTTGGTTTCATATGTGCGCATCGAGCAAGCCTGGTTGGTGATCGTATCACCAGGTTCGCCCGTCACAATGCCACTGAAGGTAAGCGTGATTGTTGCGGGTCCGGACTGATAATCGATCCAGCCATCCATATCCACACTGGCCGGCAAAGCGGTGACAGTGAGCGTATTGCCGTTCAGCGTGTAGCACGGATCACCGGCAAACTCTTCACCATCCACCGCGCAGGTAACTGAGGCGGGATCGAGTGTGAAGCCCTCCGGGAGCGGATCCGTGAGGGTGATATCGGACCATGTATCGGAAGTCGTTGTGACGACCACGGTATAGGTCACAGTCTCGCCGGACACGGCTGTCGCCTTATCAACGGTCTTTTCGATGAAATCGCCGCCGCCTTCCGGGAAGAGCTCGTAACATACCTTGCCGCCCCACCCGGTGGTATTGCTGGCAATGCCTGGTCCCTGACCGCTGGGTGACGAGTAAATTGTCGCACAGTTCAGATAAGAGACCGCCTCTGGATTCGGATAGGCAGCGATGGTTACGGTTCCTCGCAATGGAGTCTCACCGTAGAAATCGACCCAGAATCCATCGGTGTAGCAATCGTAGTCGTAATCGTCACCAGTGATCACTTTGATGTCGATCGTGTTGCAATCAAACGTAAATGTCCCGCTATAGTTCCAGTCATTCATCCAGCTATCGGTGAACATGTCGCCGGTATCGATGGTCCAGATAATGATGTCGTTGTCTTCGCTATCGGTGCTCCACTCGCCAGTCTTGCTGGGGGCATTGGCATTGCACAAAATAGGAGCTGAATCTTGGGTGAATGTGCCACCGGGATCAGCGACGAAGACAAACTCACCCGTCTCTGTCCCAGACTGTTCTGGTTCACACGTGAAGAGGAGTGTGGCTGGAATAGTGAATTGCGCCCAGTCATCCCAGCCGCTGATATCACCTGACTGATTGAAGGTAATGGTAATGACGCCATCCGCTGCAACTGCCGTACCGATGGGCTCATCCATACCTGTACTGGAGTTGTAGCTGTAGACAAGAACCGGCGCAGTTGAAGCAACCAACTTGTCTGTCTGATATGTGATGGTAACCACGCTGCCGGCCGGTATGGTCTCAGGCACGTCAAGGTAGATCCCAATCTCCTGATCGCGGATGTCGTATTCCACCCATTCCGCTACCGGATAGCCAGTTCCGATACATTCATCGCCGTATACCGTGAAATCGTGGTAATACCATGGTGAGCCGTTGTTATAAAGCTCAAGGTACATCTCCGGGGTGTAGTTGCTGGCCGCAGTAACACAGGCATTCCAGGTGATGGGAGCATCGAAGACCAGAGTCAATACCAGTGGGCTTGTCGTGACAGTAAAGGTATTGACCGTTGTCAGCTTGATGCTGTTTGTGGATTGATCGATGGCGACACTAAATTCATTGGAACTGGCGCTCACCAATGAGTCGACGGAGAATGTCCCGTCGCCATATCCAACCGAGGTGAGGGAAATGAAATCTGGATCGAACCCGGGATTGGCCTGAGCGGAGAATCCAACCGGGAAGGTAAGCGTCACCGTCATCTGGCTGGTGGTGGCATCGTAGGTGAATGGTTCAAGGACGTAGCCAGAGATCTGCTCCTGCGGCTGGACCGAAGGATCATCAGTTTCAGGCTCTTCACTCACATCCGTGGAGGTTTCGGTCGCCTCCGTGTTCTCCTCATCGGTTGCCGGTGTGCCCTGATCCCCGGAACTCTCGGCGGGAGCGCTCGCTTCCTCAGTCTGGACCGGTTGGGGTGTAGCCTCTATTTGTGCCCAGACGCTGGACTGAGATGACAACATCAACATCAGCACCATAAGGAACGCCGGTATCCTCTTCCACCGTGGCTTCATCTCTCTTCTCTCCCTGATTGCATCCGACGGACATGCTGCTCCGGAGGAATAAAACAGACTTCCCCCAGATGTTCAGCTCATTGCCTGTGTCCAGCCGGATTCCGGACATGAGTATTGCTACCCGATATTGTCTAGTACTACCGCTTTATTTGTCTATAGGTACTACGCAACGGCACCCCGGTCGAAACCGAGGTGCCGATAACAATATCGAGATGCAACGAATCTGGATCAGCGATCCAATTCGGTGCGTCGGATACGGATACCTGCCAATACCGCAGAAGAAACGATCATCCCGAGAGCACTCCACAGCATGACGGTTCCGATGTTTCCTGAGCCGCTACCGGTATTTGGCAACCCGGTCACGCCTTGAGTCGCAGTCGCCGTAGCCGTTGCGCCCGGTTCAGTCGGTGTGGCGCCTGGCTCAGTCGGCGTTGCCGCAGGCACTGTCGGCGAAGGCGATGGTGTGGTGCAATCCGGAGCGTCCGCAAACGTATGCGTGATTCTCACACTGCTCGGATCACCATCTACCGGTACCCAACCAGTGCCAGTCAGATCACCCCAGACGTTCTTCGTCAGATCAATCGTTGCGTAGAGGATGTAGGTCTTCCCCGCTCCAATCTCCGTCACCGTGCCATACCCAACACCGGTCACCGGCGATGCTTCCGCCTTGGCATCCGACGTGCAGGTCGCTTCCGTAAAGGTCACGATCGGCACAACCGGCGTGCGACAATCCTTGTCAGAGATATGGAATGTCTGACTGACAACGTGTGATTGACCATCTACCGGCGTCCAACCAGTTCCCGTCAGATCACCCCACGTGTTGATATCCGGATCGAGTGTTGCGTAGACGGTGACCGTACCACCACGCTCAACATCACCCTCGATCGTATAGCTGATGCCATTGCCATCCTCAGGGACGACCACCTGCGGTGTGACATCACAATCGAAGTCGACAAAGGTCACCGGTGCCGGTGTCACCGCTCCGAGAATCCTGGTGCTTGCTGTGGCACAGATCACACCACCTCCCGGAATCGTTGGATCACCCACACTCAGAAGTTTTGGCCCCTGATCACCTTCCGTGGGCAAAGTGCGCTCGGAGCAAGCCTGGTTGGTGATCGTATCACCAGGTTCGCCCGTCACAATGCCATTGAAGGTGAGCGTGATCGTCGCGGGTCCGGACTGATAATCGATCCAACCATCCATATCCACACTGGCTGGCAAAGCAGTGACAGTGAGCGTGTTGCCATCCAGCGTGTAGCACGGATCACTGGCGTACTCTTCACCATCCACTACGCAGGTAACTGAAGCAGGATCAAGAGTAAAGCCTTCCGGAAGCGGATCCGTGAGGGTGACGCTCTGCCATCTGTCCGAGGTGGTCGTCGCGACGACCGTGTAGGTCACCGTATCACCACTCCTGGCAGTCTCTTTGTCCACCGATTTGGTGATGGAATCACCACCACCATCCGGGAAGAGTTCGAAACATGGGAAGCCACCCCAGCCGGTGGCCGTACTCGCAACGGAGAACCCCTGCACCGACGGACCTGAGGACACCGATGCGCAGTTTACATACGAGGTAAAGCCATCCTCCGGATAGGCATTGATGGTGACAATGCCACGCACAGGTGTATCGCCATACAGATCGACTGCGAAGAAGTACGGGTAATCAGGGTAGCACTGGACATCGTAATCATCGCCGCTGAGAAGCTCGACTTGCAGCGAGTCGCAATCGAAGGTGAACATCGTGTCACCAGTAGCCATCCACACCGAATCGTAGATTGAACCACCACTGAAGAGATCACCGCTATCGACCGTCCAGACGATGACATCGTTCCCCTCATCATCGGTGCTCCAGGCGCCGCTCTTGGAGGGTGCCTCGGCATTGCAGAGTACCGTGGTAGCTTTCTGCACGCTGGTGAGTCCGGGAACGGCAACGAAGGTCATCTGGTCGATATCGGCGGTAGCCTGGTCATTCTCACAGGAATAGATAAGGCTTGCCGAAATAGTGACATCTATGAAGCCAGCCCAGACTCCCGTTGTACTTGCTTCATTAAAGGTGATGGTAATCACACCATCGGCGGCTTCGACGGTGCCGATCTGTACACTTCTCTGTTGGCCGTAATCGTAGGCATACACCGGAACTGGTTGGGGCGAAACCACCAGTTGATCCGCGGGATAGGTGATCGTAACAATAGCGTTGGGGGCAAAGACTTTCGGCAGAAGCATGCTTACGTATAATGACTGATCGCCGAATGTATAGACGGTAGAGTACACCTCCGGTATTCCCGTGCCTGGGCAGGGAGGCCCCGTGACTTCGACCATGCCAGACGTGTACCGGTCAACGGAGTCGGAGATCGTACCCCAGGCGGATGTCGGGTACCCACTGGGTGTGTCTGTACAAGCATCCCAGGTGATAGTGGTGCCAACAATCAACGTGAGCACAAGATCGCTGCCACTCACGGTGAGATCATCGACCAACTCGAGTCTGAGCGCCTGATTGTCCGCATCAAACTCAACATCAAACTCGTTCGAGGACGCGCTCACAAACGACACCATCTCAAACGTCGCACCATCTCCATTCCAGTTCAACGTCAATGAGTCTTCTTTGGAGCCAGAGAATCCATCGGAAAATGTCAGCGGAATCGTTACGTTGCCCGTGACAGCGTCATAGCTCAACGCCCCGATAGAGTAATTGCTGATATTTGCGAGTGGTTGAACCGCCGGGTCGTCAGCATCCAGATCGTCGTCTGAAACCGGGGTTTCCGATGCTGGTACCGTGCCGCTCTCCTGCGCTTCCGGTGTGTTGCTGGATGACTGATTGTTATCCTCAACCTCCTGCGTGGGCTCTACCACCGGGGTCGATTGGATATCGGCCCAGACGTTTGCCTGCGATGATGCCAGCATCATCACTACCAGCAAGAGTGCCGAAAATCGCTTCCATCCTTGCTTCATCTCTCTTCTCCCTCGATCCCCGATGCACACCCTAAGACGACCAGGAAATGATACAAACTCTCCCGATAGATTGAATTGATTACATATGTCCAGTCGTCTACCCGACGGGGTGGGTATGTACGAATATTGTCTGGTACTCAGGGATTATTTGTCTATAGAGAGCAGCCCTGGAAGTTGCCCAATTCCGCTTCCTCAAGCCCTCCGCGGAGCGCTCAACTATCCGCGGGGACGTGGCACCATCATTGATCATCCATGCAATCTGTGCCTTATCGGCACTGTCAATATTGTCCGTATACTATTTGCGAACAAATTCACAAATGTAAATATCGTACGTACGAGCAATTCAGTGACAACGAAAGAATTGGACGTCCGTACATCTCGTCAGCCAGGTGTACGCACTGTGACAATCCTGAACGTGCGTTGGCATCAGGGCACTGGCCTGGGGGATTGGACCACGGCATATGCTCGCCACACACATTGGCTGATACCGTGCCACTACATCGCCCGCTATTCGATGTATTTGGCACAGTTATCGATGGATGGGCCGGGAGTCTCCTGCCCGTCGCGATAGCAAACGATCCCATCGGGAGGGAACCCGCATGCATACGCTCCGATTACGGATGCGCACTTCTTTCTCTGCGCTTGTTTTGGTGGCATCCATCGCCGCACTCCTTGCTCCACTCACTGCCGTGCAAAACGCTGCAGCGGAGCAAATCGATGTTATGGCGATCGACCAGGTTTACGTGCGCTCAGAAGCCACTACATCAAGCACCATCATTGGCGAACTTCAGGAGGGTGACTGGGTCACCACCACGGGCTATGAAGAGAATGGCTTCGTGGAGGTCTGGTACGGCGATTGGGTCGGCTATGTCTATGCCGACTACCTGGACTATTCACCATCGACCTCAAGCGAAAGCAGCAGTTCCAGCGATAGTTACTGGGTCGATGCTGGCTGGCTCTATACCGCCGATAGCGTCAATCTTCGCAGCGGACCAGGAACCGGCGAGGGTATCGTCACCACCGTTCCAGCTGGTACGAGCATCTATCGCACAGGACTCATCACCAATGGATTCGCGGAAGTCGAGTCCGATTACGGTAGCGGCTGGATTCACACCGACTACCTGACCTGGGATGAGCCTGTCACCGAAACAGCTACCGCCACCAGTGGTTCGGCGATGGTCGACTTCGCGATGCAGTACCTCGGATATCCCTATGTGTGGGCCGGCAACACGCCCAGCGGCTTCGATTGCAGTGGTTTCACGCAGTATGTCACCCAGAATGTGCTTGGTTACGACATCACCCACAGCACGGATATTCAGGCCACCTATGGCACCTCGGTCGCCTGGGGTGAATGGCAGCCGGGCGACCTGGTCTTCTTCGTAGGCACCGGCGGTAGTGGCTACATCAGCCACGTCGGCATCTACATTGGCGATGGCCAGTTCATCCATGCAGAGAACCCGAGCACGGGTGTGGTTATCAGCAGTCTGTATAGCGATTACTACAGCAACCACTACTACAGCTCAACGCGATTGGGCGAGTAGTACTGAACGAATCAGGGGCGTATGCAGACACGCTGCATCCGCCCCCCAAGTCCGCCCGTAGAGTCGGCCACAAGGCTCGACTTGTGGTGAATGATCGCTACCAAAGGTGTCTTCTCGGGCACCCACAACGGGTGCCGCTAGCCGCTCAGCGAGGCCCGTATCTACTCCGACGCTCGTTTCGCATCGATATCGCCCAGCGGGATATCGAGAATGCGGGCGGCGTTGCCTCCAAAGATCATCTGCAGATGCTCATGCGGCATACCCATGAAACGGCAGATACGAATCTGATCCTGCAAATACCGAATAGCAAATCCACGCGGGAACCAGCTGGAATCCGAACCAAAGAGGATGCGCTCCGGTCCGATCGTTTCATAGAACTTGCGGAAAAGATCATCCAGCGTGAGGTTATACGGCATCCACCGTACCCACTGGTTACTACCAGAACTATCCACATTCACATTCGGACAACTCCAGCAGAGGAAGAGCAGATCGGTCACGTGCTGGATACCGAAATGCGGGATGATGAAGTCAACCGTCGGAAAATCGCGCGCGACCGGCTCAAGCACGGCAGGTGAGATATTCGGGTGGTAACTCACACCACCAGCCGCACCCAGCATACCGAAGTGGCAAAGTACCGGGATACCCAGGCGTTCACAGGTCTCCCACACCGGGTAGAGGGAACGATCATTGATCAACACCGGAATCGTTGGTGCCAACAGCTTGAGTCCCTTGAGCCCAAGTTGGGTTACCGCCCGATCCAGCTCCTGGGCTGCGTCCTCGCGAGTGATATCGAAGTGGGCGAAGCCGACGAAGCGATCCGGATACATCTGCACCACGCGTGAAAGCTCATCGTTATCACGCCCGGTGACGAAACCGATGCGTTCCAAACCATACTTGTCCAGCTCGGCGACCCAACGCGCGGCTTGCTCCTCGCTGGTGTGCTCCTCCGTCTCCGGGTCGGGGAAATCGAAGGCCAGTCTCCACTGGGCACGGGTGCGTTCCAGCACCTGATTCCTCTGCGCCTCCCGCTCGGCTACTTTCGGATTCTCGATCTCTCCCTGTTTGCGGGTACGCAAGCTCTGGCTGGCATCACCACGAATAGGGAAATGGGCATGAACATCGATAACGTGCAGATCCTGAAACATCGCGCAACCTCCCAAACGAGGATCAATATGATCACTTCTGGGAGCGATCGTATCAGGTTCGGCGAAGTTGTAAACCCTGTGTAGGATCAGCCGGCGATCATCAAACCACCTTCAACGAATGTTGAACGGAGCGAGAGCGACACACCGCAATCGCAGTTTGCCTTCACGTACTGACCAAGGAATGGCTTCGCCGCCAGCCCAACAACGAGATTGACCTCGTCAGGCTCATCCTGGGCGCGACCGTCGGTAAGCTCCAGCACATAGGGTTGATCGGGACTGCCATTAACGGTGGCGTATCCCACCAGACGCTTAATGTGTGGAGATCTGGCACTGAGCGGCTCCAGCACCATGAACTCGGTTGAGTCGATCTGGTACACGGATGCTTCCATCAAATGCACTTCCATCATCAACTCGCCAGTGATTGTGGTGCCATCGGAAGTCACATCAATCTTGAAGGCATCTTCGCCGTAGATATCACGTAACGTCCCTTCACCAGTAATGGTGATTGGATTCGCGACGGGTGACGCCGAAGGCGTTGCCGCGGGTGTACCAGCCAACTGGCGAAACACCAGAGGTGCGGCAACTACATGTGTCAGCAAAACCCGTCTGTTCATGACCATTCTCTCAACGAACTAATCGGCTTTGCTCAGATTGCAGCCGCGCAGGCCGTCGTCCAGACCCGTGTAGAACGATTGTCGACGCTGATCGGATGAACCATGGGCTGTGATATCGTCCCAGTTGGTACCGGCCGCATCGCCGCCAAGCTCTGTCATCTGCTCGACCTCGGGGAGATCACTCTCGAGGAAGGTGCCGCGCGCAATCGTATCCTGCAGGAACACACCGCTCAGACAATCTGCCTGGAGTTCGTGCTCGATGGAGTAGTTCCCTCCGAAGAGCTCCGGGGACTTGGTCACATACATACCAGAAATATTCTGGATATGGTGCCCCCATTCGTGGGCAATCACCATCTGCCAGGCGATATCGCCGATGCGATCAATGATGAGTTGTTTCATTTCCGGGTTGAAGTAAATGATCTCGTCTGCTGTGCAGTAATGGGCGAAAACCTCATCCAGATCATCGATAGGGCCACAGCCGGTTTGGGTACCAACCCGCTTAACACCGATCATGTCCACCGGAGAGCGATACTCCATGCCCCAATCCGAAAAGATCTGCGCCCAGAACATATCGAGTTCCTGGTAGAGCGGAGTGGAATAGGCGGTGGTGTAGTTCACTGTGAAGCCGGCCTGGGCCTGAATGGCCGGAAGATCATCCGGTGTAAGATCGGGCATCCAGCGCCAGACCCCGCCGATCTCTGCCAACTGGACGGTAAGAGAGATATCGTCGCCATCCACGCTGGTGTATTCGTATTCCACCGTCGCGACATTGCCGAAATCCGTATCGGTGAGTGGATAGGTAATATCCGAGAAGGTAATGCTATCAACAGTAATTACGTCTGCGGGAGCGCTCGGTGCGGCGGTCGGCCACCAATTGACGAATGCCTGCCGAGGTATCAGCATGCGGGCCTGCGGCAACATAAGATCGTAGAGCAAATGGTAATCGCCCTCTCGCTGAGCCTGGCTCATGGAGACGAGTGAACGATTGATTTGTGTCTCCTCAGTGGCATTTGCAGCAGCGGTTGCGACGACGTTGGCCGAGAGAGTCGGACCAAAGAGAATGCCCAGGACAAAGAGGAACGGGACAAGAGTGCGGAATAAACGGCTAATTCGGATGTGGTGCATAGTGCGACTCCAACTTGATCGTCGAAGAACAGGGTATCTACCAGAGGAATAACGCAGTATGCGGGTACTGTGTTCCATTAACGCGCGTGGCAATGCGCCAGATGATCATTGACCACACCGATAGCCTGCATCATGGCATAGGCGGTGGTTGGGCCAACAAAGACAAATCCTGCCTTCTTTAACGCCTTGGCAAGGGCGGTGGATTCCGGGGTGGAACCGGGTACGTGGTGAATACTCTCCGGAGCTGGCGAATCTGTCACGGCATAGCTCCAGATGAGGGCATCCAGTCCACCCTGGCCCCGCAGCGCGATCGTCGCTTTGGCATTGGTGATCGCGGCGTTGATCTTCTGACGATTGCGAATGATGCGGGCATCCAGCAGAAGTCGCGCAACATCGGCGTCGGTGAAGGCCGCCACATCCTCAGGAACGAAGTTGGCAAAGGCGTCGCGAATGCCTTCTCGTTTTCGCAGAATGGTGATCCAGCTAAGCCCGCTCTGAAACGCTTCCAGCATCATGCGTTCATAGAGGCCGCGTTCGTCATGAACTGGCTTGCCCCATTCATCATCGTGATAGGCAATATACTCCGGGGCTGCACCAACCCAGGGACAGCGGAGCAATCCATCTTCACCAGCGACAACAGCACCATCGAGCACATCGGGCATGTGTTTCTTCCTTCACGTGCTCCAATCGTACAGTCCCGAGGGCGTGCTGGCTATACCGACGAATCGTGGTAGGCTTTTGCGCGAGAGCACCGCTCACGTCATACCCGCTCACGAGGTTGCGTTCATGCAAAGATTCCTGCCCAAAACCCAAACTGGCCGCGATATCGGACTCCTGGCTGTGTTGATCGTGCCACTGATCATCGCCGGAGTGATTTGGGGTATGAATGGCGATTTCTGGGAAGATGTTGAGTTGGTAACACCAACTCCTGTTGTGACACCCGCCACACCGATGGCTTCACCAGTCGCCTGGTTGCAGCTTCCATAACGAATAACGAAGAAACGTCCCGAGGATTGATCCCCGGGACGTTTCTCTAACAGCAGATTTGCGATGTGGTGTCATGTATAACATCGGTAGCAGGGGAGCTTGTCTCCCCTTGGGGCAGATAAACTGCCCCGCTACCAGTCCGTGGGTGTGTCAGTACATCCGGAACGGCTCTAGCGGCTACGCCTGGCGGCGATTGCGCAAGGTCATGTAGCCACCCAGCAGCACTGTCGGCCAGATGAGCTGCGGCAAGACCTGCGGTGTGCCGGTATCGCTATCGCTCTCCTGATTCAACAACCCAGCCGCATCGCCCGAGCCCGTATTCGGCGGACTCTTGGTGCCAACACAGTTGTAGACCCACACCTCGCTGAGCGTGTTGTTCTTGACCACTACATCACCCGAGGCATTGACACTGTTCGATTGCGCGAAGCACCACTGCCCACCTACTTCAGTGAGTTTGTAGGTGCCAGCAGCCAGCATCGGGAACTGCGCGATACCATCGCCATTCGTGCTCACCTGCACCGGAGTACCGATGTAGTCGCCAGTCTTGGTATCGATCTGCTGGATCGAGAAGGCGATCGACTCTGTTGGTCGTGAGCATTCGTTCTTGTAGTCGTATCCGCGCTGACGCTCATTGATCGGGCAGTTAAACTTCTGCACCTGGATCGCTCCATGCGTCTCGTCATAGAGACTCGGCACCTGGAAGACATAGCAGGTAATCGTCGCACCCTCGCTCTGCGTGGTCGAGATTGATCCATTCACCGCCTTCTGGGTTGGAGCCTTCGGATCCGATCCGCAGAAGAGATAGTTCAACGGAATATTGAATGGTCGTTCCGCCCAGATCGTGTACGTGCCAGCCGGAAGATCATTGAAGGTCGTCTTGCCGACTACTCCACCATCGCCGGTAATCTGCTTGTAGCGATTGACGCCTTCTGCGCGTACGGTGATCTGATTGGTCAGCTGACCGGTGGCCATACAACTCGCCTGGAAGTCAGCGAAGCTACTCCCACTGAATCCCGGCGCGCACGTGTAACCTTCGACGTTGATGGTTACCGGTTCCGGTGCCGGAGGTTCGACGTAGTTGATCACAATCACGGTGGTGAGCTGACCCGTGGCAACGCGAACACGAGCGGCGGAGTTGCCGGCGAGATCAGGCTTGGTTTCAGTGAGAAGGTAGATCCCTTCCCTCACCGTCAACTGGGCGCGACCTTCGGCATTGGTCGTGAAGGTGGCGTTGCTATCCGTGCTGCCATCTTCCGCAACCAGCGTGAAGGTTGCGACAGCAGGTGTACAACCGGCAGTCTGCTTCAGTTCATTGTTGCCCTGGGCACCACCCAGGAATCGGGTGCGCTCGCCTTCATCACCAGCCGGGCACTGGAACTTCTGCACCTGCAGGGTGCCGGTATTCGCCGGTGGCTGGTTCTCGAAGACAACTCGCACTGTAGTGGTCTGACCCGGATTCACGTTGACCGTACGCGGCGTAGTGTTCAGCTTGTAGCCGAACGGTGCCTTGGTTTGAGTGAGTGTCCGTGAACCGGGTGCCAGCCCAGAGACCGTGGCCTGACCGGTGGCATCGGTGCAAATCTCCACATTGCCAGCATTGGTCAAGGTGAAGCAGGCACCCTGGAGCGGTAGACCAACACTGTTCACCGCCTGAATCACCACCGCACCATTCTTGTAGCTGTGCGGCACCTTTACGGTTGTGGTCTCGCCATTCCTGATGGTCACCTGGATATCGGCAGCGATCTGCCAATCGGGCGATGGCGCCAACGACTCACGCAAGGTAAAGGTACCAACCGGTACATTCTCAAACGTAATCTGGGCTGGACTTACATCGGCGTTATCGCAGATGCGCTGCGTTACGGGCGTTGTGCCATCAAAGACCTGGTAGCAACCGCCAGCAACCGGATCGCCATTCGGATCGAGCGGAATCACCACCAGAGTGCCACTCTCGGCTGGCGGCTGCACCTTGGCATTCTGCACGGTAATCTGCAGCGCACCACCGGCCGTGATCGTAACCGTACGGTTGGCGGCAACCTCGTAACCAGCAGTCGCAACGGTCTGCTTCAGCGTGTACTCGCCGGCAGGAACATTCGTGAAGCGGACACGCCCATCCACCGTCCCATCATCGGCATCGCAGAACGGACCAAATGTCGATCCGCCGGTAAGCGTGTAGCAGGCATTGGTGAGAATGAGCGTCGGCTCTTCCTTCGCCACCGTCAGCACCGTCAAACGACCAGGTCGCAGGCTCATGACGATCTCGAGATCGGTGTTCTCACCCGGATTGATCGTGACTGTCTGCGTTGGCGCCGTCTGGAACTGGCCGGAAGGTGCCTGCTTCTGGACAACCTGATAGGTATCGGCAGCCAGATTCTCAAAGATCACCTGACCATCGTTCGGATTGGCATCAGTAGCATCGCAGGCAGTGGCAATGGTCACGCCATTCTTGACCACGGTGTAGCAGGCATTCCCGAGCGGATTGCCATCGTCATCCATAGTGGTCACCGTCAGGCTGCCCGGCTGCGCAATGGCGGTCAACTCGAAGTTCAACTGGCTGGTCTCACCCGCTGTGATCTCGGCATTCTGATCGGCTGGCTGCTGATAGCCGGTCGGCACCGTGCTCATGGAAACCGAATACGTATCTGGATCAAGATCAGTAATCAGCACCACACCATTGGTGCCATCAGCGTCGTTGCTATCACCATCGCAAACAGTCAACGTACCCAGCGCGAAGCACGCACCTTCCACATTGACACCGTTGGCGGTCGTGACGAGCTGCAGCGAACCGGTTTCTGGAAGAAGCGGCAGAACCAGATCGACTCCGGCGCCCTCACCCGCATCCACATGCTGATTGACCGGCACCACCACATCCACAGGACGATCAGGTGTGTACCCCTCTGCCAAACCAACTTCATACTGGCCGACCGGGATGTTACCCAGACCAATCACACCATCAATATTGTTTGTATCGTCGGCATCGCCATCGCAGAGATCAATCTGCGTCGCGCCACTGGTGGCCGTAATGCAGGCACCAACCACCGGCGTATCATCGCTGTATTTCACGGTGACATCGAGATTGCCAGTCGCAGGAGGTGTTTGCTCCAGTGCGATCGGCAACTGCGCGGTCTCGTCGGCCACGATGGTCACCGTCTGCGGATCAGGAACATTGAACCCGTCGGGAACGCTCGTCACCGCTATCTCGTGATCACCAGGGGTGAGATCAGTGACCGGAATCGCGCCATCAGCATCGTCGTCACAGATCTCGCTACCACCATCGACCGTGATACACGCATCGCCAACCGGATTGCTATCGCCATCGACGAAGGTGACATCAAGGTTACCGGTTGCAGGAAGTGTCTGCTCCAGTGTGATCGGCAACTGCGCGGTCTCGTTGGCGACAATGGTCACCGTCTGCGAGTCAGGGACATCGAACCCATCGGGGACGCTCGTCACCGCTATCTCGTGATCACCAGGGGTGAGATCAGTGACCGGAATCGTGCCATCAGCATCGTCGTCACATATTTCGTTGCCACCATCGACGATGATGCACACATCACCAACCGGATTGCTATCGCCATCCACAAACGTGATATTCAGCGCGCCGACTTCTTCCACCAGGGGCACAACGATCTCTGGCTCATCAGTCGAGACTGTCATATCTGCGGCAGGCTGGAAGCCATCGGGCGCGGAGGTCATGACCAGTTGGTGGTCACCTTCAACAACATCCGGAATCACAATCTGACCGGCGCCACCCTCATCGCAGATCTCGTCGCCGCCATCAAGGGTGTAGCAGGCATCGGCCAGCGAGTCACCGTTCACCTCGTCGACGGTATTGATCGTGAGATCAGCAGTGACCACCATGGGCGAGACCACAAAGACAACATTGGTCGAACCATCCGGGGCGATCGTCACTGTTTGGGAGACGGGATCAGCAAGGGTATAACCATCCGGCGCGGAGGTCATTGTCACCAGGTGCTCACCCGGAACAACGCCCGTCACCTTACGCACACCATCGCCGCGATCACAGAACGGATTGCCATTATTGAATGAATAGCAGGCATTGCCAACAGGATTCGTTCCGTCCGTCGTGGAAATAGTGAATGTGGTGAGAGTTTTCGCCACAGTAAAGCTCAGGTTGCTACTTCCATCGGAGGCAACGTCAACCGTCTGCAATGCAGGATCGGGAAGATCATGGCCAGTCGGCGCAGAAGTCATAACGACGGTGTGCTCACCGGGAGCAATGTCGTTGACGGTAAGGACGCCAGAGCCATCATCACAAACGGCTTCGCCGTTATCGATGCTGTAGCAGGCACCACCAACCGGGTTGCCATTCTTGTCGACGGTGGTGATAGCAAACGAGGTTGTGGTTGGTTGTTCAGGTACGAGATCAATCGTTGTAGTCTCACCCGAAGTGAGCGTGACGGGTGTGGGGCCTGCCTGAATGAGCTCATCCGGTCCCTGATAGACCACGACCTCGAAATCGCCTTCCTGGAGACCCGTCATGCGAATCAGGCCAGGAGTGTCGTCGGTATCGTTGTCGCCGTTATCACAGGCGTACGGAATATCCAGCAGCCCGATAGCGCCAGCGGAGTCTATCTCCACACAAACCTGGGTATCAGAAGGAACGGTGACAGCCAGCGAAGCACCCTCGGCGACCTCTGTTGGCTCTTCCGTTGGAACCTCAGTTGGCTCTTCGGTGGGAACTTCGGTTGGCTCACCGGCAATCGGTGCGGATATGGTTACTGCCTTCTGAATATCGGCCTCAACCACAAAAGTGGTGTCAGCGGCGGTCTCATACCCATCTGGCGTGCGGGTCTCACGAATCGTTTGTTCGCCCACCGGGATATCGTAGATACCGGTCGTGCCATCGTCCGCAACAAAGCCATCTTCGTCGCATTGCTCGCCAAGCTTGTTGCCATCAGCATCGAAGACCGCGAAACAGGCACCGCCAACCGGATTGCCATTTTCATCAGTCAGATAGATGACGATATCGCCCGTCTGTGGTGTCTCGGTGGGTGTGGCCGTGGCCTCTTCTGTTGGAGCTGCCATTACCGGTGCAATGATGGTAACCGCTTTCTGCACATCGGCTTCAACGACGAAGCTGGTATCCGGCGCAGTTTCAGAGCCATCAGGTGTCCGCGTCTGCTTAATGGTCTGCTCGCCCACCGGGATATCGTAGATACCGGTCGTGCCATCGTCCGCGACAAAGCCATCCTCATCGCACTGTTCGCCAAGTTTGTTGTTGCTGGAATCGAAAACAGCGAAGCAGGCACCACCAATCGGATTGCCATTCTCGTCCGTCAAATAGATGACGATGTCACCGGTTTGCGTGGGAACCTCAGTAGCTTCCTCGGTCGGAACCTCGGTTGGTTCTTCCGTGGCCTCTTCAGTTGGTATTTCAACCACGGTGGCATTGGACTGCACCGACTGATTCACTACCTGGTCCGCGGCCACGCTTACCGATGTGTCGGTCGCAGGCTCGTAGCCATCGGGTGTGCGGGTTTCGTGCAGGGTGTAGTCGCCGACCGGGACTCCAAGCAGGCCGATGCGACCATCGTCGGCCACATCACCATCTTCATCGCAGGCGGAAGCAACCGAGTTGCCGTTCTCATGCTGAATCTCGAAGCAGGCACCGCCAACCGCGTTACCGTTCTCATCCTGGCGCAGCACGACCAGATCGCCCGTTTGGGTCGTCTCCGAGCTCACCTGAATGAGTCCTGCACCAGAGCTTACTTGCTGGGTATTGGCGCCAGTTTGCAGATCGATCTGCTGATCGTCCACCGGATCCTGACCGTCGGCGGGTGTGGTTTCCCGCAATGTATAGGTTCCCGATTGGAAGCCAGCCGGGAAGTTCAGCGTTGTTTGGCCATCGTTATTGCCATCATCGCTATCGCAGCCGCGACTCTGGCTGGCGCCATCCAGCACGAAACAACTCCCGCTCAGCGGATTGCCATCGGCATCCGTGCGCTGAACGGTGAGATTGCCATTACCCAGAGCCTGAACATTCGTGACATTGCCATCGGCGTCAAAACTGATGCTATTGCTACCGGCGGAGAGATTCACGTTGCCGGTTACGCTGCCGGTATCGAGATTGATCTGGTAGTCAACCGGTCCATCGTTGCTGACATTAACGGAGGAGGCTACAAACCCACTGCCATCCTGGGCTAGGGCAATGGTGCCAAAGGAACCATTCAGGGTGGCAACGCGCGCCACAGGCGAGACATTACTCTCCCTCGTAGCACTATTGAACTCGACATATACGCCGGTCTGATCGTCGGCAACATTCACATTACCGCTGCCGAGATCATATTCGGCTCCACTCGTATCAATACCGACAAGTTGCCAGGACGAGGAAAGAGGGCCGGTGGTGAATACACCTGTCCAGAAACCGCCGTTCGACTGGAGCGTGGATGCCGAACACCCGGTGTCCCAGGCGTTACAGCCGAGCTGCGTCTGAAAATCGCCAACGAGGACAACGCGATTGAAGCTGGCGATATCGCGATCAAGTGGTTGCTGGGCGGCGAGCATGCTGGCCTGAGCAGCACTCATTGTCGTATTGGCGGAAGCCTCCGTAGTAATAAGAGGACTAAAGAGACTGATGAGCATGGCCACCAGGCCCAACAAATGCAGGAATCCGCCACTACTACGGGTCTGCAGCGCTTTGCTACGTGTGCCTGAGGTGCGTGCCATCTCTCATCTCCGCCTTACAACGCCAGTGTCGAGTTCTCCGAGGCTTGTGATCATGATAGCGTCCCGGTGACGCTTCAGTTCCTTTCCATGGCGGCGAAGGCTGATGCCCATGCCGCCATGGAGCGGCGACGCGATTGGGAAAGGGAAGAGTGAGGACAAGATGTCCGTTGATGCCGCCGCTCACTATCAGGAACGTCCGATAGCGGTATTTGGTTACATGCCCCTCAGATCAATCGATCGGTACCTGTGAGCGCGAGCAGGCGATCCCAGTAATCGGGGAAGGTCTTGGCGGTGCAACCAGGATCGAGAATACGCACACCCGGCGCGCGCAAGCCGGTAACGCCAAAGCTCATGGCCATACGATGATCGTCGTAGGTCTCTATTTCCGCCGGGATGATCGGTCCCGGATAGATGGTCATGCCATCATCGAATTCATCCACGCGTTGCCCGAGCTTACGTAGCTCTGTAACGACATCATGGACCCGATCCGTCTCTTTAAGACGATTGTGGGCGATACCACGAATGGTCACCGGACTATCAGCAAAGGGCGCGATGGCAGCAAGCGTTTGGGCGGTGTCGCTCACTTCGGTCATATCGAAATCACCGCCACGGAGCTTGCCACCCTCGGGGCCGCGCACAATCGTCTCGGTATCGCGAATATCCACGTCCGCACCCATCACCTCAAGAACGCTGACGAAATCGAGATCGCCTTGCAGCGATTCGATCCCCAGACCTTCCACCCGGACGCTGCCACCCGTGATCGCCGCTGCGGCAAAGAAGTAGCTGGCATTCGAGGCATCTGGCTCGATCTCGTAGACACGCCCGGAATAATGCTGCCCGGCCTCGACCCGAAATTCGCTATAGTCTTCCTCGATTTCCGCGACCACACCAAATGCAGCCATAACATCGGCGGTGATATCGATATAGGGTGCGGAGACAAGTTCGCCTTCAACCCGAATCGTCATACCGTTGCGCGCATACGGCGCGGCAATGAGCAGGCCGGTGAAGTACTGGCTGCTCTTGTCGCCAGCCAGAGACACGCTCTCACCCGCGATTCCGTTGGCGTGAAACTCCAGCGGCGGATAGCCATCAACCATCGTCGAACGCACATCCACACCCAGATCGCGGAGGGCGCCGATCATTGGCGCGATCGGGCGCTCACGCATACGCGGTACACCATCGAGCACATAATGCCCGTGCCCGAGCGCGACTGCCGCCGCCAAAAAGCGCACACTGGTACCACTGTTCCCGAGGAAGAGTGACGCTTCCCCAGCGGGGATAACCCCACCCTGACCACTTACGACAAAACTCTCGGCGGCAGGATCACTCACTACCCGGATACCGAGTTGATTCAATGCAGCTGCCATGTATTGGGTATCGTCCGAGAAGAGTGCCCCGGTCAGTGTGGATTCGCCTTCCGCCAATGCCGCAATCAGAAGAGCGCGATTGGTAATGCTTTTGCTGCCTGGCACCTTGACCGTACCGGTAACTGGTCGCGTCACCGGGGCGAGCTCGAGTACCTCGGAGCGGAACGATGAATTGTTGATGAGGTAGCCCACGAAAATCCTCCAGAAACAGCAACGCCGGGGATGATCCCCGGCGTTCATCATAAATCAGAATGGATGCGCTCTACAGCCGCTGGTACTCCTCGAGATCGAGCACGAAAACTGTGGCAGCAGCTGGCTTGCTGGATTGCCCCTGCACCGTCACCGGTTGACCGGCATGTGCATGCTGCTGAATCAGCCCCAACACCTGATCGATCTGCTCTTCATCGGCACCAATCATCAGCGTGGTATTGCCGCGACGCAGGAAACCACCGGTACTGGCGAGACGGGTTGCACGGAAATCTTCCTCCAGCAACGCATCCACAACAGCATCAGCATCTTCGTTCTGAACAACAGCAATGATCAGCTTTTTCATGACTACAACTCCATCTCAATCAACGCCTGGATGAGGTGATGATGCGTTCATAGTACCACGCACCATTCGGAGAAAAGCGCGCTATTTGCCGATTTTCCAGCGCTGGGCATCCAGATATCCCTGCAGAATCACCGCCGCAGCCATCGCATCAATATGCTCTTTCCGCTTCTCCCGACGCGTCTTTTGCTGAATAAGGGACTGCTCGGCAATGGCGGAGGAAAGCCGCTCATCGTAGTAGATGACCTCTCTCCCCAGAGCCGCACCCAACGCATCGGCCACCCGCCGCACTTCCTGCGCCTGGGGACCTTCGCGACCAGAGAGCCCAACCGGCAATCCGACCACGATCCGCTCGATTCCGTATTGTTCAGCCAGTTTCCGCAGCTCAGCGGCCACGTCACCCTGCGCATTTACGGTGACGAGAGGGCTGGCAATACTGCCCATCTCATCACTAATGGCAACGCCAATGCGTTTGCCACCGATATCCAGACCGAGGAGTCGTTCCAGCTTCATCAATCGCCCGGACTCGCTGCCGGAGTGGGGTTCGTCTGCGAGAGATCGACAATTTGGATGTCGATACGACCATCGTCGCGCGGCATACGCTTGAACCACCAACCCGGACTGATGGTGAGCTCGTAGCTCTCCCACTGCTCCACCTGATCCAGGCGAGCATGGGCAGCGTCCCACGATTTCCCAGCGATATCACCGCGAATATCGTTCATGAGATCGTCGCTCACCACCGCATATGCGGTAGCCGTGGCACTCACACGGAACTGCACATTATCCGGCGATGATGCCAGCGCGAGCGGTGACTCCAGCACAACACTCTCCGGATCGATGGCATAGCCCTCTGGCACCTGTGCTTGCAGACTTTCCTGGAAATACTCGGTGGTGAGTTGATCCACCTCGTTTTGGTCATAGATCAACCCGCTGGCATGCACGGTGCCACTCACGCTGATCTCCGCCGCACTATCGCCCACCTGTGCAGTCGTCTTATCCTTAGGTTGATCCGCCACCACCGAGGGTTCTACAACCGACTGACCCTCTGGCAACTGGCTATTCCAACCGGCAGCCGCAGCCTTCGTATAGTCGTTCACCAGCTTGTCGTCCAACGAGGTGATGTCGGCTTCGGCAACGATAGGCTCCTCAATATCGGTACCACCCTCGATGGCCGCGTCGCGATTGCTGTAGTAGACACCGAGATCGGCAATTACGCCGGTGAGGATACCCGGCTCGGCGTTGCCAGCGCTGCCAGCTTCCGTCGCTGTCACTGAGACCGTGGCTTCGCCAGAGACGTTATTGGCGGCGGCGGGCACCTTAACATCGCTATCAGTGGTGTAGCTGGCACCAGCGTGAATGCTGAGGGTAGTTCCCGCAGGCACAGTGACTTCTGCTCCGGTGGGATTGCGCAGAATCACCTCGCCGTGTGCGGTCTCCTGCGGAGTACGCTTCACACCGGTCGTCTTGACGGTGATCGTATACGGCACATCCGCCTCAGCAGCCGTGGCGGGCACAGTGAATGCGATATCGCTGGGCAGGTTCGCTCCCTCCGCTGCTACCGCGTAATTGACCTCGGAGGTAACGGACGTCGTCTTCGGGGTCGCTACCACGGTGACGTTCGGCAGTGCATACCAACCGGCAATCGTGGCGAATAAGCCGATGGAAACAACGACCGCGAGAATCTTGCCAATCTTGCGGGCGGTCGCTCCGATAGCCGCATCACTATCTGTATCCAACTCGATGTAATCCAGCGAGCCGGTGCCGTTACCCTTGGGGCGATGGGACTCTTCACGATCCACATGACCCGGATCGGAACGACGCTTGCGCTTGCGTGGTTGATCGTCGTTTGGCTGCTGTACCCAGGTATCGTAGGCACGCGTGTTCCCGAGCAGCGTATCGGGTGGTCGCCACCCGCCTTTGGCAGCGGCCGCTTCGGAGGTGGTGCGGATACCGAACATGCTCGCGAGCTGATTACGCAGACTGACATTGCTCTCAATGGTCAACTGCACACCCGCGCGCTCGGCGGTATCCTTCAGCGCCCGGAATTCTGCCACCGTGAGCAACACCGGGCACTGATCCGGCACCACCAGCACGATCGCCTCATCGACATGTCGGCGTACTTCGGTGAGTACGGCCGGCATGGAAGCGTCTGCATCAATCAGCACATGTGTTGGTGGCGGCGGATCCTGGCGCTTCGGCATCAGGCCGAAACCTTCCCGCTAACAATGTCGCTTACCGCGGCCAGTGCGGCCTGAAGACCGTCTGGATTCTTTCCGCCCGCCTCCGCGAGTTCAGGTCGGCCACCGCCACGACCGTCGATATGACTCGCGATCTCGCGAATAATATCGCCCGCCTTCACACCGCGAGCAACCAGATCCGGTGTCACCATGGCGAGCAAACTGGGCGAACCCTCAATGACTGCTCCCAATACGATCACACCGCTCTGGACCTTGTCCCGCGTGCGATCGCCCATCTGGCGCAGGCTATTCTTGTCCGAAACATCAACCGTGCTGGTCACCAGGGTGATATCGCCGATTGTGATAGCTGTGCTCAGGAGATCACCCGATTTCGCGCCTGCCAATTGCCCACGCAAATCTGCGAGTTCCCGCTCCTGGAGACGAGTGCGATCCTGGAGGCTCTTGACCGTCTCAGGTACATCGGTCCATTGCACCTTGAGATCGCGGCCCATTTCTTCCAGCAGTTGCTGCTGGCCGAGCATGCGCTCGGTGGCGGCGAAGCCGGTAAGTGCCTCGATACGGCGAACACCACTGGCGACACTACCTTCGGAAGTAATAATGAATGTCCCGATTTCACCGGTGCGGCTGACGTGTGTACCGCCGCAGAGTTCCATCGAAATATCATCGATCTTCACCACGCGCACACGTTCGCCATACTTTTCGCCGAAGAGCGCCATCGCGCCCGCAGCAATCGCTTCTTTCTGCGCCATTTCATCGGTGATTACCGGGCGATCGGCGACGATTTCCCGATTCACGATCTCGCTAATCGTCCGCACCTGGCTGGCCGTGACCGGTTCCAGCGATGTGAAGTCGAAACGGAGACGATCAGGCGCGACCAACGATCCCGCCTGATGCGTATCGGTACCGATGACTGTGCGCAACGCCTTGTGCAGCAGGTGGGTCGCGGTGTGATTACGTCGAATCTGGGAGCGACGATAGGCGTCTACCTTGGCGCTCACCGTCTCACCGACCCGGATGAATCCTTCCTGCACGGTCCCACGATGCACAAAGAGATCGGGAGTGGGCTTGCGCGTGTCATCGACATCGAAGAGACCCGTTTCGGCGTGTATCTTGCCGATATCGCCGACCTGACCGCCGGATTCCGCATAGAACGGCGTGCGATCCAGCACCAGCTCGATCTGCTCGCCCGCTTCCGCCTGCTCCTGAGCGCCGTTGCTACCAAGGATGGCGACAATGGTCGCTTCCGCGGCCGTGGTCTCGTAACCGAGGAACGTTGTGCGGGGCTGAATGGCGGCGTAGAGCTCGCCCCAGTTACGCTCGCCAGTATTGAAGGCGGCGCCAGAGCGACTCGTTTCGCGCTGATGATCCATCGCGGCCTTGTAGCCGGCATCGTCCACGCTGAGACCTTCCTCAAGCCCAAGCTCGACGGTGAGATCGTACGGAAAGCCGTAGGTATCGTAGAGACGGAAGGCTTCCTCGCCCGGAATGATGGTCTCTCCGCGTTCCTTGAGCTCGGTCGTCAACGCCTGCAAACGGTTCATACCCGAGGCGAGTGTCTTTCCGAAGCTTGCTTCCTCGTAGGCCATGACCTTCATGATCTGACTGCGACGTTCTTCCAGCTCCGGGTGCCAGCCACCGAACTGATCGATCACGGCACTGCCGAGCTCGGCGATGAATTCGCCTTCGATCCCAAGCGTGCGCGCATGGCGGATCGCCTTGCGCATCACGCGCCGAAGCACGTAACTGCGCCCTTCGTTCCCGGGCAGCACGCCATCGCCAATGAGGAAGACAGAGCCGCGGGTATGATCGGCAACGATGCGAACTGAACGATCAATGGTCGGATCAATACCGTAGCTCACACCAGCGCGCTCGCAGATGCGATCGATGATCGGCTTGTAGAAATCGGTCTCGTACATGGTGCGGGCACCCTGCACGATCAGCACCAGGCGCTCCAGACCCATGCCAGTATCGACACACGGCTTGGCGAGCGGAGAACGCACACCATCGGCCGTCGTGTTGTACTGCATGAAGACGTTGTTCCAGATCTCAAGGTAGCGGGGGCAGTCGCATCCCGGGGCACAATCGGGCGATCCACAGCCCCATTGCTCACCACGGTCGATGTAGACCTCACTATCCGGTCCATTCGGACCGGTGGGGCCAGCCTGCCACCAGTTATCTTCCAGTCGGCCAATGCGCTCTTCCGGCACGCCGATTTCATCGCGCCAGATAAGGAAGCTCTCCTCGTCATCCGGATGGATGGTGGGATAGAGTCGCTCGGCCGGGAAGTGCATCCACTCGGTGAGGAACTCCCACGTGTAGGCGAGGCTCTCATGCTTGAAGTAATCGCGCACGCTGAAGTTGCCCAACATAAAGAAGAAGGTGCTGTGGCTTTCATCGCCGACTTCATCGATATCGACCGTGCGGAAGCACTTCTGCACGGTGCACATGCGCGGAGCCGGAGGTGTCTCCAGCCCAAGGAAGTATGGAATCATTTGCTGCATACCGGCAGTGGTCAGCAAGACGCTGGTATCGCCTGCTGGCGGAACCAGACTGCTGCTGCTGACATGCAAATGCTGCTTGCTTTCAAAGAACTCGACGAAACGCTGACGGATTTCGAATCCGGACATCCAGGGCATGCCGAACTCGTTCACCTGGGTAGACATGAGGGTGTACTCCCGAAATTAAGGCTTAGGAACGGGTAGCTGCGATTGCTGGTGCGAACGCACCGCTGGTAGCCTCGGCCTCTCCTCCGAATGCACGGGAACTATGGTGATGTAACGAGAGGTGAGGCATGGGGTACGCGCACTCCCTGGAAAGATCGCTCATTCAGAAGAGCGACAACACAATCAACCCATGGCAGATCGCCGGGCTGAGAACTATTGTGGCAGAAAAGCGCAGGCCACGGCAATTGCTATGATGATGAGTATGCAGTCTCGCATGCTCCAAAGGGGAACACAACGCGGCCGACAATCATTGGAGGTACATCAATGAAATACCAAAGCAGCGGCATTGTCTGGGCAGTGCTCGGCATCATCTATGGTGTCGGAGGTGTGTTGGTCAACCAGGGATGGTGGTGGATTGGCGGCTCGGCTTTCCTGGCGATTGTGGCGGTAACCACACCGATATGGCGGCAGTGGCTACCCGAAATTGATGAAAAGAAGTGACTAAAGCAAAGGGGCCGAGCTTTCATGCTCGGCCCCTTTGCTTTAGTTCTCCAGTAGCGCCTTGATATCCGGTTCAATGCTGGATGGGACTTCCCGAGGGCCGTAGCGCTTCACCACATTACCATCGCCATCGATCAGGAACTTGGTGAAGTTCCATTCGATGTCAGGACCACTTTCGGCCGGCTTCTCATCCTCCAGATAGAGGTAGAGTGGATCGGCATTCTCGCCATTGACATCGATCTTGGCCATCACCGGGAAAGTGACGTTGTAGTTCACGCTGCAGAATTCCTGAATCTCTTCATTGGTGCCTGGTTCCTGACCCCCAAACTGATTGCAGGGAAAGCCAAGAACTGTGAACTGATCGCCGCCGAACGTTTGCTGAAGCTGCTCCAGTCCTTCGTACTGCGGAGTCATGCCACATTTGCTGGCGGTGTTGACAATCAACAACGTCGTACCCGCATAGTCAGCCAACGGCTTATGTTCACCGGTTGCTGTTTCCACAATGAAATCGTGCACATTCATATCTGCATCCTTTCAGATCAGGTGAATCCCGGACGACTGCCCGGGATTCCATAGTAACGGAGGATGACTATCCTAGTGCATTGCCGCCATTGATGCTTCCGATGCGTGATCGGCACTGCTGCGCAGCGGGATCTCCTTCAGGAAGAGCGCAACCACGAAGGCAACAACGACGAACGGAACCGCCACCAGGAAGACATCTGTCATCGCGTTGGTGAACGATCCCAGCACAATGCTGCGCATGGGTTCTTCCAGCGCCTGCATGGCGGAGATATCGTTGGCGCCAACACTACCGGCGCTGGCGGCACCAGCGGGCAGATCGACGCCTCGCAGAGCGTCCTCCAGATGCACAGACAAGCGGGTGTTCAGGATCGCGCCGAAGAGTGCGGTACCCACGGCACCACCCAGGTTACGGGTGAAGGTGACGGCACTGGTCGCCACACCCATATCGCGCATCGGTACGGCATTCTGCACAGCCACCATGGTGGTTTGCATGGTGAATCCAAGCCCCATACCAAAGAGTAGAACAAAGAACGCCAGGTGCCAGTATGGTGTGTCGATCTTGATAGTGCTCAGGAGGAGCAAGCCAGCCACGACAATTGCCGCGCCCACGATCGGATAAATCTTGTACTTCCCTGAACGAGTAATCATCTGGCCGGAACCGATGCTCATGCTGAGCACACCGACCATCATCGGCATCATCGCGAAGCCGGATCGGGTGGCGGAGAAGCCCATCACGCCCTGGAAGTAGATCGGGATGAAGATGATGCCGCCGAACATGGCGAGACCCATGATGAAGCCGTAGATATTCGCGATGGTGAAGATACCGTTACGGAACAGCCCCATCGGCAGAATCGGCTCGGTCTGCCGGAGTTCAACGAAGACAAAGACAACGGTCAGGATAATAGCCGCAGCCACAAAGGCCAATGCCCGTGGATCGCTCCAGCCGTAGTGTTCACCCGCCCAGTTCAGATAGAGCAGGAAGGTGCTCACCGCAGCGACTACGAATCCGGCGCCCAGCCAGTCGATCTTGTGATCGCGGCGGACAACAGGAATCTTCAATGCAACCGAGGTGATGAAGAGGGCAGCAATACCAATGGGGACATTGATGTAGAAGATCCAGCGCCAGCTAATGACATCGGTCAACCAACCACCGATAAGTGGACCAGCCACGGAACTCACACCGAAAACGGCACCAAAATAGCCCTGGTAGCGGCCGCGTTCGCGCGGCGGAATAACATCACCGATGATCGCCAGCGCGATGGACATCAGGCCACCGCCGCCGATACCCTGCACGGCGCGGAAGATGATCAGCATCGCCATATTTTGAGCGGCACCGCTGAAAACCGAGCCAATCAGGAAGATGATGATGGCAAGCTGGAAGATCTTCTTGCGACCATAGAGGTCGCTGACCTTACCCCAAATAGGTGTGGAAGCCGTGCTTGCGAGCAAGTAGGCGGTAACCACCCAGGCAAGATGGTTCAAACCTCCCAGTTCACTGACGATGTGAGGCAACGCCACACCGACAATACTCTGGTCCAGTGCCGAGAGGAACATACCGCTCATAACACCGACCATCACTGCCAAGATTTGACGATGCGTCAGCGGTGCTCCCGGTGGCGTGATCGATTCTTCGACTGTTGACATTGGTTCACTTTCTCCCTACCGACCGGTTGGTCGGATGATGCAGAGCGAACTATACTGATTGCGGCGGAGTCCGTCAATACCTTACAGGAGATCATTTTCAGCAGTGGTAATTCCCAAAGCACAATCCAGTGAAGCACGAGACCGGGTGCTCAACTCGGCCTATACGCTTTTTGTGCAATCGGGCTATACCGATGTCTCCATGCAGCAGATAGCGGATGCCGCTGCGATCACCAAGGCGACGCTCTACCATCACTTCCGCGACAAGCAGGAACTCTATATAGAAACCATGCGGCTCGCTATTGATCGGTCGCAATGCTATTTCCGCGACAATCTGAACGATTCTGATGATCTACGAGAAACGCTGCACGCCCTGGTGAACTACCACTTCGGCACACACAAAACGGATATGCAGCGCTTGTCATCCGACTTCAAACGCTATGTCGATCAGGAAACGCAGGAAGCGTTCTGGCAGCAATACTGCCAACCCTGGGATTTCTTTTACCAGCCGCTGGCTGCCGCTATCGAACGGGGCGAAATTGTTCCGCAGGATGTGGATACGCTGGCACGATATCTCTTCGGAGCTATTGCGGGCGTGGCGATGACGCAGCATGTCCATCACCGAAGATCAATACCCGATACCGAGGAGATCGATCTCTACATCGACTTCCTGCTGCGCGGATTGGCTCCTACCCCAATGCCTCTCGCAAACGCTCAAGCGCGCGATTGAGATCATCCTCCTCAGCAAATGGTGTCCCACCCGGTACCCGGATTGAGGATTGACCGATCACTTCAATGTCAGCGAGCGCCATCAATATCGGGTGAAGCGCGCCCGCCGACCTGCGGGCAGAGGCAATGCGCGGCTTCGGCACGGATGATTTCCAGTCCGCACCCCAGGTTAATGTCAGCCATTGATCGACTGCCGGTTCAATCTGCCCCTTGTAGGCACGATCTGCAATGGCGCGCAACAGCCCCCCATCCGCTGCGATGGTCGCTGGATAGTTGATCGCCACTACGTCCCCTACTCGCTCTGACGCCATCGCCTGCAGCCGTTGCGCGATCATGGCACCCACCTCGAGTCCCACGATTGTCACTGGCTCTGTGATTTCGAGCGCATCCAGCACGGCGATCACGTCGCTCGCCAGGTCGTCGATCTGTAGTTGCACACCATGAATCGCCGAACTCGCACCGTGACCACGCAAATCGATGGTGACCACGCGGGCGGATTCCTCGAGTTCATCGGCCAGAGGTCGCAGGGCGACCCGATCCGATAGCAAGCCGTGCAAGAGCACGACCACCTGATCGCCCTCTCCCCGTATCTCATATGCGATCCGCACCAGACCGTTTTGCGCGAATGAAGTTGTCGCCATAATTCCCCCTTCGCGCTCAATACTACCGCTCAAAAGTGCATGTGGTTGCCCCCATGATCCAGGTTTGACTTCCACGCTTCGTCGACACTACACTCTGCATGGATATATTGATACTTTGTATCATTACTGAGGAGTACCATCCGATGAAACGGCTCACAGTTACGCTCACTGCTGTCTTGTTCTTGCTCACTTCCCTGGTGTCATCGCCAGTATCAGCACAATCGCCGGAGGCCACAGCCTCTGCTCCGCGCACGCAATATCCTCTAACCATCGAAAATTGCGGTTCACCACTGACATTTGCCGCCGCTCCCACGGGTGTCATCACCCTGGCCAACAACACCACCGAGATCATGCTCGCGCTGGGGTTGGAAGATCATATGGCAGGCATCGTGGGCAAAATCAATAAACTTGATCTGGATTTGCAAGCCCGGGCCACGAGTGTAACCATCGTCGCGGAGACGGCATTCCCCTACCCGAGCCGGGAAGTCATTCTCGAAGCCAATCCCGACTTTCTGCTGAGCGGGTATGGTGGCGATTTCACCGAGAACGCATACGGTTCGCGCGAATACTACGCCGATCAGAATGTCGCGACATTCTATATGACCGACTCGTGTGGCAGCGGTGATCGCATTACTCTGGAAGACACCTACACCGATATCCTCACTCTCGGCCAGATCTTTGATGTCCAGGATCGTGCACAGGCGCTGGTGGCTTCAATGCAAGCTACGGCTGGCGACTATGTCAGCGATGATCCGGTGTCGGTATTCGTCTTCAGCGGCGATACGGTCGATTCCACCGCAACAATTGGTGGCGCACAGCTCCTGAGTGATCTCGTCTACCGTGCGGGCGGAGAGAATATCTTTGGTGATCTGGATGAGGCATGGATGCCAGAGTCGAGCATGGAAGAGATCCTTGCGCACGATCCTGACTTCATCGTGATCACGCAATATGCAGCGATCGATCCGGATGACATCATCGCCTACTGGAAACAAGATCCGATCATGTCGCAGCTCTCCGCAGTGCAGAATGATCGCATCGTCGTCATCTCCACCACCTGGACCGTGCCGTCCATCCATAACGGTGATGCTATCCGGAAGATGCACGACGCCTTCTATGGCAACTAATTCACATACATCCGCCAGGGTTACCGGACGTACCGGCCCCTCCACCTCGCCGAAAGGTGGCACAGCGATCCCCCTCTTGATTGCTGTGCTCCTTTTGGCCGCACTTCTGACCTCCATTGTTCTGGCGGTCGGATTGGGGCCTTCCAGCGCCGGACCAAATGAGGCTATCCGTATCCTCATCAATCGATTGACGCCATGGTCGCCGAGCATGGAAGAGATATCTCCGGGAACCCGCACTATCGTTTGGCAACTCCGAACACCTCGGGTACTCCTGGGGGCCATTACCGGTGCAGGTCTGGCCACGGTCGGTGTGGTGATTCAGGCGATTCTACGCAATCCTATTGCCGATCCATATATCATCGGCGTCAGTTCGGGCGCTGCCCTCGGGGCGGTATCGGTCATCGTTCTTGCTGGTGGTGCTTTAGGGTCATTTGGCACCGCGATTGGTGCCTTCGCCGGTGCCTGCATCGCATTCGCCACGGTCTTCATCTTCGCCTGGCGGGGAGGGTTGCTGAATCCTCTGCGCCTGGTTCTGGCTGGTGTCGCGATCGCAGCGATGCTTTCATCCTTTACCACCTTTGTCGTGCTCTACGGAGGTGATGACCGCATCCGCGGAGCGCTGCACTGGACGATGGGAAGCTTCACCGCTGCGCGCTGGCAACACGTCGCTATTTCCACACCGATCGTGCTGGTGGCGTTGGGTTGGTTCATGCTGCAGGGGCGAACCCTGAACGCTCTCGCCTATGGCGAAGAAACAGCGATCACGCTGGGGATTCGCGTCAATCGGATCCGGCTCCTGGCCATCATCCTGTGTGCACTGGTGACCGGGGTGCTTGTCTCCATGAGTGGTCCCATCGGTTTCGTGGCGTTGATTCTGCCCCATATCACGCGACTGATCGTTGGTGGAGATCATCGGAAGGTATTGCCGATCGCGGCAATCACCGGTGCCTGTTTTGTCATCTGGGCCGATGTGGTGGCTCGTATGCTTATTCCGCCCACCGAACTACCGATTGGTGTCATCACCGCCGCTATCGGTGCTCCGATCTTTCTCATTCTGTTGCCTGCACGCACTCAATTGGGGAATACGCAATGACAATTGCCGCGCTCTCCGTCCGGAATCTCCAGTGGGCACCAGACAAACACCCGGTTCTCAATGGCCTCAGTTTCGATGTGGCCGAGGGTGAATGTCTGGGCATCCTCGGTTCCAATGGCAGTGGCAAAACGAGTATTCTGCGCTGCATCTATGGGGCGATTACACCGGACTCAGGCATCATCTCGTTATTTGGCGACGATCTCAAAAGCTACTCATCGCCACAACGAGCCCGGGAAATCGCAGTGCTTCTCCAGGAGCATGGGCAAAGCTGGGATTTCACCGTCGAGGAAGTCGTTGAACTGGGTCGAACACCCCACAAGACCATGTTCTCCCGCACCAACGACAGCGACCGCCGTATCGTGCGGGAGAGCCTGGCCGCAGTGGATGCGTTGCCACTGGCATCGCGCTTGCTCAATTCACTCTCTGGTGGTGAGCGTCAGCGCGTCCTCCTGGCGCGTGTACTGGCTCAACAGCCACGAATACTCCTGCTGGATGAGCCGACAAACCATCTGGATATCCGTTTTCAGTTAGAGCTACTCCAACATGTGAAGTCCCTCGGACGCACAACTATCGCGGTACTCCACGACCTCAATCTGGCGGCGGCATTTTGTGATCGATTGCTCTTCCTCGATCAGGGAGTCGCGTTTGCTCACGGCCCCGCCGTCGAAGTACTCACACCCGAGAACATCGACCGCGCCTATCACCTGCAGGCGCACGTCATTCATGCGGATACCGGCCTGCTGGTGCAATATTGGCCAGCAACCTTTACCAAGGAGAAAATCAGTGGATCGAACCTACTCTCAGGAAACCATGCTCCGTCTGGCGGAAGCGTATAGCGAATCCATGATCCCGGCGCGTGCACAGGCCATTCAGCGACTCACTCTCGAGTCCGGTGGGGTTGGTCTGGATGTTGGCTGCGGCGCGGGAGTCCCTCTCCTGCAACTTGCCCAGAGCATGGGAGAGGGGGCACGTATTGTCGGGATCGATATCTCGACAAAGCAACTGGAGCTGGCTGCCGAGCGGATCGCCTCGGCTCCGCAAGGAGTAGAGATCGACCTGCTTGAGGCAGACGCAACTGCTGAGCTGCCTTTTGCGAGCGATACGTTCGATTGGGTATGGAGTGAGAACGCCATCTGGGGAGGCATGATAGGCAAGCGGTATGAAACGATCACCGAGTTGCAGCGGGTACTAAAGCCCGGAGGAATACTGGCGTTCTTCTACGGCAATATGTATCGCGCCATGATGCTCCCCGGATTACCGCAACTGGAGCATAAGCTCTATCGCGCCGATTCGGTGCGCTGGTTCGGTGGTGAACCCCTTGATCCGAACCGTTCCCATGAGAATGCGGGATATTGGTTCCGCGAAGCTGGCCTGAAGGATATACACGTCAGCACACACCTCGCGGAGTACACACAACCGCTACCAGATTGCGTTCGGGATCACCTTCAGCTGGTCTGGGCCAACAATTTCGGCGATGAGCTTGAATCATTCGCTCTCGACGCCGGTGTAACACCCGACCAATGGCTCCTCTGGAAATACATGACGACACCGGGAACAAAGCAATACCTGCTCGACCAACCAGATTTTCGAGTCATGAGAACCGCCACGCTTACCACCGGCGTCAAACCGCGGTGAGTGAGCTCACTACTGAACGTGGTGATCGTGATCACACCGCAATATTCCGGGTGACTCCACCTTCGACGCATCCCTCTCGTCTTTCCCGCCCCTTGACGTATATTTTAGCCTAGACTAAATTGTCGATATGAGACTTAGCTATGGCTAAATCATCGATTCATGAATGGCTGGAAAATGTCGGCAACAACATCGCGGAGAAACTTCATCGGGCTGGGGGTCACCGTCATCGCTGCGGGCGGGTTGAGTATCTGGCAAACCCAGAAACCGCACGCCCGCGCCGATGAGCGTCCCATTGTTACCTGCACAGTCGGCATGATTACGGATGTCGCGAAAAACATCGGCGGCGATGCCTTCTATATCGATGGTCTGATGGGACCAGGAGTTGATCCCCATCTCTACAAGCCAAGCGCGGGAGATATCGTGCGCCTGGGGGATGCGAATCTGGTGCTCTACGGCGGACTCCATCTGGAGGGACGCATGGTGGAGACATTGGAGAGCATCCACAACAATGGCACAACCGTCACCATTCCGGTCAGCGAGTCCATTCCGGTGGAGCAACGATTGATGGTGGGTGCCGACGCCTGGGATCCGCATGTCTGGTTCGATGTCTCGCTCTGGAACATCGTCGCGGGGAGAATCGCCGAAGGACTCCGGGAAACATCGCCAGAGGAAGAGGGTGCGATTACCGAGCGAGAGAACATCTACCGCCAAAAGTTGGTCGATCTCGACGATTGGGTGATGGAGACGCTTGCCACTGTGCCGGATGAAATCCGGGTGCTGGTGACCGCGCACGATGCGTTCAACTATTTCGGTCGTCGCTACGACGTCGAGGTGGTTGGTCTCCAGGGCCTCAGCACTGCCACCGAAGCGGGGGCGGGCGACGTGCAGGATCTGGCGCAGTTACTGGCCGACCGTAAGATTCCGGCAATCTTCGTGGAATCATCCATTCCACCTTCCACCATCGAAGCAGTTCAAGCCGCCACCAAAGCACGGGGGTGGGATGTGAAGATCGGTGGGCAGCTCTATTCGGATGCTATGGGCGAGGCAGGTACACCGGATGGCACCTACATCGGCATGATTCGCCACAATGTCACCACGATTACCGAGGCCCTGCTGGGCGAGAACGCATACTAAAGGAAGCTGGCATGGGAACAAAGATGCAACATCCAATCGATGAACGCGCAGCGGTAACGGTGCACGATCTCACCGTGGCCTACCGCGAGGATCCGGTGTTGTGGGATATCGATCTCAGTATTCCCACGGGTTCGCTCACGGCCATCATCGGTCCAAACGGAGCTGGCAAGAGCACATTAATGAAAGCGATCCTGGGCCTTGTTCCTCCGGCTGCAGGCACGGTGGAGATTTTCGGCCACACCAGCGAGCGGCAACGACGTCTGGTGGGATATGTCCCCCAACGAGGATCTGTCGATTGGCAATTCCCCACAAACGCGCTGGATGTCGTCACCATGGGAACCTATGGCCAGTTGGGCTGGATCAGACGACCCGGTAAAGCCGAGAAACAGCGGGCATTGGCGGCACTTGATCAGATGGGGATGGCGGACTTCGCCGATCGGCAGATCAGTCAGCTCAGCGGAGGTCAGCAACAACGGGTCTTTCTGGCACGGGCACTGGTGCAGGATGCCCAGCTCTATTTCATGGATGAACCGTTTGTGGGGGTGGATGCCCGTACCGAAGCCGCGATCATCGAACTGCTCAAGAGTCTGCGTGACCATGGCAAAACCGTTGTAGTGGTCCATCACGATCTGGACAGCGCACCAAATTACTTTGATCACGTCGTGCTTCTGAATGTGCAGAAGATCGCCAGCGGACCGATGGCCGAAACCTTTACCACCGAGAATATCGAACGAACCTATGGTCCGAGCAAGTCCGCGCGGACAAAGGTCGCCGCCTCATGAGCACGCTGCATGATCTCATCTTCGATTACACGCTCCGCAATGTCGCACTTGGCGGCATGCTCCTCGGTATTGTCGCGGGAGTGCTCGGCGCCTTCGCCGTCCTGCGGCAGCAGGCATTGCTGGGAGATTCACTCAGTCACGCCGCCCTCCCCGGCATCTGCATTGCGTTCATGATCACAGGGAGTCGCGAGAGCCTGGTGCTATTGATCGGTGCCGGAATCGCAGGCTGGATCGGTACGTGGATTCTGCTGCGCACCGTCAATGCCACCAAACTCAGCGAAGACACCATGCTCGGTGTTGTTCTGAGTGTCTTTTTCGGCGTCGGTATCCTGCTCCTCACCTATATTCAACAAACCAACAATGCCAACCAGGCGGGACTGGACAAGTATCTCTTCGGGCAGGCCGCCTCGCTGATCGCGCGGGATGTCTGGACCTTCGCTATCCTGGGTACGGCGTCACTCGCGATCGTTGTGCTCTTCTACAAGGAGTTCAAACTGCTCAGCTTCGATCCCGAATTTCTGGCCAGTCTCGGCCTGCCGCAACGCCGACTCGATCTTGCGCTGACCAGTTTGCTGGTCGTGGCTGTCATGATCGGCCTGCAGACGGTCGGCGTGGTCCTGATGGCGGCTATGGTCATTGGCCCCGGTACGGCTGCCCGCCAATGGACCGATAATCTGCGCACGATGCTGATGCTCAGTGGACTCTTTGGTGGACTCGCCGGTCTGATCGGTGCGGTTATTAGCGTGCAGGCAAGCCACTTGCCGACCGGTCCCTCGATCATCCTGACATTGACGATCATAGTGGTCGCCTCGATTCTCTTCGCTCCCCGGCATGGGATTGTAGCGGAGTGGTGGCGGAACCGCGCCCGAAGAGCTGCCTTTCAGGCGGCGCTGGAAAGTGGGGAGCGCCCGTCATGACCAGTGGCACTGTCATTCTTCTCACCGGCATCCTCTGCGCGATGGCGTGCGCCCTGCCTGGCACCTTTCTGATTCTGCGTCGTATGGCCATGATGACCGATGCAATCAGTCACGCGATTTTGCCCGGACTCGTCTTCGGTTACTGGTTGGCGAATAGCCCTAATCTGTTGGTAGGCGCTGTTGGCGCGACTGGTGCTGCGATCCTGACAGTTTCGCTGGTAGAAGCACTGCAGCGCACACGTCGGGTGGGTGGCTCGGAAGCGATGGGAATCGTCTTCCCGGCAATGTTTGCGCTCGGAACAATCCTGATCTCGCGCTATTTCAGCAATGTCCACCTCGATACCGATGCAATTCTCTATGGCAACATCGAGTTCAGCGCGTTCGAGCGGCTGGTTATTGGGGGCGACGATCTTGGTCCACAATCGCTCTGGGTCATGAGTATTCTGCTGATCGTCAATATCGGGGTGCTCACCCTGCTCTATAAGGAACTGAAAATCAGCACCTTCGATCCGGCGTTGACACAATCACTCGGTTTCAATCCGATCCTCATCCACTACCTGCTGATGCTATTGCTCAGCATCACCACCGTCGGCGCGTTCACCGCGGTAGGGGCGATTCTGGTGGTTGCACTCGTCATCGTGCCAGCGGCAACGGCCTATTTGCTCACCGATCGTCTGATCGAGATGATGGTTGGCAGCGCCATCATCGGTGCACTGGCTGCAATTGGCGGTTACTGGCTGGCGATGTGGATCGATGGCTCGATCGCGGGCGGTATCGTCACCATGGCCGGTCTCTTCTTCGCTCTGGCACTCCTCTTCTCCCCACAACAGGGATTGGTGGCGCAGCGTCGGCAGGCGCATCTTAACCGGCAACGATTCGCACTCGATATGCTCGTAATGCATCTCTATACGCACGAACGCACTGCCGATGAGTACAGCGAAAGCAGCCTCGGTCATATCGGTGCCGCGTTGCACTGGAATCCGGATCAGGCAATGCGCACTATCGGCCGGGCGGTTGATCGCGGTATGGTGGTACGAGCAAATGGCAACGTCGTGCTGACGGAGCAGGGTCGACACTACGTGCAGCGACTCTCGGTGATGGACAGGGTACGAAGCGAATGAGCGAGAAGAATCATACCTATCAGGTGAATGTCATTTGGACGGGCAATACCGGCACTGGTACAGCCTCGCCAGCGGCCTACTCCCGTAGCCATGAAATCAGCGCCGAGGGGAAGCCGACGATTGTCGGCTCCTCCGATCCCGCCTTTCGCGGGGATCCTGCGCGTTGGAACCCGGAAGAGTTCCTGGTGGTCGCGCTAAGCCAATGCCATATGCTCTGGTATCTCGGCCTCTGCGCGAAGCATGGCATTGTCGTCACTGCGTATGAGGATGCCGCCAGCGGTATCATGCAGGAGCATCGTGATGGCAGCGGCGAGTTTACCGAAGTGGTCCTGCATCCGCGGATTACGCTAGCGGATATCTCCCGTCGTGAGGAAGCCGATGCTCTCCATGAGGAGGCGCACCATATGTGCTTCATCGCACGCTCGGTGAACTTCCCGGTGGCGGTGGAAGCCGACTATCAATAACAAGGAATACCGTATATACTGTAGCTGGTGGTGGCCATTGTGGTTAACCCCATTACTGGGGCGACCATGAAGGCACCTGTACCGAGAAAATGGATAGCGGTGCTGCAGCGACGGGGTAGACTCGGGCCTCGCAGCAGCGAAGCTGCGCGAGTTGCCCGGGTTCCAGTACTCGATGGGCGTCAATTCCGCCACCTACGCCGGAATTCTGCGCAGGACGGCTACTTGAACCCGCCCAACTCGCCGCGACGTACCGTCGCTTGCGAGGAGCGGGTCTACCATCCGCCGCGAGACCTCCTTGAGGAGTCTTTTCTCGGAACGAATGGCGTCAAGGTCGCCACTACCGTTGATATGCAACCTATCTATGGAGGTCAATGATGGTCACCCAGCAGCTACGTAAAGTCGGTAATAGTTACGTTATCACCGTCCCCAAGGCAGAGGTCGAACGACTCGGCGCCAAAGAAGGAGACTTTATCGCGTCCGATCACACATTGCTCGAAATGAAACCAGTGCTCAATGCTGAGCTCCAGGCGTTCAACGATCGCAATCGAGAGACGCTCACTTTGATGATGAAGTACCTGAAGGATAAGTAGCAGTGGAGCAACTCAGATTCCTGACAGTGATGGACATCGTTGCTCTCCACGAAGCTGCTATGGAGATGTCTGACCAACCCGCGACCGCACTTGTAAGGCCAGAATCGCTGGAGAGTGCAGTCGCACAAACAAAACAACTCGCCTGGTACATGAACGCCGAGGCACCAGAACTCTCTGTGCATCTGGCCACGCGTATCGCTCTCGCCCATCCCTGGGTGGATGGCAATAAACGTACTGCCAGTCTGGCTGGGGTACATTTCGCGGCTATCAATGGTGCACGAGATCCCGATGCAGATGATGTTATCGGATTCGCTAATCATTTGCTGCACTACATTGAATGCGACCATGAAGCACGTGAAGTGGCCTTCGCTGAATTTGTTGCGTTCATCGAGCAATGGTTCCCGGGGTAGCGATACGAATCCGTACCAGATACACTAAACGAGGGGCGTTGACGTTGGGGTTCAACGTCCTTTCGTTTATCTGGAGGAGTCACATTCTGTGAACAGGAAACTTTTGGTCGAGTTTATCGGTGCGTTCTTTCTGATCAGCGCCGCTGGTATGGGTGGTGGCTTTGCCGCCGCCGCCGCATTGGCGCTGGCAATCTATGGCGGTGCTCATATTTCGGGCGGTCACTACAATCCGGCCGTATCGCTGGCGATGCTGATGCAAAAGAAGCTTTCGCCCGTGGAGTTCGGCGGTTATGTGGTCGCGCAGCTTCTCGGCGGTATCGCGGCAGGAGCGCTGGTGTACACCCTGCTGGATACCAAGTTCATCCCCGGCGCGGCCGATGGTGTGAGCTGGGGTAAGGCTGTGCTTGCGGAAGCCGTCTTCACCTTCCTGCTCGTTTACACCGTTTGCCAGGTGGCACTGCCGAAGAAGGTCGATGGCAACCAGTACTACGGTCTGGCCATTGGTCTCACCGTCGTTGTCGGTGCGATGGCCGTTGGCAATATCTCCGGTGCGGCTCTTAATTCAGCCGTGGGTATTGGCCCGCTACTCTTCGATATCGCCAACATCGGCGATCACATGTCCAACGTCACCCTCTATCTGGTGGGTCCGCTACTCGGTGGTGCTGTCGCCAGTCTGGTCCACACTGTGGTGCAGGGCGACGACAACAACTAATCCCTCACAAGAGAGATCATTCATCGGGGCGCTCCATATGGAGCGCCTCGATCAGTTAATGGCAAGAATCTTGTCAGAAACGTTTCCGCCGCTGAGGATAATGCCCACGCGCTTTCCACGTACATCGATCTGTCCGTTGAAGATCGCCGCCAGCGGCAGCGCACCTGTGGGCTCCACCACCGTCTTCATGCGATAGGCCAGGAAGCGCATGGCATCCAGAATCTCATCATCGGTGGCCGTGACAATGTCCGTCACATGCTCCTGAATGATGGGGAAGGTGATATTGCCGAGGTGAAGCGTCTGCGCACCATCTGCAATCGTCTTTGGCGTCTGAATCGTTACGATCTCGCCGCTCCGGAAGCTACGTTGGCCATCATTACCAGCGGCTGGCTCCACGCCAAAAATGCTGGCCGCCGGGCAGAGCGCATGGGTCGCAATTGCGGTACCCGCAAGCAAGCCACCGCCGCCAAGCGAGGTGATGACGATATCAAGCTCCCCTACTTCCTCAATGAGTTCTTTGATCGCGGTGCCTTGACCCGCGATGATGTGAGGATGATCGTACGGCGGGATTACCGTGCCACCCTGCTCGGCAGCGATACGGTCGCCAATCGCCTCCCGATCCTGGGAATAGCGATCGTAGAGGACCACCTCAGCACCGTACCCGCGGGTAGCGGCGAGCTTGTTCGGCGGAGCATCCTGCGGCATCACGATCGTTGCTTTGGTCCCAAGGAGTTGCGCCGCCAGCGCGATCGCCTGCGCGTGATTGCCCGAGCTAAACGCGATCACACCTGTCTGCATCTGTGCAGGTGTGAACTGGCTAATCGCGTTATAGGCTCCACGGAACTTGAAGGCGCCCATACGCTGATAGTTCTCAGCCTTAAAGAAGAGTTGGCCTCCGGTGCGATCATCGACGGTGGTGGATGTGAGCACCGGTGTGCGATGCGCAACCCCCGCGATACGATCGCTCGCGGCCTGAACATCCTGCCATGTTACGGACATCGTAAGGTACCTTTCGTGAAGACGAATCTGCTGGCGGCATTGTAGCGCGGATAGTGACATGACTGAACGTGATCTTTGGACAACGCTCTACCACCTGAAAGACATTCACCGCACAGGTTGGCTTGATCGGGGTATTCCCGCTGCCGAGGCAGAATCGGTGGCCGATCACTGCTTCTTTGTCATGCTGATTGCCTGGACGGCTGCCCAGAGCGATACCTCGCTGGATGCGAACAAAGTACTGCAGTTGGCGATGATCCATGACACTGCGGAGGCGATAGCCGGTGATCTACCACCCTATGATCCCGAGGATATCCCGACCGATCCAGACGCGATGCGCACCTTCTTTTCTGTGCGTTTACAACGCTCGCCCGAGAATGCGGCACGCAAACGTGCGCTTGAGGAAACGGCGGCGGCTCATCTGCTGACACTCGTGCGGGACACCGCCACAACACACTGGCAAAACCTGTGGCACGAATACGAAGCACAGATCTCCGCAGAAGCACGCTTCGTGAAGGAGGTTGATCGCCTGGAGGTCTTCATCCAGAGTCGCATTTATGCGGGCCGCTTCCCCAACGCACCAGTCGATGGATTCAGTGATATGGCTCGTCAGACGATCACCCATCCACTTTTGGTTCCGATCCGGGATGCGTTTCTGGAGGAGATGGGGTGATGAGTCAGCTTGCCAGGGCATCATACGTAGGGGCGGATCTCGAAGCCGAAGGCGCAGAGTATCCGCCCGAATGCGTTGGTCCGGAGATCAGGGTCGATACCCGTTCGGGATCGACCCCTACGTGAGATATGACCTTCGTATGTAGGCTGTCTCGTCGAACCACCTACCCGTCAATCTCCACCATAGCCGTGATAATCACAGCGGCGTTGCCAGCCAGGCTGGCGGCACCAGGTGTGCTGCGGGCATGGGTGCCGATTTCCGGACCAAACAGATCAATGATGAAATCGCTGAAGCCACTGATAACGTAACTGGTGCGCGCAAAATCCGGTGCGCAATGCACGAAACCGATCACATTCAGCCAGGCAGTAATACGATCCAGATCGCCGATGGCACGCTTGAGTTCGCTCAAAATGGTCAGGGCGGTCAGGCGGGCAGCCTCGTGTCCCTCTTCCGGTGTCACCTGTGTCGGAATCACACCCTTGCACGGATAGCTGCTACCATCGGGATTCCGCGCGGAGCAACCGCTGACGTAAGCCACATTCCCGCGCACAAGCACGGGGATCGGAGGTCCTTCCACGCTTGGCTTGTAACTGCCCGGTGCCGGTAACACCAATCCCATTTCTTCAAGTCGCGCTTCGATTCTCATGATCCTGTCCTCTCCATAATCTTCGTCATACGGGCGGAGCGTTCTGCATCGGCAGCGCTGATAACATCGAGCGTCGTTCGTACCTGCTGTTGATCGGTAGCAATCCTGGCCAGGCAGCTATCAAGTGCCGCTGATGTAGCTTCCGGAGCACATCCACCATAGATGGTGCGGACCGCAATGAAGTTACGCGGATCAAGGGCCTGCTGCACGAACTCCTCAGAGACTTCGAGCCGTGTGCCCAGCACCTCGGCGCTAACCTGGTGCACCATAGCGGCATTGATCGGTGTTTTCGTCGCCACCGAGAGGTTAACCAGCCCGGAAACGATCGAGTGCGCGGACCGGAAAGCAATCCCATACTCCTGCACCAACGCATCCGCGAGCGCAGTGGTGGTCATATGTCCCTGATACGCGCGCTCCGCCATGAGTTCGGTATTGAAGTTCGCGGTGGTGACGACGGCATCCAACAGATTCACCACGGCTTCGAACGCATCGAAACAACGATTCATGGCGATGAAGATGGGATCTTCGACATCGTTAGTATCGCCGCCGGCAGCAGAGTGGATCATGGTTTGCACGGCGGTGGCTTCGCCATACACCCAGCTGATGCGGGTGCGAATATGTTCCAGCACAACCGGATTCCGCTTCTGGGGCATGATCGAGCTGATCTGGATGAAGGCATCGTCGATCTTGAGCAAACCTTCCGTCGCGCGACTCCACACCAGCAGGTCATGAACGAACCGGCTCAACGAGCCGACGCAGTTCGTCATCGCCATCGCTGTTTCCATGATGTGATCACCCGCGCCAATAGCATCGTAGCCATTCTCGAGAATCACCGGAAAACCCAGGAGTTCCGCCACAGTCTCCCGACTAATGGGGAAGCTGGTGGTGGTAAATGCGGCCACGCCGAAGGAGCTTTGGTTGGTATGCTCCAGCGCTCGCTGGAGCCGTGCGAAGTCACGCTCCAATGGACCGATTACCCCAAGCAGGAAATGCGCCAATGTCGTCGGTTGCGCGGGCTGGGTGTGGGTGATGCCCGGCATCAACGAATCCGTATGTTTCCTCGCCAAAGCAACAAGACTGGTGCGGAGTTCAAGAATGGCCACTTGACTGGCGATGATACGATGCCGGAGCATCATGCGGCTCATTCCGGCAGCGAGATCGTTACGGCTGCGCGCGATCTGCAGATTGCCGCCAATCTCGGGACCAGTTAACTCAATGAGTCGACCTTCCACAGCAAAGAAGAGATCCTCTACGTTCGGCTGATAGGTGAAGCGGTCGACACCCTCCTCACCTATGCGCATGAGGGCCTGCAGCAATGGCGCAGCCTGTTGCTTATCCAAAATGCCGCTCTCAAAGAGCATGATGGTATGCGCAACATTGGCGGCAATCATGTTGTCGAAGATATGTTCCTTGCTCTCCTCAAACTGCGGTTCCAATACATAGCGAGCATAGGCCGGGTGGGGAAACGATGGTGCGTTTGCCATGATTATCCTTTCAGACCCGCGAGCGCAATGCCCTTGATGATCTGCTTCTGGAAGATGATGAAGATGATGATCACCGGAATCGTCGCCAACGATGCCGCTGCCATGATCAAGTCAAACCGGGCACCATTTTCGGAAGAGAAGAAGGCGACACCAACTGGCAGTGTGCGCATCTCCTCCGAGCGAATCACAATCAGTGGCCAGATATAGGCATTCCAGTTACCAAGGAAGGTAAAGATGCAGAGCGCCGCCACGGCGGGTTTGACCAGTGGCAGGGCGATCTTCCAGAAGATACGGAACTCATTGAAGCCGTCAATGCGTGCCGCATCCAACAGCTCGTTCGGGACACCCATGAAAAACTGTCGCATCAGGAAGACACCGAACGCACTGATAACGCCCGGGAACATGACGCCCCAATAGGAATCCGTCCACCTGAGTTCAATGCTGAGCATGTACCACGGGATCACCAGCATTTCGGTCGGAACCATGAGCGTGCTGAGAATGAGCACAAAGATGATGGTTGCGCCCGGGAACTTGAATTTCGCCAATGTGTAGCCAGCCAACGAATCGAAGAAAGCGACACTGAGGGTCGTGATCGTCGCGATCAGCAAGCTATTGGTAAACCAGCGCACATAACTGGTGTCGTTGAGTACGGTGCGGTAGGAGTCCAGGGTGAAAACCGGCGGAATCAACGAGAGGGAATAGATATCCTGTGGGCGTTTGAACGAGCTGCTAATCATCCACACAAAGGGGAAGATCATCATCAACCCGCCGAGAAGCAGCACGACCACGAGCGCAATCTGACTGAACTTGCGTCTGCGTTTATTGCGATCCACCTGTTTCTGGGCGGTGGTCGAGAGGCTGCTGATGCCTGTTGCTGTTTGTACTTGCATGGCTTAGTCCGTATCTCTCTGCAGCACTTTGAGCTGTACCACGGTGATCGCCAGAATGATAAAGAAGAGCACCACGGTCATGGCGCTGGCATACCCCATCTTGCTGGGTAGACTCTGAAATGCCTTCTGGTAGACGTAGAGCACAATCGAAATCGTGCTATTGAGTGGCCCACCCGTACCCTGGCTACTCATGGAGCGGACCTGCGTGAAGACCTGGAGATTGCTAATAACACCAGTCACCACCAAAAAGACAATGGTGGGATTCAGCTGCGGGATGGTGATATGTCGGAAGATCTGCCAGCCGGTAGCACCATCCACGGCGGCGGCATCGGTGTAGTCCTGGGGAATACTCTCGAGCCCGGCGAGGAAAATGACGACCTGAAAACCCAGGCCCTGCCAAACGGTGGTGATGATAATGGCGTAGATCGCAGTGGCGGGATTTCCCAGCCAGTTGTTCCCGTGGATGCCAAAGAAGCCGAGCACCTCATTGATGAGACCATTCGGCATATACATCCAGCGCCAAACCCAACCAACAGCCACCAACGATGTGACATAGGGAATGAAATAGAGCGCACGGAAGAATCCTGACCAACGGACGATCTGCTGGAGTCCCAGTGCGATAAGCAGGCTAATACTCAGACCAAGCGGAACGCCGATTAACACGTAGATCCACGTGTTCCGCATGGCTTTCCAGAAAACCTTGTCCTGGGCGAGATCGCGATAGTTGTCCAGACCTATCCATGGACGATCAAGGGCGATGGGATCCCATTGATGGAAGCTCACCCAGAAGGCATAGAGGGTTGGACCGATACGAACAGCCAGGAAAAAGAGGAATGGGATGGCGATAAAGGCGTAACCCCAAAGCCACTTTCGCCGTTCCAGCGTGAGGTGCATGTATCACCGCCGATGTGAGAGTGCCGGCAGGACGACTGCCGGCACCCGATCGATTCACGTACTTAACGAATGGCGCAGGCCCACACTTCAGGTATGGATCGCACAAACCCCCGCCATGAACGTCTATGCATCCAGTGATGCCCAATACTCGTCCAACTGCGCCTGAATCTTGTCCTGTGCTTCCTGCAAGGCCGCTTCAGGATCAAGGCCAGCCAGCGTGACATTGTCATAGGCATCGATCACAGCCTGGCGCAGATCCGCCTCGTTCACCATGAACGTGGCATAACTGAATGGCAGCGACTCGATGAACGGCGCAACCTTTTCGTTGGCCAGCAAATCGGGGTCTTCAGCCAGTGCAGAGCGAGCCGGGAGTTCGCCAACGGCTGGTGTCCAGCGCTTCATCACATCTTCGCTGGCGAGGAAATCGATCCACTTGGCGGCCGCGATCGCCTTGTCGCCATCGGCGGCATTGCGGGTGATGGTGTTCGCCCAGAAGCTGGCAAAACTGGCCTGATCCTTGTTCGCTGGAAGTGGCACAACTTTGTAGTTGAGATCAGGAGCATTTGCTGTATACGTACCAACGCGATAGGAACCGTCCACATGGAGGGCAGCCTTACCGTTCTGGAAGGCGGTCGGACCGTCGGTCTCGAAGCCATTTTGGGTTACGCCATGCTCGGTCAGGAAGGCGACATGATAGTTGAATGCCTCAATCGCTTCCGCTGTCGTCCACTGCAGCGTACGATTGTCCTCGGTGGTCGGCAAACCGCCATTCTGGCGAATCAACGCCTCTCGCCACCAGTTGTGACCCTGGCCGCCGATATCCCAGGTGAAACCAACGACCTCGAAGTTGTCGCCATCCTTCTGCGTTGTGGCCATAGCAACATCGACCAGTTCATCCCACGTTGTCGGTGGCTCCTTACCAGCAGCCCCGAGATGATCCATATTGCAGAAGAGCGCCAATGTGCGAACGGCGGTCGGAAGGGCGTAATAATCCTCCTTGACCTTACCGGCGGCAATCATCGGGAAGAAGTCGGACTCAATGACTTCGTGCGGGAACCACTCGGCATTCAGCGGCTGCAAGAACTGCTGCTGCACATACGCCGGAATCCAGCCGAAGTAAACATTGAGCACATCCGGGCCTTCGCCGGCCTGAACGGCGGCGGCAACCTGCTGGCGGAAATCGTCATACGGGAAGTTCACGTGCTTGATAGTGATGCCAGGATTGGCTGCCTCAAACTCGGGAATCAAGGTGTTCACGAGTTCGGTCTTGGAGGCGTACTCGTACTGCCAATACTCAATTTCGACATCGCCACTCACCTGGAGATCAGCGACATTGAATCCACTACCGGCTGCCGGTGATGCGTCCTGCGCGGAAGCGCCAAGGTGTCGGCTGGCACCGATAGCCGCTGCACCTGCAGCGCCTGCCTTCAACGCGGTACGTCGATCGAGCTGCTTTCGGAAAACGTCGTCTCTCATTTCCTACTTCTCCTCACCACTTCATGTGGCATCAAAAGGACATCGCACCTGCGGCCTCGCCTCAAAAGTGAAGCCATATTCAAGAAGGTGTGCTGACTACAGTGTGGGAGAGGGTATTCACTTTGGCAAGTAGCAAACGGCACTGATTCTACACATCGTGAAGTGAAAAGCGAACAACGTGTCTAGATTTGCCGTGGCTCCCAGCTCATCCAGCCCCAACGAAGGCTGCCCAGCCGAAGAAAGACACCAACACCCACACTGGCAACGATAGTGAGCTCGCGCCCCAGACCGAGCCAGTACAGAAGCAGGACGGAGAGACAACTGCCAAGCGCCGCCAAACCATAAAGTTCGGCCCGATGGAAAATAGCGGGTGAAGTACCGATCATCATGTCGCGCATAATCCCACCACCAACGGCGGTCATAATGCCGAGCAGAACTGCAGCCCAATACGAGAGATCGGCATCGACCGAGCGGAGTGTACCCGCCACGGCGAAGTTCGCAAGTGCAATTGCATCCAGTGTCGTGATGGTCTTGCGCAACTGCCCAATGTGTCGGCCCCAGATGGCGACGATGATCGTTGCGGCCATCACGGTCGGCAGATAAAAGGGATTGGTCAGCGCCAGCGGAGGGCCGATCTGGAGCATCGTATCGCGGATGATACCGCCACCAAGACCGGTCACAAGCGCCAGAAACCAGATGCCCATGATGTCGTAGCGGAGTTTGATACCCGTGAGCGCACCGGTGGCAGCGCCAACGAAAATACCGAAGATATCCACGATGAGAAATGCTGTATCGGAATCGAACACGATGGCACCCGGTAACTCATATCCACGGCGATAAGTTGCCAGCTGAAGTGTGCCTTATTCCGCATCTGCTTTCGATGGTAGCGATTCCGTATCGATATGAGTTCGGAGTTGCCCGATGCCGTCCAGTGCGAGTTCGAGACCGAGTTCGAACGTTCCATCCAGTGGATACGAGGATGCATGGACATAGAACTCAGCCATCTCCCCGAGGCGTGGATGATTGCGGAGGTCGATCTCTTCTCGAAGTTCAGCGGCCGATGTGTCGAGCTGGATTGATCGAAGCATGACGTCCTGGAGGGCAAAACCGAAAACATACGCGTCCAGGATTGCATATGCGTGGGCGGCAGCTTCTACGGTGAATCCTGCGCGATGAAGAACCTCCAGAACTGCCTCATGCCCGTTGAGATTTGCCGGGCCGGGGTGTGTGCGTGTCTCCATAATCGCTAACGCCCATGGATGTTGGGTCACGACATCGCGTACAGACCGGGATCGGTTTGCGAGCTCGCTTCGCCATTCGCCATCCGGTTGGGGCAGGTGAAACTCCTCGAACACCGAGTCAACCAGCGCATCCAGAAGCTGTTCCTTGTTCGCGACATAGTGATAGATCGACATTGGTTTCACGCCAAGGTGTGTTGCCAATGCGCGAATCGTGAGTGCCTCCAAGCCACGGGCGTCGGCCAGCGCGCGTGCGCCAACGATGACTCTTTCTCGTGTCAGTGAATTTCGCGGAGCTCTCGGCGTTGTCATGTGCACAAGAGTATCGTAGATTTATATAGTACAAAGTACGATAATGATGATTACTGGTATCAGCCGCCAACTACATGGCGACCGAGTTGCATCTTTTCGATAGGAAGCGGAGAATTTTCTATGTCAGCATCTCTAAGAATACCTTCCCTGATAGCAGGCATATCTCTGCTACTGATGGCGATTTTGTCGCCGCTGGGTCTGCTGCTTGCATTGCCTCGTGGCCAGTTCGAGATTGCAGCAATGACGGTCCTCGTGGTGTCTGCTCTTGATGTCATAGCCGCGGTGGCGCTGTTTTACCTTTTTAGAGGTTCTGAACCAATCTTTGCTGCGATTGCGGCGGCTCTCAGAATTGCCTATGGGGCTGTTTTTGTGGCTGCAGCCGGGTTCCTGATGGCACCGGTGGATGAGGCTCGGTTTCATGCGTTCTGGGAACTCGGTCTCTTCTTTATCGGCCTTCACCTGGTATTTGTGGGTTTTGCTGTGTTGCGAACCATCCCGAAGTGGATCGGTGTTCTCGTTGTGGTCTCCGGGATTGGCTACACGCTGGATGCCGTCAGTCAGGTACTACGTCCCGAGAACCCACTTGCCCTCACGGAGTTCGCGTTTGTAGGAGAAGTGATCCTTTTGGTTTGGTGTCTTGGCTGGGGAGGTCGGGATCGCGCGGATCAGCATCGGCTGGCAGAGGCCTGAGTGTTATCCGGGGATTATCTCGGCGATACGTTGCCTGGCAGCATCTGCTCCCGTTTCGGCGAGCGACTGCTCAAGATGACCCAACTTGTCTGCGGTATAGCCCGCGAAGGCACCGATCCAGCGCTGATGGATCTGCTGGATGGGAATGACGTTCAGGTAGTTCCAACGCTCTCTGCCGCGGCGCTCGATGATGACGAGATTGGCATCGGTGAGCACCGCCAAATGCTGCATCACCGTGCAGCGATCCAGCTCCGGGTGCTGATCGCAAAGGGCACCGGTCGTGAGCGGACCTGCTTTCAATGCATCCAGTAGTTGGCGGCGAGTGCGGTGACTGAGGGCACGAAAGATGGTATCGTCCTGATCATCGTGTATCATGTTACAAGTATATAACATTTTCATTGATCTGAAAGGAACGAGAGATGGAAGTTCGATTCAACGTCGCCGGTCGTATCGCCAAACCCGTACATGAGGTGTTTGAGGCAGTAGCGAATCCGGAGCATCTATCCCACTTCTTCACCACGGGCGGAGCCAAGGGTCGGATTGAGACCGGGGCAACCGTCATGTGGGACTTCCACGACTTTCCTGGAGCATTCCCGGTATGGATTGAAGAAGTGATTCCGGACGAAAAGATTGTACTGCGCTGGCAGGCCGCCGAAGGCACGATTTCGTCGACGGAAGACGGCAGCAATGCCATGACGACCGTGGAAATGACCTTTACCCCGCTGGAGGACGATCGCACGCTGGTTGAGATCATCGAATACGGCTGGGACGATTCCGAGCAGGGATATGAAGCTGCCTTTGGAAATTGTGTCGGCTGGACCGGTATGCTCGCCGCCATGAAAGCCTGGCTGGAGTATGGCATCAACCTGCGTGAAGGATTCTATGTATAGGTTCGTCATGCACGTGCTCTCATCCTCTTGACAGCCTCTTTTCGTCATGGCTAAGTGATGCAAGCTCGATAGCTTGAAGGATGCATCACGTGGCGAAACTGCTGACAATAGAGGAACTCTCGGATCGTGAGCGTCAGCGCGGACTCTTTGTCCTCATGTGCAGTTCCTTTCTCAGTTGGGGTGGATTCTTCATGATCATCCCGCTGGTGGCGGTGCACTATGTGGATCACCTCGGCTGGGCAGCAGGCACAATCGGCATCATTCTGGCTATCCGTCAGTTCACCCAACAAGGTCTCACCACCATCTTCGGAGTGCTGGCGGATAGAATCGGCCCCAAGATCCTGATCTCGATCGGTATGTTCACACGCTCCATCGGCTTCGTGGCGATGGGCTTTGCAGAGAGCTTCGCGACGGTACTTGTTTGACGACAGGACATGGGTAACACTTCCCGCATGA